>JBEBGE010000071.1:0-15481 GCA_040081595.1 Devosia sp.
CCATCCCGCAGCCCCGCAATTCCAGCTGCCGGGAACTGCCCCCTTAGCAGCTTGAATTCGACCAGTTCCGCCCGCCGTGCCAGTTCGCCCCGCTCTAGCCCAAGTGTCACCGCGCCGTTGCGCAGCAGCGCCATCAGGTCCACCGCCGCCAGCCGGCTTTCCCCTGCAGCCAGCACAAGCCGCGCCAGCCGTCCGATCGCCGACTGGTAAAGCGGCGTTCCAGCCGGATCGTCAGTCGCGATCCCGAAGCGATTGAGCTCGGCGGCAATGCGCCGCCCCAGATTCTGGTCCGGCGTTACGATCCCGACGCTCTGTCCCTCGCCCACCGCATGCCGTGCTGCCAATGCGATAGCCCGCGCTTCGAGATCGGCATTGGGCGCGGCGAGAATGGTCACGCCCGCCAGCGCCGCGTCAAACGCCGCATCGCCGATCTTTGCCCTGATCGCCGGCCAGTGTGGTGTCTCGTCGGCCAGCGCCAGTGCCGCTCGTACAATCGTCGCTCGTGGCGAGGGTTCCGGTGTCAGCTCTTCGACATCGGCAATCCCCAGCCCGAGCCGTCGCAACAAACGCGCCAGCCCATATTGCGGGTGGCCATGCGTATTGGCCCCTTCGGCGAGCAATGCGTCGTGCTGCTCCGCTGTCAGGGAAATATCCAGTCCCGGCAGCACCACCATGCCGCGCTTCAACTTGCTGATCGCGCCGAGCAGTTTTGCAGTCGCCGGGATCGAGCCGGTCGATCCCGCCGCGATCACCGGGCGGTCCCCATAGACCAGCTTAAGCGTCGCCGCCTGCCGGTTGAGCCGCGCGTTGCGCAACAAAGCCGCGTCGCCCTTGCCGCGTTCCTTCAAAATCTTCGGCCAGGCGCTGAGCACAACTTCAAGGAATGTTATGATCTGCTGCCAGTTCGCCGCCAGCTCTTCCGGCACCAGTTCCCTCAGTGCCCGATGCGAAATCCCTTCGATTTCGAGGTCATCAATCAGCGCTCCCAGCGAGTCCGCCAGCCACAGCATCTCCGCCGGATTAGGCGGTGCCGAAAAAATCTCCGCTGCATCGGACGAGTGCGCGAACGCTCCGATCAGCCGCGCCAGCACCAGCCGCCGCTCCAGCGCACTCGCCGCATGGGGCTCCGGCGGATGCTCGGCCGGCGGCAGGAACGGCTCTTCCTCGGCGCTCTCGCCGCCCAGCGTTCTGATATCGGGCAGTAGCGCCGCGCCGCCCAATCTTTGCGCAAAGATTTCGGCCAGTCTCAGCTGCGCCCGCTTGGTCGGCAAAATGATGGTGACATCCGCAAGCCAGAACGGCCCCGTCCGTTCCCAGCCGTTGAGCAGCCGCCCATCAAGAACGGCAGCGGCAAGCTCGGCCAGAAAGTCTGCATGCGATCCAATTGTATGGAGGCCGCGTCGGCTCACCGGGCGATCTCCACCGCCCGCCCAACCCCGTCGGCCGGAATGTCGAGCCTGACAAAGACGCTCGCCTGCGCCATGAGCGCCGGTACGCGCTCGGGCCACTCAATCAGCACAATCGCCTCCGGGCGGTCGAACAGTCCAAGTTCCGAAATGTCGCCCTCATGCGCCAGACGGTAGAGATCGGCATGCAATATCAGGGCGTTAGGCGTCTCGTACGGCTGGACCAGCGCGAAGCTCGGGGAGGGGACTTCCATTAGGGGATCGTCTGCGAGCGTACGAACGATAGCTCGCGCCAGCGTCGTCTTGCCGGCCCCCAGGCCGCCCTGAAGCAGCACCAGATCGCCTGGCTTCAACCCCGCCGCGATGCCCTTTCCGGCCGCGATCGTCGCCGGTTCGTCCTCGAGGAATTGGCGTTCAATGCCCATGGGGCTCGATAGCATTTCGCGGCGCGCCGCGACAGCTACTCGGCGGCGCCGGCCATGCGCTGCAAACGCGGAATGCTGACTGTGACGCGGCTGCCGCGGGGCTCGCGCTTTTCAACGCCGATCGTGCCGCCGTGGAGGTTCACGAATGTTCTGACGATAGCGAGGCCGAGGGCTGCGCCGCGCTGCCGCCCGGCGATGGTGGTGTCGACCTGTTCGATCATCGCGGCGCGCATTTCCTCGCTCATCTGCGCGCCTTCGTCTTCGACCGCAAACAGCATCTGCTCGCCGCGCGTCGAGACCGAGAGCTTGACCAGCCCGCCGGGCTCCGAGAAGCGTGCCGCAGTCGAGAGGAGATTGTAGAGCACCTGGACGATCCGCGTTCCGTCGGCATACAGCGATGGCAGGTTGGGCGGCACATCGAGAACGAGGTTGAGCGACTTTTCTCCGTCGATCTCGGGGAAGGTCGCATCGACTCCGGCACGGGCCTTCTCGACCAGCACCGCGACGTTCTGTTCGTCGAGCCGCAACTCGGCAATACCGGCGTCGACCGTGGCGAGATCGAGGATGTTGTCGATCAATACGCCCAGCGTCACGCTCGATGCGCGGATATAGTCGGTATAGGCCTTCTGCCGTTCGTTGAGGACGCCGACGGTTTCGGAGGCGAGCAGATCGGCGAAGCCGATAATATTGGTGAGCGGCGAGCGGAGCTCGTAGCTGACGTTCTGGACGAACGCGTCCTTCAGCCGGTCGGCGGTGATCAACGCCTCGTTGCGTTCCTTCAGCACCCGCTGGTAATTGGCGATCTCGGTCACATCGACAAAGCTCATCATCGTCTGCCCATCGGGCAGGCGGGTAATGGCATAGTCGAGGAGCCGCCCATCGGCGCGCGCGATGCGGCCGCTCTGGTCGGTCCGCGTCGGGTTGAGGTCGATGATGCCACGTTTGAGATCGCGCCAGATCGTTGCGCCATCTTCAGGCAGAGTACGGGCAACCGCCTCGAGGATCTGGTCGATATGGGGGTTGGTCTCGAGCAGATTGGTGGGCAGCTTCCACAATATCGACAGCCGGGGATTGGATAGCGTCAGCCTGCCATTGGTCCCGAACACGGCGACGCCTTCACTCAGAGCATTGAGCGTCGACCGCTGCACATCGATCAGCGTCCGGTGTTCGCTCTTGAGCTTGAGCTGGTCGGTAATGTCCTCGAAAACATAGATGACGCCGCCCTTCGGACCGGCAGGCGCCGAGATCACCTGCACGGTGCGCCCATCAGGCAGGTGCCATGGTTCGCTCTCACGCGGTGCCTTCAATTGGTACGATTGGAGATGCCGCGCACGCCAGGCCTGATAGTCCGGCTCGGCCGGAAGCTGGCCATCGGTCCTGAGCCGGTCGAGGATGGCGCGCTCATCGAGACCCGGCTTCAGCCAGGACGGATCGAGACGCCATAGGCTTGCATAGGCATGATTGAATTGAACGAGGTCGCGGCCCGGCCCGAAGATCGCAATCGGCGTCGTCAGCGCATTGATGATCGCCCCAAGATGCGACAAGCCATCGGCCTGCGTCACCGCTTCCGCCCTTGGCCGCAGATATCCCGCCGTGCCGGGCGCCGTTGGCAGCTCGACCGTGTCGAGCTTGGCCGTCTCGGCCAGACTTGCCGGGCTGATATCGGGGCCGGCTCTCCCCACCGACCGCGCGAGGCTACGGAAGGCGGCGTTGGCAAAGGCGACCCGTCCATTCGCGTCGGCCACCCATGCCGGTTCGGCCATTGCGGCAATCATCGTGCGAATTGACTCGTCGGGCGTCGCCGTGACTGCGGGCGTTGCGTCGGACATGCGGGCGGGCCGCAAACGCAGGGCCGCGCCGCCCCCCAGCACCCAGCCGTTGGCGCGAATCAGGCGGCCATCGCGTGCGGCCAGCGTCATGTCGAGGCTCTGCCCGCTGACCCGGAGGGCTTCGACGGCGGACGCCAGCTTCTGGGCATCTACCGGGTTGAGCCATGCCGCAAAATCGAGGACCGCGCTCGGCCGCCTTCCCGCGGGCAGCAGGGCCGTCACCTGCCCAAGGAACTTGGGCCCGACGGCACGGTCGGTCCAGACAATCGTCGCCTCGCCTGTCGCTGAGAGCAGAGCTTCATAGTCGTCCACCAGCGCACGGAAACCCGCGACCTGTTCCGCGGCCTTGCGGATCTGGCGGCGGCTCCCGACCAGCGTACCGCGCACCACGATGGTCGCCATGAGCGCCAGCAGGCCAGCACCCAGAACAATGGCGAGAGGAACCGGCCCAAGCGACGCGGGAACGGTCAGTCCCTGTGCCAGTGCAGGGGCGGCCGAAAGCAGGGTCAGCGGAGCCGCGCCGGCGAGGGCGAATCCCATTCCAGTCCGGAAACCGCCCGGCCGCATGCATCACTCCAGTGTTGAACCCGCCAACTCGGTCGCCGGAAAGCGCGACCTACTCAACCGCCGGAAAACGCTGGCGCCACGACCCGTGCCTCAGCGCATGGCGCGCGAGGGACCCCCGAATCAAAAACAACATAACGGGGCGGGGACTCACGCAAAAGAGTCCTCGTGACTGTGCATAGCGGGCAAATCGCCGATTGCGGGGATTGACGCTAGTCCGAACCGGGAACGATTGGTTAACTTGGCAGCGTTGGGCGAAGCCCACGAATGTCTCCGGCGGAGACATTCGAGCGCACCAAGGCCATGAGGCCTATGGCCGAATGGCGATGTTAGGGCCGCTGCCTCGGCTCAGTACCGGTAGTGCTCGGCCTTGAACGGGCCGTTCTGCGACACCCCGATATAGTCCGCCTGCGGCTTGGTCAGCGTCGTGAGCTTGGCGCCGAGCTTGCTGAGGTGCAAGGCCGCGACCTTCTCGTCGAGCTTTTTGGGCAGCACATGCACCTTGTGGGCGAGGTTCTTGCCGTTCGTCCACAGTTCGATCTGTGCCAGCGTCTGGTTGGAGAAGGACGCGCTCATCACAAAGCTCGGATGACCCGTGGCATTGCCCAGGTTGACCAGCCGGCCTTCGCTGAGCAGCACGATGCGCTTGCCCGATGCGAGTTCGACGATATCGACCTGCGGCTTCACATTAGTCCATCTGAAGTTGCGCAGGCCCGCCACATCGATTTCGTTGTCGAAATGGCCGATATTGCAGACGATCGCCATGTCCTTCATCTGCCGCATGGCGTCGACGGTGATGATGTCCTTGTTGCCGGTCGCGCTCACCACGATGTCGGCGCGATGCGCGGCGTCCTCGAGCGTTACCACTTCGAACCCGTCCATCGCCGCCTGCAGCGCACAGATCGGATCGACTTCGGTCACCAGAACCCGGGCGCCGGCGCCCTTGAGCGAGGACGCTGAGCCCTTGCCCACATCGCCATAGCCGCAGACGATCGCAACCTTGCCGGCCATCATCACGTCGGTGCCGCGGCGGATCGCATCGACCAGCGATTCTCGGGTGCCGTACTTGTTGTCGAACTTGGACTTGGTGACGCTGTCATTGACGTTGATGGCGGGGAAGGGGAGCTCGCCCTTTTCCTGCAGCTGATAGAGCCGCATCACGCCCGTGGTCGTCTCTTCGGAAACGCCCCGGATATTGGCGCGGATGTTGGAGTAGAATTTCGGCGACTTGGCGAGCCGCTTCTTGATGGTGGCGAAGAAGATTTCCTCTTCCTCGTTGCCGGGCTTGGCGAGGACGGAGGGATCCGCTTCCGCCTTGGCGCCCGTGAGGATCAGCATGGTGGCGTCGCCGCCATCGTCGAGGATCATGTTGGGGGTGAGGCCGTGGCCCCAGTCCATCATGCGGTCGGTGAAATCCCAATATTCCTGGAGCGTCTCGCCCTTGTGCGCAAAGACCGGAACACCGGCCTTGGCGATCGCCGCGGCGGCATGATCCTGGGTCGAAAAGATATTGCAGCTCACCCAGCGCACTTCGGCCCCGAGCGCCACCAGCGTCTCGATGAGGACCGCGGTCTGGATGGTCATGTGGAGCGATCCCGCGACCCGCGCGCCCTTGAGCGGCTGGGCCGAGGCATATTCCTCGCGGATCGCCATCAGGCCCGGCATCTCGATCTCGGCCATGCCGATCTCCTTGCGACCGAAATCGGCAAGGGAAATGTCTTTGACGGCATAGTCATGGGCCATTTGGCGTGTCTCCGCAGCTTGGATTTGCGGGGCCTTATACTGGGCAAATCCGGCCCCGGCAATGGGGACATAAAGAAAGCTTTATATCCTTGAGAGACCCCTAATCGCCCGGCGCGGCACCTTCGCTGTCCTCGTCGAAGCCGTTCTCAACCAGGGTCGCGATGGCGTCGAGCGCCTCGCGGGCCTGCTTGCCGGTGGCGTGGACGAGAATGCTCGATCCGGGTCCCGCGCCCAGCATCATCAGGCCCATGATCGA
The DNA here is from genome assembly GCA_040081595.1 of Devosia sp. Taxonomy (GTDB): domain Bacteria; phylum Pseudomonadota; class Alphaproteobacteria; order Rhizobiales; family Devosiaceae; genus Devosia_A. Next base: position 6,224 of record JBEBGE010000071.1, read on the forward strand.
ATTGCCCTCGACCGTGGTGCCGTCCCGCGTCACCTTGACCTGGGCATCGAAACACTCGGCGGTGCGCACGAAGCGGGCGGACGCGCGGGCGTGCAGGCCCTTGCGATTAACGATCGTCATCTGCTGCGCCAGCGCCCGGCCGGCATTTGCTGCGGCGTCCATCAACTGAGTTTAGGCACGCAATCGTTAATCGCCAAGCACTTCAAGGACGAAGACCCTCACCCACCGAGGGATTCGCTGGCGACGTTGATGTATTTCCGGCCCGCCTCGGCGGCGATGGTCACCGCCTGCTTGATCCCCATATCGGCGCGGACGCGGGCGAGCTTGACCAGCATGGGCAGGTTCACCCCCGCAATCACTTCGGCTTCGACGCTCTTCATCACCGAGATGGCAAGATTGGAGGGTGTGCCGCCGAACATGTCCGTAAGGATCACGACGCCATTGCCCGTGCCGGCCGCCGCCACCGCCTTGATGATGTCCTCGCGGCGCGCTTCCATGTCGTCGTCGGGGCCGATGCAGACCGTCTCGATCTGCTCCTGCGGGCCGACGACATGCTCGACCGCGGATTTGAATTCAACCGCGAGCGCGCCATGCGTCACGAGAACGATACCGATCATAAAGCTGTCCCCTGACGGGCCCGAACATCGCGACGCGCGGGGTGGAGTTTTGCCCCTCGACTCATTGGATTCAAGTGGTTTTTTGACGCGCCGCCGAACCGCCCGGGGTTCTGGAGCCGCGTCCCTTTCCGCCGTTAAGTGCCCGCAACGCCTCACGGATCAGCAGCAGTTGATGCTGCCCGTCGATGCGGCCCGCCTTGGGCACCGGGCAACGGTGGAGCTTGACGCCATAGAGCTCGGTCGTCAGCGCGTCTTCCTCGACCATCCGCTCGACCTCGTCGACAAGGTCAATGACCAGATGCACCGGCGCCTTGGCGATGAAAGGCCGGCTGACAATGCCCCTTCCGCGCAACTCGATCAGCCCCTCGATCGCCTTTGGAGCGTGCATGACGAGACCGGTGCGGGTGGCCTCGATATCGAGCCGGTCGTCTGCGACGATGCGCGCCTCGAGGCCCCGCATTTCCCACTCATCGAGCAGTTCGAGCGCGAGGACGGATTTGCCGGCGCCCGATAGGCCACGGAGGATCAGCCCGGTTGATCCCAAAACCAGGCCGGTCGCATGGATGTTGTGGACACTCACTTGCGGGCGCGCTCGCTGGGGGCGCTGTTGAGCTTGACCGTAAAGATCGCGCCCGAGCGGTCCGTGCGGTTCTCGCCCTTGATCGTGCCGTGATGGGCATCGATGATCTGGCGGGAAATGGCGAGCCCGAGGCCCGAGTGATCGCCGAAATGCTCGGCCTCGGGACGGTCTGTATAAAAGCGCTGGAAGATGCGCGAGATGTCGCCGCGAATGCCCGGGCCTTCGTCGGTAACGGTGACGGTGATCGAACTGTCGGTGGTGATGATCGTCACCGCGACCGTGCCGCCCTCCGGTGAGAACGACACCGCGTTGTCGATGAGGTTGTTGAACACCTGCGCAAGGCGGCTGTCATGGCCGAGCGCCACCGGCGCCGCGCGGCCCTGTCGCGGCATCAGGACGACATTGACCTTGCGCGCTGCCGCGAGGTCGGCATGGAGCGACACCATCGCCTCGCAGATCTTGCCGATATCGACGCGCTCGGCACTCTCCCGCGCCAGTTCCGCATCGAGCCGGCTGGCGTTGGAAATGTCCGAGATCAACCGGTCGAGCCGACGCACATCGTGCTGGATGATGGCGTTGAGGCGCTCGCGGTCCTCGGGCTTTTTGGCGCGGGGGAGGGTCTCGACAGCGGAGCGCAGCGAGGTGAGCGGGTTCTTGAGCTCATGCGCGACGTCCGCGGCAAAGCGCTCGATCCCCTCGATCCGGTTATAGAGCGCCGAGGTCATTGAGCGCAGGGCCCGGCTCAGATGCCCGACCTCGTCGGTCCGATAGGAGAAGTCGGGGATTTCCTCGCGGCTGTTCATTGAGGTCTGCACCCGCTCGGCGGCTTCCGAAAGCCGGCGGAGCGGGCCGGCAATCGTGCTCGCCAGCAGCAGCGACAGGATGATCGTCACCGCCGCCGCGACCAGCGCAATGCGCAACACCCCCCAGCGCTCGCTGGCAACGATCGAGTCGATTTCGCCCGGTTGGGTCGAAAGCAGCAGCACGCCCACCGTAGCGCGGAGGCGTTGCACCGGCACCGCCACCGAGATCACCAGCTGGTGGTTGGCGTCGACGCGCACGACATTGGCCGGGGCGCCCGAGAGGGCTGCCGCGACTTCGGGATACTTGGTGCCTTCATCGATCCCGTATTCCTGGTAGGGCGGGAAATCGTCGCCCGGCACCCAGGACATGATGGCCGTCATCCAGTCCGCGGCACGGCCGCTGGCGGGCTTGCCCGAACTGATGACTTCGCCGCGCTGATAGATCGTCGCGGAATCGAGGATCATCAGCCCGCCCTGGTCATAGATGCGGGCGCGCGTGCGGGTTGGTGTCACCAGGTTGCGCAGCAGCGGCGCGACCCGTTCGGGGTTGATCGGGAATTCGAGATCGGGATCGAAATACCCTTGTGAGGGATCGCTGTCCCCGGTCTTCATCTGCAGCAGCCGGTCGGGATCGATCTGGATCACGTCGCTATCGACGGTCGCCGAAGCCGCGATAGCCGCGGAAATAATCTGGCCCTGAACGCGCAGCGACTGGACGCGGGCATCGATCAGGCCCGCGCGCCACTGGTTCAGGTAAAGGATGCCGGTGACCAGCACCGCAAGCGCTACCAGATTGAGCACGACGATGCGTTTGGTGAGGCTAGAAAAGATCGTGAGCGCCAGGATCCGGCGCACCCAGTCCCATACTTTCAGAATCTGGTGCCAGCCGGCGGCGAGGATGGGCGGCGCCACGATTGCGCGGCGCCGCGTTCCGGTACGCGGCTTGCGGAGGCCCGGCAGATCCTGTCCGGTAACGGCCACAGCCCGCTTGTCCTTATTGTTCCTTGAAGCGGTAGCCGACGCCATAGAGCGTTTCGATCATCTCGAAATCGTCGTCGACCGCCTTGAACTTCTTGCGCAGCCGCTTGATGTGGCTGTCGATGGTACGATCGTCGACATAGACCTGATCGTCATAGGCGGCGTCCATCAGTGCGTTGCGTGATTTGACCACGCCCGGCCGAAGCGCCAGCGCCTGAAGGATCAGGAACTCGGTGACCGTCAGCGTCACCCTCTGGCCCTTCCAGGTACAGGTGTGGCGCTCTTCGTCCATCACCAGGTTGCCACGCTCGATCAGCGCCTTCGAGGGAGTCGCTTCCGCAGTTCCCGGCGTGCCGTTGCCGTCGCGCGGCGCCGAGCGGCGGAGGATAGATTTGACCCGCTCGACCAGGAGCCGCTGGCTGAACGGCTTCTTGATGAAGTCGTCGGCGCCCATCTTGAGACCGAATAGCTCATCGATTTCCTCGTCCTTGCTGGTGAGGAAGATCACCGGCAAGTCCGATTTCTGGCGGAGTCGCCTGAGCAGCTCCATCCCGTCCATGCGCGGCATCTTGATGTCGAGAATGGCGAGGTCCGGCTTGTCCGATGTCAGGCCCTCAAGCCCCGACGCGCCATCGGTATAGGTGGACACATTGTAGCCTTCGGCCTCGAGAGTGAGCGAGACGGAAGTGAGGATATTGCGGTCATCGTCCACCAGGGCGATCTTAGGCATCCGGGTCCCTTTCCTTGATTCAGCTTGGTAGGGCGGCCAGGCGGCTGCCAATTGTGGCAAACTGAGATCGCCACAACTGCGCATAAAGTAAGGCGCCCGACTGCTATACACTAGACGTTCCCGCCTCGCCATTCCTTGGGAGGAAGGGCCGGATTCCTCAAACTTCCGTCTTACGACCGATTGCCCGCTGTCGGCCCGACGCCTGCTGGTCCTATGGATCGGTCCATCGGAGCCTGAAAGGGGATATGGGGCGAAATGGCTGGAAGTGAGGACATTCTGAGCCGTCTCGACGGCATCCGGCCGGCGCGGCGCGGCGGCAATCGGGCGGAACTGGTGAGCGCTGCCCTGCTTGCGGGGGAGGGCCGGCTCACCGCGAGCGGAGCGCTCGCGGTCTCGACCGGCGCCTTCACCGGCCGCTCGCCCCAGGACAAGTTCATCGTCCGCGACGCGCTCACGGCGCCCCATGTGTGGTGGGACAATGGGCGTGCAATGTCCGAGACCCAGTTTGCCGCGCTGCTGGAGGATGCCCTGCTTTATGCCCAAAGCCGTCCGCTCTGGCGTGAGGACCTTTCGGCCGGCGCCGACCCCGAGCGGCGGATGGGCGTGACGGTCTTCACCGAAACCGCCTGGCACGCGCTCTTTATCCGCAATCTCCTGATCCGTGAAGCGGCGCCCTTGGGCACACCAAAGGCGACCATCCTCCATCTGCCCGGCTTCAGTGCCGATCCGGCTCGCCACGGTACGCGCGGCGAGACGGTGATCGCGCTCGACATGAAGCGCAATCTCGTGGTCATCGGCGGCACGGCTTATGCCGGCGAGATCAAGAAATCGGTGTTCTCGCTGTTCAATTTCCACGCCCCGCTCAACGGCGTGTTGCCGATGCATTGCTCGGCCAACATCGGCAAGGCTGGAGATACCGCATTGTTTTTCGGCCTCTCCGGCACCGGGAAAACAACCCTTTCCGCCGACCCCTCCCGCCCGCTGATCGGGGATGACGAGCATGGCTGGAGCGAGAGCGGCGTCTTCAATCTCGAGGGCGGCTGCTACGCCAAGACCGCAAGGCTCAGCGCCGAAGCCGAAGCGGAGATTTACGCTGCGGCACAGAGCTTCGGCACCGTGCTCGAAAACGTTGTTGTCGATGCCCAAAGTGCCGAACCGGATTTCGACGACCTGCGTTTCACGGAAAACACGCGGGCGGCTTATCCCCTGGAGGCGCTGCGCTCGATTGTCGAAACCGGTACCGGCGGGCATCCCAGAACGGTGGTGTTCCTCACTGCCGACGCGTTCGGCGTGCTGCCGCCATTGGCGCGACTCACGCCCGAGCAGGCTGAGTACCATTTCCTTTCGGGCTACACGGCCAAAGTGGCGGGAACCGAGCGTGGCGTCACCGAACCCACGGCGACCTTCTCCGCCTGCTTCGGCGCGCCCTTCATGTCGCATCACCCGAGGGTCTATGCCCAGATGCTGGGTGATCGCCTCGCGGCGAGCGGCGCGGCCGTCTGGCTGGTCAATACCGGCTGGGTCGGCGGCGCCGCCGGCATTGGCAAGCGCATTGACATTGCCTCGACGCGAAAGCTGGTCGCTTCCGCCCTTTCGGGGGAGCTCGAAGGCGCGCCCATGCGGGTGGATCCCAATTTTGGCTTCGACATTCCGATCGCCGTGGAAGGCTTGCCCAAGCGGCTCCTCGATCCGCGGGCCAATTGGGCGGACGCTGTCGCCTATGACGCCGCGGCCTTGCGCCTGGTCCGGATGTTCGAGGACAATATGCAAAGGTTCACTCCCATTCGGCTGGCTGCCGAATAGGACGGAGCATAAGGCCGTCTCGGGACGTGCGGATAAGTGGGCTAGTCGGCGGCGTAAAAGATGTGGCTGCCGATAGTTGCGACTCGCTGGAACTTTGCGGCCCAGGCCGGGTAGACCGACAGCGTATGATAGTAGAGCGCCGAGCCTGGGACCACGCCGGGACGCTCGCCCTGGCGGAATTCATCATAAGCGGCGGCGGCCAGCCGGGCCGAACGGTTCCAGGCGCGGCGTTCGAGACCCATGTCGGATTTGCCGTCGCAGGCAAAGGTGAACTGGCATTTGTGGTAGCCGTTCTCGGCGTTCTGGAACACCACGCCGCAGATGGTCGAGGGATATTTCTTCGAGAAAGCCCGGTTGATGATGACGTTGGCGACGGCCCATTGCCCCGCCTCGCTCTCGCCCCGCGCCTCGTGATAGATGGCCTGTGTCAGGCAGAGCCGCTCGGAATTGGCGATTTTGAGCTTTTTGACCGTCGGCACGAAATTGTTGGTGGCATAGGTCTGCAGCACATCGGCATTGAGCGCCGGCTGCACCGCGAAACTGTCGATGGCGGCAAGCGCCGTGTTGCGCTGGGTGCGTTCGATATAGCCCAGCAGCACTTCCTCGGTCAGTTCGGTCGGCGCCACTTCGAAGCTGCTGAAGGTCGCGAGCGCGTTCTGCCGCGCCACATAGGCCGCCAGCAGATCGTTGGTGAGCCGCGGAGCCGCAAAACTGGGCCTGAGGCGCTGGGCTTCAAGGCCGGCCGACATGGTTGCCGGCATGATCGAAGCAATCTGAACGTCGCCGCCTAGGGTAACGGTGGAAACGCCAAAAACCGCAAGCAATCCAATGCTCACGGCAGCAGCAATTGTCTTAAGCGTACGCTGAGCGTTGGCTCGCGCCTTAACCCTCAATCCCCCGTCCTTCCCCCGGCCCGCAACGTGCGAAACGGCTTTAGGTCCGTCATGCAGGAACCACCCTAGACGAGCTTACCCTGCGATGGAACCCGGAATTTACGATCGCTTAACCATGATCGTTAGGTTCCTAAAGTGAGGTTAACGGTGCCTCCGATTGTTGGAAACCCCTGATTTTACCGGCGTTTGCCGATGGGGAAGCGCGGGTGAACCGGCCCCGGCGAGGTTAATTCAAATGCCTTGCAACCCGGACTGGACCAAGAGCGGCAGAATCAGCCCGGAACGCGCTCCGAAGCGAACGCAGCCGCCTGCACCTCGTGGAGGCTCTTCATCACCCGGCACAGGGCTCTAACCTCGTCCGTGGGCTCGACCAGATCGGGCACCATCACGGTCTGCATGCCGGCCGCATGGGCCGCTCTGACGCCGGAATGGGAATCCTCGATGGCAAGGCAATCGCCTGGTTTCAGCCCCAGGTGCCGTGCGGCGGTCAGATAGGGCTCGGGATGGGGCTTGGGATGGCTGACATCGTCGCGGGTGACGATCGCCTGGAACATGTCGAGCAGGCCCGCGGTCCCCAGATGGGTGAGGGCATGGGCCGCCCGCGAGGAGGTAGCGACCGCCATCGGCACCCTGCGGCCCTTCAACTCCTTGAGCAGTTCATGCACCCCGGCCTTGACCGGCACCGATTGCTGCATCCGGCCATGCATGATCCGTCGGCACTCGGCGTCGAACTGGCTGTAGGGAAAGCTCACCCCATAGGCTTCGACGAGGAGCGCATTGGTCGCTTCGTGGCTCGAGCCGACCATCCTGCCGTGAACCTCGTCGGTCATCGGGAACCCGAGGCCATCGGTCACTTCGAAGACGATGTGCTTGAACACCAGTTCGGTGTCGAGCAGCGTGCCGTCCATATCGAAGACCACGGCGGCGAAGGGGGCGAGGGGCGTCATGAGCGGCCATATAGGGCGATTTGCCAGCCGCGGCTACTCCGCTCCGGCCAGCGTTACCGGCAGGGCGAACTCGGTGTCTTCCCCCCCTGCCCGGTCATGGACGACATAGTCGAGCTGGTAATCCCCGGCCGGGAAATCGGTGAGCGTTGCGGTGAACGCGACGAAGGTTTCGAGATTGCGGGTGCGCGAGCGCAGATCCGCCGACAGGAACTTCAATTGGCTGGCGACGATCTCGCCGGCGGCGTTCTTGAGGTTGAGATCGACATCGAGCAGCACCGACCAGGTGCCGTCGGCGTTCTCCCGCCAGCCATAGCCGAGGAGCTCCACATAGACATGGATGGCCTCGCCCGGCTTGTAGCCGGTGGCGGTCGCCGGCGTGTAGGCGCCGTAACCGGAGGCCGCGCCATCGGTCAGCGTCGCATTGCGCACGGTCAGCGGCAGGTCCGCCCACACGGCTTCGAGCCCCGCCCGGACGGCGTCGTAGCTTGCGATGCTGGCTTGGGCCTGCGCCGGAATGGGCGCGAGCAAAAGGGCGGCGGCCACCAGGGCCCTCAGGAATGTCATCACGCTAGTCTCCACGCCGCGCCCTCAGTTTAGAGCGCTTTCAGGAAAAGTTGCAGACTTTTCCGCTTCGAAAGCACGACAAAAAACAACCAGACTGCCCGTTCCGGTCAATCGGAACGGGCCGTCAGGGACGCCGGATATGTTCCCGGCAAGGCGGGCTTAACCAGCCGGGCCTAGACTGGGGCCCATGGCCTGGATGCTGCTCGCACTCGTCCTGTTCCCGTTTGTCGGCCTGCCGCTGCTGCGGCTGGTGCTGGCGCCTCGCCGTACGGCCCCCGCCATCCCGTGGCTGCCGGTGGGCGTGGCGCTGGCATTGCTGGTCGCGCTCTGGAGCGGCTTCGGCACCGGCGGCACACGCCCCAACCCGACCCCCAGCTATGCCGATGCCGACAGCACGCTGCGCGGGCTGATCGAGTAGCCAAGCATTCCTCCTTACGGTCCTTCGCTGACGCCACGCCCGCTTCGCCATGCGAGGGCGGACGGCATGGCCCACCCCATTCCCCTCCGCCGGCGGAAGAGCCGCCTGCCGCTCGCTCTGTTCGCGATGCTCGGCATCGCGGCGCTGCTGGTCGCCTTTGCCGGTGGTTTCGTGCTGCGCGAGGCGAGGAGCGTGGCACGGACCGCGAGCGGCGACAGCCTTATCGGCTTCACCGTGCTCGACGGCGACACCATCGATTTGCGCGGCACCCGCATCCGCCTCGCCGATATCGACGCGCCCGAACTGTTCTCGCCGCAATGCAGCACCGAGCGCGCCCTGGCCGAGCAATCCAAAGAGCGGCTCGCGGCGCTGCTTGCCGAGGGGCCGGTGACGCTCGCGCCCTATGAGCGCGACATCGACCGCTATGGGCGGCAATTGCGCATCGTCACCCGCGACGGGCGCTCGCTCGGGGCGACCCTCGTGGCCGAGGGCCTGGCGCGTACGTGGGACGGCAAGCGCCACCCCTGGTGTTGAGCGCAGCCGGAGACCTCCGGCAACCTCGCGGTCCCGGGCTACGCCTTGCCGTGGGCAAAACGCCACGGCACGGAGAGCGCCTCCGAAGGTAGAGTGCGAAGCGAGACGCTCCGCGCTTCTCCGCAATGGGGATGTCGGCACCAGCTTGGAAGCGCTCCATCGAGAACAGGAGCGGTCCCGTTGCGAGGAACCCGAGCTGCGCGACCGCAGCCCCCATCACTGTCGCCGCCACTTCGTCGGTAGCCCGCGGTAGAGGGCGACAGCCAAGCCAGTATAGAGCCGCCGGAGAGAGTGCGGATAAGTGGGGGTGGAGGGGCAAATGCTCTCGCGAGAACAGCGGGTTGGGGGTTCGGAATTGCGCCCGCCACCACCGGGGATGGGCAATTCACTA
>JBEBGE010000015.1:0-52229 GCA_040081595.1 Devosia sp.
TTCGGGAGGCCGCAAACTAGTGGCTTCGATTTGCTCTGGCTAGGCTTGCGGGGAGCAGGAATTGGCGCGCCGTGGGCTCGGGTCGCCAATTTTGCCCCGGTAGAACCTCAGCCTTTGGAGTTTGCCTGCTTGATGCGCAGCGTCACGATCATTTTGATGAGGTCGTAGGGTATCGGTTTCTTGTAGAGGAAGTGGACCGTATCCTTGCCCGCGCGATAGGGCGCGACCCCGGCTTCGAGCGCGGGCGGCGCGGGGTAGATGGGGTAGAGGCCGACATGGCGCTTCCAGGCGCCGACATAGAGATAGGCCTCGCCGAAGGTGAAGAGCGCCATGTCGTATTTGATGGTTTCGACGGCATCGGGCGCAATGGCGCGGATGGTGTCGCGGATGCGCTCGAGGATGAGCTCAATGTCGGGCGGAAAGCCCGCGAAGTAGCTGTCGATGCTCGCGGGCTTTCCATTTGTCATCGGACGGCGTTCCGGATCGCGATCTCCACTGGCGAATAAGCCCCATCCTCCCGTTCCAGCGCAAGCGGGAACGCCGGGAGCAACGGGGGCTGCGCCATGAACTTCACTCTCGTTCCGCGATGCGGCTGCGCTGCGTGAACGAGGAATGGATGGCAGAAATAGACGGTCCCGGCGGCGCCAGTGGCTGCGGTCTCGGGCAGATGCGCGGTCGAGGCATACCCATCGGCCGAAAGCTCGCGCACCGAGAGGCCTCGCTCACCGGCCGGCTCGAGCTGGCGGGCGATCGTCAGATGCGAACCTAAGCGCACGCGGGTCGGCGCATCGTCCTCCCCGACATCGGAGAAAAGGAAGAGCATCAGGAGTGCGCGGCCCTTGGAGGTGACGTTGGCCCGCCATTCCATGAAGTCGGGATTGTCCGTGCCGAAGCTCATGTCGATGTGCCAGCCGGCATCGCCCGGATCGTCGGGCGATGGAAAGCGGACAGGGAAGGTGCCGAGCATCGCGGGCGGCAGCCAGCGGCTCTTGCCCACCAGCTGGTCATACGCGGTACGGAGCTTATCGGTATTGGCGGCAGCCACGAAGGGCGGCTGGCCATAATAGCCGAGGCGGATCACCGGCCTGGTCCAGGTCGAAGGGTTATCGGGATCGCACCCGGTGTCGCGCCAGAGGATGGTGCGGCCCTGGCCGGCGAGGGACAAGGGGAAGGCATTGTCGATACGGACGAAGCCGTCGGCAACGAAGGCGTCGATCTGAGCAGCGCTCAGGGCGTCCGAGGAATTGGACATTGGTGAACTCGCATGAGTGATGGTCCCGCGCGGAGGCGGGCGGGCTCAGCGGCCGAAAGGCCGATCAGGCGAGCAAGAAAACGGCGGAGCGGATCATCATCATGATGTGCGAAACATAGTCACGATGGGCGTTTCGTCAACTCCCCGCCCTAGCGCCGCCGTCCTGCTCGCACCAGCGCGAAGCCAACTCCGCCGAGGATTGCAGTCGATGCGATGATGAGACGGTTCGATATTGGCTCGGCGATGAGCAGTACGCCTCCCGCGGCAGCGATCGCGGGGACGGTGAGCTGTACGATTGCGGCGCGCGTGCGCGTCAGCGACGGGAGCACAGCGTACCAGATGGCGTAGCCGAGGCCGGAGGCAAGCGCGCCTGATGCGACGGCGTAGCCAATCATGGGCAGTTCGGCGCCTCGCCAAAACGCGCCGATGCCAATCAGCGGCAGTGCAATCGGCAGGCAACGGATGAAGTTGCCGGTCGTATCGGCAAGGGGCGAGTGCGAACCGCGACCGAGCAGCGTGTATCCTGCCCAGCAGAGGCCCGCCGCAAACATCAACAGCGCGCCAAGTGGAGGTGGGGCGATAAGTCCGGGGGACACGAGGTAGGCGAGGCCACCCAGCGCAACCACGAGTCCGATCCATTCGAGGAGCGTAGGCCGATCGCCCTTGATGATGGCCCAGCCGATGACGCCGATCTGGACACTGGCGAAAAGGATGAGCGCGCCGGTTCCCGCACCGAGCATGATGTAGGCAATCGAGAACGCGATGGCGTAGCCGAAGAGGGCTGCAGCGCCGGGCCACGACCCGGCGATCTCGAAGCGGCGCGGGTTGCGCAGGAACGCGATCAAGGCAAGCATCGCCGCACCTGCCGCGAGCCGTATGCCGGTATAGGCGATGGGGTTCGATCCCTCGCCCAGCAGGGCAAGTCGTGCGAGCACGGAATTTGCAGCGAAGGCGATCATGGCGAGGGCGGTCAGTGAAACGATCCGGCCCAAGCGCATCTCCTACGCCGCAAAGTAATCCTGCAGCGGTCTTACGGTGAGCTGGCCGTCGCGATAACCGATGATGCCTTCGACTGCGGCTACGGCGCCGGGGATGGTGGTGTAGTAGGGGATCTTGCCCATCAGCGCGGTGCGGCGGATGTCGCGGCTGTCGGAAATCGACTTGGCGCCATCGGTGGTGTTGATGACGAGCTGGACGCCGCCATTCTTCATGCTGTCGACGATATGCGGACGGCCTTCGGCGACCTTGTTGACCTTGGTGGCGTTGATGCCGTTGTCGTGGAGATAGCGGTAGGTGCCGGCAGTGGCGACGATCTTGAAGCCTGCCGCTTCGAGGTCGCGCATGATTGAGCGGATCAACGGCTTGTCGTCGTCACGCACCGAGACGAAGACGGTACCTTCGCGCGGCACTTTGGAGCCCGAGCCGATCTGCGACTTGGCAAAGGCGAGGGCGAAGTTGGTGTCGAGACCGATGACTTCGCCGGTCGATTTCATCTCGGGGCCGAGAACCGTGTCGACGCCCGGGAAGCGGTTGAAGGGAAAGACGGCTTCCTTGATGGCGATGTGATTGAGCTTTTCCTCGACGAGGTTGAAGCTTGCCAGACTCTCGCCTGCCATGATGCGGGACGCGATCTTGGCGATGGGCTTGCCGATGACCTTGGCGACGAAGGGCACGGTGCGCGATGCGCGCGGGTTCACTTCGAGAATGTAAATGACGCCGTCCTTGAGCGCGTACTGGACATTCATCAGGCCGCCGACTTTGAGCGCGAGGGCGATCTCGGTGGTCTGGCGTTTGAGCTCTTCGATGATCTCCGGCCGCAGGTTCTGCGGGGGCAGCGAGCAGGCGCTGTCGCCGGAGTGAATGCCGGCTTCCTCGATATGCTCCATGATGCCGCAGACGAAAACGTCCTTTCCGTCCGAGAGGCAATCGACGTCGATCTCGGTAGCGCGGCTCAGATAGGAATCGAACAGCAGCGGGTTGTCGGAGAGCACCGAGTTGATCTGGCCGGTCTTGTCGTTGGGGTAGCGCAGGAGAATGTCGGGCGGCACCAGCGAGGTCAGCGTGCCCTGTACGTAGTTCTCGAACTCGCTTGCAGCGCGGACGATCTCCATGGCGCGACCACCCAGAACGTAGGACGGACGGATGACGAGCGGGTAGCCGAGCCGCTCGGCGACGATGCGGGCCTGTTCGAGCGAATAGGCGATGCCGTTGCGCGGCTGGGTCAACTCGAGCCGGTTGATGAGCTTGGAGAAGAGGTCGCGGTCTTCGGCGAGATCGATCGAGGCCGGCTGGGTGCCGAGGATTGGCACGCCGGCCTTCTCGACGGCGTCGGCGAGATTGAGCGGGGTCTGGCCGCCGAACTGGACGATGACGCCGTGGAGCGTGCCGTTTGATTTCTCGCGCTCGAGAATTTCGATAACGTCTTCTTCGGTGAGCGGCTCGAAATAGAGCCGGTCGGAGGTGTCGTAGTCGGTCGAAACGGTCTCGGGATTGCAGTTGACCATGATGGTCTCGTAGCCGGCTTCGCTGAGCGCGAAGGCAGCATGGCAGCAGCAATAGTCGAACTCGATTCCCTGGCCGATGCGGTTGGGGCCGCCGCCGAGGATGACGATCTTCTTTTTGTCGCTGGGCCGGGACTCGTCGGCCGGGGCGCCGGCAAAGGGTGCCTCATAGGTCGAGTACATATAGGCGGTGGGCGAGGCGAATTCGGCGGCGCTGGTGTCGATACGCTTATAGACCGGGTGGACATTGAGCGACTTGCGGAGGGCGCGCACGTCCTTGGCCTGCTTGCCCCACAGTTCGGCGAGACGCCTATCGGAAAAGCCCATGGACTTGAGGTTGCGCAGCGTTCCGGCGTCGGTGGGCAGCCCAAGTTCGCGGATCTTTTTCTCGGTGTCGACGATGCCGCGGATCTGTTCGATGAACCACATGTCGATGCGCGAGGCATCATAGATGTCCTCGTCGCTCATGCCGAGCCGCATGGCTTCGGCAACGTGGAGCAGCCGGTTAGGTGTCGCAATCGAGACCGCGGCGCGAATGGCGTTGCGGTTTTCGTCGTCGTTGAGGCCAAGACCGGGGATGCCGATCTCGTTGAGGCCGGTGAGTCCGGTTTCGAGCGAACGCAGTGCCTTTTGCAGCGACTCCTGGAAGGTGCGGCCGATGGCCATGGCCTCGCCTACCGACTTCATGGAGGTCGTGAGGCGATTGTCGGCGCCCGGGAATTTCTCAAAGGCAAAACGCGGGATCTTGGTGACGACATAGTCGATGGTCGGCTCGAAGCTGGCGGGCGTCGCGCCGCCGGTGATGTCATTCTCAAGCTCGTCGAGCGTGTAGCCTACGGCGAGGCGGGCAGCGACCTTGGCAATGGGAAAGCCGGTGGCTTTCGAAGCAAGAGCCGAAGAACGCGAGACGCGCGGGTTCATCTCAATGACGATCATGCGGCCATCGGCGGGATTGATGGCGAACTGGACGTTCGACCCGCCGGTCTCGACGCCGATCTCGCGCAGCACCGCGATGCTCGCGTCACGCATGATCTGGTATTCCTTGTCGGTCAGCGTCAGCGCCGGCGCGACGGTGATCGAGTCACCGGTGTGGACCCCCATGGGATCGAGGTTTTCGATCGAGCAAATGATGATGCAATTGTCGTTGCGGTCGCGCACGACCTCCATCTCGTACTCTTTCCAGCCGAGTACGCTTTCCTCGACCAGCACCTCGTCGGTGGGCGAGGCGTCGATGCCGCTCTCGACGATGTCGAGGAATTCCTCCTTGTTGTAGGCGATGCCGCCGCCGGTGCCGCCGAGCGTGAAGCTTGGGCGAATGATGCAGGGGAGCCCGATGACCTCGAGGGCCTGCAGCGCCTCGATCATGTTGTGGGCGAGCATCGAGCGCGGCGTCTCGAGCCCGATCTTCTTCATGGCGTCGCGGAAGAGCTCGCGGTCCTCGGCCTTGTCGATGGCTTCGGCGGTCGCGCCGATCATCTCGACGTTGAACTTTTCGAGGACACCCATCTTGCGCAGGCTGAGGGCGCAATTGAGCGCGGTCTGGCCGCCCATGGTGGGCAGGAGCGCATCGGGCCGCTCCTTCTCGATGATCATGGCGACCACTTCGGGGGTGATCGGCTCCATATAGGTGGCATGGGCCAGATCCGGATCGGTCATGATGGTCGCGGGATTGGAGTTGACCAGGATGATCCGGTAACCCTCGTCCTTGAGTGCTTTGCAGGCTTGGGTGCCCGAATAGTCGAACTCGCAAGCCTGACCGATGATGATCGGGCCGGCACCGATGATGAGGATGGACTTGATGTCGGTGCGCTTGGGCATCGCAAACTCGGTTTCTTGCGCATGACCTTGTCCGAAAGCCGGAGCCCGACTTTTCGGGGTCATGCATTCTTGTTGCACATGGCCTAGTCCGAAAACCGGAAACCCACTTTTCGGGGCCATGCGAGGTTCAGGCGCGCGGAAAGACCCGCAGGAAGCGGGGGTTCAGGGCAGAATCTTCAGGTTAAGGCGGCTGTCTAGCGGAGACGCGTCCGGAAGGGAAGGGCGACAAAATGCAAAGGCGCCCAGCCTTTCGGACGGAGCGCCTTTGGATTGAGGCCCGCGTCGCGGATCAGGACTTCGAAAGGACCAGGTGTACGGAGGAGGTGGCGCCGTCCTTGTCTGTGAAGGTGGTGTCCATGGTCAGCGCGCCCGGCGACAGCGAAATCGTCGAGCTGACTTTGCCCTGGGGGGTTTTGGAGGCGTTCACGAAGAGCAATGCATCGCCACGTTTGGTGCCGACGGCGATCTTGCCGTTCGACTTGGATTCATAGCGCTTGGCCTTGTCGTTGTAGCTCATGGAGCCCGAGAAGCTCTGCGAACCTTCGCCGGCAACTCCGCAGCGACCACTGAAGTTCACCTTGGCGCCCGAGGTCTTGTACACGAGCTTGCAGGTGACCTTTCCGGTGTCGGCGCCGGTCATGTTGGCCGAACCCGACCAGGTTCCGGCAAAGCTCTGGAGGAAGGCGGTCTCGGTGGGGCCGGCATAGGCGGGCGAGACTGACAAGGTCGCGGAAAGGGTCATGGCGAGCACGGCGAAAGCGGCTCGGACAATATTGAGAAGGCGAGGCATCAAAAATCTCCGGGGAGGGGCATGGCCACAATCTAGTGGCCAATTGTGGCAGCCAAAGGTGGCCCAGGTTAACCGAAAATGAACAACAGGGTTACCGCAACCGCATTGCCACCCGCAGCGGGAGGCTTCCGGATAGCGGATTCGGCGTGATATTGCCGCGAGCCATGAACGTCAGTTTCGATATCAGTACGCAGGTGCTCGTGACGATGGCCTCCGCGGTTATCGCCGCGGCGGCGTTGTTTCTCGGCTGGCGGCAAGCGCGTGAGCGCGAGCTGCGCAAGGACGAGGTGCTCAAATGGGCGAACGAGACCATACGCAGCCTGCAGACGCTTTACCTCGTCTGTTTCCTCGGGGATTCCGCGTTCGATGCGAAATCGGTCAAGTTGATGTTGGCCGAGGCGGCGGTGGATACATCGGTTTTGATCGAGCAAGGGCGGCTCTATTTCCGCAATGTGCCGCACCCGGCCTACGGGGCCAGCCGCCATGAAGCCTACCGGGGCTACCGCCCGGTGCTGCTCGACCCGATCGTGGTCATGCACCAGATCGCCTGCCAATGGGAAGGCGCGGCGGAGGACGAGCGGCTCAGGATGACCCTGGTTGCCGAGGATTGCGTCAAGACGTTCGTGTCGCTGGCACAAAAGGAGGTCGGGCGTTCCAAGACCGCTTCGGTCGATGCCGGCCGGCAAGGGGCAGGGGAGAAGCTCGAGGACCTGCTCGATGGCATTCCGGCCGAGCGCATCGAGGCCCTCCGGGCGAGCGCGCGCCTCTCGCTGTAGGCGGGTGCGTCAGGTCTCGGGTTCGGTCGTGAACTGCAGCGGATAGCCCTCCGACTTGGCCATCTCGGTGGCGCGGGTCGCCTTGCTCTCGGCGATTTCCCTTGTGTAGACCGCAACGACGCAACTGCCCTTGGTATGAGCGGTCACCATGACGCGATGAGCCTGGTCTTCGCTCATCCGGAATTCGGCCTTCAGTACGCGCACGACGAAATGGCGCGGCGTGTAGTCGTCGTTGAGCAGGATGACCTTAGAGAGCGGCGGACGCGCAACGCGAGTCCTGGTCTTCGGGCGGATCTTCGTGACGGTGTCGGTCATCGGAGGCCAAGCTCCAACCGTGGCGGGGCTAGATGTCCGAGCCTGCGAGCGGTGCGCCACCATTTTTGCGGGCTTCGGCCAGTCCGGGGCTCATGGTCGCCGGAACGGGCGGAACCAGCGTCGGGTCGATGCCGGCATCCGTCGTCGGCTCGCTGGATTCTACGCTGCTGGCCGCGGCCTCGGCAATTGCCGGTTCCTCGGACGAGGACGCGGGTTCCAGATCGACGGGACCGGTCGCGGCATCAGCCGGCGCAGGCTCGCCGACGACGCGCGGCTGGGTATGCACTTGCGTCGAAGCCGGCGTGCGCGTCTGGGCGACCTGCGTGGGGGACTGCACCAAGACGCCGGCCGGCTCCGATGGGGGCCGGACCTGTGGCACGGGCGTTGCGACTGGTACCGGTTCAGACGATGAGGGCAGCGCCGGGGCGGGCGCGCTGGACGATGGTTCGAGGGCGCTTGAGGGAACCGCTGCGACGGTTTCGGACGAGGCAGGTCCGGTGACCAAGGCCGCGCCGTCGTCGCGTTGGTAGATATTGTAGACGACCAGCACCACCGCCCCCGCCGCAGCGGCGTAGAGGCCGAAACTCAGGAGACCCGTGAGGCCGCGACCAAAACGGGCGAGCGGGCCGGGCTCAATGTCGGTTTCGAGTTCGCGGAATGCCGGGCGTTCATCGGCGACAGCGCGCTCGCGCTTACCGTTGAGGCGGCCGGGGATGAAATCGCGCTCGACGATGCCGGAGAGCTGATCGCGCGGACCGGTGGGCGAGGCGGCGGCAAGCGCAGTCTTTTCGCGGTAAGCGCGCGGGGTTGGCGCGACGTCGTAGGGATCTGGCTCGAACGCTTCGGCGGCCGCCTCGCTGGAGCGGTCCCGGTTGCGGCGGGCCGAAATGTCGGCTCCGACCGCCAGCGCAAAGGCGGCGAGGCCCAGAACGGGTGGCCCGATGAGCACGATGTCGGCACCGTGCCCAAAACTCAGAGCGGCCCCGATCCAGGCGATGGCCGAAAGCAAAAGAAGTGCCGCGCCGGTGCGGGGCAGGGCGAGTGTGACACCGGCACCAAGCAGGCTCAGATTGGCAATGAAGATGAGCCCATAGCGAGCAAGGGCAAGCTGAGGGACGGTCAGGCCGCCGAACGATGACGCAGTGATCTCGAGCGCGCCCACTGCAAGAATGAGCGAGGCCACAAAGCCGGCAAGTGCGCCGGCGACAAGAGCGGCTATCCTCAACACACTAGCTCCGGACCCCCTCCTGGACAGGGCTCAACACTCAGCGCCCCATGCGGAGATTGTTTGTCCGCGTTCATTCAATTAGCGGCGAATTTGGGCACAAAATAGCAGGGGAGTAGGGGAAAACAAGGAAAAGCGCTGGCAAACCAAGACGCTGAGGCCAAAATCGGTCATATCGCTGCAATAATTCGACGCAAATGGTAAATGTGGAAATGGGCAATCCATTATCCGAAACCATATTCGGCATCCCCTGGCTGGTACTTGCTTGCGTCGCGCTGATCGTAGCGGCGGCTTATGTCGTTTTTGACACGTCGATGGGCAATAGTGGTCTGCGGTGGGTGGTCCTGCGCTGGTTTCATCCGCTTTGCTGGGTGTTGCTGACGTTGGCGGCGATAGGCAAGGCCAAGATCACGCCGCTTCCCGAAACCTGGGCCGGACCGATCGCTGCGGCAGGAGGCGTCACCTACTTGATCTTTGCGATTGTCTGGCTGAGTTCGCCAAAAGGGTGACGGGAAGGCCGGTATCAGATAGTGCCGAAGCTGGCGGCCCGTCCGGGTCGCGTTGAACCTTTTACAGCGCGCCAAGTTTGGATTGCCGGTGGATGCCGGCGATCGAGCCTTTGGCATCGCTTCAATCGCAGGAGACGGAAATGACTAGCCAGCCCAGGCTCGAACTCCATGACGGCAAGTCCATCCCGCAGTTGGGGCTGGGCGTGTGGCAGGTCGATCCGGCGATCACCGCCCGGGTTGTGCTGGACGGGATCAAGGCAGGCTACCGTTCGATCGACACGGCCGAGGGCTATCAGAACGAAGAAGGGGTGGGCGAAGCCATCCGCCGCTCACCGGTGCTGCGCAGCGACCTCTTCATAACCTCCAAGCTGCGCAATGGCGGGCACGCGCGGGACCTGGCGCTCAGAAGCTTCGACGAGACCATGCGCAAGCTCGGCATCGAGCAACTGGACCTGTTCCTGATTCACTGGCCGATCCCGAGCCAGGACAAATATGTCGAGGCCTGGAAGACGCTCGCCGAATTGCAGACGCAGGGTCGAATCCGTTCGATCGGCGTGTCGAATTTCAACGAAGACCATCTCGAGCGGATCATCGGCGAGACGGGCGTCGTGCCGGTAGTCAACCAGATCGAGCTTCATCCTCGCTTTCAGCAGCGCGACAAGCGCGCTTTTCACGAACGGCACAAGATCCGGATCGAAAGCTGGAGCCCGCTTGGATCGGGCCGCATGCTTGACGATCCCATCGTCGGGGAGATCGCCAGGAAGCACGGCAAGTCGATCGCCCAGACCATCATCCGCTGGCACCTGCAGGATGGCCTGATCGTGATCCCCAAATCTATTCATGCCGAACGCATTTCGGAGAATATCGCCGTGTTCGATTTCGAGCTGGATGGGGATGACATGGCCAAGATCAACGGCCTTGACCAGGGCGGATCGGGGCGCGTCGGCTCGAACCCATCTACTGCTGCTTTTTTGTTCTAGGAGCGTGCCGCGGAATTGTCGTCCGGAACTACAACTCCTAGATTGTGGGCATGGTCCACGACCTACCCGACCGCAAGGCGCTGACCAGATATTCGAATGCTGCGTTCAACGTACTGCAATTCGACATGCTGGGCGAAATGGCAGCCTCGCTCGGCTTGCATGGCGAGCGAGTCGAGAGGGCCATAGCTGCGCTCAGGGCCTTCGACGAAGCGGGCGGCGAAGGGGAGGAGCGGCTGACCTTGCTGCGCGCGGCCGCGCAGGAGGTCTGGGCCTATTTCGTGCAGCGCGAGATGTGTGGCTTCCGCAACAACAGCGATGCCGTGGCGCAGTACCGCATCCCGGGCGAGGTGCTGGCGCGCCTCGGGGCAGTCGAGAGGTAGCACATCATCCATCCTAGGATGGATTGTTGGCGATCGAAGCGCTGGGTAGGTTTCACCTAGTCTCGGAGCGGTTCGCGTGTGCCATCAGAGCTGCGCGCGACGCAAAACCGAGCCTGAGGAGAATTGCGTGTACATGGTCCTTGGCCGTTCCCAGCGAAATCCCCAGTTCGGTCGCTATGCGCTTGTTGGGATAGCCGCGCAACATCATGTTCGCCACCTCCCGCTGTCTTGCCGTCAACTGCTCGAATTCGACAGGCGACGCCACCCGATGATGGACGACGATGACGGGCGTGCCAACCTGCTCGGTCGCCCGAAAGTCGATCGTGAAGGCGTGTCCGCTTTCGCTCAATTTCGCCAAAGAGGTGATCGTGTCCCAGGCCCCGGCGGATTCTTGTTCGCCTTGCAAGGTCGCGACCGCGCGCTTCAGGTGGCGGACCGCATCGTGTTTGATTGTACCGCCCATGGAGCCTCGAAATGAACCCGGTGCCGACAGAGATCAGCAACTTCTTCCTCGCAATGCAAGCCGGGAAGGCCGGCGCGGCCAACCTCGAATCCTGCTTTGCGGAAGACGCAACCTACAGCGAGCCGTTCACGGGCGCGGAGCGCCACCACAAGGGCCGCGCCGAAATCATGAAGGCCATGGCCATGGGGTGGGATCAACCACTGCCCGACATGACTATCCACATCGACCGGGTGGACACCGAACCGGGGGCTGTGCTCGTTCACTGGACGTGCCGTTCGCCCGGCCTTCCCGGCGGGATTGGCCGGGGACGGAACAGATTCACGCTGAAGAATGGGCTCATTGCGAGCCTGACAACAACGTTGGCGTGAGGGGATGATGCCCAAGCTGTCTGAAGTTGATGCCTGGCTGGCCAAGTACGACAATCCCATGAAGGCGGTTGTCGAGGCCGTGCGGGACACGGTTCTCGCCGCGGACAAGAGGATCGGCGAGACCATCAAGTGGCAAGCGCCGACCTTTGTCTACAAGGGCAACATGGCCAGCTTCTTTCCGAAATCGAAATCCCACGCGGCACTGATGTTTCACAAGGGTTCGACAATCCCGGGCGAATTCCCGAGTCTGGAGGGCGATGGCAAGGAGGGGCGCATCATGCGCTTTGCAAGCCTTGCCGAGGTCAAAGCCAAGAGGAAGGAACTGGCGGCGGTCACCCAAGCCTGGTGCGACCTGATGGACGGCCAATAGCCGTTCAAAGATACAGCTTGAAGCCCTCGTGGCTCTGCTGGAAGCCTAGCCGCTGATAGAAGCGATGGGCATCTCGGCGCTGCTTGTTAGAGGTAGCTGGACCATGCCGCAGCCCTTCTTACGGCTCTCCTCGATTGCCCGGCGCATCATTTCGGTTCCCAGACCTGAGTTGCGCCGGAAGGCGGAAATGTGGACCTGCTCGACCAGCGCGCGCCACATGCCTCGGCGCATGAGGCCGGGGACGAACGAGAGCTGGATCGTGCCGACGGGCTCGCCATCCTGTTCGGCGAGGACAAAGCGCTGGTTGGGGTCGGCGTCGATGGCAGCCAGGACCGCGAGATATTCGGGCGCCATGGTGTCGTCGGGGTCGTCGTCGGTCACAACGACGCTGTCCTCGACGGCAAGTGCGATGATGAAGGGCAGGTCCTCGGGGCGGGCGTCGCGAAAGGTCAGCATGGATTTCTGGACAAATGGCACTGGCGGGAGAAAGTCCGACCGTGCATAGGCGCAGGGTTCACAAGCTGCAAGGTGACCCATGCCCGCTCTCGAAATCCGACCCAATTGCGAGTTGTGCGACCGCGATCTGCCGCCTCATTCGCACGAGGCCCGCATCTGCTCGAACGAGTGCACGTGGTGCGCCGACTGCGCGGACAATGTATTACATAATGTTTGCCCCAATTGCGGGGGCGAGATGGTCCGGCGGCCGATACGGCCGGTCGAAGCTTATCGACCGGGCGAAGGGCTGCGGCTCAACCCTGCCGGCACAACCCGGCGGCATACCAAGTATACGCTGCCACAGATTGCCGAGTTTGTGGCAGGGATCAAGGATATCTCGCCCGACCGGCGCTGAGCGCTGACTGTTGCAGAGTTGCCTCCAAGGTAATGACGCCTCGCGGCGCGTGTTTGTCGCTCTATCGTCATTTTCGGGAGCCGCGCGGAGGTGCTTTGTTGGCTTGCGGAAAATATGGCGAAGCAACACATCCAGGCGTTGCTTTCGTCGGCCACAATGAATAGCAATGCGCTGCGCGGATGGGCCCCACGGCCGGGCGCATGCTGATTTGCCGATACTATTTGTTACATTGCTCGATTTTGGACGGGTTCGATTTTAGGAAGACAGCCACAGGCGGCCGTGTCGCGAATGTGTGCACGTACGCCAAATCGGCTGCCGGATTTGCTCGCGTCCGACTTGGACACGGCGATTGGAACGCCGGTGCAGGCGTAGTGGGGACCTTGACTTGAAGGACAATGAGCCGAGGAAGGGCTGGGCGAATTTCGGGGGTCAACCGGAATCGCCGGGATCGTCAGCCTATATCGATCCGCCGCCCTATCCCGCGGTTCTGGATTCGATCTGGCTGGTATTCCGGCTGAACCGGTCAGCGGCGTCCAGGTTCGTGCCGCCTGCTCTCACCATGTCCTCCAATGACATCGGTGTACTCGGGGTCTACGGCGCAAAAAGCGGCTCGCGGCTCTCGCCCTACACAAGGGCTTTCTGCGGCGTCACCATAAATGGCTATGACACGCCGGACACCAAGGAGGCCGTCTGCATCGTTGGCGATGTGGTCACGCCGAACGCAAGTCCTGCAATGCGCACACACTACATGGCGGCAGGACTGCCGGGGGAGCCGAGGATCGCGCTCGCGGATGGATTGCTGACCGGGACGGCCGAGACCGGCGGCAAGGAATGGCTGCGTGTCGTGGTCAGACCCGAAAGGCCCGCAGGACCGGAGATTACGGGCCTCGACGCTTATGTGAGCACGTCGAGCCGGGGCCTGTCGCGCCACGTCGTTTCCTATTACGGCTTCGTGGCGCCTGCCGAGGTGGTTTCGTTGACGATCACCGATGATGCGCCCTCAGCCTTTCAGGCGCTTCGGCCAACCGAGATTCTGCTCAGCCTGACGGCCATAGATCTGCACGCGACTTGGGGCGAGCCCTATCCCGTGGCGGGCATGGAACCGATCCCATCGGTTGTGACCACGAGCGCGGGCGACGTCATCGACATGCTGCGTTCGGTCAAGCTGACGCCGGCCGAGGCGCGGCTGGCGGCGCTTATCGGGGAGGGGAGTTCGGCCAAAGAGGCGGCCGACAAGCTGGGAATCAGCGAACACACCGCGAGATCGACGCTGAAACAGGTGTACGGCAAGCTCGGAATCCGCCGCCGGGCCGAACTCGGCCATCTGATTGCAAGGCTGCAGCACAGCCCCGGTTGAATTATTTGGCCGCACCCCCCCAAACGCGGGGTGCGAAATATGTGCGACGCAGCAATTGTCGGCTGGCTTGGTCAACTCAAGTTTCCGGGGCGATATGCAGGTGGTCGACGAAATCCGCTCGCGGGGCGGTGTGGGACATCCCGAAGCCAGGGACGTTCCAGGGGCGGCGCGACGAAATGCAAACCGGGTTCTGACCGTCGGGGAATTGATCGCTCTGCTACGGGACGCAGATCCGCTGGCCCCCGTGGTCATTGCCGGACGGGAAGGCGGGTTTGATGGTGTGCGCGCGGTGGCAAGGCAGCCCCTTAGGCTGAACGTCAACACGCTCGAGGGCTTTGGGCCGCATGAGGCTCCGGCGCCGGGCGAGCAGCCGGACGCTTTTGCGCTGGCGGTCGTCGGCCCACGCTAAGAGGACTTGTTGTCTTCAGACCCGCTTGCCTTTGGGGCTGAGGCTCCAGGCGACGAACAATGTCACGACCGCGAGGGTTGCCGGCAGTAGCGCCAGCCATTGATTGCCCGCGACGAGCACGCCGGTCCCTGCCCAGAATATCGAACTCAGGGCCTCGGCAATGGTCGAGACGCGGGACGCGACCTGACGCCGGCGAAACATGGCGCGGCGCATCGGCACACGGAACCAGAGCTGGATGGCTGTGGCCGAGCCCGACGAGAGCGCCGCGAAAGCGGCGGTTGTGAGCGCCAGTTCGAGCGAGGCAAAGAGCATCAGCGCGATCAATGGCGTGAAGACTACGGCGACAGCAACGCCAACGGCCTCGATCTTGGCCATAAGCACGGCGCGGCCGGAGACCGGGGCAGTAACCACGAGATCGTGCGCATCCTCTCCCGAAATGGCGAGCCAGCTCAGACCGCCCGCAAGTTGGCCCGCGGCCATCACAAGCACCGGAATGACGACGACATAGGTGCCGGCGGTCTGGCCATAGCTGATCCACAGAAACAGGGCCGGGGGCACGAGATAGAGGATTTGCATCAGCGTCTGGCTTAAGAGCCAGGGGTCGCGCGCCAGCAATTTCCATTCCTTGACGCGCAATTGCTGCTTCTGGCCGCGCGGACGGAACGCGAGTTCGCCGTGGCCCTGCGCAGTACGCATGTTGGAGACGCCGGCGGCGGCGATGGCATGGCGACCAAAGCTCGAAGAGGCCAGCGCGATGACACCCGCAAGTGCGCCAAAGCCGATGACGACGATGACGATAAGCGAGAGCCATTCGCCCATTGCGGCGCGGGCCGGCGCCCAAAGGAGACTGCCCGTATCGGGCATCGATGCGATGAAATCGGCATCGGTCAGGAAGGCGAAGCGGGACATGTTGCCGAAATGGAGGATCGCCGCGGCCTGGATGCCGATGACGAAACCGGCGCCGACCACGGCGGCGATGATCTGCGAGATCAGCCGCGTGCGCTTGGGGCCGACCAGCCGGAAGAGGCCGATGGTGATGAGGACGGCTATGGCGGTAGCAACCGCGGAAAACGCGCCGAAGACCAGGTAGGCGAGCAGCCAATGGGCGCCGTCGCGTATGGCGAGTACGTTGACGATGGGGCTTGCGAGCAGGCAAGCGAGGAGGAGTGTTGTCGCAGCAGTGATGCCTGTGCGGACCGCGAACAGGGTCCGCGACGAGGAGGGCGAGGAGAGGATCAGGTCGAGGTCCGAACGGGAGTAGTAGGCGCGGGTGATCGATTCCAGCGCTTGGCTCAGCATCACGGTCCAGAACAGGAAGCCCGTTCCGGTCACGAGGACGAGCGTCGATTTGTCGGCAACGACGCCGGCGTCGATCCAGGGTCCCACCATGGCATTGGCAAATAGGTGCATCAACGCGGCGATAGTGACCAGCGTGAAGACCAGCGCGATGGTGCGGGTCTTGTAGCCGCCGGTCATCATGGCGATGCCGTCGCGCCACATCAGCCGCCATTCATGGGCGGCAAACCAAGGCATGGACGAAGGCGTAGAGATCATGCGGCAGCGGCCTCGGCGGCGGTCTCGCCGTCCATTTCCTTTTGCGCGACCAGATCGAGGAAGATTTCTTCGAGCGTCGACTCCCGACCGATGCGGGCGCGCAATTCCGTCAGCGTGCCTTCGGCGACAAGGCGGCCGTGATTGATGACGCCGATCCGTTCGGCCATGCGCTCGGCGACCTCGAGGATGTGCGTCGTCATGATGACGGTCACGCCCTGGCGGACTTTGTCGAGCAGCACCTGCTTGACCTGGCGCGCGGAGCCGGCGTCGAGACCGGTCAGTGGCTCGTCGAGGATGATGAGTTTGGGGTCGTGCACGAGCGCGCCGGCTAGAGCGACCTTCTGCAGCATACCCTTGGAGAATCCGCCGCAGCGTTCATGAGCGTGGGGCGTGAGGCCAAGCCAGCCGATCAGCTCGGTGGCGCGCGACTGGGCCTCGCGGGAGTCGACCTGCCAGAGGCCGGCGACAAATTCCAGATACTCGTAGGGTGTTAGCCGGTCGTAAACCATCGGCTCGTCCGAAACCCAGGCGATGACCGATTTGGCGCCCAGCGGATCGGTGCGGGTGTCGGTGCCAAAGACCGAGATCGACCCGGATTCGGGCTGAAGGAGCCCCGCGACCATACGCAGAATCGTCGTTTTACCGGCCCCGTTTGGGCCGAGCAGGGCATAGAATTCACCGGCTTTGACACGCAACTGAAGGTCTTTGACCACCGGGCGGTCGAAGCTCTTGGTGAGCCCGGCTATATCCAGAGCGTATGGGGTTTCCGACATTGTGGCCGTTCCTCCTGTCGCGCCCTCGGCAGTGCACTTCGGCGGCAGACGGAACGAACTCTATGCGGGAGCGGTTGAAGCCCGATGAAGTGTTTGGGTTAAGATTTGGCCACGGAACCGGCTGACCCTTGAGCCCGTTACCCCAGCGCGAGTGCACGCAATAGGAGGCCGGGATGGCGAACAGGGAGGTCATCGAGGAAGAAGAGCGCGATTGCACCTCGCCGGCCGCCGCCGCGAGTGCCGCTATCGGCCTGTTGCTGGTTCTCGGCTTCCTGCTGCTCTACGGCATCAGCGACAGCGCCGGCCGTCGTGACATGGGTAGCCAGTCGAGCGCGACCCACGAGGCCTTGCCGCTCGAGAAATAACCGCGCCGTCTTGCGCCTATTGGTCGCCGACGCGGTCGATCAGTCCGGCGCCGCAACCGGAGGCTCCGGGTGTTGCTGCACGCAGCAATTGCCCGATAGCGACCGGGCTCATGACGTCGCCATAGAGGCGGATGCGGAGTTCGCCGATGAGCGTCCGGCCGCCATCTTCTAGGCAATCGACGCGCATGCGGCTGCCGAGATCGCGGCCGAAGCTGGATTCGAATGCCGTGACGATCTGTTGTCGGGTGAGCCGTCGGCCGGCGTTGTCGGCAAACAGGTCGCGCAGCGCCGAGGCGTTGACCGCATCGAGCAGCGCGATGGCGCGGCTGAAATAGGTTTGGGCGGAGACACCCGAACACGTGCCGTGGTTCAGCCACTCATGACGCTCAAGCAGAGACTGGGTGCCGGGCATGGCCTTATCGAGCGCGTCGCGTGTTGCCGGCGCGATCTCGATATCGGGCAGGTCACGGCGCGAACCATATTGATCATCGTCGATGAGGGACGGGGCGACACCGCAATAGCTGTCCTCGGGCCAGAGCCCATGCAGCGCGAAGTGATCGGCATCGAACCGCCCAGTCTTGAGGCTCCGGCACTCGGGCTTATTGGGCTCTGTCTCGCAGAAGGCGGGCTGCCAGCTCAGCGCGAGGGTGTAGAGGCCGATACGGCCCTCCTCAATGGCCGGGGTCTTGATGGTCCGCGACTGTTCAGGTGGTGCCGGCGGCGGTGATTGCGGCGAGAGCCACAGCGCGACTGCGCCGCCGGCAAGGAACATCAGGACGAGCGCAAGCGTCAGGCGCGGATCGACCCTCACCTTTGGAACACGTAGCCTTCGGGAACTCCCGTCGGCGAGAGAACGAACTGCCAGACTTGCAGCAGGCGCGAGCGGAAACCGCCGGCGCAACAGAGCAGGTAGTATTTCCACATGCGATAGAAGCGATCGCCCTCGGGCGTGTTCGACTTCGGCCACTTTCTGTCGAAGTTCTCGTACCAGGCGACGAGGGTCTTGTCGTAGTGCGGGCCGATATTATGGACGTCGACGACCGACCAGAGCCCGTCGATGGCCTCGCCGATCTGTGCCATCGAGGGAATGACGCCGCCGGGAAAGATGTATTTCTCGAGCCAGGGTTCGATGGTGTTCGCCGAGTATTGCTGGCCGATGGTGTGCATCATGAACAGTCCGTTGTCCTTGATGACGCTGCGCGCCTTCTCGAAATAGGCCCGGTAGTTCTTGTGGCCGACATGCTCGAACATGCCCATCGAGACGACATGGTCGGTCTTGCCGTCGAACTGGCGATAGTCCTTGACCTGAAATTCGATCGGCAGGTGTTTGTAGCGCTCGCGGCCATAGGCGGCCTGATCGGGCGATACAGTGACGCCGACGCATTGGGCGCCGTATTTCTCGGCGGCAAAGCCCATGAAGGCGCCCCAGCCGCACCCAATGTCCCAGACCTTCTGTCCCGGCTTCAAGCCGATCTTGCGGCAGACGAGATCGAGCTTGGCCTCCTGCGCCTCATCGACGTTGGCGACACCTTCGGGCCAGTAACCGCAGGAGCCGGTCATGCGGTTGTCGAGCGAGGCCTTGTAGGCGTCGGTCTCGCTGTAGTGGATTTCGGCGACGCGCCGCGAACGGCCGATCGTTTGCATGTTGAGAATCTTCGCCTGCAGGATCTGCCAGGCGAGGTTTGGCGTCAGCTTGAGCTTGCGATTGATGCCGTGCCGCAGCACGCGGTTGAAGAACTCGGCCAGATCGCCGGCGTCCCACCAGCCGTCCATATAGGCCTCGCCGAGGCCGAGCGACCCCTGGGCGAAGAGGCGGTTCCAGAATCGCTTGTCCTTGATCTGGATGTCCCAAGGGTTGGGTCCGTCGACCTCGACCCCTGCGTCCTTGAGATATCCAGTGATGCGGTCGGTTTCGCTCATTTCCTCCCCGGCCCCAGCAGCACTGGAGCATTTCACGTTCCGACAGAATCGGAACGAATGCTCCAGATTCTTGTTCTGGCGCGTTTCCGAACCGAAAAGCTGTTTTGCACTTTTCCTGGAAACGCTTCCGCGCAGAAGCAAATCTGAGAGAGCGTTCGTGTCAATAGCATTGGCGATTCGAGCGGATCGCGACCGCTTTGGACGGAACCGGATCCGAGTCTCCTTGGTTTTGACTCGCCTGCCGGGTTACAGTCCGGCTTCCAAGGAGTCCCAAGATGGTGAAGTGGCAGGGCCGCGATCGCAGTTCGAATATCGAGGACAGGCGCGGGCAGGGTGGCGGACTGGGCGGAGGATTCCAGCCCGGAGGGCTCGGCTCGAACCCATTCGGTACTGGCGGCAGGATGCGCATCCCGGTGGGCCGCTCTGGCGGCATGGGCGGTATCGGGCTGCTCATCGTTGTCGCCATCATCATGTTTGCACTAGGGATCAATCCGCTGACGCTGCTGACCGGCAGCGGAACCGGGTCGAGTTTCGACCGCTCCTCGCTGCCCCCCAGCAGCGCCGGCGAGGATCAACTGGCCGAGTTCGTGGGAGTCATGGTCAAGGACACCGAGACCTATTGGACCACCTATTTCCGCGCGCAAGGCGAGACCTATCGCGCGCCCAAGGTGGTGCTCTTCACCGGCCAGACGGATTCAGGCTGTGGCGTCGCCGATCGCGCCAGCGGGCCGTTCTATTGCCCCAACGACCAGAAGGTCTATGTCGATCTCGCCTTCTACGATCAGTTGCGCAACCAGTTCGGGGCGGGCGGCGATTTTGCGCAGGCTTATGTGATCGCCCATGAGGTCGCCCACCATGTGCAGAACCTGATCGGCGTGTTGCCCGAGTTCAACCAGAACCGGCAATCGATGAGCCAGGAAGAGGCGAACCACGAATCGGTGAAGGTCGAGCTGCAGGCCGATTGCTTTGCCGGCGCGTGGGGCAAGGGCGAGTTCGAAGCGGGCTTTCTCGATAGCGGCGATCTCGACGAGGCAATCAATGCCGCCCGGCAGATCGGCGACGACCGGCTGACCGGCGGACGGATTCCTTCGAGCCAATTCACTCATGGCACTTCGGAGCAGCGCAGCACCTGGTTCAAGCGCGGCTACACGACGGGCGACCCGGCCCAGTGCAACACGTTTGACGGCTCGGTCTGACCACAGAGCTTCGTTCCGATAGAATTGGAACGAAGCTCTCTGTCCTTGCTGTGTCGCGCTTCCGAACCGGAAAGCCGCTTCGCACTTTTCCCGGAAGCGCTCGAGCTAGGCGCCGGCCTTGACGTGCTCGGGGACCGGCGGCTTGCCGTTCTGGGTGCGCACCAGGTTGAGGAAGCGCGTGAACAGGTAGTGGCTGTCATGGGGGCCCGGGGAGGCCTCGGGATGATATTGCACCGAAAAGATCGGCTTGCCATCGACCGATAGCCCGGCATTGGACCCATCAAACAGGGAGATGTGGGTCTGCGTGACGCCGGCGGGGAGCGTGGCCGAGTCCACCGCGAAACCGTGATTCATCGAGGTGATCTCGACCTTGCCAGTGGTGAGGTCCTTGACCGGATGATTGGCGCCGTGGTGGCCCTGATGCATCTTTTCTGTCTTGCCGCCGAGGGCGAGCCCGAGGAGCTGGTGGCCGAGGCAGATGCCGAAGATCGGCTTGCCGGTTTCCATCAGGGTCCTGATGGTCGGCACAGCATATTTGCCGGTCGCAGCCGGATCGCCTGGACCATTGCTGAGGAAGATGCCGTCGGGCTTGTGGGCGAGAATGTCGCGCGCTGTCGCGGTCGCGGGCACGACAGTCACTCGTGCGTTCTCGCCCGCGAGCTGACGCAGGATATTGCGCTTGGCGCCATAGTCGACGGCAACGATATGATATTCGGGGTTCGTCGCGGTGCCGTAGCCGGACTCACGGGTCCAGGGTGTTTGGTCCCACTTGTAGGTCTGGGCGGTCGACACTTCCTTGGCGAGATCGAGCCCCTCGAGTCCGGGGAAATTCTTGAGCTCGGAGACGATCGAGGGTTCGTGGAAATAGCCATCGGGCGAATGGGCCACTGCGCCATTGGGCATGCCCTTTTCGCGGATGCGCGCCGTCAACGCCCGCGTATCGATGCCGGTGATGCCGACGATGTTGCGCTTCTTGAGCCAGGCGTCGAGCCGCTCGGCGGCGCGAAAATTCGCCGGGTTGGTGATGTCGGCCTTGAGAACGACGCCGCGGACACCGGATAGCGCCGCCATGTTGACGGTCTCGATGTCTTCGTCGTTGGTGCCGACATTGCCGATATGGGGAAAGGTGAAGGTGACGATCTGTCCGGCATAGGAGGGGTCGGTCAGAATCTCCTGATAGCCGGTCATGGCGGTGTTGAAGCAGACTTCGCCCGCCGCGTGGCCAACCGCACCGATGCCGCGCCCTTCGAGACGGGTGCCGTCGTCGAGGATCAGAAGGGCGGTCGCAGGGCTTTGCTGCCAGCCGGACATGGCGGGACTCCGAAGGGTAGTGGTGCGGGTTGAGCGGTTCCCTTAGTCGGCGGCCCCGCCCGGCGCAAGTGGAACTGCGCTAGATAAGAGACTATATGGGGCCAAATCACTGATTTTGAAGGGAATGGATGTCATGCGCGAGGCGATCGGCGAGGGATACAAGGCAGCGCTCAAGGCGGGCGACAAGCGGCGTACCGCGACGCTGCGCGCCGTCAACGCAGCGATCAAGGACAAGGACATCGCCAATCGCGGTGAAGGAAAACCAGCCTTGACCGATGCCGATATCCTGCCGCTGCTGCAGAAGATGGTGAAGCAGCGCGAGGAGAGCCTGGGTATTTATGAGCAGGCAGGGCGCGAGGACCTCGCGACGGTCGAGCGCGAGGAAATTGCGATCCTCAACGAGTTCCTGCCCAAGGCGCTGAGCGAGGCCGAGATCGAGGACGCGATCAAGGCGGCGATCCAAAAGACCGGCGCCGCCGGGGCCAAGGACATGGGCAAGGTGATCGCGGCGCTGAAGGTGGACTATCCGGGCCGGATCGACTTCGGCAAGGCCAGCGCAAAAGTGAAGACGGCGCTGGGTTGATGGCAAGCGAGGAGTCGCTCCGCTCACTTCGGGCGCTGATGCCGGGGCTGGAGAGCGGCACCTGTGAGGAGCTGGCGAAGGTGCCGGTGACGAGCGTACCGCCGGGGACGGTCCTGTTCCGTCCGGGCGACCGTCCACCCGGTTTCGTGCTGCTGCTCGAAGGCGCCATTTCGGTGACCCTGACCGGCCGGTCCGGACGGGAAATCGTGCTCTACGAAGTGCAGCCGGGCGAGACCTGCGTGCAAACGACGATGTGCCTGCTGGGCGAGCAGGTGTATTCGGCCGAGGGGACGACGCGCGGAATGACCCGTGTCATCATCGTGCCGCCCGGCCAGTTCCGCCGGCTGCTGGAAAGTTCGCCCGGCTTCAGGGGTTTCGTGTTCCGGTCGTTCGGGACGCGCCTGGCCGACGTCACTAGCGTCCTCGAGCAGGTGGCGTTCGTGCGGATCGAGGCGCGGCTCGCCGGGGAACTGCTGCGCCGCGCCGACCCGAACGGAGTGGTAACGCTAACCCATCAGGAACTCGCCGCCGGCATCGGCTCGGCCCGCGAGGTGGTGTCGCGACGGCTGGAGATCCTCGCGCGCGACGGCCTCGTGGCGCTGGATCGCGGCCAGATCCGGATCGTCGACAGCCGCCGCCTGCGGGAAATAGCAGAAATCGACGCCAGTGCGTGACGACGTCACCGACAACGGGACCAACCGGAGTGCAAATGGCGCATGGACCGGACAGAAGGTGTCCGGCGCGACAGGAGACACACATGTTCAAGAATAATGTTGGCACCATCGACAGGATCATCCGGGTCGTGGCGGGCGTTGCGCTGCTCGCGCTGTTCTTCGTCTTTCCCGACGCCAGCTGGCGCTGGTACACGCTGATCGGCGTGGTGCCGCTGCTCACCGGGCTCGCCGGGACCTGCCCGATCTATTCCATGCTGGGGCTCTCGACCTGCCCGCTGAAGAAAGCCTGAGGGTCAGAGCATGCGGCGGTCGCGCAAGCGAGGCGTGGCCGCCAGTCTCTCCGATTCTCCTGGCCGCCTGAGGCTGTCGGCCTCGGCCCGTTCCCACGAACTTTTGTGCGCGTCCCGAACAGGTCCTGGCAATGACGGCCGTCGCCGCGCCGATCACACCGATCCAGGGCAGGATAGCGTAGGAGAAGCCGCCATCGATCAGCGCGCCGCCGATCCAGGCACCGATGGCGATGTTGAAGTCGGCGCTGGGCTAGCTCGCGACACGGCAGACGAACGCATTTGTCCGTAGGGGCAAATCCTCTCCAAGGACTCTTTTGTGCGCGTCACTATCGGCGCTCACTGCGGGGGTTGATCATGGGGATATTGCACCACTGCGGCCGGGGCCCGCAGCCTTCCGGCAATCGAGCGGCGATCCGATTTCCGAGCGGCCAGACATTTCGAGCGGCCGCTAAGGAAGTCGCCGGGGTGGTGCTTGTCGCGTTGGCCGTGATGGCCACACCTGCCTTTGCGCAAGAGTGCGGTCAGGTGGAGCCGTTCATTTCCACCCACAATCCGGAAACGCTGCCCGATCGGCCCGACGATACGGGATCGAACGACAGGATTCGGGCTTACGTCGCGAGCCTCGAGACATTCCGCGCCACCGAACTCGAAGGCTACAACGACGATCTGAACGCCTTTGTGCGCGAACTGGGACGCATCGACAAAGCGGCGCGGATCGCGGTGGTGAAAGAGAAGTGCAGCCCCGAGGCCTATGTTGAGCTGCGCGACCTCATCAACGAGGAATATGTGAAGGCGGGAGACGACTATCTCGCGGCCTATTGGCGGGGTTGGGAAGTCTTCAAGAAGGCGCAGAAATGGGCGTCCGAGCAGAAGGACGTCAATATCCGCAAGGCCCAACTTGGCGTCTGAGGTCAATCCATGAATGTGTGGGGACAGTTCGTCGACGTGCTCGGGTATCTCGGACCCGTGCTCACCATCACAGTGCTCATCGCGATACTCGTCTACCTATTCTTCGCACGAGCCGTGCCGGCGCTGTCAAAGCGCCTCTTTCCAGGATCGAGCATAGACGGGCTGGGCGGTGACGCAGCGGAACGAGCGACCTGGCCGGTCTATGTCGCGATGGCATCGACACTCGGCTCCGTGCTCGGCGTGCTGCTGTCGGTACTGGGCGGGTTTGGTCGAACGGAGAATGGAGGCGAGAACACAATGATCGGTGCCCTGGTCTCGACCCTTGTTGTGGTGCTGGCCGCGGCGTCATCGATCTTCGATTCCGGCGCTCAGTTACAGGTGAGACGCCCGATGGCAGCGCTATCGTTTCTGCTCTGTTTCCTTCTTTGCGGCCTCTACTGGAAGTTCATTCGGGCTGCGATTTCTTGAGTTCCAATTCGCTCAAAGCCTGCTAGCCGGCGACGCGTGCCACCGGGACCCCGTCCATCCGATAGGCGATCAGCGCCATGAGGCCCGCGAGCGTTGATGTCACCAGTCCGAGCATAGGTAATTGCGCGTACGGCACTTGCGCGGTGAGCGCCGTCGCCCCGATCCAGGCGCCGGCGGCGATGCCGATATTGTAGACCGATGAGATGAGCGTCGAGGCGAGATCGGGCGCTTCGGCTGCGCCGGTCAGGATGCGGTTCTGGATGGTCGAGTTGGTGACGATGGTGGCGGCGCCCAGCGCAAAGAGCAAAACGGCCATGGCGTAGCCGCTACCACTCAGCAGAACGATGGCCGCATAGACCGCGACCTGTGCCGGGAACGCGAACAACAGCGTCTCGCGCGGCCGCCAATCGCCGAACCGGCCGCCGGTGAAGATGCCGGTGGTGGCACCGACGCCGAAGAGCAGCAGCAGCCAGGGCACAAGTGCACCGGGCACGCCCGAGACCTCGGTCAGGAATGGGGCGACATAGGTGAAGAAACTGAAGAACCCGATCATCATCAGGACGATGATCAGATAGGTCGTGTAGACCTTGGGATGACCGAGTACGCGAAACTGGGCGGCGATGGTGGGCCTATTGTCCTGATGGCCCGCGTCGCGCGGCAAGACGAACGCCATTGCGACCACAGCGACGATTGCGAGCCCGCCGACCGCCCAAAAGGTTGCGCGCCATCCGAACGCGTTGCCGATGGCGGTGCCGAGCGGCACACCGACGATATTGGCGACCGAGATGCCTGCAAAGACCAGCGCCAGCGCCGAGTTGCGGCGGGTCTCGGGAACGAGCGAGACGGCGATGATCGCCGCGAGGCCGAAGAAGCTGCCATGACTAAGCGAGATGATGAGCCTCGCAGTGAGCAGCAGCGCGTAGTTCTGCGCAAAGGCGCCGAAGACGTGGCCCGCAACGAAGATCGCCATCAGGAACAGGATCGTCGGCTTGCGCGGAAAGCGCGCGGTAAGGAGGGTGAGGATCGGCCCGCCGATTGCGACGCCAATGGCGTAGCCCGAGACCAGGAGGCCCGCATTCGGCACGGGGACGCCAAGGTCGCGCGAGATCTCGGGCAGGAGTCCGGCGATGACGAACTCGGTGGTGCCAATCGAGAAGGCGGCGAGAAAGAGCGAGATCAACGCCATCGACATCAAGAATTTCCCGGGGCAACAGGGAGCAATCTAGCTGAACTTCCGATGGCGAGATACCGGCTCACGCCGCCGCAACAGCGACAGGATGGGGCGGCTCAACGCAGGGGCTCTGGATCTTGCGGTGTTCTGCTGGAGGCAATGATCGAAATGGTGGCGAGGCCGAGCGCGATAGTGCTGCAAACGATCCCGGCGGCCGGAAGCATCGCATAGGGCGTGCCGGAATTGAGCAGGGCCGCGCCGAGGAAGGCACCGGCTGCGATGCCGGTATTGTAAGCGGTTGAGATCATGGTCGCGGCCAATCGCGGCGCGGCTCTGGCGCCGTTGAGGATGCGCACCTGCACCGGGGTCGAAAAGCCGAAGCCGAACATGGCGTTCAAGAACAGCATGATGGCTGTGGGGACGGGATAAGGCAACGCCAGAAGCAGCAGTGCGAAGCAGCCGATCTGGCCGACAAGGATGGAAAGGAACGAAGGTGCGATGCGCCAGTCGGCGAGTTTGCCGCCGAGCCAGATGCCGATCACCGCGCCGGCCCCGCCGATCAGAAGGAAGATCGGCACCATGGTGACGAGGTCGATGCCCGTGACCTCGGTCAGGATGGCCACCTGGAAGGTGCCGAACGCGACCTGGCCGGTCAGCGTCGCGGCGATCACGAGATAGGAGAGATAGACTTCCTGATGCAGCAGCTGGGCAGCTTGTTTCCCGAGCGGCGCATCGGCTTCTGCATCGCGGGCCGAGGAAGGCAGGGCAAAGAA
Source organism: Devosia sp. (assembly GCA_040081595.1). Classification (GTDB taxonomy): domain Bacteria; phylum Pseudomonadota; class Alphaproteobacteria; order Rhizobiales; family Devosiaceae; genus Devosia_A. The sequence continues at coordinate 26,351 of JBEBGE010000015.1, forward strand.
AACCGTCACCACGGACAGCAAAGCAAGAACGGCAATGACGACGAAGGTCACACGCCAGCCGAAGGCATTGCCGATGGCGGTGCCGCCGGGGAGGCCCAGAATGTTGGCGACCGTGATGCCGCCGATGAAAAGCGAAAGGGCCGCGCCGCGCTTTTCGGCCGGAACGAGCTGCGAAATCGCTACGCTCGCGACGCCGAAGAAGACGCCGTGCCCGCAGGCGGAGATGAGCCGCGCTCCGAGCAGCAATTCGTAACTGGCAGCAAAGGCGCACAGCATTTGGCCGATGGCGAACGCACTCATGACGCCGAGGATGGTCGGCTTCAGCGGGAAGCGGGTCAGCAACAGCGCAAGGATTGGTCCGCCCAGGGCGACGCCGGCTGCATAGCCGGTGACCAAAAGGCCCGCCGTGGGTACGCTGACCGAAAGATCATGCGAGACCGCGAGCAGGATGCCCGAGATGATGAACTCGGTGGTGCCGATGGAAAAGGCGGCAAGGGCGAGGGCGAAGACAGCTGGATGCATGGATGGTCCGGCAAAGGGCGGGACAAAAGCACCCGCAGCCCGTTGCCGCAAGCGGAACAGTGCATTCGGTTTCGCATTGCGGCATAATAGACTCGGATTGAGCTCTCGGAGGTAAACATGGCAGTGGATGATCTTCGGAAGCGCTGGGGCCTTGTGACCGGGTTGCGCGGCCTGCTGATGCTGTTGGGCGGGCTCTACGCCGTGATCTGGCCGGGCGCGGCGCTGGCCGTGCTGGTGATCCTTGGCGGCGCGATCCTCCTGGTCGATGGCGTCCTGGGGCTCTGGAGCCTGACGTTCGGCGGCGGCAAGACCGGCAATTTCTGGTTCGACGTGGTTCGCAACGTCTTCGCCATCATCACGGGCCTGCTGATCCTCCTGTCGCCGATATTGGCGACGCTGGTGACGGTGTGGTTCGTCGTCTATCTCCTCGCCTTCCAGTCGATCCTCGTCGGGGCGATGGAGATCACCGTCGCGATCCGCGAACGCGCGATGTATTCCAAGATCTGGCCGATCCTGCTCTCGGGTGCTCTCTATGTGCTGTTCGGCATTGCTCTGCTGTTCGCGCCGCTGATGAGCGCGCTGGTGTTCGTCGTCTTCGGCGGGGTGATGATGATCCTGTTCTCGTTGGGCCTGTTTGCCATCGCATGGCGGCTCTATCGCGGCGCCGGCACCACGGCTTAATCTGCAAGGAAACCTCGACTGGCGGCCACTGCCCGACAAGGCAGCGGCCCCCGCGTTCCTTGCTCAGGCCTGACTGGCCAGCAGCAGATCGAGTGCCTCGAACTGCTCGCCCCACGCGCCCATGCTGCCTGAGGCCATGGCCTCGTCGAGCGCGTCTTTCGATGGGTAAAGATCGCGCAGCGTCAGGAATGTTATGCCGCCCTTCTCCTCGAGGGTGAGCGTGGTGACCGATCCGGCCTCGCCTTCCTCGTTGGTCCACTTGATGCGCTTGTTGGGGATCACCTCGAGGTACTTGCCGAAGAAGGCCACCGGTTCGTCCTGCCCGGGCACGGCGAAGGCGAAGCGGTAGCTGCCGCCGGTGCGGGCATCGACCTCGCAGGAGACGAGGTTGATACCGAAGGACTTCGGCGCCCACCAGCGCATCAGCAGTTCAGGGGTGGTCCAGGCCTTGTAGACGAGCCGCGCCGGGCCGTCGATCGTGCGGGTCACGACGAGCTCGCGCTCGGACACTCGATCGGTCGTGGTTTCGTATTTCATTTTCGCTAACTCACTCATTTCGGGTCTCTCTTTCCCGGTGTTTCAGTTGATCTACGATCTTGTCCAGTTCATCGAAGCGCTCGGCCCAAAGCCGGCGGTAGTTTTCGATCCAGGCGGCTTCTTCCTCGAGCCGGCGGGCGCCGAGCCGGCAGGTGCGCACGCGCCCAATTTTTTGCGTGCGGACGAGGCCGGCCTGCTCCAGCACGCCGACGTGTTTTTTCATGCCGGTGAGCGTCATGTGGAAACGCTCGGCGAGTTCGGTGATCGAAGCGTCGCTGCGCCCAAGCTGTTCGAGCACGCCACGTCGGGTGGGGTCGGACAGGGCTGCGAAGGCGCCATCAATCTGGGGTCTATGATACTGAACCATGTGGTTCATTATGCATGAGATGAGTTGGTGCGCAAGGGCCGAGTCGACAGCCGCCGCCAGCGTGCCTAGATAAGCGCATGCGCTTTTCCGACAGCTTCCTCGATGAGATCCGCCAGCGCCTGCCGATTTCGCAGGTTGTGGGCGAGCACGTCATCTGGGACAAACGCAAGAGCCAGCCGACGCGCGGCGACTATTGGGCCTGCTGCCCGTTCCATGGCGAGAAGACCCCGAGCTTTCATGCCGATGACCGCAAGGGCATCTATCACTGCTTCGGGTGCGGGGTGACGGGCGACCATTTCCGGTTCCTCACCGAAAAGGCCGGGATGAGCTTTCCCGAAGCGGTGGAAAAACTCGCGGGCATGGCGGGCGTCCCGATGCCGGCGCGGGACGAGCGTGAGGAAGCGCGCGACGAGGCGCGGCGTTCGCTCTACGACGTGATGGAAGTCGCGGCACAATATTTCGAGGCGGCGCTGGTCCACAATATCGGGGCGCGGGCGCGCGGCTATCTCAATGAGCGCGGGGTCAGCGCTCAGGCTCAGACACGCTTCCGCATCGGCTTTGCACCGGACAGCCGCAACGGGCTCAAGGAGCATCTCGCGGCCAACGGCGTTTCGGCACAGGAGATGATCGAGACCGGCCTCGTGGTGCATGGCGACGATATCGCCGTGCCCTATGACCGGTTCCGCAACCGCGTGATGTTTCCGATCATGGATTTCCGCGGGCGCATCATCGCCTTTGGCGGGCGGGCTCTGTCGGCGGATGTGCCGGCCAAATACCTCAACTCGCCGGAGACCGAACTCTTCCACAAGCGGCTGACGCTCTACAACGGCAAGGACGCTCGGGTCGCGGCACGCGACGGCAAGCCGGTGGTCGTGGTCGAGGGCTATCTCGATGTGATCTCGGCGGTGATGGCAGGATTTGAGGGCACGGTCGCGCCGCTTGGCACGGCCTTGACCGAGGATCATCTGCACATGCTGTGGCGGATGAGCGATGTGCCGATCCTGTGTTTCGATGGCGACAGCGCGGGCCTCCGCGCTGCCGAGCGCGCGGCTGCGATGGTCCTGCCGCTGCTGCAGCCGGGAAAGAGCGTCAGAATTGCGACACTGCCGGAAGGCGTCGATCCCGACGATCTGATCCGGGCGCAGGGCCGGACGGCGTTCGCCGATGTGTTGGACCGGGCGCGGTCGCTGTCCGATGTCATCTGGAGCCTCGAGACCGGCGGCATCTTGCCCGAGACGCCCGAAGCGCGGGCGGCGCTCGAAAAGCGGTTGCGCGAGCGCTCGGGCAGCATCGGTGATCCGTCGGTGCGCCGGCATTACAGTCAGGCGTTCGACGAAAAGCTGGCGGCCTTCTTCCAGCCCGTGCGTTCGAGCCGGTTTGAGCCGCGTCGAGGGGGCGACGGGCGACGCAGCGGGGCTCCGCAGGGACGCGGGACGCCCCGATTGGTCGTTTCGGACACATTGCGCAATTCGCGGCTCCTCAAACCCGGCAAGGGGCTTGAGGCGACGCCGCGCGAGGCGGCGATCCTGATGACGCTGGTCAATCATCCGGCTTTGGCGGAAAGCCGGCTCGAAGCGCTGGCGGAACTGGAATTCGGCTCTCCCGGCGCGCGTGCACTTTTTGCAGCGCTGCTCGAGCGGATCATGGCCGATCACGATCTTTCGGGAGCCGATCTCAAGGCGGCGCTCGGGGCGCGGGGTTTCGGTCCGGCCATCGAAAAGATGGAGAATTTGCTCAAGTCGCAAGGGGTCTGGCAGGTCGAACCCAGCGCCGACGAGATCGATGCGGAAACCGGACTTCGGCACGCGCTGGCCTTGCATTACAAGTCAGTTGAGCTAAATAGAGCCCTGAAAGCAGCTGAAAATGCCCTCGACGTCGATTGGACCGAGGACGCCTTTAGGGTGCTGCAGGACATCAAGAGCCAGATTACGACAGTCGACGGCACAGAGGCGTTGATCGAAGGGTTTGGTTCGTTATCCGGACGCGCGACACGCAGCTTCTAAGGGGGCTGGCGATCGTGCGATTTTGCTTATGGGCGAATCAGCCCCATAAGGCGTTCGGAGACGAGCCCTGATTCGCCATCGGCGTGTTGTCCCTTTGCACATCGTTCCGCCGTATCAACATGAACCGGACCGGCGCCGCCGAGAGGCGCCCTGGAGCAGCAGACCGCCAGATGGCCAGCAAGGCAATCAAGAAGGCTTCACCGAGCAAGTCGAAGTCGGCAAAGGCAGCGCCCAAGAAGGCCGCGCCGAAGAAAGCCGTCGCCACCAAGAAATCGGCACCCGCCAAAGCCAAGGCCAGCAAGCCCGTGGCCAAGAAGGCTGCGCCCAAGGCGACCAAGGCCAAGGCGCCCAGCAAGCCGGTCGCCAAAAAGCCGGTGAAGGCTGCGATTAAGCCGGCGGCCAAGAAAGTGCCGGCCAAGGCCAAGGCTCCGCCGCCGCGTCCAGTTGCCAAGGCCAAGCCCGCGCCGGTTGCCAAGACCAAGCCAGAGCCGATCGCCAAGGTGAAGCCTGAAAGGCCGGCGGCCAAGCTTCCCGAGCCGAAGGCGCCACCTCAGGTGGCGGCGACAAAGCCCGCTAACTCAAAGCCTGTGGTGGACAAGTCGCCACCCGCGAAATCGCCACCTGGCACGTCCGCCAATCCGAAGTCCGCCTCGACCACGCCTAAAGAGAGTAAGACCATTTTGACCAAATCGGCCGCTGCACTGAAATCCGTCTCCGACAAACCGACCAACGCAAAGGGCGGCGCAAAGGATACGGAAAGGCCAGCCGGCGAAGCCACGCCCGAGACTCCCGACAGTCCGCTGCTCGACCTTTCCGATGCGGCCGTCAAAAAGCTGATCAAGGTCGCCAAGAAGCGCGGCTACGTCACCTATGAGGAGCTCAACGCGGTGCTCCCCTCCGAAGAGGTGGTGGCCGATCAGATCGAGGACATCATGGCGATGTTCTCGGACATGGGCATCAATGTCGTCGATGAGGATGAGGTCGAAGAGGCCGAGCCCGACACGCCCGAAGAGGAATCGACGGAAGTCGCCGAGCGGACTGGTACGGCGGTTGCGAGCAAGTCCAATGCGCGTGAAGGCAGCGACCGCACCGACGATCCGGTGCGTATGTATCTGCGCGAGATGGGCTCGGTGGAGCTGCTCAGCCGCGAGGGCGAAATCGCCATCGCCAAGCGCATCGAGGCCGGCCGCGAGACGATGATCGAGGGGCTCTGCGAGAGCCCGCTGACCTTCCAGGCCATCATCATCTGGCGCGACCAGCTGGCCAATGCAGAAATTCTGTTGCGCGACATTATCGATCTCGAAGCGACCTATGCCGGTCCCGACGCCAAGCAGGCGGCGCCGGTTGCACCGCCCGAGGAATACAAGCCCGCCTCGTTGACTGCGGCGCCCGTCAAGACGGAGGCGCCCAAGCCCGCGCTGCGCCGTGCCGGTGGGAACGAGGACGACGACTATGTGCCCGAGGAGCCGCAGGCGCCGCAGGACCCGGTCGAAGACGATGACGACGATTTCGAGAACGCCCTGTCGCTGAGTGCGATGGAAGCCGAGCTCAAGCCGCAGGTGGTCGAGACCTTCGACCGCATTGCCGATGCCTATGGCAAGATGCGCAAACTCCAGGACAAGCACGCGGCCGACCGCACCAAGCCGGTGACCGGCGCCGAGACCAAGAAGCTCGAAGGCTTCCGCTCGACCGTCATCGCCGACGTCAAGTCGCTGTCGCTGAATGCCTCGCGTATCGAGAGCCTTGTCGAGCAGCTCTACGACATCAACAAGCGGCTGGTGCGGCTCGAAGGCCGCCTGCTGCGGCTCGCCGAGAGCTATGGCGTCAAGCGCGAGGATTTCCTCGAGGCCTATTACGGTTCAGAGCTGGACGAAGGCTGGGCCAAGGCGATCGGCGCCAGGGGCAAGGGCTGGGCCGAATTCATCAAGCGCGAGATCGATACTATCGCCGAAATCCGCGGTGAGATTCATACGCTCGCCACAGAAGCCGGGCTCGACGTCACCGAATATCGCCGGATTGTCCACAAGGTGCAGAAGGGCGAGCGCGAAGCTGCCATCGCCAAGAAGGAAATGGTCGAGGCCAATCTCCGCCTCGTGATCTCGATCGCCAAGAAATACACCAATCGCGGGCTGCAGTTCCTGGACCTGATCCAGGAAGGCAATATCGGGCTGATGAAGGCGGTCGATAAGTTCGAGTATCGCCGCGGCTACAAGTTCTCGACCTATGCGACCTGGTGGATCCGGCAAGCGATCACGCGTTCGATCGCGGACCAGGCCCGTACCATCCGCATTCCGGTGCATATGATCGAGACGATCAACAAGATCGTCCGTACCTCGCGCCAGATGCTGCACGAAATCGGTCGCGAGCCGACGCCGGAGGAGCTCAGCGAAAAGCTACAGATGCCTTTGGACAAGGTCCGCAAGGTCCTCAAGATTGCCAAGGAACCCATCAGCCTCGAAACGCCGATCGGCGACGAGGAAGATTCCAACCTCGGCGACTTCATTCCGGACGTGAACGCGATCCAGCCGATCGATGCGGCGATCCAGTCGAACCTCCGCGAGACGACGACGCGGGTACTCGCGTCGCTGACGCCGCGTGAAGAACGCGTACTGCGCATGCGCTTTGGCATTGGCATGAACACCGATCACACGCTGGAAGAAGTCGGCCAGCAGTTCAGCGTGACCCGCGAACGCATCCGGCAGATCGAAGCGAAAGCGCTGCGCAAGCTCAAGCACCCAAGCCGCAGCCGGAAGCTCAGGAGCTTTTTGGATAACTGAGGCGAGGCCAATGTCGTTCTGGAAGAATCTGTTCGGGGGCGGCGACGCCAAGGAAGAGGGGCCCGCGCCCGGCGAAAGCTACAAGGGCTTCGTCATCCGCCCGGCGTTGATGCGCGCCGGAAGCGAGTATCAATTGGCGGGGACGATTGAAAAAGAGATCGGCGGCGAGCTCAGGACCTACAAGTTCGTGCGCGCCGACCGGATGAGTTCGCGCGACGATGCCGAGGCTATGGCGCTCAGCAAGGGCCGCCAGATTGTCGATGAGCAGGGCGACAAAATGTTCTCGGACCCATGGCCGAAGCCCAACTAGATCATCGGCCTTGCCGCATTTGCTTGCACTTGGCCTGAGTGGGGCGTAACTGCCGCGCAAATCGGAGTGAATGCCATGGCCAAGAAGCCAAGCCCGCGGGCAGAATTCGTGCTGTTCAATGTCGTCTATGAGGACGGCACACAGCGGTCCAACCGCAAAGTGCCGGCCGAAATGCTGGGCGGCCTCGATGGCGATTCTCCAGCCAAGGCCGAGATTGAGGCACAGGATCGCGCCATAGCCGAGAAGTCGGGGCTGCCGCCGCTCTCGATCAAATCGATCAAGCGCGTCGGCGCAAAATAGGGCTTAGCTGAAAGACGAAAAGAGACCGCTGATCGCGTTGGCAGGCGACAAAGATGTCTCGGCGGAAAGGGCGAAAGCTCCGAACGGAAGGATGCCGGTAATCACCAGAGCTTCGATCAGCCAGGACCGGCGCGCGCCGGTCGTACCGTTGTTCTGAATGTCCGTGTTGCGCATCGCTTGACCCTCGACCTGCCGGCGCGACACGCCGGTCAACGAGTTCCTTCTAGGAACCGCATGCGGCGTCATCGCGACCGGATTTGGGCAAGGTTGCGGCGCAGGCGACGCTGTCAGTTTGCGAGCGCCTTGTTGACCGCGGGCTTGACGAGTGTTCCGAAGAGCTCGATGGCTTTCATCACCTTGGCATGGGGCAGGGTGCCGACGCTGAGCTGCAAGCCGAAGCGGTCGTGCTGGAACCATTCGTGCTGCATCAGAATCTTGTCGATCACCTGCTGGGGCGAGCCCATGAAATAGGCACCCTCGGGCGAAGCGCCGGCTTCGAACTGCGCGCGCGTGGTGGGTGGCCAGCCACGCTCCTTGCCGATGCGGGACATGGCCTCCTGGTGCGCAGGAAAGGCGGTGTCCATGGCGTCCTGCGTGGTCTCGGCGATGAAGCCATGTGACGAAATGCCGACCGGCATCGCCAACAGGTTGTGCTTCATCTTTTCGGCGGTGTCGCGATAGAGCTGGACCAGGGGTGCGAATTGCTGCGGCTTGCCGCCGATGATGGCAATCATCAAGGGTAGCGCGTAATAGGCTGCGCGGGCCACCGAGTTTGGCGTGCCGCCGACCGCCACCCAAAGCGGCAACGGATCCTGGATTGGCTTGGGGAAAATCTCGAGGCCCGGGATAGGTTTGGTGTGGGATGACCCCGGCCAGTTAACCTTGCCGCCCTTTCTGATCTCGAGCAGCATTTGCAGCTTCTCGTCGAACAGCTCGTCATAGTCGTTGAGGTCATAGCCGAAGAGCGGAAAGCTTTCGATGAAACTGCCGCGGCCGGCCATAATCTCGGCCCGTCCATTGGAGAGGAGGTCCAGCGTCGCAAATTGCTGATGAACGCGGATCGGATCGTCGGACGAGAGAACCGTCACCGCGGTCGAGAGACGAATGTTCTTGGTGCGCGCCGCCGCCGCTGCCAGAATGGTGACGGGCGCCGTCGCGACGAAATCGGGCCGGTGGTGCTCGCCCAGCCCGTAGAAATCGAGGCCCACCTGATCGGCCAACTCGATCTCCTCCAGCAAGTCCCGGAGCCGTTCGGCGGGGGACTGCAGGTGGCGCTTGTTGAGCAGGTCAGGGGTGTTTTCGGCGAAGGAATAGAGACCGATTTCCATGAAAGACTGTCACGTGTTGACACGGGGAAGGGCTAATGTCGCGGCAGAGGGACAGGTTGCAAGAGGAAACAGCGGAGTAACCGAGTGGAATTGGTCACCAAGCCGGCAACGCCGTCGCGCTGGGACGAGGTCGTCACAGCAATGTATGGCTGCTCCTATGGCAAAAGTTGCTGGTGCGCGTTCTGGTATTTGCCGCGCGCCACATACAAGGCAAATTCGGCGGCGGAGAACCGCGCGTATCTTGAAGGCTTGGTGAAGGCCGGCAAGGTGCCCGGCCTGCTTGGCTATGTGGATGGCGAATTGGCGGCATGGGTCGGCGTCGCGCCGCGGTCACGGTTCGACCGGCTCAACCGCAGCAAGAACTTCGCGGCGCTGGACGAGTTGCCGGTCTGGTCAGTCAACTGCTTTGTTGTCCTCAAGCCGTTTCGCCGGAAGGGGCTAATGGCCCAACTTGCCGCGGCGGCTGCCGAGCATGCCTTTTCCAAGGGGGCGGTGGCGGTTGAAGGCTATCCCATGGAGCCCGGCGAAAAGACCGGCTGGGGCGACCTGTTCGTGGGCAGCATCGCCGCATTCGAGAAAGCGGGGTACAAGGAGGTCGCGCGGCCGCTGCCGCGACGGGCGATCATGCGGAGATACGCGCCGGGGAGGGGGACATGAAGGCCGCAATCATTGCGCTTGTGCTAGCTGCATTCCCGCTTCCGGCCTTGGCCAATGGGGCAATCTCGGAGTTTCCAGCAGGCGGGGTGGAGTTCCTGCAATCGGCAGACATCGCGATTGCGCGCGAGGACCTCTATCTGAGCCTCAACGAAGTGCGGGTGCACTACGACTATCGCTCGGACGCGGCGGCGAGCCAGCATGTCACAATCGGCTTTCCAATGCCGCCGGTGCCGATCGATGGTGGTCCCGATCAGTTGGGGGGCAGCCTCAATGTCGATGAGAACGATCCGCTCAACTACATGCTGTTCAGGGCGAGCGTGAATGGCGTTCCGGTCAAGACGCAATTGCACGAATATGCATGGTTCAACGGGGTCAACATCACCGAAGAGCTCACCAAAGCCGGCATCCCGCTCTATTTGCCCTACGACCAGGCCAATGAGATTCTCGCCAAGGTCGACAAGGCGACACTCGACGGTTTCGTCGAGCGCGGGCTGATCTATCGCGATGCCTATGGGGAACTGAGCGAGCCGTTCTGGCAATACCAGGCGGTCTATGAGTGGGAGCAGGATTTTGCGCCTGGTGTCACCGCGGTCGACATCTCTTATGTGCCGCTCACCGGCTATCCGGGCGACATTCTCGACTATTACGAGGTTGATCCGGACGGGCTCTATTGCGTCGACGACGGGGTGAGGAGCGTGATCGCCGACCACCGCGCCAAGGAAATTGGCTATGAGGTGCAGACGCTGAGCTACATTCTCACCACGGCCAAGTACTGGAAGGGATCGATCGGCGAGTTCAACCTCATTGTCGACAAGGAAGAGCCCGATCCCGACAACGGCATAACCGGCGCGGTGCTGAGCTATTGCGGCATGCGGCAGGCCGAAGAGACGGACAAGGAGTTCCGTTGGAGCGCGAAAGACTTCGTGCCGAACAAGGACATCACGGTCGTCTGGTACGCCTTCTATGATTTCGGCGAGGATGTCGAAGACTGAAACGCCAAGGCCCCGGCAAAGCCGGGGCCTTGAAGCGTTGCGACTCCAGACCTCACACTAGTTGGTGGGTGCGGGTGCCGGAGTGGCAGGCGCCGGCTCCAACGGGACGGGCGTCGGCTCGACGGGAGCCGGCTCAACCGGAGTTGCCGGCGTCGTCTCAACAGGCGCCATCGGCGTGGTGTTGGTATCGGCCGGAGGCGTGACGGTCACGCTGGCCGGAGGCGTGTTGATATCGAGATTCGTAGTCGCCGGCTGCGAATTGGCCGAAAAGACCAGATAAGCGATGCCGAGCAACGCCAGTGCCACGATGATGCCGACGAACCACGCCGTCGTATTGCTCTCGCGGTTGTAGATGGTCGTGCGGGTCGCGCTATCGTTGGGATAGAGCGGGTCGCGATCCTGAGTAGCCATGACGGACTCCTTTGCTGTGAACCAAGGACAAAACGCTATCCCCAGGGATAGGTTCCCGGCGGTGGCAAAGGTGAAGACGAGCGCCCGCCGATCACTCCTTGGTTTGAGCGGCCTTTGGCTTGACGATGTTCTTGGTCAACGCGGCGACGCGATCGATAAAGGCAAGGAACAGAGCCGAAAAGACGAAGGCAAGGTGGATCAGCGTGTACCACATCAACTTTTCGCCGGTGTATTGCTCGACGTTCAGGAACACCTGCAGCAGATGGATCGAGGAGATGGCGACAATGGTCGAGGCGACCTTGATCTTTAGCGAGCCGACATCAATCTCGCCCAGCCAGTGGACGTCATCCTCGTGGTCGAAGCGCGAAACGAAATTCTCATAGCCCGAAATGATCACCATGACGACAAGGCTGGCGATCAGCGCCGCGTCGATCAATCCGAGGATCTTGAGAATAGAGTCGGCGTCGTCGAGTTCGAAGACGTGGCTGACGAATTCCCAGAGCTTGGCGCCGAAATTGACGGCATAGACGGCCAGCGCGATGGCAAGCCCGATATAGAAGACGACCAGCAGCCAGCGTGAGGCAAAGATGATGCCTTCGATGAACAGTTCCAAGCGTTTCATTGCCAATCTCCGATCAGGCCGAGACTTAGCGGGTTTTTCATCGTCCGCAAGGCGGTGACGACGCGCGGATCGCCGCAGCGAGACCAGTTGCGCATCGAACGACAGCCGCTAAAGTGGCCCGATCGGCGTGGGGCCCGGGGGAGTTGATGGCGAGTGCGGAGGCGCGGGCGGAGATCGCCCGCATGTTTGAGGTTAAGCGCCAGAAGGAACGGGACTTCCCGGGCGGCAAGCCGATCGAGGACCGGCGGCGCGACTGGGAGGCCGAGGCGCGGCTGGTGGTTCTGCCCAAGGGCGCGCGGTTCCTGCCGGTCGAAGCCGGCGGTATCAAGTCGGAATGGATGGAAATGCCGCGCGTGGCGCAGGATCGCGTGTTCCTGTTGCTGCATGGCGGGGGCTACAATGCCGGCTCGCCTCGCACGCACCGCAAGCTTGCGGCCAATATGAGCCGCGCCGCACATATGAAGGTGTTGACGCCGGACTACCGGCTGGCGCCCGAGCATCCCTTTCCCGCCGCGGTCAAGGACGCGCTCAAGGCCTATGGATGGTTGCTGGAACAGGGTTTTAGCGAGGACCGGATCGTCGTCGGCGGGGACTCGGCCGGAGGCGGGCTGGCACTCTCGATGCTGCTGGCTCTTCGTGAAGCGGGCGCGACGATGCCGCGCATTGCGGTGCTGATGTCGCCCTGGACGGATCTGGGCGTGTCCTCGCCGTCCTACGAGCGGTATCGAAAGCTCGACCCGATCATCACCCGCGAGGGGCTGCGGGAAGCGGGGCGCTGGTATGCCGGAGAGCGGAGCCTGCAGGATCCGATGGCCTCGCCGCTGTTTGCCGATTTGAGGGGCCTGCCGCCTCTGCTGGTGCATGTCGGCGGGGACGAAACCATGCTCGATGACAGCCGGCTACTTGCAGAGCGCGCGTCGGCGGCGGGGGTCGATGTGACCTACAAGCTCTGGCCCGAGATGTGGCATGTCCACCAGAACGCGGCACCCGAAGTGCCCGAGGCGGCGCAGGCCTTCAGCGACATTGCCGCCTTTATTCGCACCAAATTCGGCGATCCGGTGGGCTGAAGGCAAGGCGGCCTGCCGAATCGGGCGCGCTTGCGTCAGTATTGGCCGGGTTGCCCTTTTTGCCGCGGGAGACTTGGCGCAGGCGACGGGCGGAGCGGCGCGTTCGAGGTTGCGTATGAGTATTGAAGCCAGGGACGCGGTATTTGCCGCGTTAGCGGACGAGCACCGCAGGGTTCTGCTTGAGCGGCTCAAAGACAACAACGGCCAGACGCTGAGTTCGCTCTGCGCAGGCCTGGGGATCACCCGCCAGGCCGTGACCAAGCATCTCGTGGCGATGGAAACCGCCAATCTGGTGCTGACGATCAAGCGCGGGCGCGAGAAGCTCCACTATCTCAATCCGGTGCCGATCCATTCGGTCGCCATGCGCTGGCTCAGCCAGTTCGACAAGGTGCGGCTCGCGGATCTGGAGCCGTTGGAATAAGCGGGCAATGAGAAAGGGCCGGGAGTGATCCCGGCCCTTTCCGTTTCATTGGTGCAAGCTCAGCCCTGGTAGGAGATCAGCGGCGTGATGTCCTTGATGGTGACACGGCGGTTGAGTTCCTCGGCGTCCGGCGTCTTCACCTTGAGATAGCGCTCGCCATAACCCTGGGTGACGAGGTTTTCCGGCGGGATCTCATAGAACTCGGTGAGGATGCGGGCGACGGTTGCCGCGCGCTGGTCCGAGAGGATCAGGTTGGACGTGTCCGAGCCGACGGCATCAGTATGGCCTTCGACGAGGAAGACTTCGCCGGGGTTTTTGTCGAGCAACTTTAACATGGCCTTGGCGACCTTGCTCAGCGAGCTGACTTGATCGCGCGAGATCGTCGCCTTGCCGCTGTCGAACGTGAGGCCTCCGACTTCGAGACGGCGAATGGTGTCGCGGATACGGGCCGAACGCTTGACCTCGTCGATTGAATAGATGCGGCGAACCTTTTCGACCGGCGGCTGATCGAGGAAGAACTCGATCTCGTCCTCATCGGCCGAGTCGGCATCGAGGATGTAGTCGCTGATCGGAATGGTCAGGCGCAGCGGGGGCAGGTCGTCGCCCGGGTCGCGCCACTCGAGCAGGAATTCGTCGTTGCGATCGTCGAACGAGGCGAGAGTGATCTCGCGGCCGTCCGGGAGGATCTTGGACCGCTTCAGCACGTCGCCATTGCGGTTGAAGATGGTGACGATCATCACGCCGTTGGGACGAATGATGGTCTCGCGGACGCGGCCGTTGCTCAGCCGCTCGTAATAGATTTCGTCTTCATCTTCATTGTAGAAGCGATCGCGCTCCTGCTGGGGATTGTTGATCACCAGCTGGAAATTGATCTGAAAGATGACGCCGAAATTGTTCGTTACATTGCCTTTGGGCTTGTCGACGACTTTGACGTCCGGGTTGTCCGGCGGCGCGGTGGGCTCGATGAAATTGAAGTCGATTTTCTCGCCCTGCTCTGTCTGAGTGGACTGGTCTGCTGCCGGGGGCGGAGTAATGTCCTCCTGCGCCTGCTTGTCGTCGGCGGGCGGTGGCGCGGGCGGGGTGTCGGGCGGCGGCGCTTCCTCGGTGGGCTGGTCGCCCTCCTCGGTCAGGGTCTGATCGTCCTTGGCGCTGTCGAGCACGGGCGCGGCTTCTTCGGGCGCGACGTCCTCGGGAAGGGCTTCTACCGCATCTTCAGTCACCGGTTCATCGGCGCCGACAAGCGGCACTTCGGGCGGGGTGGGAAGCGGCGCCAGTTCGATGCCGAACGCTGCGAGGCAGGCGCCAGTGGTGTCATATCCGGCGGTCGCACAGATCTCGTCGATCTGGCCGAGAGCCACATCGATCTTTTGCTGGCCGTCGGCATTGCCGGCATCGAGCGCGGCGACGCCTTCGTCATAGAGAGCGACCGCGGCTTCGAGCTGGGCACGGACTTCGGCGCTGGCGTCGGGGGCCGGTGCTTGTTCGGTTGTCTCCGCAGGCGGCGCTTGCTCAGTTACCGGCTGCTCTTCGGAAGAGGCAGCGGCGAGGTCTGTTGCGGTCTGGGCGGCGGCGGCATCCGCGGCAGCTTGAGCGGCGGCAGCGTCCGCGGCGGCTTGTGCATCTGCTGCAGCCTTTGCATCAGCGGCCGCCTGGGCATCGGCAGCAGCCTGCGCGTCTGCGGCGGCTTGTGCGTCCGCAGCGGCCTGGGCATCGGCAGCGGCTGACGCGCAGGCTGCCGCTGCCTGCGCGTCGGTCGCGCCCGCATTGGCGGAAAGCGCCGCGATGCAGTCTTCGAATGTAGCAAAGCCTGCGACGATGCATTCCTGCGTCAGCGCGGCTTGCGTCGCCTCGATTGCGGACGAGTCTCCAGATTCCTGGGCGGCTACATAGGCTTGGTAGGCAGCAACGAGTGCGGCGTCCTGGGCCTGGGCCACGCCTATGGGCGCAAAGGCCAGAATGCCCAAACTCGTGCTCGTTAGGAGCCAGGTTCGGAAGCTCATGATGGGGTTTCCTTGTTCTTGAGGTTCTTTTGGAGTCAGTTGGATGAGAAATGACGCAGCGGGGCTGAACCGGATATGAACACCGGAGCGATAGTCTCGACCTAGAGCCCTGTCTGGATTCCGTAACGCGCTCGAGGCGCGGCGGTTCCAGTCGTTACCTCTGGATTGACCGAAAAATGCGACATTTGCGGGGCCGGCCAGGTCATGTTACCGGCCTCGGAGTGATGGGGGGCGGCTTGAAGGGCCATGGGAGTGATCGTTCAATATTGGCCGCTGATCTTCGGCCTCGCCGCGACGGGCGCCGTGTCGGGCGTGTTCGCGGGCCTGTTGGGAATCGGTGGCGGGGCCATCATCGTGCCCGCGCTGGCCTTTGCTTTCGAAATTCTGGGCTATGGCAGCGATGTCGCGCAGCACGCGGCGGTTGCTTCGTCCCTCGCCATCATCATTCCGACCGGAGCCATGAGCGCACGCTCGCATTACCGGCGCGGTGCGGTGGACATGGTCATCCTCACCTATTGGGGACCATTTGTCCTCGGCGGCACGTTGGTGGGCGGACTTATGGCGGGATTGTTCACTGGCAATGTGCTGCGGATGGTGTTCGGCGTCATGGCGCTGTTGATCGCCATCAATATCGTGACGCCTTTGCAGCAGCGGTTGATGGGGCATCTGCGGAGCTCGCCGCTGACGCATCGCATCGCGGCGGTGATCGTGGGCTATATCTCGGCGCTGATGGGGGTTGGTGGCGGCTCGCTCAGCGTGCCGACCATCGTCGCGTTTGGCGAAACCATGCACAAAGCGGTAGGGACCGGGGCCGCGATCGGCGTGTTCATAGCGGTGGGCGGGACGATCGGTTTCATCGTCTCGGGCTGGAGCGAACCGGGTCTGCCACCGTTGAGCCTGGGCTATGTCAACCTTGTCGCGTTTGCGCTCGTCGGTGGGCTCGCGGCGCTGACCGCGCCGCTCGGCGCAGCATTGGCGCACCGGCTCGACCAGAAGACGCTGAAATACACTTTCGCGGTGTTCCTGGTGCTCGTGGGGAGCAACATGATCTGGAAAGCCTTCAGCGGGCATTAGCGAGCAGCGATAGAGGTTTCCCCACTCGCTACTCGCGATATGCCACTGGCCGCGTCTTCAGCGGCCGGGTTCGAGATCCCAGTTCACGTTGACGTCGATGGCGAAGGTCAGGGTGCCGGCCTCGATCGGGACCGGGTTGACGTCGCGGCTGGCCGCCTCGGCCTTCATGTACATGGGCTGGGGCTGGTTGTAGGTCTGCATCTCGCTGATCAGCGCGAGGGCGCCGAGTTCGACGCCGGCCGCATCGGCATAAAGATCGGCCTTGGCCTTTGCATCGGCGAACGCGGCCTTGCGGGCTTCGTTGTAGAGCTCGGCCGGATCATCGACGGTGAAATTGATACCGTTGATGGTGTTGGCACCGACGGTGACGGCCTGGTCGAGCACGCCGCCCAGGGTTCCGAGATCGCGGACATGGACGGTCACCGAATTGGTGACGACGTAACCAACGATCTTGGGCGGCAGCTGGTAGCCGTTCTGGTCGCGGGCGTCGGAGTAGACGTAATTCGGATTGACCGAAAAGCCCGAGGTCTGGATATCGGGCGCGTCGATCCCGGCGGCTTTCAGGACCTCGATGAGCTGCGCCATGTCGGCGGTATTTGCGTCGAGCGCTTCCTTGGCGGTGGTGCCCTGGGAGGTGACGCCGGAAGTCACGAAAGCGCTGTCCGGCGGAGCGGAAACTTCGCCGTGGCCGGTGATCTGCATGGATCCCGCGGCGAAAGCCGGGGACGCGAGCGCCGTTGCGAGAAAGAAGGGGATGAGGGCGGGGAGAATTCGCATCGGGTGCTCCTGTGGGCTTTTGTCGCGCATCGCGTTGTCCGAAAACCGGGAGGCCACTTTTCGGCGCGATGCGTTCCGGCAAGAAGTGCCGGAGGAATGCGGTTACGATTATGACGCGGCCCGTTGCGAAATCCTTGGGGCGAATTCGACAAAGTGCTGAGGCACGTGCCTCATCACCGGCTGGACAGGCCGCGGGCCTGCGGGTTAGGTAGCGCCCGCCAGAGGGGACTGACATGTCAGCTGCAATCGTTCCGGCCGACGGCCTGCTGCTCGGACGGGCACGGGTGCCGGGGTTCGCCTTCCCGAGAATCGTGACGGTTCGCGCCGGTCGCGTGCTCGACATTACCGCGCCGAACGGGCCGACCGTGCGCGATATCTGCGAGCATCATGACCCCGCAGACTATGTCGCCCAAATCAATGGCACCGATATCGGCGCGGTGGACGCGCTGCTTGCCAATAGCTGGAGCGGCAAGACGGATGAAAGCGCGCCGTCGCTGCTCTCGCCGATCGACCTTCAGGCCGTGAAGGCGGCCGGCGTCACCTTCGTCGTCTCGCTGCTCGAACGGGTCATCGAAGAACAGGCGCGCGGAGATAAGGCCAAGGCTGACGCCTTGAGGGGCGACATCACTGGGCTGATCGGCACCGACCTCTCAAAGCTCGTGCCCGGCTCGGACGCAGCGATGCAGATCAAAGCGGCGCTGATCGCGCGCGGAGTCTGGAGCCAGTATCTTGAAGTCGGGATCGGGCCGGACCCCGAGATCTTCACCAAGAGCCAGCCGATGTCGACGGTCGGATATGGCGCCGATGTCGGCGTACTGCCGATCTCGGAATGGAACAATCCGGAACCCGAAGTGGCGCTGGTTGTTGCCAGTGACGGGCGCATCGTCGGCGCGACATTGGGCAATGATGTGAACCTGCGCGATGTCGAGGGCCGCTCGGCGCTGCTGCTCGGCAAGGCCAAGGACAACAACGCCTCGGCTTCGCTGGGCCCGTTCATCCGGCTCTTCGACCGGAGTTTCTCGCTTGAGGACGTGAAGTCGGCGGAGATCGGGCTTGAGGTCGTGGGTGAGGATGGGTTCGTGCTCGAAGGCCACTCCTCGATGAGCCAGATTTCGCGGACGCCTGAATCGATCGTCGCGGCCGCGGCCGGCCGGCATCACCAATATCCGGATGGGTTCGTGATTTATCTCGGCACCATGTTCGCGCCGGTCAAGGATCGCGGCGGGGTGGGCAAGGGCTTCACCCACAAACCCAACGATATCGTCACCATTTCTACGCCCAAGCTTGGCGCGCTCTCGAACCGGGTGCGCCTTTCGACTGAGTGCTCGCCCTGGACCTACGGCGCGAGCCACCTGATGCGCGACCTGGCGAAAGCCGGGCTCCTCAAAAACTGAATGGATAGAACATGGAAGACCTGCACAGAAACCTGATCGACGGCGAATGGGTTGGCGGTGAAGCCGCCGAGAATATCAACCCTTCCAATACCGGCGACGTTGTCGGGCTCTATGCAAGGGCGACGGCGGAGGACACGCAGCGCGCCATTGCAGCGGCCAGGGCGGCGTTTCCGGCGTGGTCGCGATCGGGGCTGCTCGAACGCCATTCGATCCTCTCAAAGACTGCGCATGAAATTCTCGCGCGCAAGGAGGAACTGGGTACGTTGCTGAGCCGCGAGGAGGGCAAGACCCTGCCCGAAGGCATCGGCGAGGCCACGCGCGCGGGTCAGCTCTTCGAGTTCTTCGCGGGCGAAGCGCTCAGGCTTTCGGGCGAGACTATTCCCTCGGTGCGGCCGGGCGTCGGCGTCGAGATCACCCGCGAGGCGGTCGGGGTTGTCGGTATCATCACACCGTGGAACTTTCCCATTGCCATTCCGGCGTGGAAGATCGCGCCGGCGCTCTGCTACGGGAACACTGTGGTGTTCAAGCCGGCGGATCTCGTTCCCGGTTGCTCCTGGGCGATCGTCGATATCCTGCAGCGGGCCGGGCTGCCAAAGGGCGTCCTCAACCTCGTGATGGGAAAGGGCTCGGTCGTCGGGCAGACCATTCTCGATGCGAAGGATGTGAGCGCAATTACCTTCACCGGCGGCGTCGGCACAGGCAGGCGTGTCGCCGAGTCGAGCCTCAAGGTCATGCGCAAGTTCCAGCTCGAAATGGGCGGCAAGAACCCGACCATTGTGCTCGACGATGCCGATCTCAAAGTCGCGGTCGAGACGGTGACGCAGAGCGCGTTCTTTTCAACCGGCCAACGCTGCACCGCGTCCTCGCGCATCATCGTCACCGAGGGCATCCACGACAAGTTCGTCGCCGCGCTGAGCGAGCGCGTCCGCAATCTCAAGGTTGGCGATGCGCTGGAAAAGGGCATCGAGATTGGGCCGGTGGTTGATCCCGGTCAGCTCAAGCAGGACCTCGACTACATCGGCATCGGTAAAGCCGAAGGCGCCAAGCTCAGTGCCGGTGGCGAGACGCTGACGCTGGGAAAGCCGGGCTATTACCTGCAGCCGACGCTGTTCACCGAAGCGACCAACCAGATGCGCATCTCGCGCGAGGAAATCTTCGGGCCGGTGGCGTCGGTGATCCGGGTCAAGGATTACGATGAGGCGCTGGCGACGGCGAATGACACAGAATTCGGCCTGTCATCGGGGATCGTCACGACCTCGCTCAAGTATGCGACGCATTTCAAGCGCAATGCCGAGGCGGGCATGGTGATGGTCAACGTGCCGACAGCCGGTGTCGATTTCCACGTGCCGTTCGGTGGCCGCAAGGGCTCGAGCTATGGTCCCAAAGAACAGGGCAAATATGCCGCCGAGTTCTTCACCCAGGTGAAGACCGCCTATACGGCGGCGGGCTGACCCGCCGCCATCATCGGTACGTCCGGCGTTCATGCACCGGAATTGGCGAGCATGAGCTGGACCAGCGCACGGAGGCTCTCGGAGGGCGGGGTCTCTTCGATCGAACCGTCATGGTTGAGCGTGACCGTGGCGTAGTTGTCCACCGAGCCTTCGCCGAAGGCACGGGCGATCGTATCGCCGTCGACGACGGGCGTTGGCTTCGAGCTGAAAGCCGGCAGGTTGAGCGGCGCGGCGCGGCTCGTGTCGAAGTCGCGGCTGCCCAGGCTCGGAGCGGAAACGCCGGCGGCGAGGGCCGTGCCGGTGGTCGCTGCAACGAGGAGAAGGGCGGAGATGGTCTTGGCAGATCGGGTCATTCATTCACCTTGAAGAATATGGTCGCGCCGCATCGAGTGGCGATCGAAAGGTGAGACGGCTCAACCGAGGCAAACCTTGGGTCGTGGCTGCGATTGTTTCTGTTCGGGGTGATCGCGGCCTATCTGCCGATCATTGCGGTTCTGATCCGGCGGCGGAGTTTGTTGAGCTTGCGACGCAGTCGCTTCCCAAACAACGGATTCCAGCCAGTAAGCCGAAACAGAACGCGAAACGGGGATTTGGTCTGAACCCTGGTCACGACAGCCGGGGGACGAGTGGCGCCGGGCAAAATTCCGAGCAGGGTATTGAGGACTCCGGGGTTCTGCGAAAGGAACACGGCGAGTTCGGAGAAGCCCGAGTACGCTCCGAAGTTCAGCTGAACTACATAGAGCTCGGGCGCGGTTGCCAGTGCGCAAAGGTCGATGAGAGAGTTGACGCTGGCTCGTCGGCGCTCGGCATCTTCCTGATAGGCTCTCGGATTGTGGAGTGGCTGACCACCCTTGTCGACAATGTCAGTTGCGGTGACCACCTCCGATCCGTCCAGCGACTGGCGGACTCGTGCGATGGTTGCGGGGTCATCGCAGCAGATCAGCACGCGGCGCCCTGCGAGCTTAGGCTTGACCTCTCCAAAGAAGTTATCGAGGGGCGTCTTGTAGTCGGTGTTGCGCAGGTGGATGGCTGCGTCCACACGGCCGAGTTCGGCGAGCGCCGCCCTGATCTCAGTAGCAACAGCGTCGGCAATTCTGACGCGGTTCAGGAACTTCTGCGATGCGAAACTCCCGCCATAGTCTTCGTGGATGAGAAGCGTTTCGGCGTGATCCCGGGAAAAATCGAAGGACGTCTGCGCACGTGTTCCATCGGCGGTCCTAATTCGACGGCGGCGGGGTATGACCTGCGCTGTCGTCCGGCCCTGAAGAAGCGCGGGACGACAGTCCATCGAGTCGAGATCAATTCCCGCTAGGCGATGGTCCGATAGACTGAAGATCGCGTCGCCGGCAACGGGAGTGAAAAACTCCGAGCACGGGAGAAGCAAGCCGGATCGGCTTGTGTCAACAATCAGCGTTCGTCCATACCTCTCCGCGTAATCCCAGCAGCGCTCGATCTGGCAGAGCGTGTCGTTTAGACCGCCACGCGGCCGACAGAGCAGGTATCGAGGGCTGGCCGAGGTCAAAATGCTTCCTGAACGTCGCGGCACGAAGGGTGACCCAGGCGCCTCATGCGAAAATTGGTGGGCCCACCAGGACTTGAACCTGGAACCAGACCGTTATGAGCGGTCGGCTCTAACCATTGAGCTATGGGCCCACGGGCGACGGCCAGAGCCGGCGCCGGACTTGGGTGTGCCTATTAGAGCATTTCGGGTGGCTATGGAAACCGGCCAATGCGGCCGCTCATGGGGAAGACGCGGCGTCCTTGAGTTCGGCCAACTCCGCCTCTGCCTTGAGGGCCCGGTCGCGCCAGCCTTCGATGGTCAGGCCGTCAAGGTCTGCCGGCGCTTTTGACGCCTCGACGCTCTCGTCCTCGGCGGCCGGAAGGCCGGTCACAATCCGAGAATGGAGCGCACGCACATAAGCTGCGTCATCGATATCGGGCTTTCCGGCGCGCCATTCCGCGAGGATGCGATTGAGGTCCTGAACGGTGTCATCGTTCATGTCGCCGCGGGCCAGCAGCTCAGCAACGAGTTGGTCGATCTGCAAAGTCGTTGGTCTCCAAATGGAGATCGACCCTAGCCAAGGCCGGGCGCAAGCTCAACCCGCGATCAGGATTTCGGGAAGGGCTTGCTGACAAACCGGCTGCCTGCGAGGCCAAAGCGCCAGGGTGTCTCGACCGCCTTGGTAATGCCGATGCGTGGCCCGATGGCGATGCGAACCGGGTTTGGCGAAAGCAGAAGCTCGAAAGGCGGGGAATCGAGCATCTTGTGGTCTAGGGCGCCGGTGACCCCCAGAGCTTCGCAGAGCTTGCCGGGTCCCGAACACAGTGTTCGCGGGTCGTCGAGGCCGCGCCGCCCGCGCATCTTGGCAATGCCATCGGTGGGTTCGATCGCGCGGATCAGGACGGCGCTGGCGTTGCGGCAGACGAAGTTGAGGCACCAGTGAATGCCGTAGGAGCGGTAGACGTAGGCGCGAGCGGGGCCGGCGAACATGGCGCCGTTGCGCGGTGTCGGCCCCCGGAAGGAATGCGATGCGGGATCTTCGGGATGATAGGCCTCGGTTTCGACGATGAGCCCGCCCACGCCGTTTACCAGCAGCTTGGCGCCGATGAGGTCGCGAGCGACAGGCTCGGCGTCGCGATCGAAGAAAGACATCAATGCCATCGCGCTATTCTGGCGAGCGGGACGGTTCGCGGCAACTGGCCGGTCGCTAGGCCTTCTTCTGGATGCGGGAGAGGGCAATCTTGGTGATCAGGTCGTTGGTACCCTGAATCATCGACTGTTGGGCATTTCCGAAGGAGGTCGCAAACGAATCCTGGTTGGAGAGAAACGCATCCTGCATGGACTTACGCTTCAAACGAGCGGCCTCAGCCTGCTGGAAGAGGGAGGCCTTGGGGAGCCAGTTCATGGTGCGCTTCTGGATGTACACAGCCGAATCCTGCCTTGCACCGGTTAACGAGAGCTTACCGGGCTGATTGCCTCTCGGCATTCCGCATGGCAAGGCAGGGGCAAGGAGACGGCATGGCCAGCAGCCTCAAATTCGGAACCAGCGGACTGCGCGGGCTTGCGACCGAACTGGAGGGAGAGGAGGCTCGCCGGTATGCTGCGGCCTTTGTCCGCTACGTTGAGACTCGCGGCGCGGTGACCGCAATTCTCGTTGGTCGCGATCTGCGCGAGAGCAGCGCGGGCATTGCGCATTCCGTCGCCGATGCGCTTGCAGCGCTTGACGTTGAGGTCATTGACTGCGGCACCTTGCCCACGCCGGCGCTGGCGCTCGAATCCCAGCGCCTCGATCTGCCGGCAATCATGGTGACCGGCAGCCACATTCCCGCCGATCGCAACGGGCTCAAATTTTACCATCACGGCGAGATCGACAAGACTGCCGAGGCCGGGATTCTTGCTGCGCTTGACGATGCGCCATCGCGGCCGGCGCGGCATGTCCGGAGCGAGGAGGCGCTGACGCGCTATCGTGACCGCTATGCCGGGCTGCTGCCCCGAAGCTCTCTCGTCGGGTGGCGGATTGGCGTGTGGCAGCATTCCTTGGTGATGCGCGACCTGATGGTAGAGATGCTCGCCCATTTCGGCGCGCATGTCGTGCCGCTGGGACGTTCCGAGACGTTCGTGCCGGTCGATACCGAGGCCGTATCGGCGGAGACCATCGCCATGCTCGCGGGCTGGGTGCGGGAGCATGGGCTCAAGGCGGTCGTCTCAAGCGACGGCGATGCCGACAGGCCGCTGATTGTCGACGAGACCGGCGAGATGATCCGGGGCGACGTTGTCGGCATTCTCACGGCAAAATTTCTGCGCGCCGATGTCGTGGTGACGCCGGTGACCTCGAACTCCTCGATCGAGCATACAAGGCTGTTCAAGCGGGTGGTGCGGACCAGGGTCGGCTCGCCCTACGTCATTGCGGCAATGGAAGCGGCCCGCGAGGACGGCAACGTCGTCGGCTTCGAGGCCAATGGCGGGGTGCTGCTGGGCAGCCCGGTCCAGATCAACGGCACAACACTGGCGGCGCTCCCGACGCGCGACGCCATGCTGCCGATCCTCGCAATGCTCGGAGCGGCACACCAGGCGGGTTCGTTCTCCAAGCTGGTGGCGAGCTTGCCGCCGCGCTTTGCGCGCAGTGACCGGTTGGAGCATGTGCCGGCCGAGCGCAGCACCGCGCTGATGACTCAGCTCGGCAAGGATGCCTCGAGATTCTTCATCGAACAGGGACGGGTCGCTTCGGTCTCCGATATCGACGGGTTGCGCTTTGAGCTTGGTACAGGCGATGTGATCCACTACCGGCCCTCGGGCAACGCGCCGGAATTGCGTTGTTATACGGAGGCCGCGACGGCCGCCCGCGCCGACGCGTTGCTCGCCTGGGGGCTCAAGGCGGCGGCAAAAATCGTCCACTAACCGCGGGCTACAACCCAGATCGCGGCGCCCGTCAGAATCCCGCCGGTCGCGCGGTTGAGCCAGCGCAGCGCGCCCGGACTTGAGAGGAAAACACGCGCCCAGGCGGCGAGCGCAGCATATCCCAATCCGATGATCAGCAGGACAACGGTAACGATTGCGGTCAGCTCGATGAATCCGATGGCCGTGATGGGCCGGTCGATGGGGACCACTGTCGGCAAGAGGGCGAGATAGAAGACGATGGTCTTGGGGTTGCCCAGCGTCAAGGCGAAGCCCGCAACGAATGTCCGCCACCAGGGTTCCGCACTCTTCGGCCCCAGTTGCTCCGAACCGGGCCTGGCCGTCCAGAACTGCCAGGCGATGAAGAGCAGATAAAGCGCGCTCACCCAGCGGACGACGATGAAGATCGGCCCGAACCACACGGCAATCGCTGCGAGGCCAAACAGGGCGAAGACCAGGTAGACCAGGTCGCCGAGGAGAATGCCGATGACCATCGGGATCGCTTTACGGAAGCCACCGCCCAGTGCCCTCGCGATGATCGCGGCAACGCCGGGACCGGGAACCAGGACGACGATTGCATATGCGGCCGCAAAAGCGGTGAGGGTGATCGCGTCCATGGTATTAGGCGCAGCGGGCGAAGATCAGGGGATAACCACGGTCGCGGGTCATCACCAGGATGTCGGCGGACGGCCGATAGATCTGGACGAGGCCGTTGACGAGGCTGAGCGCGATGGCGCGCTGTTGGTCGGCATTGACGCCCTGCTTGTTAGGGCCGAGGCCGATGGCAGCAAAATACTCGGTGGGGTCGGTGTGTTCGGCGAAGGTTGCGCCGGCAACCAGTGTGTAATGCTGAACGAAGGTTCCATCGGGCGGGGTGCTGGTGACATCAAGCGAGACGGCGCTGGGCGCAGCGATGATCACCGCGGTGTCGCTGGCGCAGAGCTTGTCGCGATCGGTACCATAGCTCTCGACACCCGTCTTGGGGTCCGGGCCGCCAAGTCGCGCCCATTTCCCCGCGAGGCCGTCGAGGGCTGCCTGGCCGATCCCTCCGACCATGAACGCGGGCTGCGACAGACCACCAGCAAAGGTCTGGTAGGCTCGTTGCGCCTGATCGGCGATGCTCTGGGCAGAAGCAGGGGGGGCAAGCGTCAGGACGAATAAAAGGGCGGCGAGCGAGCGCATGGGATCTCCGGGGTCAGCGGCGCGCAAACTATGCGACGATGGCTTCGGGCTCAATGCACGGATTCATCCCTTGCCGGCGGCTGCGCCGGCGCGCCTCCTGACCTAACGAAAACGTAATTTGTCCGATCGGCGGTGAAGTGGTCTGTTGGGCCATGTTTTGAAGTGCGCCGCCGGTTGAGGGGCCGGCTGGCATATTGGTTCTGGTCGGAAAATGGACCCATCCCTCAATGAATTGGGACAGGCCTGGCAGTTTCTGCGGCGTACGCGCTTCGCGGAGGCGGAAAAGCTTGCCAGTTCGGTCCTTGACCGCTTTCCCGGCAATGTCTCGGCTCTCGTCGTCCACGCGGCGGCGCTGTGGGGTGGTGGTGGTTCCGTCGAATTCGCGCTCCGGGAATTGCGCCAGGCGGTGGCACTCGAACCGGACAACGGGGCCATTCGGCATAATCTGGCGACGCTGCTGGCGTCGAACGGCGATCTGGTCGGGTCGAACGAGGAATTCCGCAACGCGCTGCGCCTCAAGCCGAACGACACCCAGGCCTTCTTCGGTCTCGCCCTGAACACCAAGTACGCAGCCCGTGACAATCTGCTGGGGACCATGGTGGCCATGCAT
>JBEBGE010000072.1:0-14992 GCA_040081595.1 Devosia sp.
TTTCGGCGTCCCGAACGGGATGGGTGCGTAGCTCAGCGGGAGAGCATCGCCTTCACACGGCGGGGGTCACAGGTTCAATCCCTGTCGCACCCACCATCCTTTCCCAATACGGTTCAAGGACTTACTTAGAACCAGCTTCGCGCAGAAACCCAAGAGAACCTCAGCTGTCACACTCCTGTCACAGTGCGAGGTCGCCATGGCTACAATCCGCAAGCGCGGAAACAGGTTTCAGGTCCAGGTCCGGCGACAAGATCGACCAGCAATCTCGAGATCGTTCATTCGGCTCAATGACGCCAAGGAGTGGGCGCGTACCATCGAGACCGAAGCGGATCGGCAGGGGCTAGTTGCCGATAGGGCGCCGCTGAGAAGGCTAACCCTCGGCGACGTGCTGATCCGATATCGAGATGAGGTCGCAGCACGTCAAAAGAGCGCCGCGACGGAAATCGTGTTGCTGAACGCATTTCTGCGACACCCCATCTGCCTGAAAAGCCTGGCCTCTCTCGCTGCTTCGGACTTTTCGCGGTACCGGGATGAGCGCCTCACGGTCGTGGCGCCTACGACCGTCAAGCGCGAGTTCAATACCGTCCGGCGCATGTTCAATGTGGCGCGAGATGATTGGGGTCTTCCACTGGCCGAGAATCCGGTGAGCCGAGTTAGGCTCGTGGCTCTGGACAATCGCCGAGAGCGCCGACTTCGGGCGGGAGAGTATGAGCGCCTAATGGCTTCCGCAGCGACCCGACGTCAGCCTCTGATTGCGCCCATAATAGTCCTCGCGATCGAAACGGCGATGCGGCGAGGTGAGATGCTGGCAATGCGATGGGACCATCTCGACCTTGAGCGCGGCCAGGTCACTATTCCCCACACTAAGACCGGTCGCCCGAGGACTATTCCCCTTACTGCGATGGCCGTATCGACGATGGCTTCGCTCCCGAGGACCGAGGACAGAATATTTCCGATCACGCCGAATGCCCTGCGGCTTTCTTGGTCGCGGGTGGTCAAGGCAGCAGGGGTCGAAGACCTTCATTTTCACGATTTGCGACACGAAGCGATCAGCAGGTTTTTCGAGTTGGGACTTACCCTGCCAGAAGTCGCAGCGATTTCGGGACACAGAGACGTCCGCATGCTGCTGCGGTATGCACACGCTAGCCCAGAGGAATTGGCAAAGAAACTCGAACGCATGCCTGGCTAAGCCTGGCCCCAATGAACGATGGCTGGACGATGGTGCCTGCTACCAAGAACCAGAAGTCCCTCGCTCTTAGCCCCAAATCCGCGGGAGCGCTCAAGGGCGCCACCCTGGGATTGCTTCGCCATAATCAGTAAAAACGCGGAAACTATACCAGCGTACACAGTCTTCATCGGCGTGACCCAAGAATTTTACTGTACTTCTTCTGACGTTACTTGACGCGCAGTGAGACTTCGGGTATCTAGGCGTTGCTTCCGCCAGTAACCCACAGCCCTCAGGGGCAGGCACTGAGCTCAGGCAACAAGCTGAGCAGGACCGGGCCGACGACGTGGCTGATCGGAGCTGAGCTACTTGCGCGCCGCCCGACGATGGGTTGAGCACACTGGGCCGAAGTCTGTCCGGAGCTGAACCAGCAAGTCCGCGATGGCGCAGGGCAACTCCATCAACCCCGAGCCGAAGGAGTCCACGTTGGCTGCTAGTCGCTCTCAATCGGCCGCCGAAGGTAGGTCAGATGTTCTGCGCTCGACCACCAAAGTCGAGCGGAGCCTCGTCCACTTTCCACTTCTACCTGACGCTGCGCTGATCGAAATCGCCGTCGTTTCTGCACTCATCTCGCGAAGCGCTGCCAGCATCTGGCGCGACGTAAAGGCTGGTCGCCTTACTCCGGTGAAGACGGCCTCTCGTTCTACTCGTTTCAAAGTCGGGGAGGTCCGCCGCCTGATGACAGGGAGCCTTTCGGGCACCGGAGCTCGTGGCAACGAGGGGGTGGCCATGACTAGGGTCTATCTCGCGGGCAAAATTAGCAAGGAAGGTGATTGGCGGCGTCCCCTGCTTCGCGCCCTCGATGTCCGGGTGTCGCTTGAAGGCGAGGGGTTGAGTGTCGTGCCTCAGATCATCCACAGCCCCTTCGAATATGTTGGCCCATTCTTCGTATCCTGCGACCACGGGTGTGCCCACGGCGCCAATAGCCACGGGGCGCTTACCTTTCACGATCGTCTGTGCGAGCACAGCGGCGGTCGACAGAACATCGTTCTTCGAAACTTCGATGCAATCGACTCAGCCGACCTCGTGTTCGCATACATTACGGCTTCTGACTGCTACGGCACCATCGGGGAATTGGCTTGGGCGACTGCTAAGCAGAAGCGGACGGTCGTGGCCGTCGCGCCCGACACAGACGTTCGGGACCTTTGGCACACCCTCATGATGCCGGGCATCGAACTGCACGAGGATATTTCGTCTGCCGATCTCCGATCACTTCTTAAGTTGAGCCTGCCTCGCAGCTAGCCCGGAATACGCAATATGTCCCAACGTCTCCGCGCGGTGATGCCCGCCGATAATCTTGCGATCATCCCTGAACCACTCCGGTCTCATCGCCGCTGGGTCGTCTGGAAGCTCGTGAGTAAGGAAGGTCAGGAGAAGCCAACTAAACTCCCGTTCTACGTGAATGGCGATCCGCGAGGGACCGAGCGCGGGGACGGAAAGGTCGTCAAAAGCTTTAAGCTCGACTCTCCGGAAGATATCGACCGGTTGGCCACCTATAGTGAGGCGATGGCGGCTTACAGTGCAAGCCCCGGTAAGTGGACCGGCGTCGGGTACGCGCTGATTGATGGCGACGGCGTGGGCGCCATCGATCTCGACAACTGTCTCGATGAGGCCCGGGAGTTTATCAACGCAGACGCCGTGCGTGTCTTCGAGGCCGCCAAGGCGGCGGGCTGCTATCTGGAGGTTAGTCCGAGTGGCCGGGGGGTCAGGGGGATTGGCTATTCGGCAGGGTTCAAGTCGATCGTGGCCAGTGGGCTTGAGGCCTACGGCAGTAGGCGGTTCGTGACCCTTACCGGCGACTGTCTGGCGAACCCTGCGGGGTGGGGCGACATCGACCCCTCTATTCAGATAATTAGCACCCTCGCTCCCAGGACCGCTCGGGCGAGGACGACTGTGGCAGGGGCCGGTTCGACTCTGCTGAGCGCACTTGGCTCTGAAATCTACGTCAAGCCGGAGCGGGTGGAAGACGGGGAGCGCAACAGCGCTATGATCGCGCACGTGGGGCACCTGCGTGGTTCCGGCATGCCAGAGCATTTGATTCTCGATGCTGCCGAGGACTTCAACCTCCGCTGTGTTCCGCCGCTGAAGCCTGAAGAGGTCGTGGACATCGTCGGCCGCTACAGCCATCAGGCCAGTTCTGTCGCGATAGCGCAGGCTGATCCCATTGCATGGCCCGAGCTGGAAGGGCTGCCCGCGTGGCTTCCGGGGCCGCCGACAATGGACCCTGCATACCTTCCGGCCTCATTGCGTGGGTTCGTCGTGGATGTAGCCGAGCGAATGCAGGTACCTTCCGAGCTAGTTGCCACTCCACTGTTGATTTCGCTTGGAAGCGTGATGGGGAAAAAGCTCGCGGTGCAGCCCAAGCAGTTCGATCAGTCGTGGGTTGAATTCCCCAACCTTTGGGGTTGCGCCATCCTCGAGCCTGGTATGTTGAAGTCACCCGTTCTGAACGAGGCAAGTCAGTTTATTCGGGAACTCGATGAGGCAGCCCGTCGCAAGCACGCTGCTGCGATGATGATCTGGGATAGTGACGCCCAGCTTCGGAAGATCGAGCAGGACGAGGCGGAAAAGAGGGCCAAGAAGGAAATCGCCGCCGGGAACCGCTCGCAGGCGCAGGCCATTCTTTCGCAAGCGGCAAGTGGGCCCGCCCCGGCTCGTGAGCGCTATATCATAACCGATGCAACACCTGAGGCGCGCCTGCAGGTCCTCGCCGCCAATCCAAACGGGGTAATGCTCATTCGAGATGAGCTCTCAGGCCACATCGCCCAGTTGCGGCGGGACGGCTACGAACAGGCGCGCGCGCAGGAACTCCAACTTCACGACGGCAAGTTCGACTACGAAGATGATCGTCTCAAGCGCGCGGGCATGTTTGCCGAGAAACCTCGGATGGCCCTCTATGGCAATCTGCAACCTTCCAAGGCCGAACAGTACATCGCTGACCAACAGCGGATCGATAAGGGCTCTGACGATGGGTACCTCGAGCGGCTTTTTCAGCTTGCGGTCATGCCGTCTCTTCCGCCGAAGACCAGCACCGTGGATCGCGCCGCAGACGACATCGCCAAGCAGACGGTGCGCTCGGTGTTTAGCGCCGCCGCTGATTTGCCCCTGAATCGCGACGGCATGAGCATGGCGATAAAGCCTCGCTTGCTCCGGTTCGACCCCGACGCTCAAATCCTGTTTGATCGAACGATGTCAGCCATCGAAAACTGGGCCCGTAACGAGTCGAACACCGACCGGCTTAAGAGCCACATCGGCAAGTATCGGGGGACGATTGCCAAGCTGGCGCTGATCATCGCATTTGCGCAGGATGTTCGGGCGACGGCCATCTCACTTGGCGCGTTGAAGAGGGCCATCCAGCTGACGTTGTTCTACCGTTGCCATGCGGAGCGGATCTACGCCTCGGGTGCCCCATCGGATGTTCGCTCGGCGCATGAGTTGCTGTCCCACATCAAAGAGGGGCGTATCAAGGACGAGTTCTCGGTGCGTGATCTTCAGAGCAGGGAGCTCAAGCGGCTCAAGACCCAAGGAGAAATCGTTGGAGCCATTAGCGTGCTTGTCGAGTGCGGCTACGTCCGGGAGTTCCAGCGCAGCGATACGGGGGGTCGTCCCGCGGCGAAGTACAAGATCAACCCGAGGGTGACAGTTTCGCAGAAGACCGACCGCTAGATCGCGCGCACCTCACCCTTCTGTCGGTAGGTCACAGGGGAGGAAAATCATCAGGGAGGGAGGGTAAGGTAAAACTCCCCCTATATGTCCTACCGACAAAAGCCCTCCCCTCAACCCTGTTTATGCGCCACCACCAGTCGGGTGTTACATGCTTCTAGAACGTTACATAGAGAATCTGCGGAAACAGGTCGAAGCCAGTCGATCCAATGAGGCTGAGGCGAAAGCGCGGCGCCTGCACCCGGCATCCCGCCTCGAGTGTAACACCCCTTTGGAGACCCAGATCGAGCAGCTTATGGCGGCCCTTCCCCCCGCGCAGCGCGAAAGGTCGTGGACTATAGCCGAGCTTGTCCCCAGGCTCCGGGGGAGATACAACGACCGGCCTCATCCGGCCGATGTCGGGCTGGCTCTCAGGCGTCTAGGTTGGGTCCGGACCAGGGACTGGTCGCGTGAAGGTGAGGGAAGGCGCACATGGAGGCGGCAGGAGGACTAGGACGGGGATCAAGGGCAGTTACGTTACTCGCGATTCTGCTCAGCAGCCTACTCGCCTGCGGCACGTCGTCTGCGCAAATGGTGAACCTACCTTCCCAGGCGTTCTCGTCTTTTCGCTCGGCCCTTATGAATCAGCCCGCTCAGATCGAGCAGGAGGCTAATAAGCGTATTCAGGAGATAGCACAGGCAAGCCAGAACCGGCTTAACGTGCTCAACTCTAAGATCAGCAGTGCCCAGCGCTCGGGTAACATCGGGCTTATGACCCAGATGCAGAACGAGGCAGCGGCTATTCTGGACGAGAACACCGCCCAAGCGAATGCTATCAATCAGGCGGCTCGTGCGGCCTACGAGGATAATAGGCGGCAGCTCTTGAGGGCTGACATTTCCTTCGCGGGATGGGCATTCCTAATTCTCGCCGACCCGTCCCCGCTAATGCAACAGTGGTCTGGCCTCTATAGTTTTCCGATTAGGCTACAGAGCGCCGGAGAGGGAAAGTACCTCGTTGCCGCACTCGCCAACGATGGGACCCCACAGTATCGACTAGACCAGAACGGCAACGCTATTGTTTTCACAGCCGAGCAGGTCGTCGCGGCCTATTTGCTCGAAGCGAATGAGCTTCTTGCAATCATCGGTATTGCATCATGCGATCCGAGCTACTCAGTCGCCTGCGTTCCAATTGCTCTCGATGTCGACTGCCTCGGCGGCACTGGCGATGGGCCTGCATACCCAGATCGCCGTGGGCCATTTCCAAGGGTGGGACCTGATCTCTATGGGCTCGATCGGGACAAGGACGGTCGTGCGTGCGAAGAGAACGATGATTTTTGATGGACATATTGGGTGAGGTCCTAGACGGGTGCCGCGCCGCGCATGTCCTTGCTCGTGGACTGCCTCGCGTCTCCGCTGAGAAAATCCGGGCTATTAAAGGATGTCACCATGTTCATTTCGGGCGTAGCTGGACTTCTAACTTTCGTCGCGATCTTTGCGTTCATTGAGAGCTTCGGAGCGTCTCTCTTTGGATTGAAGCGGGATGGCTCCACGAAGTTGTACCCGGTCGGGTTAGTGGCAGGCTTCTTGTGTGGGTTTCTCGTGGCAGGGTTCCTTCGTTCCTTCAGGCTATAGCTGGAGTGTTACGGGTACTTCTTTTCTGGCCGTGCAGTGAGAGGCAATCCATCCTGTTGGGGGGGCGTGATCTTCCGAGTCCGGATACGCGCGCACTGATAGAATGTGCCCCGTGGTTGATTGACGATAGTCCGCTTCCGGCGTTCGCTTGCGGGGCTGTCAGTGGGGCCGTGTTGGCCGGTCGCATGCGACGCATGGGGGCCTGCAAACCGGCGCCAGTGGACAGAGCGATCAGTCCCAATTAGCCCATGTTGCAATGGGTGGCCGTTTGGCTACGGTGGCCGAATTGATTGAGGGTGCTCGGTTGAGCCAAGCTGCTAACGCGTTCATTTCACGATGGCAAGGAAAAGAGGGCGGCGCGGAGCGCGCGAACTATGCTCTTTTCCTGTCGGAGCTCTGCGATGTTCTCGGCGTCCCTAGGCCGCAGCCCTCGGACGCCACACATGCCCACAATGACTACGCCTTCGAGCGCGCCGTCACACGGCGCGAGGCCGGTGACAAAACCGGGCATGGACGCATCGACCTCTACAAACGTGGGTCGTTTATCCTTGAGGCCAAGCAGAGCCGCTGGAAGGGGGGCAACAGCGACCTCTCTGCCCAGGGCGAAATCTTCGACGCTGCAGAACCGGCCATTCGCGGAAAGCGCAACATCGATCGAAACTGGGACATCCTCATGGTCAACGCCCGTCGGCAGGCGGAGGACTATGCCCGCAATCTCCCCGCCGACCACGACTGGCCTCCCTTCATCATCGTTTGCGACGTTGGCCATGCCTTCGAAATTTTTGCCGACTTCAACGGCAAGGGTCGCGACTATGCGCAGTTTCCGGATAGGCAGGGGTTTCGGATCTTTCTTGAAGACTTGCGACGAGAAGAAATCCGCGAACGGCTTCGCCTGATCTGGACTGACCCTTCGGCCCTTGACCCGACGAAAAAGGCAGCCGAAGCGACCCGCGAAGTAGCCGACCGCTTGGCCCAAGTCAGCAAGTCGCTTGAAGAGAGAGGGTTCAACCCCGAACGGGTTGCGCAGTTCCTCATGCGCTGCCTCTTCACGATGTTTGCCGAGGACGTGGAGCTACTGCCAAAGAGCGGCTTCACAGAAGTGCTGAAGACGTGTGTCCAAGACCCGTCAACGTTCGAGCACCTTGTCGGCCAACTCTGGCAGGCAATGAATACCGGAGATTTCGCGTTTGCGATCAAGACCAAGGTCAAGCGGTTCAATGGAGAGTTCTTCCGTGATCCGGTCGTCCTGCCACTCAACAAGGAGGAAATTGGAGAACTCCTGCTGGCCGCAGGAAAGGACTGGCGAAATGTCGAACCCGCCATCTTCGGTTCCCTGGTCGAGGGCGCGCTAGAACCGGGGCAGCGTTCCCGCCTTGGCGCCCACTACACGCCTCGCCCATACGTCGAACGCCTCGTCAGCCCGACGATCATGGAGCCGCTACGGAAAGATTGGACCGACGTTGGTGTCACCGTTGAGAAACTCATGGCCGAAGACCGGCGCCCGGACGCAATCAGTGAGATAAAGGCGTTTCATGAACAGCTCTGTGCGACGCGAGTTCTCGACCCGGCATGTGGCACCGCGAACTTTCTATACGTCGCTATGGCGCAAATCAAGAAGCTAGAAGACGAGGTATTGGAGGCGCTCTCGGCGCTCGGTGGGCAGGAGGCTTTGGCGCTGGACCAGCACAGGGTCGATCCCCACCAGTTCCTCGGGATTGAGCTGAACCCGCGTGCGGCCGCGATTGCAGAGCTGGTTCTCTGGATCGGCTTTCTACAAATCCACTATCGGTCCAACAGGGATCACCCGACCGAACCCATTCTTCGCGCCTTCCACAATATTGAGTGTCGCGATGCAGTGCTCGCTTGGGATGGGTATCCCAATCAGACGTTCGTTGAGGGTGTTGAAGCTTACGCCAATCCCCGCCGACCCGATTGGCCCATGGCGGAGTTCATCGTCGGTAATCCTCCCTTTGTTGGTGGAAAAGACATTCGTTCCCGCATGGGCGACGCTTACATAGAGGCGCTTTGGGCGGCGCACCCCAAGATGAACGATAGCGCCGATTTCGTCATGTATTGGTGGGATCGGTGTGCCGAGCTGCTGATTGCGAAAGGCACGTTGCTTCGGCGCTTCGGTCTGGTCACAACCAGTTCCGTCACCCAGGTGTTTCAGAGGCGCACCATCGAGCGACACCTTACGGACACTAAGCCGATCTCGCTGGTCATGGCCGTGCCTAATCATCCATGGACCAAGGCGAGCCGCGATGCGGCGGCAGTCCGGATCGCGATGACTGTCGCCGAGGCAGGTGCGAGGGACGGGTCGCTTTACGAGGTCGCGAGCGAAGCGGCCCTAGAAACGGACGAGCCGAAGATAGAGCTCAACGAGAGCGCAGGCCACATCAACGCCGATTTGACGGTTGGCATCGACGTTGCGGCGACAAACGAGCTGAGATCAAACGTGGGCCTCTCGTCCCGCGGGATGATGCTTTTCGGCTCTGGATTTATTGTTTCAAAGTCGACGGCTGGACAACTAGGACTGGGATCGCGTCCAGGACTTGAACGACATATCCGGCCTTATCTGAATGGGCGCGACCTCACCGCCACCTCGCGGCAACTTATGGCCATGGATTTCTTCGGCCTGAAGTCGGAGGAAGTTAGAGAGAGATTTCCCGAGGCCTATCAGCACTTGCTGGAGACCGTAAAGCCCGAGCGAGACAACAATCGAGACAAAGACATTAAGTCCAGATGGTGGCTATTTGGTCGGACACGAGACGAAATTCGTCCGGCGCTTCAAGGCCTGCCGCGCTACCTTGCTACAGTGGAAACATCTAAGCATCGCGTTTTCCAATTCCTAGATGCCGGCATCCTGCCAGACAACAAGCTGGTTATTATCGCTTGCGACGACGCGTTTCACCTCGGGGTGCTTTCGTCCCGCATTCACGTAAGTTGGGCTCTTCGCGCGGGCGGCTGGCTTGGTCAAGGCAACGATCCTGTCTATGTGAAATCGCGCTGCTTCGACCCCTTCCCCTTTCCTGATCCACCAGAGATGAGGAAGGCAGAGGTCGCCGACTTTGCCGAAAAGCTTGATGCGCATCGCAAATTGATCCAGTCGACGCAGCCCGACATCTCGCTGACAGAAATCTACAACGCTCTTGAAGCCGTTAGGTCGGGATCGGCACTTTCCGAACGCGAAGAGGACGTAAAGGCGCGCGCGCTTGTCTTGGTGCTCAAAGAATTTCACGACGAACTCGATGCGGCGGTTTCTCGGGCCTACGGCTGGCAGGAAGCGCTGACGGAGCAAGAAATTCTCGCGCGTTTAGTCGCACTCAACCTGGAGCGGACGGCCGAAGAAGCGCGGGGTCAAGTTCGTTGGCTAAGGCCGGACTATCAAATCCCAAGATTTGGCTCTGCTACGCAGAAAGTCCATGGGGGCGATATGGAACTCGTGGCCCCTGCTCAGAAAGGCAAGCCAAACTTCCCAGCTAGCGATCGCGCCCGCACCTTTGCAATTTCCAGCATCCTTGCGAGTGCAGCCGACCCCATCACTCCCGCCGAAGTCGCGGCACGTTTCAAGCAGGGCAAGAAGGTGCAGCGCGAGGTCGAACTGACACTGAAGGCATTCGTCCGCTACGGCGATGTCGTTTCGTCTGATGGCGGCAAACACTTTGCACTTCGGCGCGCTGCCTAGACACAGTGACCGGCGGCGACCTCTTGGCGCCGACTTTGGCCCGATCTTGGAAGCTCGGCATTCGGAGGTCTGCCAGTGCTTATTACCCACATTGGATCTCAGTATGCGACCGATCATCTCGATCCACACCTGGGTCAGTTCGGTTGGAATAAGGACGGGAACCAGCTGATGATTGGCATACATGTGCGCTACAGTGCGCACTGTTATTCGGTTAGTCAGGAGGGTCCCCTTCCCGAGGGAGCTTTCTCTTTCGCCGACCCTGGCGGCGGGGCGAGGGTCTTTTCACCCGATCGCCATGCACATTCGCTACTGGTGCCAGCTATGATTGGCGGGCTCATTGCAAAACCAACCTCGCCGGTTGCTCGGACACATGAGAGCAACTGGACCATTTTTGCGCTTCAGATGCAGCCTGCGCTGGCGCCGGGTGAGATTTTCTATGTCTTCTTCCGCTTGAAAGCTGCCGCCGGTCACTTGGCGGCTAAGTTCGCGGGCGGCGTTGTGGCGTTGGAGTTGTATGTCGAGAGTGCCTATGCCCGAACAAGCAAGGTTCGGACTGGCGAGCGAAAGCCGTTTGGGGCATTAGCGGCCGAGTTCAAAAAATAAGGGGGCACGATGGCCCCCTTTAGAACTATTCTCGACAATCCAAGCCTTTCGGCCCACAGCCATAAGCAAGTGACTAGGGTAGAAGCCCCAGCGGCGTAGCACTCTCGGCCAAAGCCTCAGTCGATCCGTTGCTACAGCGTCTATATGCTCCTCCCGGTCACCTCAGTCAAGGTTTGGGTAGTGTCCTAATTTGACGTCGCCGTCTCGACAAGTTCCTCAAGGGACCAGAGACGAGCGCTGACACCCGCCGCCATTGCTGGCGTGGTGCGCAGAGTCCGATGAAGGCGCACAAAGTTGTAGTGCGCGAAATGCAGCGCGACCGCTGCCTTGTGGTTTTCGACCTTCTTTGAAAAGCCATTAGTGAGCCGCGTAAACCGGCGCATCGACATGCGCATGGTCAGGTTCTGACGCTCAACAAGGCTGGTCGAAATGTGAGCCGGGTCCGGCGAACCCGAGATCACAGTACGTTCGGCGCGCACAACCTTGGGAGGGCTGTAACGTCCGGGGCCGATGGGCTCAGCTTCATAGAATTTAACCGATTGCCCATAGTCCACGTCGGCACCGAACACCTGTTCGACGGCATCGACGTAGGTATTGAGAGAGTCGGTCGATAGCTGAACACGGTTTGCCAACCGCTCGGAAAGGTCATTCATGAACGCGATGGCGTTGGGCTTGCTGCGCTTCCCGACAAGGAAAGTCGGGATCAGCTTCGTATCGGCATCGATGGCAACAAACGTCCACTGATCGCCGACCCGGTTCTTGTCGTCGTCCTTGGTGACTTCGCGTTGCTTCTTGCCGACATAGGACCAAATCTCGTCGACCTGCACCCGCTTGCAGGGCAGTTCGCGCATCTTTTCATCCATCAGAGCGGCACAGCCGGTGCCAACCTCAACCACAAGGCGCATGACCGTATCGCGATGGGTGTCCGTCATGCGTTCGACAGAGCGAATCGAGTTGCCCTCAACGAGGGCACTGATGATTTGGGTCTGGCGGGCGAGTGATAGGCGGTTCATGGCTATTCCTCGTTCTTACGACCCATATGTGGGCACAAACGGACCACAAGTCAAGAATAAATCTTGATATGTGGACACAATAGACCCACATATTGCATTGACGGAGGCAACGACATGACAAAAACTGACTTCATGAAAATCCGAGTCTCGGACGACGAAAAGGAAAGCTTCGACCTGGCGGCAAAGATCGCCGGTATTTCACTGTCCGCGTGGGTGCGCGACAGGCTCCGCCGTGTCGTCCGTCGAGAGTTGCAGGAGGCCGGTCAAAAGGTGCCGTTTCTGCACGGCATAGAAGGGGACCAGTAATGGCCAAGATCGATTTTGACATGGTCGGCATCGGGCAATTGTTGAGATCGGGACGTCTCAGGGTCCCGCCCAATCAGCGCTCTTACAAGTGGGAAGAGGAGCACATTACTGACCTCTTTCAGGACTTGGCAAAGGCCATCGACGGCGAAGACTATTTCTTGGGCACCATCGTGCTCACCGACTCTGCCGGAGCCATTCCAGAGGTTACAGACGGGCAGCAACGGCTGGCGACAACCTCAATCCTTCTTGCCGCCATCAGGGACTTCTATCTAGGGCGGGGTGAGACAAAACTCGCTGGCCAACTCGAAGCTGAGTTCTTGAGTTTCACAGAGTACCGGACGCACGAAACCGTGCCGCGCTTGACCCTCAACACAGACGACGCCCAATTCTTCACCGAGTCGATCTTGCAACCTCCGGAACAACGGCCTGAGTTTGATCTCGCCGATTTGTCCGAATCCAATCGACGCTTGGCGAACGCACTCACGCTAGCAAGTGCGCACGTTGCGAAAATCACGTCCCAGTTTCGGGAAACGGACATGGAAAGCGTCCTTGCGCGGTGGATTGATTTCCTCCGGGACAAGGCATTGGTCATGCAAATCAAAGTTCCCGACGCTTCAAGCGCATATCGGATGTTCGCAACACTCAATGATCGGGGCCTTCGCGCGTCACAGGCCGATCTCATCAAGAACTTTCTCTTCGGCAAGGCTGGCTCGCGTCTAACGGAGGCCGCGACCAAGTGGTCGGCCATGTCCGGTGCAATCGAGACGGTCGGCGACGACGAACTAGTAATTCTCTACCTTCGGCACCTTTGGGTAAGCAAGAACGGCCCCACAAAAGAGGACGACCTTGCTGAGGCAATTGAAGACAAGATCAAGGGCACACAGACCGCATTAGGCTTCTTACGCGACGTCGATGAATCGGCCTCACACTATGTCGCTTTGTTCAACCCGGAGCACAGCAAGTGGAATGGCTACAAGACCGTAATTCGATCTCATGTTCGCACCATCTATCAGGACCTAAAGGTCGAACAGATTAGGCCGTTGCTCTTTGCCATCTCTAGGCACTTTTCGCCTGCAGAGGCGGTGAAGGCGTTCCAACTCTGCGTCAATTGGTCGGTCAGGTTTCTAGTAGCTGGTGGCCGAGGCGGTTTCCTAGACCGGCACTATGGACTGCGAGCACAAGAGATCGGAGTCGCCACAATTCGCTCGGCCAACGATCTCGCCGATGCGATGAGAGAGTTCGTGCCGAACGACGCGCTTTTTGAAGCCGCGTTTGCGAAAGCGTCAGTCACTCAATCGTCGCTGGCGCGTTACTATCTTCGGACAATTGATGCGGTGATGAGCGGCGAAACAGAACCTGAGTGGGTTGCAAACCCAGAAACTGAAGTTGTCAATCTCGAGCACATCATGCCAAAAGTCCCTGATGACAATTGGGACATCGACCCGGACATTGCCGCCGCCAATGTGAAGCGGATTGGCAACATGGTCTTGATGCAGGCGACCCCCAATGTTGCGCTCGGCAATGCCGGGTTTTCAGACAAGAAGAAGGAATACGCTAAGTCATCGTTTGCAGTGACGGCGGGCGTTTCGGCCCACAAGAAGTGGGGAATTGCAGAGATCGACGCGCGACAAGCAAAGTTGGCAAAAGTCGCTGTTACGGCATGGCCCATCGACCTGAGGAAGAGTGGTGGACGTAAGCGCAAATGAACTAAAGGCGGCGGTCGAAAACACGCACGGCGGCACCGCGACGTTCCTTCAGTCCGTGCCAGTGCGGGAGCAATTCCGCAGCGCTCCTGTTTGGGAAGGCGTGGTCCATGTCTTTGACCTCGCCGGGCATCCAAAAGCGACCCGCGCCTATGCCTGGTCATCTCCGATTGAGGGCAGCACCAAACGCCGGTTCTTTGCGGTGCTGCAAATGGGCGCGATCAAGTCGCCGGTCGATGCCGTGCGCGCTGCCATAGTGGCGGAAAAGAGGGCTGACAATGAATGACCTGGCTGAGCGCCTGCACCGCGAGATCGGAAACATGCTGCGTGACGAAAAGGTTCGGGAGAGCGTCCGAGCGCTTGCGGGGTACCCACGCGAAGACTTTGTTCAGCAGGAAATGCGCCGACGAAAGATCGATGCCAGAGTGGTTCACATCAAGGCGTTGCCTGCTGGCATGGGCGGCGACTTTGAGATCGCTTGGCAACCGAAGGCTGGTGGTGGCGAGGAGCGACAAACATTCTCGCTGGAATAGTTCCGTCAAATTAGGACACTACCAAGGTTTGGCACAAGATGGAGTAAATATAGAAAATATTACAGTGTGTTAGCGAGTCTCCTTGGAACTAAGTGGTGCTCATCACCGCCACCCCATGACCATGACCATCATCAGCAACATGATCATCATCTTCGGCGTCCAAGACCAACCCGAGGCCCTGCCTCCATGATGATCATCATGACAAGCTAGGCCGTTTCGAAGATACCCGCGGCGCCGTTCGGCCCACCAGATCGTCGCTACTTCGAACCGACGACCCCAGAATGCGGTCGCGACGATCACCCCGACATTCCAGTTTGAATTCGGGAGTTCTGTGAAAATTCGCGGTTTGGTTTTTTTGCCTCTGCAATGAGAGGGTGGGGGGTAGGCTCTTCGACGGCAACGCGCGGGCACCTGCGCTACGCATTCAAATCTAGGTCTGTCACACTGGTGTCACAGTGGAGCGCCGTTTTCGATAGTTCTTGTCGCTAGAAGGCCTCTGGCGTATTCTCTGTAATCTGTTGATGTTCCTTTGGTTTCTGCGCGAATGCGGACGTAGCTCAGCGGGAGAGCATCGCCTTCACACGGCGGGGGTCACAGGTTCAATCCCTGTCGCACCCACCATCCCTTCCCAGTTCAGCGCATGGCAGGAT
>JBEBGE010000016.1:0-51081 GCA_040081595.1 Devosia sp.
GAGGTCAGCATCCCCGATTGGCTCAGCAGCACCCGCTCCAATGAATCGCTCGAAGCCGTCTGCGTCGCCCCGCCCGCCTCCCCCATCGCCGGCTCGACACTGCTTCTGACCGAAGGCGTGATCGCCGATGACGGCCAGCATTCGGCTTTCCTCCTCGGCGTCAATGATCGCGGGCCGCTGACATACATCTCGGGCTCGGTCACCAGCCCCACCGATTGTGCCTTCCTTCCCAATGGCGATCTGCTCGTGCTGGAGCGCGGCGTCGCCTTCATTGCTTTCGCGATGCGGCTGGTCCTGATCGATGCCGACCAGGTGAAACCGGGAGCCCAGATGAGCGGTCGCGTGCTCTATGAAGGCACCGGCGGCGATCTCGACAATATGGAGGGCCTTGCCGTCCACCAGACCCCGTCGGGCGCAACGCGGATCACACTGATCTCGGACAACAACTTCAACGATTGGGAGCGCAACCTGCTCCTTGAGTTCAGCCTGCCGTAAAGGGCACCAGAAACGACAATGCCCGCTTGCGCGGGCATCGGCAGGTCAATCGGCAAAACCGTCCTACGCGGCGAGTGCCGCGCGCACTTCGCGCTTCAGTAGCAGCGCGTTCGGCGACAGCTCGCTGTCATCGGCCTTCACCAGGAACGCATCGAGGCCGCCCCGATGCTCGACCGAGCGGAGCGCATGGGCGGAAATACGCAGTTTCACCGTGCGGCCGAGCGCATCGGAGATCAGCGACACATTGAGAAGGTTGGGCAGAAAGCGGCGACGGGTGCGGTTCACCGCGTGGCTCACATTGTTTCCGGTCATGACGCCTTTACCGGTCAGTTCGCAGCGGCGTGCCATTTCAAAATCCTGTCAAAAGCCCCTGGGCCGGGAAAATTCCCGGCAACGGGTGGTGGTCTGTTCTTGATTGGAGGCGTTTCCATAGAGAAACCGGCCTTTTCCGTCAAGCCGAGGGCGCGACCGGAGCGTTTCCAGGCAAAGTGCGAAGCGGTTTCCGGCTCGGAACCGGACAGACAAGGACATCATGCATTCGTTCCCATTGAATCGGGACGAATGCTCCAGCTTGCCAGCCAGTTTGGGCTTGGGCACCTTGCACTTACGCCCGATTCGCCGTCCGGACCCTTACAGTGACCCCATTCCGCCCATTCCTCGCAGTCTCGTTGCTGGCCTTCGGAACGGGCGGCGCCCAGGCGGCGACCTCCGCCCGAGCCACCTACATCGTCAATCTCGGCGGTACCATCATTGCGAGCGCCACCTTCGATTTCCTCGATGATGGCGAGAACTACATGCTCAAGCTCGACGCCAACGTCACTGGCCTGGCGCAGATTGTGGCAAGCGGCACCGCCAGAGCCAATTCGGTCGGCACGGTCTCCGGTGACGGGTTGCAGTCCAATCGCTTCGACATGCTGACCCGCTCCGGCGGCGACAGCTTCAACGTCAAGGTGACCTACGAGGCGACCAATGTGTCGTCCTTCATCGTCACCCCCCCGATCGTCAACAATATCGACCGTGTCCCCATCGAGCGGAAGCAGCTCAACGGCGTCAACGACATGCTGGCGAGCTTCCTTCTCAAGAACGACAAACTCGACCGCACGCTTTGCGCCAACAGAGAGAAGGTGTTCACGGGCGTCGAACGCTTCGACCTCGCCTTCCGCTATGCCCGCGACGACGTCGCGACCTCGCCGCGTACCGGCTATCAGGGACCGGTCGTCCTCTGCTCGGTCAAATACACGCCGATCTCCGGCCATTACACGACATCGGAACTCACCAAGTCGCTGGCTCAGGACGACCGCATCCTGCTCTGGTACGCACCGCTGCACGATACCGGCTGGTTCATCCCCTATCGGGTGCTTCTCACCACTTCGATGGGCGATCTTTCAATGGTGCTGACCAAGCTGGAGAATTAGCGTCGGTAGACGATCGGCTTCTTGCCGAGAAACGAGTCGTTCTCGATCTGCTCGAGCATGAATTCCGCCAG
Source organism: Devosia sp. (assembly GCA_040081595.1). Taxonomy (GTDB): domain Bacteria; phylum Pseudomonadota; class Alphaproteobacteria; order Rhizobiales; family Devosiaceae; genus Devosia_A. Next base: position 1,982 of record JBEBGE010000016.1, read on the forward strand.
ATCCTCGCGTGACACGGTCTGAAATCCATTGATGGTGATGTCGACACCTGCCCTCAGGTCGTGCGTGGCGGGCCCGGTCCCTAGCACGGGCGGACGCACCGCCACCCATTCGAGACCCGAATTCTCGAGAGCTGCCTCAGAGGCCATCTTGTCGGCATTGAGTTTGCCCAGAACCTTCGAGAGCACAAATCCGTGCAGCCCATGCGCACTGTCGCCGATGCCATAGGCCGAGAGCAGGATGATACGCTTGGCCCCCGCGGCCTTCATCGCGGCAACCGCGTTGCGCGCCGTCGGCCCCGAAACAAATGTTGAGCGGTCGCCGACCGTTATGATCACCGTGTCATGACCCTTGACCGCCGCGACGACCGAAGCGGCGTCGGTCCCGTCGCCCTTCACGATCACCGCCGCCTTGGGCAGGTGCGCCGCTTTCTCGGGGTGACGAACCAGCGCCGTCACGCTGTGACCGTGCGAAATTGCCTGCTCGACCACCGGCGTGCCGCTCTTGCCGGCCGCGCCAATGACCAGAATCTTGTGTTGCGCCATTTTGGGCCTCCTCGCCGTCGCACGACCCAATTGCCGCGCCAGACGCGCACCAAACGCGCCTCACCCGGACCTTATGGTTAATGGATGGTGCATCGATCCAATGTCCCACTGTGGCACGGTCAACGAGTTTTTTGCTTATGAGGGACATCGCCACCCGCCAATGAGCGGGACCCGTTCGTTACCTACTCGATTTTCTTTGGGATGCACGGGTTCACTTCTCGTTGAGATTCGCCCGATTCGGCCGCCAAACCAGCATTCGGCAACCCTTTGGTAATAGAGATTAACGGCCAGAGCGGCCGATCTCCCCGAATGGGACCGGGCCCGGCCAGCCTAGCTGGAATCAGCCAACGCAATCCCCAACATGCAGTAGGGAACAAACTGGGACTCGCGAGTCGCCGCCGATTCGAGCCTTGTTTGTTCCGCTTTCGTTTCAAGTGTTAAGTTCTGCCCGGCCGCGCACTAGGCTTGCGCGGCTGACTCGCCTACATAGGCCTTGCGATGACCGCCTCCTCCCTCAAGGCCATCCTCGGCCCGACCAATACGGGCAAGACCTATTTCGCCATAGAACGGATGCTGGCGCATCGCTCGGGCATGATCGGTCTGCCGTTGCGCCTGCTTGCCCGCGAGGTCTATGCGCGTATCGTCGACCGCATCGGCAAGGACTACGTGGCGCTGGTGACCGGCGAAGAGCGCATCGTTCCCGCCAAGGTCAAATACTGGGTCTGCACCGTCGAAGCGATGCCGCTCGATATGCCGGTCGAGTGCGTCGCTGTCGACGAGATCCAGGTCGCGACCGATTTCGATCGTGGCCACATCTTCACCAATCGCATCCTTCACGCGCGCGGCCTGAGCGAAACACTGCTGCTGGGTGCGGCGACCATGGCGCCGGTCATCCGCAGCCTCCTGCCGGACGCCGACATTATCGACCGACCGCGCTTTTCGCAGCTCACCTATTCGGGCTCGAAGAAGATTTCGCGCCAGCCGCCGCGTTCCGCGATCGTCGCCTTCTCCGCCACCCAGGTCTATGCCATCGCCGAACTGATCCGCCGGGAGCGCGGCGGGGCCGCTGTCGTGATGGGGGCGTTGTCACCGCGCACCCGCAACGCGCAGGTCGAACTCTACCAGAATGGCGACGTCGATTTCCTGGTCGCCACCGACGCCATCGGCATGGGCCTTAACCTCGACGTCCATCACGTCGCCTTCGCCGACGACCGCAAGTTCGACGGCCACCAGACCCGCCCGCTGACGCCCGCCGAATTTGGCCAGATCGCCGGACGCGCCGGCCGCCACATGCACAACGGCACGTTTGGTGTCACTGGCAATGCCGACCCCTTCGAGGAAGACCTCGTCATCGCCCTCGAGAGCCACGACTTTGCCTCCGTCCGGCAAGTTCAGTGGCGCAATCCCGATCTCGACTTCACCTCGATCGAGGCGCTGCGCGAAAGCCTCGACAAATCTCCCGAGATCAAGGCGCTGACGCGCGTTCCTGTAGCGACCGACCAGCACGCTCTGGAATTCCTCGCCCGCAACGAGGCCGGCGACCTCGCCATCGGGCGCGCCGCGGTCGATCTGCTCTGGCAATGCTGCCAGATCCCCGACTATCGCGACATCTCCCCGGCCCAGCATGGCGAGATCGTGACGCGCATTTACTGTGACCTGCGAAGGCACGGCGCGGTTTCGACCGACTGGATTGCCGAGCAGGTGCGCTTCTGCGACAATAATGCCGGTGACATCGATACGCTCAGCAACCGCATCCGGCAGGTCCGCACCTGGACCTTTGTCGCCAACCGGAAAAACTGGCTTGAAGACCCCGCGCATTGGCGCGAAAAGACCCGTGACATCGAGGACCGGCTGAGCGATGCGCTGCATGAGCGCCTGACCCAGCGTTTCGTGGACCGGCGCACCAGTGTATTGATGCGCCACTTGAGAGACAGATCCATGGCTACCCCCGAAATCAATGACCGTGGCGAGATCAGTCTCGAGGGTCACCTGATCGGCTCGATCGAGGGCTTCCGCTTCACCCTTGCGCGCTCAGACGGCGAAGACCCCAGGGGTTTGAGCGGTGCCGCGCAGCAGATCATTGCGCCCGAGATCATCAAGCGCGCCGAACGGCTGGCGGGCGGACCCAACGAAGAATTCGTCCTTGCGACCGATGGCCAGTTGCGCTGGCGCGGTGAAGTCGTCGCCACGCTTGCCGAAGGCGACTCGCTTCTGGCGCCGCGGCTGATCGTGCTAGCCGATGAAAGCCTCACCGGCCCCGCGCTCGAACGGGTGCAGGACCGGCTCAATCTCTGGCTCCGCCACCACATCAACACGGTCCTCCAGCCCGTGCTCGCACTCGAAGCCCCCGCCGATATCGAGGGCGCCGCCCGCGGCCTCGCCTTCCGCCTCTATGAGAGCCTCGGCCTCATCGCGCGTAGCGCCGTCGCCGAGGAGGTCAAGGGCCTCGATCAGGACGTACGGGGCAAGCTCAGGAAGCTCGGCGTCAAATTCGGCGCCTACCACATCTATGTGCCGCTGGCCCTGAAGCCGGCGCCGCGTGAACTGGCGCTGATCCTTTACGCTCTCAAGAATGGCGGTGTGCGCCAGCCCGGGGTCAGCGAGCTTCCCCATGTCGTCCTCTCGGGACGCACCTCATTTCAGATTGATCCAGAAATCTCGGTTCGGCTTTACGAAGTCGCCGGCTTCAAGGTCGCGGGCAAGCGCGCGGTGCGCGTCGATATCCTCGAGCGCCTCGCCGATATCATCCGCCCGCTGATTGCGCTGGATGCCAAAACCCATCAGGGCGAGATGCCCGCCGGCGCCGCTGAAGCCAACGGTTTCCGCGTCACTGTCGAAATGACATCCCTGCTCGGCACGGCCGGCGAAGATTTCGCGTCGATCCTGACTTCGCTCGGCTATCGCCTGCGCCGCACGCCGAAACTTCCACAATTGGCCGCACCGGCGCCCGAAGGGGCGGAGAACGTCATGTCGGTCGCGGCGGCCGACTTAGCGGAAATCCCCATCAACGAGGCAGCCGTCGAAACCGTGGAAGGCACCGGCGCCGAAACGGCGAGCACCGATGCCGCTTCCATCGGGACTGCTGCCGCCGATCTCGGCACGCCGGCACCGGATGGCGATGGCAAGACCTCGGAGCCCGAATTCGACGAAATCTGGTTCCCAGGCGGCCGTCGCCCGGACAACCCGCGCCACGACGGCAAGGCCAATGGCAAGCGGCCCTTCCATCGCCCCCAGCGCGGCGACGCAACCGCGCCGGTAGACGGAACTGCACCCGCTGCAGAAAGCGGCAAGCCGCAACGCCGCTTCGAGCGCAAGGACCAGCCTGACGGCGACAAACGTCCGCCGCGCCCGCGCTTCGATAACGCCAAGCGTGGCAATGCCGGCTTCAAAGACGGCGCCAAGCCGTTCGAAGGCAAACCCAAATTCGCCGGCAAGCGCAATGATCGCCCGCGCGAGGACTGGAAAGAACATCGCCCGCGTGAGACGCGCGAGGTCGCGATCGATCCCAATTCGCCCTGGGCCGCCCTGGCTGCATTGCGGACGCCCAAGACGGAATAGCCTCAGAGCCGTGACGAAGCAGCGCCTCGATAAGTGGCTGTTCTTCTCGCGGGCGGTGAAGTCGCGGACGCTCGCCCAGAAGCTGATCGAAGGCGGCGCAGTCCGCGTCAATGCCGAGCGCACGATGCATACCGACCATCAGGTCGGTACCGGCGATGTGCTGACGATGGTGCTGTTCGACCGCCTCAGGGTCTGGCGCGTACTGGACCCCGGTTTGCGGCGCGGTCCCGCGAGCGAGGCCGCCATGCTTTACGAGGACATCTCACCGGCACCGCTCCCGCGCACCCAGGCTTCGCCCGTCTTTGCCAGCCGCGAACCGGGCGCTGGCAGACCCACCAAGAAAGAGCGTCGCCAGACCGACCGGCTGCGGGAGCAGGACGGCTGAAATGCGCTTTCTTCTGGCGCCGTCATGCGGCAATCGGATGCCCTTGCCGTCCCTTGCGGGTCCACCCAAAAAGGGCTAGCAACCAGCCGACCGCCGCCAAGCCTCCCCTCGGCGACCCCACACAATCCGGCCGTTCCAGGACCGCTTAGCCAGCATGACCTACATCGTCACGGACAACTGCATTAAGTGCAAGTACATGGACTGCGTCGAGGTTTGCCCCGTCGACTGCTTCTATGAAGGCGATAACATGCTCGTCATCCATCCGGACGAATGTATCGACTGCGGCGTCTGCGAGCCCGAATGCCCGGCTGAAGCGATCAAGCCCGACACCGAGCCCGGGCTCGATAAGTGGCTGGAGATCAACGCTAAATACGCCGTCGCCTGGCCCAATATCACCATCAAGCGCGACGCTCCGCCGGACGCCAAGGAGTTCGACGGCGTCGAGGGCAAGCTTGAGAAGTACTTCTCGGAAGCCCCTGGCGAGGGCGACTGACCGTCCCTATTTACGGGAAATGCCCGGTTTTACGGCCTCTTACAGGCGCCCATTAACACATTGATTCGGCATTTTTGATTTTGCTGAAAAAATGTGCTAGGGTGCTGTTCAACGATGCAAATCTCCAGCCGGTGCCGCAAGGCACTCTTTTTTTGACAGACACTCGACACTGCGGAGGCACCGGCCGGTGAAGCGGAACCGGACGGTGGTTGCCTATGACTGCAAAGAACAAACCGGAAGGTCTTCCGCAAAGAACCGATCCGGCGGCGGCGTCAAACAGGAGTAAACAATGGTAGCCAAGAAGACAATGCAGCGCCTCGGATTCAAGACCGGCGAATACATCGTCTATCCGGCGCATGGCGTCGGCATGATCACGTCGATCGATGAGCAGGAAGTCGCCGGGTTGTCGCTGGAGTTGTTTGTGATTTCGTTCGAGCAGGACAAGCTGACTCTGCGTGTCCCCACCGCCAAGATCAAATCCGTCGGTATGCGCAAACTTGCCGAAGAACCCGTGGTCAAGAAAGCACTCGACACCGTCACCGGCCGCGCCCGCGTGAAACGCACCATGTGGTCGCGCCGCGCCCAGGAATACGAAGCCAAGATCAATTCCGGCGACTTGATCGCGATCTCGGAAGTCGTCAGGGACCTCTACCGTTCGGACGATCAGCCCGAGCAGTCCTATTCCGAACGCCAGCTCTTTGAGCAGGCGATGGATCGCATGAGCCGCGAGATCGGAGCCGTCAACAAGCTGACGCTGACCGAAGCGGTGCAGCTCATCGAAAAACAGCTGCAGAAATCGCCGCGCCGTGGCCCCAAGACCGAGCCTGACGCCGAGGAAGCCGCAGCGTAGAGCCGGGGCGCATCGCAGAACGGGAATTGAAAGGGCCGGGCGACCGGCCCTTTTCTATTGGATCGCCACGATCTTGTAGGCGGACCCGGCCGCAAGCGGATCACCCGGATACAGGTTGTTTATGACGTAGAACAGGTCGACCCCACCCGGGATCCCCGCCATGCGGCGCGCCAGTGAATCCGCGCCGTCGAGATTTCCGGCAATCACCGTCCGGATGACCAGCGAGTGCACCTGCTTCAAGTCCGCGTTGGTCGCAGGCCGGAAGCTCTTGACCGTCGCTTCGGCGCCGCGCGCGAACAGCTCGCTGTCGACCTTTGCCGCAAAGATGAAGCGATAGACGCGTCCCCCATAGCGGACGACCGAGACACGGAAGCTCCAGTCCTTGGTCGCCGCAACCGCCGACGCCGTGTCGAGCCCGTTGAGGCTCTGCGCCTTGATCGTCTCGGACTGAAGGCCCGCTATCCATCCTGATTTGAGATAGTCGCTCAGCGTCACCGCCGCCGGAACATCGGCGCTGTCGAAACGCACCGCTTCGCCGTCGCCGGCAACACCCACAACGGCACCACGCGAGGTCTGGAGCGTATAGCTCTCGGGCACTGTGAACGTGAACTTCAGCGAGGGCTGAATGAACCGCCTGCCCGCGATTGCGCCCTGCGACGGGCTGTCGCCGAACACCACGCCATTGATGGCTTCCATATAGCCCTGGCGGTCGGACTCGCCGAGCCCGGGAGCCCCGAAGAAGGCCCGCGCGTTCTCGGTCGCCTTCTGGATGCGGTCGGGCGTCGAGGGATGCGAGGAGAGGAAGTCGCCCTCCTGGTCCGCATCGCCCACTGAGTATTTGGCGAAGCGCCCCATAGCCGAAAGGAATCGCGCTGCCGCATGCGGGTCGTAACCCGCTCGTCCCGCGATCAGGATGCCTTCCTTGTCCGCGGCCAGTTCCTGCGCCTGGCTGAAGGCGGCGAGCGACACCCGCGCCTTGTTGGCGGTCTGGTCTGTGGACACATCCGAGCCGAACACCCCAGTCACCACGCGATCGACGATCTCGGTCGTCTTGATCCGGTTGGTGCGCGCGCGGGCATGCTTGAGGACCACATGCGCGATCTCGTGCGCGAGGACTGCCGCCAGTTCACTCGTGTCATTGGCAAGCGCCAGGATGCCTCGCGTCACGTAGATGTAGCCGCCCGGCAGCGCAAAGGCGTTGACCTCGGCGCTGTCGAGAATGGTGATGGTGAAGCGCGCATTGGGTTGGTCCGCCGCGGCCAGCAGTCGCGACACGATCTGCGTCAGCTTGATCTCGGCCGGACGATCGGAAAAGACCCCGCCATAGGACGCAACGATCTTGGGATGTTCGCGCGCCCCGATCATTTCATCATCGGGGTCGCCGGGATCGGTGACCACGGGCGCCATCTGGCCATCGGTCGTCGTCACCTGTACGCCCGGCCCCATGATCGCCGAGCACGAAGCAAGCACCGTCACCGTCGCCAGTATCGCGGCGCGGCGCATGAGGACTGCAAAGCCGGAAAGGACAATCATGGCCCGGCCAGGACCTCGATCTGTTCGGGATGGGTGATCTCGATGCGAGGCCCATCGACCACGTCGACCCAGCCGCGCACACGCACCAGCGCACCACCCAACTTTTCGGGATCGAGCTCTTCTTCAGCGAAGTGCTTGAGGGCTGAGCTGTCGATCACTGCGGTGAAGTCCTCTTTCCAGAAGCGGCCGAAATTGAGATAGACGCGGCCCTGGCTGCCTTCCGCCAGCAATACTCGCCCCTCTACCAGTTCGTAATGTCCGGCCAGTGCAAGCATCGCCGCCGGACGATCCGCTCGGCGGACCCTGTAGTAGGGATCGGCCCATATGCCAAGAGACATGCTGCGCGCGACCCGTTCGGTTGCCATCAACTCGCCGAGACATTCCCGATTGTCGGGAAAAGAATAGACCCGTGCCATACCGGCACCGAGCATTTGCTGCTGCACCCAGGCTCCGGAATCGTCGGCGATGAACATTTGGGCAAGGAGCCGCCCGTAACGGTCTTTTTCTTCACCGCCATAGCGAAGCTGCACCGGTTTGTTGAGCGCAAAGCCCGCAAGCGCCGCGCGAGCCGCCTCGCCATTGGGCCAATCCTCCAAGCCCTCCCGGCCCAGCGCCAGTTTGGGCGCCTGGATGCCGATGAGGCGGACGACCAACCCGTTGTCCAGCAATACGGTATCGCCGTCGACGATTTCGCTCACCGTGCCGCGCGGACCATCGCGCAGGCCCTCGCAGGCGAGCGCCGGGAACGTCGCCGTCATCACAGCAGTCACGGCAGCAAACACCGCATGTTTCGCGCGCAAGTCCGGCCCCGGAGAGCAAATCAAGGAACACGAAAATGCGGCGAAATTGGCTGTCCCGACAGTGCCTTGGAGCAACAATGCCGAACCAACCCGCCAACAATTTTGCGCCTCGCGGCTGTCAGAGGCTCGTTAAGGCTTTATTCGTTAAGGCCCATTGTCTAAGTTCCGCCGCGCCGACCCCGTAGCTCAGCAGGATAGAGCGCAGGATTCCTAATCCTGAGGCCGCGCGTTCGAATCGCGCCGGGGTCACCAGATTTCCGGCACTCGCCAAAGGACCCCGACCACATGGCCGTGACCCGCCTTGCCCTGCCCCGCCTCATTGCCACACTGGCGATGGCCGTTGTCCTCGCCAGCTGCTCGACCGCCGGATTGTCGCCGGGGCTCACGGCGCGGCTCGACCATTCCGGCGCGACCGTCAATCGCCCCGAGGCGCTCGGCATCATCAACGGCTACCGCTCGAGCACCGGCCAGGCCGCACTCGCGCCCGATGCGACGCTCGATGCCAAGGCCCAGGCGCTGGCCCAGCAATACGCAACCACCGGCAAGCCCCCGGCCAAGCCCGAGGGCGCCCGCGAGATCCGCTATTCGGCCGGTTATTTCACCTTTGCCGAGACCTTCTCAGGCTGGCGCAATTCGCCCGCCGACGCCGCGATCCTCGCCGCCCCCGCTGCGACCCGCGCGGGGCTTGGCGGCTTCTACAGCGATAACTCGCCTTACGGCGCCTATTGGGTTTTGCTCCTTGAATGACGGCATGATCCCGGGAAAGGGTGGCCGGCCTTTGGATCGGCTCATGCCCGCTCAGGAAACGCTCGATGCGCGCGGACTTCGCTGCCCTCTTCCGGTGCTCAAGACCGAAAAGCGCCTGGCAGAACTCAGGCCGGGGATGAGCCTCATCGTGCTCGCGACCGATCCGATCGCCAAGATCGATATCCCGCTTTTCTGCACCCAGAACGGCCACGCCTGTAAAGTTGCAACGGAAGACGATGTCCTCCGCTTCACGATTACCAAGAACGCCGGCTAGTTCGCCGCCTTCTGCGGAGCCCATGACGGGCGCGGGCGCGGCAGCGGGACATCGACAAGCTTGCCGAGATCCGTCGCAACATAGGTGACCCCAGCGATCTCGTCGGTGAGATAGCTCGGCTGCCCCTTGAGCCCCATCGGGAACGCCGCTTCGCGCTGCTTCACATATTCCTTGGCCTTCTTGCCGCAGATCAGCGTGCGCATGTCGGTGGGCTCGCCCGCCTGATTGGCAAGCTTGACGACGCTTTTGCCGGTGCCTTTGGCGGCACCCGAAAGACCCTTGAGAAAGAGCTCGGCTGCAAGTTCGTTCCGCTCCCGCGCCGAAACACCACCCAGCACCACCGCGATCAGCGACCGCCCGCCGCGATCAACCGTCGCCACGATATTGAGACCAGACGAGCACACATAACCGGTCTTCATGCCGGTGGTTCCGGCGAAGTGCTCGAGCAACCCATTGTTGCTCTCAAGGCTGGCGGTCCCAAGCTTGACGATGTCAGTCTGAAAGATCGGCAGATATTGCGGATGGTCGCGCCGGATATAGAGCGCGAGGACGGCGAGGTCGCGCGCCGAAGTGACCTGCCCGTCACTGTGGAGGCCGTTCGCATTGACAAAGTGCGTCGCCGTCAGGCCCATGTCTCCGGCCATCTGGTTCATCTCCAGAACGAAGTTCTTCTCACTGCCGGCGACCGTCTCCGCCACAGCGACCGCCATATCGTTGGCGGACTTGACCAGCATGATGTAGAGCGCGTCCTTGAGGGTCACGGCCGAGCCGATCTCGAGCCCCGATTTTGCAGGCGCCTGGTTCCAGGCATGCTGGGAAATCGTGACGTGGGTTTCAAGCGTGACGCGACCCGCGGCGATTGCGGCAAAGGCCAGATAGGCCGTCATCATCTTGGTGAGCGAGGCCGGATGCCACGGCTCCCCCGCGTCCTCGGCATAGAGCACCTCGGTCGTTTCCGCGTCGACCAGCAACATCGGTATGGCGAGGCCCTGCTGCACACCGCACAGGAGCAATGCCACGCAGACCAGGGCCGGGCGGAGGAAACGCGCGAGAGGCATCGAACCAGACAAATCGAAATGGGTGCAGCGCTTCTAGCCTCACCCCGTGGCAGCCTCAAGGACAAGTCGGGGCGCTGACACGGTTTTGAACCGCCGCAGGCGCCCCATCCGCGCAAAGATGCCGCCCGCCCAGGCGGACTAGACCGGCAGCGACATGCCCTCCAAGCGCGAGATGGTCTCAGCGAACTTGATTTCGGTCGCCGAAGTGCCAACCAGCAGCTTGAACTGGCCCGGCTCGACCGTCCAGGCTTTCCGGTCCACGTCAAAGTAGGCGAAGTCCCGCGGCTCGAGTTCCACAGTCAGCCGTCGCGATTCACCGGGCCTGAGATGCACTTTCGCGAAGGCCTTGAGTTCCTTGGGCGGCCGCGGCACCGAGGCCTCCGGATCGCCGACATAGAGCTGGACCACTTCGCTGCCGGCCCGAGCACCTGTATTGGCGACATCGAGACTGACGCTCACTCGGCCCTCGCTCTCGAAGCGGCCGGCGTCGATGCTCAAATTGCCAAGCGAAAAACTTGTGTAGCTGAGCCCGAAGCCAAACGGGAACAGCGTCGCGATGCCGCCTCGGTCATAGTGGCGATAACCGATGAACACGCCCTCTTCGTAGCGAACCCTGCCGTCGTGCCCGGGATAGACTTCGGGGTCCTGCGACTGTGTGGGGTTGTCGCGCCAGCGCACGGGGAAGCTTTGCGGCAGCCTTCCCCCCGGCTCCGCGGCACCCGTCAATACGTCGGCAATGGCATTGCCCACTTCCTGCCCCGTGTACCAGGCCGCGATCACGCCGGCGACCTGGCCAAGCCACGGCATCTCCACCGGCCCGCCCGTCTGCAGCACGACGATGGTCCGCGGATTGGCAGCGGCCACGGCAGCGACGAGTTCGTTCTGCCGTCCGGGCAATTCGATATGCGGAAGGTCCGCGCCCTCGCTGTCCCATTCGCCAGTGCGGCCAACAAAGACGATCGCGGTCTCGGCCGCCCGCGCGGTCGCCACTGCTTCGGCAATCTCGGCACTGCCCAGCGGCCGCCCGATGCCAATCCGAATGCCCGGAATATCGAGCACGTGGAAGGGCCGGCGCGCAAACTCGATGGTGACGGCGTAGCTACGACCCGCTTCGAGTACGAGGTCGCCCGTCACCTCATCGCCACCCTCCTCGAAGAACGGGGTGCTGCGTTTCCATTTGGTCCAGCTATCGGCGATGAGCTTGCCATCGACATAGGCTTTGGCCACGCCCAGCGATACCAGACCCACCCGGTAGGTCCCGCTCACCTCGGGCGTGAAAGTTGACTTGATCCGGGCCGACCACGTCCGCGGATCGGAAACGCCATCCGCAGCGCTGTTGAAGATGAGAAGGATGCCACCCGGATTGGTCATCCTCCCCACGACCGGGCCGCTCAGATCGTCGCTGTCGTAGAACTCGGCCTCAAGATTGCCGGTAAACAAAGGCTCATAGAGGTCATTGGTCGCACCGACCGCATACGTCAGCCGCTCAGCGCCCAGCGCCGCGACGAGCCCGTCCCACGGCGTCGTGGTGTAGTAGGCGTTGAGCTGCGACGAGCCGCCGCCCATTGCCCGCGCCACCTTCACATTGGGCCCGATCACTGCGATCCTGCCGCTTCCTGCAAGCGGCAGGACGCCTTCATTCTTGAGCAGCACGGTGCCTTCGGCACCGGCCCGGCGGATCAGCGCCCGCGTCTCCGGCCGGTCGTCGGCGCGTTCCGGCGTCAGAGCTGCCTGGTCGAGCGCACCTGTCCGCTCCATGAGCCTCAGCATGTTGAGCGCCCGCTCGCGCACCGCGGATGCGGCAACGCTTCCGTCCCTCACCGCCGCGATGAGTTTTTCGCCGCGGTCGCGTGGCGGCCCGGGCATTTCAAGATCGAGTCCGGCATTGATCGTGGGCGCCGTGGAATGGCTGCCCCACCAGTCGCTCATAACCGCGCCGTCATAGTGCCATTGTTTGCGCAAGACCTCCGTCAGCAGCCACTCGCTTTCCGAGGTGTAGGCGCCATTGAGCTTGTTGTAGGAGCTCATGATCCCCCAGGTGCCGGCACGCTTCACCGCCCACTCGAAGGGGACGAGATAGAGTTCGCGCAATGCCCGCTCGTCGATTATCGAATTGATCGTTGTCCGCTCGATCTCGGATTCGTTGCCCACGAAATGCTTCACGGTCGCGGCGACGCCGTTCTCCTGCAGGCCTTTGATATAGGCAACGGCGAGTTCTGCGGTCAGCACCGGGTCCTCCGAATAGCATTCGAAGTTCCGCCCATTGGTCACCGAGCGCTGCAGGTTGACCGTCGGCGCGAGTGACATGTGCGCGCCGCGGGCTTTGACTTCGCGCGACAGGTCCGCGCCGATCTCATGCAATAGTTCGACATCCCAGCTCGCGCCGAGCGCAATGCCGACGGGATAGGCTGCAGAGGGCGTCCCCCCGACGAAATCCTCGCCACGAGCTCCGTTCGGCCCGTCAGTCACCTTGAGCCGCCCGAGGCCCAGCCGGGTTATGGCCGGAATCGTCCAAGCGTCGGCGCCCGACAGCAGGCTCACCTGCTCCTCGAGACTCATCTGGTCGACCAGGTCGTGGATCCGCGCTTCGCTCATTAACTTGCCCTTCCGATCATAAATTCGAACCACCACTTGGCAGCTGAACTGTCAACGCGGAAGGCGATCCGGCTTTGTGTCCCCCAAAACTATCAAACTGAGCCCTAGGCACAGACAGTAACCTGCCCTATGTAGAGAACTGTCTGAAAGTGAGGCGCTATGCACGGGGAAACAGGCGAACGAGCCGTCATTTGCGGTGCGATGGGGGATATCCTCAATCGCATCGGCGACAAATGGAGCGTCATGGTGGTCGGTCATCTGACCAAAAAGACCATGCGCTTCAATGAATTGCGCCATTCGATCGGTGGCATCAGCCAGCGTATGCTGACCTTGACGCTGCGCAATCTCGAGCGCGACGGACTGGTGACACGCACCGTCTTTCCCGAGATCCCGCCCAGGGTCGAATATCAGCTGACCGAACTGGGCCGCACACTGACCACCCCGCTCGATACGCTCTGGAACTGGGCCGCGATCCACGGCTCCGATGTTCGTACCGCGCGCGAAGCCTATGACAGCCAGCACAACCCGGTCGACCAAGCCCGCCCCGAGCGGCGCTATGCCGGCGCCTCCAGTTGAAGCCTGAAGGCCCCGCCACGCGGCGGAGTCTCGCCGGCGACCTCGCTGCAATTGGACTGCGCGAGGGGGACGCGGTGTTTGTTCATGCAGCGCTGCGTCGTGTCGGACCGGTGCTGGGCGGGGCCGACATGGTCATTGCCGCCCTCAGGGACGCGGTTGGTCCCAAAGGCACGGTGCTCGCGTACACCGACTGGGAGAGTGCGGATGCTTGGCTTCTCGATGCATCGGAGCGCGCACAGCGGCCGCCGTTCGATCCCCTGGCAAGCCGCTCGGCGCGCGACAACGGTGCCTTTCCCGAGTTATTGCGCAACACGCCTGGCGCGCTACGCAGTGCCTCCCTGGGCGCCTCATGCGCGGCGCTGGGCGCGCGCGCCGCCTGGTTCGTGGCCGACCACGCCCTCGACTACGGTTACGGTGCGAGTTCGCCCTTCGCGAAGCTCGTCGAAGCCGGCGGCAAGGTACTCATGCTGGGTGCTCCGCTCGATACAATGACCCTACTCCATCACGCCGAGCACCTGGCAGACCTCCCAGGCAAGCGCGTCATTCGCTTCGAGGAGCCGGTGCTCGTAGACGGACGGACAGAGTGGCGATGGATCGAAGAATTCGACACCTGCAACCCCGTCTGCGAGGGGTTCGACGACGGCTACTTCGGCATGATCCTCGAAGACTTTCTCGCCACCGGAAAGGGCCGGCGCAGCCTTGTCGGAGCCGCGCCGTCTATTCTCGTCGAGGCGATGCAGATCGTGCCTTTCGCCGTCGGATGGATGGAAGCCCGGATCAAATCAGCCGCTTGATCGGCTTATGCCGCCAGAAGAACCAATAATAGCTCGCCTGCAGCACCAGCATGGTGGAAAAGCTCGTCGCATAGGCCCACCAGATGCCGTTGAGACCAAGCGACGTGGTCGAGAGATAGAGCGCCAGCGGCGTCTCGACCAACAGGATCGTTCCCAGGCTCAGCAGCATCGGCACCAGCACATCCCCCGACGCCCGCATCATCCCAGAGAACACACCCGAAAAACCGAACAGCAGGATGCTCCATAACACGATGTGCAGAAGCGTTTGCGTTATGCCTGTTACTTCCGGCGAGGTGATGAACAGCGCCACAAGATGCTCCGAGAACACGTAGGCCACCGCGATCAGCGCGCCGGTGATAAACAGGTTCATCATCAGCGCCGTGCGGACGATCCGCCGCAATTGATCGGTCTGCCCGGCGCCGATGGCCTGCGACCCGAAGATCGAAGCCGCGATCATGATCGACATCGCCGGGAACTGGATATAGCTCAGCACCTGGTTCACAGCGCCATAGGCCGCCGTGGCGTTGGAGCCGAAGCGGTTGACAACGCCGACCACCACGATCGCCGCCAGCGACGAGACGATCATCTGAACGCCCGCCGGAATGCCGATCCTGAGGATCGTCCGTAGCAGCGCGGGATCGATCCTGAGGTCGCGCATCAGCTCCCGATCCGGCGCCAGAGGGCTCTTGCGGGCGCGCAGATAGAAGAACAGGAACACCAGCACCACGAGGAAGCCGGCGATGAACGCCACCGCCGCCGCATCGACGCCGAGCTTGGGCAGGCCGAACCAGCCCAGGATCAGCGCCGGCGTCACCACGAGGCCAGCGAGAATCGACAGGACCAGCGAGATCAGCGGCGTGAGCGTATCGCCGACGCCGCGCAGCACCGAGGTTACGATCAGAAAGATGAAAAAGCCCGGCATGCCGATCAGCACGATCCGCCCATAGCTGACCGATTGCTGCAAAATGTCTTCGGGTGCACCGAGCAGCCGCATCAGCGGCTCGGTGAAAAAGACGCCGATGAGTGCGACCACGAGGCCGAGGATGAAGGCCGAGATGATCGTCGTCCCCGCCACCTGTTTCACCTTGGCCATGTTCTTGGCGCCATAGGCTTGCCCGATCAACACCGTCGAGCCCGACGCGAGCCCGACGATGAACGAGATCAACAGGATCATCACCGGAAAGAATGTCGACGTCGCCGCCAGCGCTTTGACGCCGATGAGCTGTCCCAGAAAGATCGAATTGATGGTGCCCGACAGCGCCTGCAGGATGTTGCTGAGCATCAGCGGCACAAGGAAGAAAAGGAACCGCTGCCAGAGCGGCCTTTGCACATCACTCATCGACATGTCCTTGCTGGAATCCCGGGCGCCGGGAAGGATGGTCGTCTACTCCCGCGCCCGAAGGGGCGTCAACTCTGGTAGTTTCAGGCCATTATGCCCATTTGGGATAGGGTGAGCAAAAGTCCCCTAACGCTCGGTAGCTTGGACCGGTTCCTTGCTGCGGCGCCTCTTTTTTCCCGCAACTCCCGCGGGCAGATCGCGTTCTCATAGTCCAAGCGTCGTTGGAACCATGAGGACTGAACTGAAATGAAAAAGCTTTCCACTATCGCCCTGCTCACCGCACTGGTCGTCTCCCCTTCGCTGGCGACGGCGCAGGACCTTGGCGTCAACGGCGCTGTCGGCGCCGTCACCAATGGTGCGGTCAATGTCGGTGACCAGAATGCGAACGCTCAGGTCACCGCCGGCGTGAGCGCCGATGTCGCCGCCAACGGTACGCTGAGCCTCGACGACCTGCTGACCGATCTGGGCAATGCCGATCCCGCCGCTGACATCAGTGCCGCAACCAGTGCCACTGCCGAAACGACGATCAACATCGTCGAAGTCGCGGGCCTTGAGGGCAGCGCGAACGCCTCGGCCACCGCCGTCGCCGACGCCAGGGCCAGCAACGCAGCGCGGCTCGAGGCTATCCATGCCGCGATTACCGCCAATGCCGCGATCCAGGCAAAGCTCACGGCATCCGGGCACGACACCGACGACGTCGTCGCGGTCAAGGCCGACGCCCAGGGTGCGCTCTGGGTCTATGTCGATGAAGCCGAGTAGGCGCGCCCAGGCATCCAAACGAAAAGGCGGGAGCAAGCTCCCGCCTTTGTCATTGGTGCCCCCGGTCGGACTCGAACCGACAAGCCTTTCGGCGGAGGATTTTGAGTCCTCTGCGTCTACCAGTTCCACCACAGGGGCGTGGTTGGCCGGGACATAAGGCGATTGTGCCCCGCGGTCAATCTGTCCGGCTTTCCCTTTGCTTCGCGGCGCGCCACACTGGCGGCAACGGGGGGCTCAAATGGCAGGCACAATCCGCACCGGCATGGCCGGCTGGGTCTTCGAGGACTGGCGCGGCGGCGCCTTCTATCCCAAGGGGCTCAAGCAGAAGGACGAACTCGCCTGGGCCAGCCGCGCCGTCACCAGCATCGAGATCAATTCGACCTTCTATTCCAATCAGAAGCCGGCAAGTTTCACCAACTGGGCGGCACAGACCCCGGCGGGTTTTCGCTTCACGGTGAAGGGCCACCAATTGGTGACCCATCTCAAAAAGCTCAAGGACGTCGAAGTCCCGCTCGCCAATTTCTTCGCCTCGGGCATCCTCGCCCTGGGCGACCGGCTGGGGCCGATCTGCTGGCAGCTTCCGGGGAACCTTGCTTACAGTCCCGAACGCGTGGAGGCATTTCTCGAGCTCCTGCCAATGACGGCAAAGGCGGCGATTGCCCTCGCCAAAAAGCATGACGAGCGTGTCCCCGAGCCCTTTCTCAAATCCGACGGAATTGGAGACATCCGCCACGCCATCGAGGTCCGGCACGCAAGCTTTGCCGAGCCCGGCTTCATCGACATGCTGCGCGCCCATAATGTCGCATTGGTCACTGCCGACAGCGCCGATTGGCCCACCCTCGACCAGACGGCAGACTTTTCCTATCTGCGGCTCCAGGGCGCACCGGGAAAAGACCGCTATGCGCCTGCCGATCTCGACACCTGGGCCAAGCGCCTCAAGGCTTGGGCGGAAGGCAGGACTGTCAAGGACGCGCCCCTCGTCGCCAAGCCCGCTCCCGCCACGCCGCGCGACGTCTTCTGCTTTTTCGTTTCGACCGATAAGCCCAACGCCCCGCGCAATGCGCTGGCGATTGCCGAAAG
The DNA here is from genome assembly GCA_040081595.1 of Devosia sp. Classification (GTDB taxonomy): domain Bacteria; phylum Pseudomonadota; class Alphaproteobacteria; order Rhizobiales; family Devosiaceae; genus Devosia_A. Next base: position 19,366 of record JBEBGE010000016.1, read on the forward strand.
ACTCGGCATCAAGCCGGCAACGTAAGCGGACAAATCGCCGCGACCGGCTTGATTTCGTCCATGGAACCGGGCCATTCCGGCGTCACACAAAGCGTCTCCAGGAAAAGTGCGAAGCGGTTTTCCGGTTCGGAGACGCGAGATATCCAAATATGAGTTCCGAAATGACCGACACCGGCCGCGCCCTCCCCCTCGACAAGCTCGCGGTCGGGCTCGCCTTTCTGCTGGGGCTGGCGACCATCGCCGGCGCCTGGGGCAGCCAGCTCTTTGGCGGGCTTTACCCCTGCGAACTCTGCCTCGAACAGCGCATGGCCTATTACTGGGGATTGCCGGTTCTGGCGCTGGTGCTGATCCTGTGGAACCGGCTGCCGCTCGCGCTCTGGTACATTGCCGTGGCGGCCGGGGCCGCGGTCTTTGCGTGGTCGGTCTATATGGGCTCCTACCATGCCGGGGTCGAATGGGGCTTCTGGCCCGGCCCGACCGCCTGCACCGGCACCGGCACGGATCTCAATTTTGGCGACCTCTCGACCGGCAATCTTGAGACGATCGTTCCCTGCGATGTCGTGCAGTTCCGCTTCCTCGGCATTTCACTGGCCGGCTACAACGCGCTGATCTCGCTGGCCATCCTCGTGCTGCTGTTGGGCGCCATGATCTATCAGGTACGCCGCAAGACGGCCTGAAGCGTTTCGAGAAAGAACGCGCAGCGGTTTTCCGGTTCGGAAACGCGACAAACAAGGACCTAGACAGTTCGTTCCGATCCTATCGGAACGAACTGTCTAGGCTCTCAGCGTCAGCGCTCCCGGCAGGATCTCGAACCGAGCCGGAATCCGGCCCGGCGACTCCCCGTCGATTTCGATGATCGCAGAATTGCGCGCCACGTCGCCGATCGGCTCGACCTCGACCCAGCGGCAGCGCTTGATCGTGACGCGGGGCAACCTGGTATGCGCACCCCGATAGATCAGGTTGAAGTCGAGCACCATGCGGACCTTCCCCTCGGCGCGATAGACCAGGACGTCGAACAGCCCGTCATCGAGTTCGGCATCAGGGGCAATCATCATGCCGCTGCCGAAGAACCGCCCATTGGCGATGGCGACCAAAGCGGTCTCGACCTCGATCACCTCTCCATCCTCGAACCGAACGCGCACCTGTTGCGGACGATAGTGCAACAGCTCGACGATAGTGTGGTAGTAGAACGCCAGTTTCCCGTGGACGCGCCGCCCGGCCTTGGAGGCATTGACCGCCCGCACCGTGGGACCCGAAACCCCGAGGCTCGCGACATTGAGAAAATGCCGCTGCTCCTCGGCACCGTTGTCATCGCGATAGCGAACCAGTCCGGCGTCGATCTTGCGTGTCCGCCCAGTGCCGATGGCCTCGACCGCCGCCGTGAGATCGGAGTTATTCCCCAGTGTCCGGACGAAATCGCGGCCCGTCCCCACCGAGATCACCCCCAGCGAAGGCCCGCCGCCGGCGCGCAGCAACCCATCCACCACCTCATTGGCAGTTCCATCGCCGCCCGCGGCGATGACGAGGCTTGCGCCGCTGCGGACAAGTTGCGCGGCCAGGTCGCGGCCCTCGCCGGGCGCCTTGGTGCGCAGCACATCGAGCGGGCCGACCCGCGCCTCGAGCAGAGCAGCAAGCCTTGGCCAGGCGGCAACCAGCCTGCCTCCGCCCGCTGCGGGATTGACAACGACGCCGACCGACATGGATTTCCCCCTCGGGCGCAGTCAGCATTGTACGAGCCACGAGCGCAAGAGCCTCGTGACACTGGCAGGCGGGTTCCGGTGCCGCTAATATTGCAGGCGAAGTCCCGAACGATCAGGCCGATCAATGAACAACAGCAATCTCCAGCGCATCTATGCGATGAGCGTCGCGGCAGTTTATCCGCTCTATATCGCCAAGGCGGAAAAGAAGGGCCGGACCAAAGCCGAGGTGGACGAAGTCATCCGCTGGCTCACAGGTCACAGCCAGAAGAGCCTCGACCGGGAACTGGCGAACAGGACGAGTTTCGAGACCTTCTTTGCCAAGGCGCCGAAACTCAATCCGTCGCGCGCACTGATCACCGGCGTGATCTGCGGCGTCCGCGTCGAGGAGATCCAAGAGCCGACAATGCGCGAGATCCGTTATCTCGACAAACTCATCGACGAACTCGCCAAGGGCAAGGCGATGGAAAAAGTCTTGCGCAAACAACCCGCGCAGCCCATGGCCTAACCGCAGCGGTCCAGCACCTGCTTGATGGCCGCCGACGAGCCTGCCGCGCCGAAGTCGCTGCTGTCGAACACCTCGAGCTCGCCGTGCTTGCGCACATAGGCGACGCGGATGCTGCTCTTTGCCCTTTGCGCGATCCGCGCCCATTGCCTGGCCACCGGGCCGCGGATGATCATGGAGGTGCCGTCGCTGTGGATCAGCGGCATGTCCTGGGCAAAACTGGCGCCCGCCGCGACAGAGATTCCAGTGCCTTTGGGGTCGGGGATGATCGCGAGATTGAGCGACGCCGCGCCGGCGACCGTGCGATGCGGCGCGCGGACCCAGAACCCCATGGCGAAGTCGCCGCCGCGGCAGGCGAACTGGAACTGCGCGACGCCGTTGTCGACATAGGCGATGGGGGTATCCCCGTCTTCATAGGCCCATTCGCTCGCACTCGCGGCATTTGCGAGCAGAAGGACCAGCAGGGCGGAGACGACGATACGCATAGTCCTCCCTTGCGGCATCGCCGCCTGCTTTTCCGTTAATGCTCGCCCGCTCAGAGCAGCGCCGGAACGACTGCTTTGCGGGCCGATGGATAGTCTGCAAAGGTCTTGCGGTACCATTTGTGATGGCTGACGGCGCGCGGAATGAGGTTGGCGGCGGTCCAGATCGCAAAGCTCAGCGCCGGCAGGTTCCAGCACATCAGCGCAAAGCCCCACCACTGGATGATCTCGCCCATGAGGTTGGGGCAAGAGACGATTTCGAACAGGCCGCCGCGCGGGATCGTATAGCCCTTCCGGCCGCCGTCGCGCAGATGGATGAGCCGGTTGTCGGACCAGATGTTGATGGCCGCACCTGCAAGAAAGATTGCCAATCCCACGATGAAGCGCGGGTCAGCCAGCCACGCCGCCGGATAGGCCGGACCCCACCAGCCTAAATAGAGCCCGTTCAACCCGCCATTGACGATGTTGAATGCGGCGGCGCTGCCCACGATTGCGAGCGGCATGAACTTGCCCTCGGTGTGCGTGCGCCAGGGAAAGATCAGACTGCGATTGATATAGTGCGCGGTCCACAGCGCGAAGAACACCCACATCGGCGCTGTCTTGTCGTTGGGACCGGCGAGAAACAGCGCCGCGAACACCACCAGCGACACCAACTCCATGATGGACCAGCCGAGCCGGTTCGAGATCGTGGGACCCCAGTCCTTTGTCGCGTGCCGTCCATATGGCGCGGTGACGAAGAACTGAAACGGGACCAGCGCGAGAGCGAGGACGCTCCAGACAATCGCGACGGTGTCGAGTGTGGCCATCGCGTAACTCCGGTGCAGGCGGTTGGTGGGCTACGGCTCGAGCTCGATGTCCCAGTAGAGATAATCGAGCCAGCTCTGATGCAGGTGGTTGGGCGGGAACGCCCGGCCATTATTGTGCAGGTCGTGCACCGTCGGCTGGAACGGATGCTGCATCGGAAACATCTTGATTTCGCGCGGCAGCCGGTTGGCCTTCTTGAGATTGCAGGGCGCGCAGGCGGCGACGACATTTTCCCAGGTCGTCCGTCCGCCTTTCGAGCGCGGAATGACATGGTCGAAGGTGAGGTCGTCGCGCGAGCCGCAATACTGGCACTGGAAGCGGTCGCGCAGGAACACGTTGAAGCGCGTGAAGGCCGGATGCCGCGCCGGCTTCACATACTCCTTGAGCGAGACCACGCTCGGAAGGAACATTTCGAAACTGGGCGATTTGACGATGCGGTCGTAGCTCGAAACGATCTGCACACGATCGAGGCATACGGCTTTGATGGCGTCCTGCCAGGACCAGAGCGAGAGCGGGTAATAGCTGAGCGGACGATAGTCGGCGTTCAGCACCAGTGCGGGCAGCGACTCCGGCGACACGTGGACGGTCACCTTTGGCTCCCGGACAAAGAATCGTGAGCACTCATATTGGTGAGCATACTATTGGCATGCGACGGCCCTGTGAAGCGGCAAAACGGCTGCAATTCTAAGGCTTGCCAGCCACTTGCCCGACGAGGAAACCGGTCGCGAATTCGAGCCCGTCCGGGGCGATGCCATGGCCGGCACCCTTCGAGAAGTGCAGCACAACCTCGAACCCCGCCATGCTCAGTTCCGTCGCCGCCTCCCGCGACAGGCGCGGCTCGACCACATGGTCCTGGTCGCCATGGATCAGCGCCACGGGCGGCTTGGCCCACCGGCCCCCGGCAAAGCCATCAGCCGGGATCATTGCCCCGGAAAACGCGATAATTCCGGCCAGTTCGCTGTCGAGCGAGGTGCCGACATTGAGCGCCATCATCGCCCCTTGGCTGAACCCGCAAAGCACCGTTTCGCGCGCCGTGAGCCCGGTCTGCGCCCAGAGGTCGATGAGGAAATTGATAATGACCGGCCGCGCCTCTTCGGCGCCCTTGAGGCGGCCGGAAATGCGATCCTCGAGCAGCGGAAACCACTCGAAACCCGATGGGCTGCGCGCGCAGGAGCTGGGCGCATTGGGCGCGACGAACATCATGTCGGGGAACAAATCCCGCCATTGATAACCGAGCCCGATGAGATCGGCGCCATCGGCTCCGTAGCCGTGGAGCAGCACCATGAGCTGCCGCGCCGGTCCGGCCGATTTCGGCGGCAGCAGCGGTCCCGAGAGGCGGACGTTCATAGCGGAACGCCACTTTGGCTGCGCAGCACCGCAGCGTAGTAGCGCCAGAACAACAAAGCCGCCGTGTGCCGGTGCGGCGCCCAGGCTCTGGCAAGATCGCTGAGTTCGCGGGCAGTCGGCATCGCATCCATTCCGAGAGCGTGACCCACGGCCTTCTGCAAGGCAAGGTCACCCGAGGGGAAAATGTCTGGGTGGCCCGCGCAGAACATCAGGTAGATTTCCGCGGTCCACGGGCCGATGCCCTTGTGCCGGACCAGCTCGGCGGCCGCCTCCTCCGGCGGCATGCCGTCGATCGCGGCAAGATCGAGATCGCCGGAGGCAATGGCCTCCGCGATGACGCGCACGGTGCGAAACTTGCCGCTCGAGAACCCGGCAGCACGGACGACCGGTTCATCGAGTTTGAGGTATCCAAGCGGATCGAGCGCGCCATCGATCTTTTCGAAACGCGACCAGATGGCCTGGGCGCTCTGGACCGACAATTGCTGCCCGCAGATGACCTTGGCGAGCCCGGCAAATCCGGCATTGGTCCTGCGGATTTCAAAGGCGCCGGCCCGCCTCGCCACCAGCCGCAAACGCGGATCGCGGCGCAGCAGGGCACGGAGGTGCCGGGTAAGGACTTCTGGGGAGTCCAGCCGGCCTGTGAGTGAAAACTTGGGCATGGTAGATGAGCGTTTCCAGGATAAGTGTGCAGCGGTGTTCGCTAGCGCGGACCTTTGGTTCCGTTTCGGAAACGCGGGGAAAGAAGGACCATGTCTAGCCCGATCCTTCGCTTCGCACCTAGCCCGAACGGGCATCTGCATCTCGGGCATGCTTTTTCCGCCCTCTTCACCTGGCGGGCCGCAACGACTCTTAGCGGCATGGCGTTGCTCAGGATCGAGGACATCGATTCTCTCCGCTGTAAACCCGAATTTGACGTCACCATCCGCGAGGACCTCGCCTGGCTTGGGCTAGTCTGGCCCGAACCGGTGATGCGCCAGTCCGCACGACTTGCGGCCTATCGCGACGCGGCCGCGCGCCTCGGCGACCTGCTCTATCCCTGCACCTGCACCCGCGCCGAAATCGCTGCGCGCGCCATCGCGACCGATCCCGATGGCGCCCCGCTCTATGATGGACATTGCCTTCACCACCCGCGGCGCGACCGCATGCCGCAATACCGCCTCAGGATGGACGAAGCCATTGCACAGGCCGGCGTCCTTGAAGTTGCCGAACTGCCCGTCAACGGCATCGATCTCGAGCCTTCCCACCCGCGCTCCCGCGAGGCCAGCCCTGCCCGCTGGGGCGATGCGGTGATCGTCCGCAAGGACACGCCGACATCATATCACCTGAGTGTCGTCGTCGATGATGCGGCACAGGGGGTGACCCATGTGACGCGCGGCATGGACCTCCATGCCGCGACCGATCTCCATGTGCTGCTGCACAAGCTGCTGGGCCTACCCTCGCCGATCTACGCGCATCACCAATTGATCCGCGACGGCGATGCGCTGAAACTCAGCAAGTCGAAAGGCTCACCGAGCCTCAAGAGCCTGCGCGAATCCGGATGGAGCGCGCAGCGGGTGCTGGCCCAACTCGGCTTCTAGAAGTCCTGGTGATAACCGGCGCCGATCTGCGCATGGGTGCCGATGCCGACACCGGTCGATCCCGAGAAATATCCATCGAGCCGCGAGTCCGCGGTCATGTCCCAGCCGAGCCGCAATCCATACTCGGCAAACAGCGCCGATTGCGGCGTTCCCACGACATCGCCACCACCAAAGACATAGGCTTGGCTGCCCTGGTTGGCCGCGGTCGAACCGAGCGCCGCCGAGGCGGTGAGATCGACATCGCTCGAAATCTGCGTCGTCCATTCGGCGCCAAGCTTGACTGTCGTGAATGCGGAACTGGTGCCCGAAAGGTCTGCCGCGAATGGATTGTCCGCGGAGACGATCTCGGAATAGCTGGTGATCCCGAGGACGCTTTGCTTGAGCGTTGCCGAGAGCACGACCTCGTTATTCTCATTGGGGGCAAACAGCACGCCGCCCCGGACATAACCCGCGCCGAGCAGGCCCGTGCCGCTGCCGCTGACATGGTGCGTGTCGGTGCTGTCTGTGTAGGTCCGTGAGAAGCTCATCCCGAGCCCCGAGACCTCAATTCCACCTTCGCCGAACAGCCGGAACGAACCCGCATCGGGCTGCACATAGCGGATGGCGGCGGCGCCGAGTACACCACTGGCGCCCATATTGCCGGCGCTGAGATCGATCAGCGAGACGCCGCCCAGGATCGAGAAGCCGTCAGCGAGATTGTAGCGCGCATTGGCTCCCAGCGTGAACGAACCGACGCCGCCGATAAAGCCCCATTCGTCCTTGCTCTCGAGCGAGAGGTTGCCGCTGGTCAGCAGGTTTGCCTGCTGGTCGAGATGGGTGACGAGCCCAACCTGGCCCAGTCCGATCTGGTCCACCGAGTCCTCGGCGTCGTCACGTGTCATGGTGGCGATCAAGGCATAGTCGAGCGTGTCGATACCGGTTACAGCGCCCGACGGGAGCTTCAGCGTCGTGCTGGTGACGATGTTGCCGTCGCCATCCTTGCCGGCAAAGGTCTCGAAATAGGTGTCGGTGGTTTCGATCTCCCCAGGAACCTGGGCACTATCGGTGAAGCCCTTCTGCTCGACCGTGATGGTGGCCGTGTCGCCATCATCGACAAAGCCCTTGTAGGTCGCCGAATAGACCTCGAACATATCCGGGTCGTTGAGCGTATTGAAATGCGCCGGCACCGACAGATCGCAGGTGGCGAGGTTGCCCGGGATGGCGAGGAAAGAGTCGAAGATGATCGAGATCGTGTCGTCGCCCGGCGAGTAGCTGGGCGTTGAGGGATTTACGTCGCAGGGGTCGGCCATCGCCGCCGCGCTGCCCAGGAGCAGGAATGAGCTCGCCAATGCCAGTCGCTTCATCGTGCAAAACCCGGAAATGAAAAGGGGCGGCCCACAGGCCGCCCCTTGCTGCCAGTATCAGACGATACTTAGCACGATTTCCACTGCAAGGCATAAATGATCGAGGCGCTCACGTCCTCGGAGTCGACGGAAGCATAGGCTTCCTTGTTCTGCTTGGTGGTGACGCGGATCGAGGAATTGGTCCTCAGGTTCACGTCCGCGCCGCAGGCCGACCACACGATCGACTGGGCGGTCAGCTCATTGTGGATCATGTAGTCCTCATCGAGCGCACCCTGATAGGTCTTCTTGAAGGTCGGGCCCTTGGCGCCGGCAAAGAAATACTCGACGTTGAACTGGGTGTTCGCGCCGGTCGGGATGTTGTTGTAGCCGCGATAATCGATGGCCAGCACCGAAATCGAAAGGCCCTGCGGCACATGCACCGGAATGGCGATGTTGCAGCTCTTGCGGTCGAACGACTTGTTGGTCGCACCGCCCGCTTCAACGAAATACTCGTCGAACAGGATCGACAGCGACTTGGCGTCGGGGCTGAGCGTCACCGAGGCACTGCCATCGGGGCAGCCGGTGCCGCCATAGCCGGGCTCACCCAGCGCGATGTCGTCCGCCTGTGCGAAAGTTGCAAATGAGCTGGCCACCAGCAGCGCGGCAATGGCGAGGAGCTTTTTCATGTTTCGTCCCTTCGGTTGTGGTTGAACGACTAAGGCCATCGTTCTTGGGCAGGACTATGGTGACTGCCACCTGAAGCGGCGATGAACAGAGAAAGATCAACAATTTGCGCGAGAATGTGCAGGACACCAGAGGTGCCAATAGCCGCGCCGCCGACGCCTACACGGTTTCGTGAACCGGGGTCGCCTTTGGCGCCGGTGATTCGCGATTGGAACCGGCAAGCTTCGCGAAATGCGGTGCACTCGCGGCTTCCATCGCCTCGCCGAACGGCGTTGCAAAGCCCAGGCCGAGCAAATCGTCGAGCCGCTTGTCTTCGAGTTGCATCGGGTGGATCCATAAATATCCCATCTTGCCCACCTCGCGGAGCAGCGGGTTGAAAAGGCCCATCGCCCGCAACAGCAGCCAGGGGAAATAGGCGAAGCGCAGGGGGCGGGGCGCGGCGGCCGCGATCGCGGCACGCATCTCTTCCGGCGTCACATAATGGCCGGCGAAGTGGAAGCGGTCGAAAGCGGGAAGACTCGTGCGCATCGCCGCCAGCGCCTCGAAGGCCCGGCCGAGATCGGGCAGGTAGGCCCAGCTATGCCCCACGCCGCGCCGGCCGGGGAGGCTGACTTCGGCTTTGCCGATCTCCCGGAAGATCGCCTGGTCGAACCAGTCGCTTGAACTTTCCGGTCCATAGAAATCGCCGGCTCGCAGGATCAGGATCTGGACGCCGCCCCGCTCGGCGGCTTGCCGCAACCCATCCTCGACTCTGACCCGAATGCCGCCGCGCGGCGTTTGCGGGTTCTGTGCGCTGTCGGGCAGTACATGCCGGAGTCCGGCGGAGTAATTGTAGATATTGCCGGGGAAGAGCATGGTCTTGCCGTCGCGGCCCATCGCCTCGACCACCCGCGCCATCTGCGCTTCCATCCGGCCATTGTCCCAGGTGTGGTACGGTAGGTTGAGAGCGTTCACGACGACGCCCGAATCCCCGATCGCGCGGGTCATGTCGGCGACCGAATCCGAGTCGCCCCGGACGAAGCGGACGCCGGCCAGCCGGTACTTGTCGCTCCTTCCCATACCGGTAACCTGCCAGCCGGCCTCGGCAAAGGTCCGCGCCGCCGCCTGGCCGACATGGCCGTTAATCCCCAGAACCGTGACTTTGCCCTTGCTCATCCCGCATCTCCTTGTCTGTGCAGGTTCAGGAAATACTATTCACAAAAGTTCGGAAACGTACCATGATTGAACACTTGCCATTCAGGAATGCATATGGCCATCGCCGAGCCGGACTGGGCCTTGTGGCGGAGTTTCGCCGCTGTTGTGGCGGATGGCTCGCTCAGCGCCGCGGCGCGGCGCATCGGCTACAGCCAGCCGACGCTTGGCCGCCATATCGAAACGCTGGAGCAGCAACTGGGCCTGACCCTGTTCGACCGGACGCTGCAGGGACTGAAGCCGACCCCCACGGCGCTCCGGCTTTACGAACCCGTCGCCGAAGCCGAACGGAAGCTCGCCGAAGCCACCATGACCGCCGAGGGTACCGCCGGCGATCTCGAGGGCTCGGTCCGCATTACGGCCAGCACGGTCGTCTCCCATTACGTGCTGCCACCGATGCTGCGGACCATCCGCCAGGATTTTCCGCGCATCGCGCTCGACCTCGTCCCCTCCGATTCGGTCGAGAACCTGCTGCTGCGCGAAGCCGACATTGCCGTCCGCATGTTCCGGCCGACCCAGCTCGAATTGATCGCCAGAAAGCTCGGCGAATTGCCCATGGTCTGCTGCGCCCATGCGAGCTATCTGGGCGCCCGCGGCACCCCGCTCGACCCCGCCGAACTCGCGGGCCACACGCTGGTCGGCATGGACCGTTCCGATCTGATCATCACCGGCGCCAGGGCGCTGGGTTTCGATCTCAAGCGGGCCGACTTTGCCCTGCGGACCGACAGCCAGACCGCTGCCTGGGAGCTGCTCAAAGCCGGTCTGGGTATCGGCTTTGCACAGGCCGCGCTCGTTGCCGAAACGCAGGGCATGCGGCGGCTCTTTCCCGCCCTCAAGCTGCCGCCGCTCGAAGTCTGGCTGACCACGCATCGGGAACTGTTTCTCAGCCCGCGAATTCGTGCCATCTATGACCGGCTGGCGGATGGCCTGTCGGCCTATATCGCGCGACCGGCGCCGAGCGCCGCCCCGGACCTCAGATGAACCAGACCATCGTCACCCTTGTCACAGTTGCCGCCGTCGGCGTTGTCGCGATCATCCTGCTCATGGGCCTGTGGAACATGTTCCGCGGCGGCGACAGGAACAGAAGCCAGCTGCTGATGCGCGCCCGCGTCATCGCGCAGGCCTTTGCGCTCGTCGTCCTGCTGGGTGCGCTGTATTTCTTCGGCCGCGGCAGCGGCGCGTAAGTTCAATTAATTAACAATCTAACCGATCACCTGATGCCGCCTCGCGCCCGAGGTGCAATGAACCGGCAACAGGTTTCAGGCGGCGACTTATGGTCAAACTCAACAAGATCTATACCAGGACCGGTGACGACGGGACCACCGGCCTCGTCCGCGGGCCGCGGCGCAGCAAGGCCGACCTTCGCGTCGAGTGCTTCGGCACGGTCGACGAGGCCAATGCGACGATCGGCGTAGCGCGCCTGCAGACCGGCTCGATGCCGCGGGTCGACACCGTGCTCGCCCGCGTCCAGAACGACCTCTTCGACCTTGGCTCCGATCTCGCCACGCCCGGCGAAGATGCCACGGGCAGCACGCCCTCGCTGCGCATCACGCCCGCCCAGACCGAATGGCTCGAAGAGCAGATCGACCGCTACAATGCGGAACTCGAGCCGCTCTCGAGTTTCGTGCTGCCCGGCGGCACTGTGCTTTCGGCTGCTTTCCATGTGGCGCGCACCGTCGTCCGCCGTGCCGAGCGGCAGGTCGTAGCGCTGATCGCCGCCGAGCCCGACACCAATCCGGCCGCCATGGTCTATCTCAACCGGCTTTCGGACCTGCTCTTCGTTCTGGCGCGTGTTGCCAATGCTAATGGAAAAAGCGATGTCCTGTGGAAGCCCGGCAAGTTCGGCCATTGAGCCAATTCGGCCCAGTTGCGACACTCGTCCCAACGCTTCCTTTACCGCGCGGCGATAGCCTCGAGCGATGATTGCCGATGTCACAGCGCAACTCTTATCCATGCAACTGGGCAAGACCCAGGCGCTGGCGCAGATCGCCGTGATCAAGAAATCCCATCAGATGGAAATGGCCCTGATCGACATGCTCGACCAGGCGTCCCGCCCGGCACCGGCGCCGGCCGGCCAGGGCCTCATCGTCGACAAGCGCGCGTAGCGCCGCTCGGCAGATCACCACACCGGTGGAATGAAACCCACCGGCACCAGCCCCGACAGCACGACGCCCGCGGCGAAATTGATAGTCTGGCTGTAGCTGCCATCGGCGGCTTGCCCGCCCAGCAACAGCCCCTTGGCATTAGCGGGGATCATCGGATCGAGCCGCTCCACCACGCCGCGAGAGGTGATCTTGACCTGGCCCTCGACCCGTCCTTGCGAGTCAAGTCCAAGCGTTCCACTTGAGCGGTAGAAGTCCGTCCCATCCGCGGCATCGATGCTCACCAGATTGAACCTGCCTCCCGCCGCTTGCCAGCGCCTGATCAGATCCGGATCGCCATAGACCCGCACATCGTCGGGCAAATTGCTGATCTCGCCCTGCAGCGTTGCCTTGGCGTTGACGATCTTTTGCAGTGGGGCGCTCAGTCCCTCGACGGTCACGTATTCGGCAAGGCTCGCAAGCCCAGCCTTGGCATCATGCCTGTCGGGATCATCGACGAGATGCAGCTCGAACCTGTCGGCGTCGGCGATCAGCCGGTCCTCGAGTATAGTGTCGTTCCAGACCGGTGCATTGACCACCAGCGACACCCGCCCGATGCGCCAACCGCTCAGCCGCGCGCTGGCTTCCGCATCGGCGAAATCGAGCCGGCTGCGGCTGCCGGTCACCGCGTCGTCCATCGTCACCGGGGACTGCGCGAAAGCCAGAACGTGGAAGGGATTGTAGACCAGCACAGAGGCCTTCAGTCCCGCGACCGTCACGGTCGTGTCGAGCGACACGATGGTGGCGCCCGTGCAGGTCGCGTCGAACCCGAAGGGAAAACCGGTGATGGCGAACTGGTCGCAGCTGAGTCTTGGCGTCGAGACGCCGTCGGCGGTCTCAAGCGACTGGACGTAGGAGGTGGCGGCGCCTGCGGCCCAGAACCATGCGCCGGTCCATAGGCCCACCAGGGCCAGGACCACGAGGCCCAGAATGACGAATCTGTTCATGTGCTCTTCTATCCGCCCCGAACTTGGCCGTCATCCGGCAGGGTGGCTGGACGAAAATCCCCGTCCGGCCTACCCCTTGAGCATGAACCCTTGGGTCTTCGGCTACGGCTCGCTGATCTGGAATCCGGGCTTTGCCTTTCTGCGCCAGGAACGGGCGCTGCTGCGAGGCGCCCATCGCTCGCTGTCGATCTACTCGCATCGCCATCGCGGTACGCCCGAGCAGCCGGGTCTGGTTTTCGGATTGAGCCGGGGCGGCTCCTGCTTCGGCGTCGCCTTCGAAGTGGCGGAAGCCAGTTGGGACCAGGTCTTCGACTATCTTCAGGACCGCGAGCAGGATAGCGGCGTCTATCGCGAGACCTGGCGCAAGGTTGAACTTGCCGGCGGCGAGACCGTCACCGCCCTCGCCTATCTGGTCGATGAACGCCACCCGCAATTTGCCGGCCGGCTCAGCCTCACCGAGCAGGTGCGGCTCGTGGCCCGGAGCACGGGCCAATCGGGCAGAAACGCGAATATGTGCGAAAAACCGCCGAACACCTGCTGTCGCTGGGGATCAACGACCGGCCGCTACAGGAAATCGTCGCCGCTCTCGACGGCGATATCCGGTTGATGGTCGAAAGCGCCTGAGCCAAATACCGACCGGCAGACCTAAGCTGCGCTGAGCCCTGTCACGGGCTCGGCACCCTCCAGATCCCAGACCATGGTCATGCGGGTGATGTCGTCGTTGTCCACCTCGACGGCAAAGGCTCGATCGGCGCAATCGAGCGCGAGACGGAAGCGCGAGCGGCTCTGCGCATCGTTGATGACGTCCTGGGCCGAGCCGACCCACATGACATTACCGCCCAAAGCGAGGAGATAGAGCCCGTCGCTGGCCAGCCCGAACGCGTCGAGTCGCTCCGGCGTCAGCGCATAGAAACGTCCCGACCGCCCGCGCCAGTTGACCTGCCGCGTGAAAGCTGGAGCCGCAGTTCTGCGCTCGGAAATAGCCGCCATAACTCGCATTCCCCAACTCCGCGAAAGGGAACAAAACTAGAACAAACATGCGGCAAAGTCAAGATAAATCTGCCGCAACCCCTATATCTATGGGCTGCTTTGCATCTGGCGTCAATATCTAGTGGGTCCGGCCTTGCGATACCCCCGCCGCTTGATCCGCCGCGGCGAGGGCCGCAGCGAAGCTCGCGGTGAGCGGGCGCGAGATGCCCCCCTCGACCGCGGCGAGGATCATCCGCGTCGTTTCCCCCTCGATGGCCGCGAGCAGCCGCATCCGGAACGCCGCCGGATCGAGCCCCGGCTGGATCGCCGGCAGGATATGCGCCCGCGCCGTGCCCGGCCACATGATGAGGCTGTTGCGCGCCCAATAGAGACCCGAGTCGAGCGCTACCGGAACAACCGGAACGTCGAGTTCGCCATACATGCGCACGATCCCCTGCCGGTAATCGGGATCGGCCAGCGGCGGCCTCCGCGTCCCTTCGGGGAAGATGATGATGCGGCAACCGCGATCGAGCGCGGCCCGCGCCTCTTTCATCATCAGAGGGATGCCCTCGGCTCCGCGCTTTCTGTCGACGGTGATCGTATCGATCGAGCGCGCCGCCCAGCCGAAGAAAGGAATGTCCATCAGCTCCTTTTTGGCCATGAAGGCGGGCCGCCCGGAATAGGGCAGGAGCGCAAAGATGTCCCAGTCGCTCATATGCTTTGAGGCAAAGATCGCCGGACCCGGCGGAATGTTCTCCGCCCCGGTGACCTCGGTGCGGATGCCCACCACCCAGCGCAGGAGGAACAGGTTCGACCGCCCCCAATATGCACCGAGCGCCCAGCCGAATTCCGTCCGCCGCCGCGAGATGATGGCAATCGTCCCCACGATCACCGCGAGGATCACCGTCTGGCCGAGGAACAGCAGATAAAAGAGCGCCGTGCGCAAAGCCTGAACCACAATCATGCTGGTCGCATCCTCACGCCTTCGCCCCTGCTGCCCCTGGATTTGATTCTATTTAGAGCGCTTCCAGGAAAAGTGCGACGCGGTTTTCCGGTTCGGAAACGCGACAGAACAAGGACGTGGAGCATTCGTTCCGATTCTATCGGAACCACTGCTCCAACGGCGGCGGGGCCGAAAGTCAAACGCCTACGACGTCTGGCTGAGGAATCGGCGCACCGTGAGCCGCGAGGTGATCGCCGTCAGCGCCGCGATCACCGGCACCACGGCGGCAATCCCGGCAATGCCGTCGAGACCGAGCGCGAAGCGCCCGAAGAGGAAATTGAGCTGGGCATTGGCTTCATTGGGCACGATGCTGCCCGACACCCCCGCCACCGCAAGAAAGAACAACACCGCGCCGATGCCGCCCACCAGCCCGCCGCGGAAACCCAGCGACAGAAAACGCCCCTGGAACTCGCCGGCAATGAAGCTGTTCGAGGCGCCGATGAAATGCAGCACATCGACGATCTCGCGGTTCGACGCCATGGTGCCGCGCGTCGCGAACACCACCGCCAGCACCGTCGCCAGAACGATCAGCGCCAGGACCAGCACACCGGACAAAACGATGGTCCCAGCCATCACATTGAGCTGCTGCCGCCAGGCCGAATGCGTGTCGAGCGAGGCGCCCTTGATCGCCGCAAGATCGCGCTCGAGCATGCTGAGATCGACATCCGTGGGATCGCCCAATTCGACCACCACCAGCCGCGGAATATCGAGCGTTGAAAGATCCAGACCCGTGCCAAGCCAGGGCTCGAGCAGCTTCTGGCTGCCCTCGAGGCTGATGGCATGGGCGCCGGTGACGCCTGGCGTCGCCTCGGCCAGCGCGATCGCCGTGCGGATATTGCTGTCCATCACCTCACCCTCGATCGGCCGGAGCTGGATGGTGACTTCGCGGCCCACGTCGGTCGACCACGCGATCGCCGATTTCTGCACCAGCACCACCCCGCCCAGCGTCACGCCGGAAAGGAACGTCATGATCGCGATCAGCAGCACCAGCGTCCGCCCCGCGACCGAACGCTCCGGCACGATCGGCGCCGCGCGGCGCTGTGCGCTCACGGACACTTCGGTCACTCTGGCTTCCATCGTCGCGTCAGCCATCGATGCGGATCTCCCCATCGCGCAGCACCATGCGCGGGAAGGCGAAGCTGTCGAGCAGCGGCAATTCGTGGGTGGCAAGGATAATCGTGGTGCCGAGCTTGTTGAGCTCGGCAAACAGCCGGACCAGCCGCAGCGACAGCTCGGGATCGACATTGCCCGTGGGCTCGTCCGCCAGGAGGATGTCGGGTCGGCCGATCACCGCCCGCGCGATCGCCGCGCGCTGCTTTTCGCCACCCGACAAGAGCGGCGGCAGCGCTTCCATCCGCTCGCCAAGCCCCACCCATTCGAGCAGTTCGGTGACATTGTCGCGATAAGCCGATTCCGGCTGGCCCAGGACGCGCAGGGGCAGCGCCACGTTCTCGAAAGTCGTCAAATGATCGAGCAGGCGAAACTCCTGAAATACGATGCCGATATGCCGGCGCATTTCGAGCAGCGCATCCTGGTCGAGGCTCATCACGTCGCGCCCGAACATATGCAACGTGCCGCGGCTCGGTTTGAGTGAGAGCAGCAGCAGCTTCAGCAGCGACGTCTTGCC
Source organism: Devosia sp. (assembly GCA_040081595.1). Taxonomy (GTDB): domain Bacteria; phylum Pseudomonadota; class Alphaproteobacteria; order Rhizobiales; family Devosiaceae; genus Devosia_A. Next base: position 35,662 of record JBEBGE010000016.1, read on the forward strand.
CGAACCCGACGGGCCGGTGAGAAAATGGAACGAGCCCGGCTCGATATTGAAGCTCAGGTCGCGGAGAATCTCCGGCCCATGGCCATAGCGCAAACCGACATTGGAAAACTCGATCAACCGGGCACGTCTCCGAATCAGCCGGTCCGATCATATCAGCCGCGGCCCCCGCCTTGGCCCTTTATGCCCCTCAACATGGGCAAGTTTGAGGAAACTTAACCCCGCCGGGACTAGGTTCGGCCATGAGTTCGCCGGACCTCCAAACGGTTGTGATCGCCTGCCCGAACTGCGGCACGCGCTACCAGGTCCCCATCGCCACGCTGGGGCTGACGGGGCGCGAAGTCCGTTGCGCCCAGTGTTCCAAGTCCTGGCATGCCCTCGCCACCGCCGAGCAGGAAGACGCGATGTTCGCGCCCGAGGAGGAAAAGGCGCTCGATGCCGCTTTCGAGGCCGCACAGAAAGCCGTGGCGTCAGCACCGATTGCACCTCCCCCGGCTGTGCCTGCGCCGGCTGAGCCTGCCAATGGGCAAGACAAAACTCTCGCCGACATCCGGGCTGCCCTTGCCCCCAAGCCGAAGCTGCAGGCGCCCAGCGCCGCCGACCAGGCCAAACTCAAGAATTCCCGCCACGCCTTCGAGCTGCGGCTCGAGGCGCTGCGCAACAGCCTGCCTATGGCCAAGCTTCGCCGCGTCGCCCGCCTCGCCGGCGCGCTCGTCCTCGCGGCGATCCTTGGGATTGGCTTTTTCGGGCGCTACGAAATCGTACGCCTCGTTCCCGAACTGGCCGCGATCTATTCGGCCATCGGCTTGCGGGTGAATATTGTCGGGCTGGAATTCGAGGACATCAAGACCCTGATGAGCCTGCGGCAGGGCAAGAATGTCATTCTGGTCACCGCCAGGATCCGCTCGGCGACGACCAAGCCCGTCGCGGTCCCGCTCATTCTCGTGACCCTGCTCGACGAAGCCGGCACGGTCCTCCTCGAATGGACGGTCCAGCCCCAGGGCAACGAGATGTCACCCGGCGACATCATGGACTTTTCCTCCGAGCTCAGTTCGCCGCCCGCCGGGGCGGCGCGCGTCCGGCTCAGCTTCACCACCGGCGGCACCGCCGCAAGTTCCGCAAAGGTTTCCTGATGGCCCGCATCCTGCTTGCCGAGGACGACGAAAATGTGCGTGCCTTCGTCGCCCGCGCCCTGGTCCATTCGGGCCATGAAGTGATCGAAGCCGAGGATGGCGGCATCGCCGCCGAGATCGTTGTCGCCCAGGCCGGGGAGTTCGACCTGCTGCTCAGCGACATCAAGATGCCGGTGATGGATGGCATCGCGCTGGCCCTCACCGTCGCCGCGCAATATCCCGCGCTGACTATTCTCCTGATGACCGGCTTTGCCGACCAGCGCGAACGCGCCCACGGTCTCGATGCGCTGATCTATGACGTGGTGCCCAAGCCCTTTACGCTCGACGTGCTGCTCGGCAAGGTCGATGACGCCCTGGCGAAGAGACCAGTCGAGATCGTCTCCCTCGCGCGCAGCGCTATGGGCTGAACGCCAGCGACTTAGCGGCTGGCCCCGGACTTTGCTTTGGCCGCCTGATAGCGCTGCATCGTTTCGGCGGGCCACTCGCGCGCCACGTCGTAATACTCTTCAAAGGCGCGCGCCCCCTCGGGCAGGACGACCCAGGGCAGTTTCGACCGCGTGTAGATATGGACGTCCGGGACGAAGTCGTTCGCCGCCGCCAGCGTCGAAATCCGGATGAATTTCAGCCAGCCGCGGCGTCCATAGTCACTCCAGAGCGCGGTCTGGCAGGCCGCGCAGCGATAGATGTCATGCGGATAACCGCTGTCGGTCGCCATCTCGACCGCGACTGGTTGACCCGCCAGAATCTCGATGCGTTCGTCCTCGATCAGCCCATTGATCGCGAAGGCGCTGCCGGTTTGCTTCTGGCAGTCCCGGCAATGGCAGCAATGGATGAACATCGGCCGCCCATGGAGCCGGTAGCGCACCGCGCCGCAGAAGCACTGACCGTCGTAAAGGTCGGACACCGCACCCTCCCGCTCTGTCACAACCAGTCCGGCACCGAATCCAACGCGATCAATTGCTCAATGCTCGGCCGCGAGCGGATCACGTGCCAGCGCGCGCCATCGACCAGCACCTCCGGCACCAGCGGCCGCGAATTATAGGTCGATGCCATCACCGCGCCATAGGCGCCCGCGCTCATGATGGCGAGCAGATCGCCTTCCTTGACCCCCGCAATCCGGCGACCCAGCGCCAGATAGTCGCCGGTCTCGCAGACCGGCCCGACAATATCGGCGGTGATCGGCGGCAGGTTGGAGTGGCGGACCGGCTGCACGTCATGCTCGGCCTCGTAGAGCGTCGGGCGGATCAGATCGTTCATCGCCGCATCGACGATGACGAAGGTCTTGTCGCTTTCCTTCACATACTCGACCCGCGTCACGAGGATGCCGGCATTGCCCACGATCAGCCGCCCGGGCTCGAGCACCAGCTCGACCCCAAGCCCATCGACATGCTTGCGCACAATCCTGGCATAGGCCGCTGGATCGGGCGGCGCCGCCTCGTCCAGCCGGTAGGGAATGCCGAGGCCGCCCCCGACATCGACATGACGTATCCTGTGTCCATCGGCGCGCAGCTCGCGCACCAGCCCCGCCAGGAGGCCATAGGCGTCGTCAAAGGGCTGCATGTCGGTGATCTGGCTGCCGATATGCATGTCGACCCCGACCGCCTCGACCCCCGCCAGCGCCGCGATGTGCCGGTACACCTCGCGCGCCCGCGCATAGGGAATGCCGAACTTGTTTTCCTTCTTGCCGGTTGAAATCTTGGCATGACCGCCGGCACTGACATCGGGATTGATGCGCACCGAAACCGGCGCGACCTTACCCATCGCCGCGGCGATGTCCGAGAGCCGCTCGAGCTCGGGCTCCGATTCAAGATTGAAGCACTTGATCCCAAGCTCGAGCCCGCGCCGCATTTCGGCGACGGTCTTGCCCACGCCCGAAAACACGATTTTGCCAGCTGGAATGCCCGCGGCGATAGCGCGTTCGAGTTCGCCGCCGGAAACCACATCCGCGCCGGCGCCCTCCCCGGCGATGACCTTGAGCACAGCCTGGTTGGAATTGGCCTTCATCGCATAGGCGATGAGGGCCTGGATGCCGGCAAAGGCCTCGCCCATGACGCGCACATGTCGGCGGAGCGTCGCCGCCGAATAGACATAGAACGGCGTTCCGACCTTGTCGGCCAGCGCCGTGACATCGACATCCTCGGCGAACAGCGCGCCATCGCGATAGTTGAAGTGATGCACCTAATGCTCCATCGCGTGGACGGCTTCGATCCGGTCGGCAACCTCTGCCTGCAGCCGCCAGAGATAGCGGTCGTGGATGCCGAGCGATTCCAGCATCGACACGGTCGCGAACAGATACTCGGCCATCGAGCCGCGAAAGCCGCGCGCCGTCGCCAGCATATCGACCATCTGCTCGTCGCTGAGATCGGCGACATAGCGCCCGCTCTTGCGATTCATGGCAAAGGTCAGCGCCGTCACCTCGCCCTCGACGGTCGCGACCGCTATCCAGCGCCAAGGGAAAGCCGAAGGCACCATGCTCATCTCACGCCGCATGAGCTTGTGGAGCTCAGCCTCCAGTCCCACTTCGGGCAGGCGGAATACCACACCCTTGCATTGCCCGCCCCGGTCCAGCGCCAGCATCAGCCCGGGCTCCTCCGGGTTGCCGCGAAAGCGATGGTCCCAGCCGAGACAGAAGCGGCGGCGCCAGCCGCGCGCCACGGCCGTCCGCTTCTCCTCGAAGGCGGTCTCCGGCTTCCAGATCAGCGAGCCATAGCCGAACAGCCACATCGACCCCGGCGGCCTCGTCGCAAGGATTGTCGCCACTTCGCTGTCGAAGTCGGCGTCACCCGCGAGGCGAAATCCCGCCGCGGGCTGTGGTCCCGGATCGGGAATGTCACGTCTCAGCAGCGCAACATGCTGCTCGGTCAGCCGCATCCGTCGGGGCGCACACGGCATGGAGCTACTCCACTCCGCCGTCGCCATGCCCACCCAGCGACACCTTGGCCGCGCGCGGCAGGACCGTCTCGCCTGTCAACAGCGACTTCCACAGCGCCGCCTGCTTCAGCACATTTTCCGGCGCGGTGCCGCCATAGCTCTTCCGCGCCCGTACCGACGCCTCGACCGACAGCACCTTGTGGATGCGGCTGTCGATCCGCTGGTCGATGAACTTGAAATCCTCGATGGTCAGCCCATCGAGCGGAACGCCCTTCTGCTCGGCCAGCGCCACGATCTGCCCGGTAATGTGATGGGCATCGCGGAAGGGGATATTTGCCTTCTGCACCAGCCAGTCGGCGACATCGGTCGCCGTCGAAAATCCTGCTGAGGCCGCGGCCCGCATCCGCTCGCGATTGATCGAGAGATCCTCGACCATCCCCGTCATTGCCGCGAGCGAGAGCGACAGTGCGTCGAGCGCATCGAACGCGACTTCCTTGTCTTCCTGCATGTCCTTGGAGTAGGCGAGCGGCAGCCCCTTCATCACCACCAGCAGCGACGCCAGCGCGCCGATGATCCGGCCGACCTTGGCGCGGACCAGTTCGGCCGCGTCTGGATTGCGCTTTTGCGGCATGATCGACGAACCGGTGGTGAACCTGTCGCTGAGCCGGACGAAATTGAACTGTGCCGAACTCCAGATCACCAGCTCTTCGGCAAAGCGCGACAGATGCATCGCGGCGATCGAAGCCGCGCTCAGCGCTTCGAGAATGAAATCGCGGTCGGAGACCGCATCGAGCGAATTGGCCGTCGGCCGGTCAAAGCCCAGCGCCTTGGCGGTCATGTCGCGATCGATGGGATAGGGTGTGCCCGCCAGCGCCGCCGAGCCGAGCGGGCTTTCATTGAGCCGCCGCCTGGCATCCGTTAGCCGGCCGCTGTCACGGCCGAGCATTTCCACATAGGCCAGCAAGTGATGCCCGAAGGTCACCGGCTGCGCGCTTTGCAGATGCGTAAAGCCCGGCATGATCGTCTCGGCTTCCGCCTCGGCGCGATTGACCAGCGCCAGTTGCAGCACCTTGATCTGGGCGAGGAGCGTGTCGATCGCGTCCCGTACATAGAGCCGGAAATCGGTCGCCACCTGATCGTTGCGCGACCGGGCGGTGTGGAGCCGCCCCGCCGCTTCGCCGATCAGCTCCTTGAGCCGGGACTCGATGTTCATGTGAATGTCTTCGAGCGAACGCGAAAAGTTGAACTTTTGCGATTCGATTTCGGCGAGCACCGCATCTAGACCGGTGACGATCGCGTCGCGATCCGCCGGCGTCAGAATGCCCGTCTCGGCAAGCATCCGGGCATGCGCGATTGACCCGGCAATATCGTGCTTGTAGAGCCGGTGATCAAAGCCGATCGAGGCATTGATCTCTTCCATGATGGCGTCGGGACCGGAGGAAAACCGGCCGCCCCACATGCGATTGCTCATCACCGGTCCCTTGGAGTTCAGATGGCCGAACCCGCAGCCGAACGCCCCAGATTGAGCCCGCGACGGGTGGTTTTCGCAGGTCTCCTGAGCGCGGCGGTAGCTATAGCCATCACCTTTTGGGTTAGCAATGCCGGGCTCCTCAAGGCCGCCGAATGCGCCCCGCAGCCGCTTGCCGCCCAGGTAATCGATGCCGCGGCGACCGGCCAGCTCGCGGCCCTCAACGGCACCGGCACCGGCCGCGGCCATTCGGCGATGGCCTTCACCAATGCCGATGGCAAGGCCTTCACCCTCAAGGATTTTGCCGGCAAGACGCTTCTGGTCAACTTCTGGGCCAGCTGGTGCATCCCCTGCCGCGCCGAAATGCCGGCGCTGGATCAGCTCGCCGCCGCTGAGAACGACGACAACTTCATGGTCCTGCCGATCAATCTCGATATCGGCTCGGGCGGGCTCGACAAGGCGAGAAAATTCCTCACCGAGGGCGGCTGGAAGAACCTGCCGCTCTATGCGGACTCGACCTTTGAGGCCTTCAAGAAGCTCCAGATCGACGCCGTCGCGATCGGCCTCCCCTCGACGCTGTTGATCGACCGGAAGGGTTGCGAGATCGGCGTGCTGCAGGGACCGGCCGAATGGAACTCGGCCGACGGCACCCGCGTCATTGAAGCTCTGAAGAGCCTCTAAGAGCGGTTCCAGGAAAGGTGTGTGGCGGCTTTCCGGTTCGGAACCGCGACAGGCGAACCTCAGCCCGTCGCGCGCTCGTCGTTCGCCGCTTCCTCGCGGCGCGAGGCCTTGCGGATCACCCGGCAGGGATTGCCCGCAGCGAGTACCCCGGCGGGAATATCGCGGGTCACAACGCTGCCCGCGCCGATCGTCGTGCCGTCGCCAATGGTGACGCCGCCCACGATGATGGTGCCGGCGCCGATCCAGCAATTCTTGCCGATAGTGATGGGCTTGTTGATGCAAATCGCCCCGGCGGGCGCACCGGTTTCTTCGTCGCGAACCAGCCGCTCCTCGGGATCGACCGGATGGCCGGCGGTGAGGAACTGCACACGCGGCGCGATCGCCGTGCCGTCGCCGATGCGCACATCGCCGCCATCGAGGAAGATGCAATCAAAATTGATGAAGACGCCGTCCCCGATATGGATGTGCTTGCCATATTCCCAGGTAATCGGCGACATGATGAAGCTCTTGCCGACGCTGCCGAGCAATTCCGCGAACATGGCGGAGCGGCGCTCCATTTCCCGCATGGGAATGGCATTGAGCGCTTCGAGCTTGGCTCGCGCCTTCATCTGAATGTCGACCATCGCCCAGTCCGGGCCCTGGTAATATTCACCCGCCCGCATTTTCTGGTAGCCGCTCAAATCGCCCATGGCTTAGTCCCCTCAAAATCGTTGGGGCGCCAGATGCCGTTTCGCGGCTGAACCGAAGCTGAATGCTGAAGCGCTTCGAGGAAAAGTGCGACACGGTTTTCCGGCTCGGAAGCGCGTCAAACTGGAATCATGAGCATTTGTTCCGATCCTATCGGAACGAATGGTCTACGCGTCGTCGCCGCCGCCATGCTCGCGCACCGCATGCGCCACCTCGACATTGACCTCGAGCAGTGGCGCCGGGGCGCCCGTGACTTCGACGGTCCCCGAAGGTCCGCTCTCGGTCTGCGGCGCGCCATGCGGACGGCCGAAATCCGCTGCGGCAGTCTCCTGCCCCGCGGTGATGATCGAGCGGCGGATAGCCCGCGTGCGGGTAAAGAGCTCTTCCATCCCCGGCCCGTCACCGGCCTTGACCATCTGTTCGAGCTTGCCGAGGTCGGCAAGGAACCGGCCCAGCATTTCGAGCACGGCGTCGCGATTGGTGAGAAAGACGTCGCGCCACATCACCGGATCGCTCGCCGCGATGCGCGTAAAATCGCGGAAGCCCGAGGCCGAGAACTTGATCACCTCCGACTGCGTCGCCGTCTCGAGATCGGCGACCGTGCCCACGATATTGTAGGCGACAAGATGCGGGATATGGCTGGTGATCGCGAGCACCATGTCATGATGCGCCGGGTCCATGGTCTCGACATTTGAGCCGAGCGCCACCCAGAAGCGCGTCAGCCGGGCCACCGCCGCCGGATCGGCATCCGGCCCCGGCGTCAGCACGCACCAGCGATTCTGGAACAGTTCGGGAAAGCCCGAGCCGGGTCCCGAATGCTCGGTCCCCGCCAGCGGATGGCCGGGGATCAGGTGCACACCCTTGGGCACATAAGGCTGCATCGCCTTGATCACATGCTGCTTGACCGAGCCCACATCCGACACGATCGCGCCCGGCTTGAGGAGCGGCCCGATCTTCTGCATCACCGCCCCATAGGACTGTACGGGGATGCAGAGAATCACGAGGTCGGCGCCCTTGACCGCCTCGGCTGCGTCGAGGCTGTAGCTGTCGCCGAGCCCGAGCTGCCGCGCCTCTTCCAGCGTCTCGGGACGGCGCGTGGAAATCGCGATGGCCTTGGCCAGCCCCTTGAGTCTCACCGCCCTGGCAATGGACGAACCGATCAACCCAATGCCGATCAGCGCAATTTTCTCGAACATCCCTCTAGGCTCCCGGGGCGCCAAAGCGCTTCAGCACATCAACCAGCCGCCGCATCGCTGCTTCCGGTCCGATCGATATCCTGAGGCCGTTCTCGATGCCATAGACGCCGATCTCGCGCACGATCAACCCCTCGGCAAGCAGCGCCTGGAAGGCTGTCGCCGCGGTTTGCTCGTCGGCAAACAGCGCCAGGATGAAATTGGCCTGGCTCGGCACCACGCGAATGGCGTTGGATGTGAGCGCCCGGCTCAGCCAGTCGCGCCACTCGGCATTATAGGCCCTGAGCCGTTCGGTGAATGCAACGTCACGCGCCGCGGCGGCGCCCGCGATCTGTGCCGGCCGGTTGACATTGAACGGCCCGCGAATGCGGTTGACCACGTCCACTACATGCGCCGGCGCATACATCCAGCCGATGCGCGACGAGGCGAGGCCCATCTTGGAGAAGGTGCGGACCATGACGACATTTTCGGCGCGATCGACCAGATCGATCCCGGCCGTGTAGTCCTCCGCGGTCACGTATTCGGCATAGGCGCTGTCGAGAACGAAGAGGATGTCGGGCCTCAGCCCCGCATGCAGCCGTTCGAGCGCCTCCACACCGAGGTAGGTGCCGGTGGGGTTATTGGGGTTGGCGAGAAAGACGATTTTGGTCTTTTGCGTCACCGCAGCAAGCATCGCATCGACATCGGCGGTGTAGTCGGTCTCCTCCGCCATGACGGTCTCGGCCGAGGCGCCCATCGTCACGATCGGATAGACCGAAAACCCGTGCCGGCTCATCACCGCCTCGTCGCCCAGGCCGAGATAGCATTGCGCGAGCAGATGCAGCAGGTCGTCCGAGCCGTTGCCGGCAACGATCCGGTTGGGATCGAGCCCATGCACCTCGCCCAGCGCCTCGCGCAGAATCCGCGACGTGCCTTCGGGATAGATCTCGGGGGTCGCATCGGCCTCGCGCAGCGCCGCTATCGCCGCCGGACTTGCGCCCAGCGGCGATTCATTGGCCGACAGCTTGATCGGCACGACGCCCGGCGCCGCCTGCGACTTGCCGGGCACATAGGGCGCGATTTTCAGAATGCCGGGCTGCGGCACGGGACGGTCGGACATGATTTCGGCGGGGTTGAAAACGCGCCGGACCATAGGGAATGGGTTCAGGAAAGGCAAAGGAAAGCCGAGGCTTCGGGTTACCGCTTGCCCTCCAGCCCCTCCATCGCAGCCTGCGGCGCCAGCGAGGGCACCCGCACCAGCCGCTCGAGCCGCCGTCGCCGCGGCACCGCCGGGAACAGTTCCTTCTTCGCCGAGACCACGATGACCCCCGAAAAGGTCGGCCCGAACACCCTCAGGAACCGCTCAAAAAAGCGCGCCGACTTAAGAATCAGGCTGCGGCTCGATGGCGGCAGGTAGAGCGCTTCGCGCCAGGCCTCCGGGACGAACGAATGGGCCCGGAGCAACCGGTCGAGCTGGCTGCGGCTGAACGGGTTGCCATCCCCGAACGGCGTATTGTCGGCCCCGGCCCACAGGCCCCTTCGCCGTGGCACCACCACGATCAGGCGGGCATTCGGCGCCGATATGCGCCACAGCTCGCGCATCAGCTCCTCGGCGTCGTTGATATGCTCGAAGGCGTGGACGGCGACGATCAGATCGACCGCACTGTCGGTCAGCGGCATTTCGAGTGGGTCGCACAGCACGGTGTGCGACGGGCCCTCGCGCGGCCAGGCCGAAGCGCCCTGCCGGGCCGGCATGAACACCAGCACCCGCTCGGCCTTTTCCAGCGTGAAGCGCAGATAGGGCGAGGCAAAGCCCAGCCCCAGTACCCTGAGCCGGTCGATATTGCCCGCAAAACCCACGATCACGTCGCGCACCAGCGCCCGCGAAATCCGGCCCAGCGGCGATTTGTAGAAGTCGATGAGCCGCCTCACGTCCGGGGTCATGGCGTCAGCCCCGGCCCGGGGCTAATGTCGGCGGGCTGATTTGCATTTCTCGAAAGCCCCTCGCCCCGAAAGCCCATCGATTTGAGCGTTCTCATCGACATCTTCATCTGCCGGTCCGACAATTATGGCTTCCTTGTCCATGATCTCGAAACCCGCCGCACCGCGGCAATCGACGCACCCGATGCCGGCGCCATCAAGAATGCCCTGCTGCAACGGGGCTGGCCCCTGACCGACGTCTTCATCACGCACCATCATCGCGACCATGTCGAGGGGCTGCCGGTGCTGAAGGCCGATTTCGACATCACCGTCCATGGGCCCCGCAGCGAAGCCGAACGGATTCTCGGGCTCGATGTCCTTGTCGGCGGCGGCGATGTAGTCGCCCTCGGCTCGACCCTGTTCACAATCATCGACACGCCTGGCCACACCAACGGGCACATCGCCTTCTACAACGGGACCGACGGCCACGTCTTCGTCGGCGACGCCCTGTTCTCGATGGGCTGCGGCCGCATGATGGAAGGCAAACCCGGCCCGATGTGGGAAGGGCTCCTGGCCTTGCGCGCCCTGCCCGACGACACGCTGATGTATTGCGGACATGAATATACCGAGGCCAATGCCCGTTTCGCCCAGAGCGTCGATCCGCGCAATGCCGCAGTCAACATCCGGGCCGCCGAGGTTCGCCGGATGCGTGCCGCCGGCCAGTTCACCATCCCGGTGAGCATGGGCATGGAAAAGCGCACCAACCCGTTCCTGCGCGCCGACCGGCCCGAACTTGCCCGCGCCATGGGGCTCGAGCCCGATATCGACCCCTCGGTGGTCTTTGCGGCGCTGAGGACCACCAAGGACAATTTCGCCTGAGATGGCGGACCGCCTCGCCTTCAAGCCGGTCACGCCCGCGCTTTGGGCCGATTTCGAGGCCTTGTTCGGCGGGCCGGGCGGTCCCAAGGCCTGCTGGTGCATGGTCTGGCGCGCAACGCCTGTCGAAGGCCGCGAATCCAAAGGTCCGGCGCGCAAACTGCAGATGCAGGGCCGGATTTTGGCTGGCGCCACGGTCGGGCTCCTCGGCTATCTTGACGGGGAGCCCGTGGCCTGGGTCTCGATCGCACCGCGCGAAACGTATCGCAAATTCGGTGGACCTGCGACGACGACCGGCGAAGTCATCTGGTCGTTGGCCTGTATGTATCTGCGCCGGAAGCTGCGCGGCGCTGGCTATGGAACGGAGTTGATCGAGGCCGCTAAGACCTATGCCCGAGACCACGGTGCAACAGTTCTGGAAGCCACACCTGTCGATCCTACCTCGCCGAGCTACCATTTCATGGGGCTTGTGCCCGCCTTCGGACGTCTCGGCTTTGAGAAAATCGGCACCGCCGGTACACGCCGCCATGTCATGCGCCTGCGGCTCAAGGATTAACCTTTCATAAAGATTTCAATAGCCTAGCCCTAACAAATCCTTGCGGAACCAAGGCGCTGGCGCGACGTTGTTCAATCACGACGGCAGGCCAAGTCTCAATTCGGGACAGATTGCCGGCAAGGATGCCATATGGCGAGGATCGACACAGCGGAGAACGGCTCACCCACGGCGCTAAATTACGGCGCCCGGGACAAGCATGGCCGTTATCTGCTGTCGCGCGCGGCTCCCCGGGCGGGCTTCATCAGCCAGTTGATCGCCGAACGCGACCATCTGCCGATCCAGCGCGCCAAGCGCCAGGCGCCGATTGCCGATGCGCTCCAGACCTATGACGCCGGCGGCCATCTCTCCGACCGCCGCCTGCCTCCCGGCTACCGGATGAACGTCAAAATCTGATTGGTCCCCGGGGAGCGGGCCCAGATGAAGTGGGAGCCGGTTTTTCGGTTCGGGCGCGCGACTAGATAAGGGCGCCCCTTACCCCATCGTCACATCGCGGCCCGCGCCGGTGATCGAAATGGTGAAGCCTGCGACCACGTCCACAACCGCCATGATCATCAGCAGGAAGAACACCGAGCTCGCGGCCGCGCCCGCAAGCAGGAATTCGATCAGAAACAGCACAAACAGCGCCGTCGAGAGCATGTGCTCGATCACCGAGCTGCGTCCGGTATTGGTGGATTTGAGCACCTCGAAGAACAGGCACACAAGACCCACGACAAGCAGCAGATCGCCCGAGGTCAGTGACCAGGACACGCCCGAGACCATCGGGATCGTCAGCACCTGGTAGCTCCAGCCGCCGGGCTGGCCGCCATAGAGCGTGAATGCCAGGGCATTGTAGATCAGGAACGGAATGACCAGCAGCGGCGGGATCAGCGGCCCGCGCGAGCGGCGGCCCTCGGGCGGCAGAATCACGGTCTCGGTCATCGAAGCCTCCAGCATTGACGAAAACCGACAATGGCAAAGCCCGGCCCCAGCCGCCAGCCCTAGCGTCCGGCCACCCCCGTCATTTGCGCTTAATCAAGGATGATGGCAGGCTGTTTGGGCATTCTCGCCGAACCCAACGCGTTCAGGAGACCCGCATGTCCCAGGATTCAGGCGCCGCCCCGCCGCCGGCTTCGCCTCCCCCACCCCAGGGTGACTGGCGCGAAATGCGCCGAGAGGAACGGCGCGCCCGCCGCACCGACCGCAATGCCTGGGCCAATGGCGCCCCTATCGGCGCCCTCGTCCTCATCGCCCTCGGGCTGGTGCTGTTCCTCCAGAACTTCGGCGTGAACCTGCCCGACAATTGGTGGGCCTTCTTCCTCCTGATCCCTGCTGTCGGCTCCTTCGTCACCGCCCAGCGCCATTATCAGGCCAATAACGGCAATATCGACGGTGAGATCATCGGGCTGATGATCTCCGGCACGATCTTCACGGCGCTCTTTGCCGCCTTCTACTTCCACTTCGACTGGGGCTATTTCGGCCCGATCGTCCTCATCGCCATCGGACTCGGCATCATCGCGCGCCAATATTGGGGGCGCCGCGACTGAGCGTTTCCAGAAAAAGTGGGAGCCGGTTTTTCGGTTTGGAAACGCGACGCCGGGCCATTAGGGCTTGAGGTTGCCCACCATGTTTTCGGGCTTCACCTCGGCATCGAATTCGGCGCCGGTGAGCAGCCCGAGTTCGATCGCGCTTTCGCGCAGCGTCGAGCCTTTCTTGTGCGCGTTCTTGGCGATCTTGGCCGCGTTGTCGTAGCCGATCCGGCGATTGAGTGCCGTCACCAGCATCAGCGACTGATCGACCAATTGCTTGATCCGCGCCCGGTCGGGCTCGATCCCCACCGCGCAATGATCGTTGAAGCTCTTGGCCGCATCCGCCAATAGCCGCACCGACTGCAGGAAATTGTAGGCGATGACGGGCTTGAACACATTGAGCTCGAAATTGCCCTGAGAGGCCGCGATGCTGATCACGGTGTCGTTGCCCATAACCTGGACGCAGACCATGGTCAGCGCTTCCGACTGGGTCGGGTTGACCTTGCCCGGCATGATCGAAGAGCCGGGCTCGTTCTCGGGAATGATGAGTTCACCCAGTCCCGAGCGCGGACCCGAAGCCAGCCAGCGAACATCATTGGCAATCTTCATCAGGGCCACGGCCAACTGCTTGAGCGCCCCCGAGGTGCCGACAAACGCATCGTGCCCCGCCATCACCGCATATTTGTTGGGCGCGGTAACGAAGGGCTCTTTGGTGAGCTTCGCGATTTCCGCCGCGACCGTGACCGCATATTGGGGGTGCGCGTTGAGCCCGGTACCGACCGCCGTACCGCCCAGCGCCAACTCATAAAGCTGCGCCTTCGTCGCCTTGATTGCCGCCAGCGCCAGATCGATTTGCGCCACCCAGCCGCTCATCTCCTGCCCCAGCGTCAGCGGCGTTGCATCCTGCAGGTGCGTCCGCCCGATCTTGACGATCTTCATGAAGGCCTTCGACTTCTTGGCCAGCGTATCGCGCAACAGCTTCACGCGCGGCACGAGATAATTGTCGATCGCCTCGATCGCCGCGATATGCATCGCCGTCGGATAGGTATCGTTGGACGACTGGCTCATGTTCACATGGTCATTGGGATGGATCGGCTTTTTGCTTCCCATCACCCCGCCCGCCATTTCGATGGCGCGGTTGGAAATGACCTCGTTGACATTCATGTTCGATTGCGTGCCCGAGCCCGTCTGCCAGACGACCAGCGGGAAATGATCGGCGAGCGCTCCGGAGATCACCTCGTCGGCCGCCGCGACAATGAGGTCGCGCTTGGCCTTGTCGATCAGCTTGAGCCTGTAATTGGCGTTCGCCGCCGCCTTCTTCAAAATCCCGAAGGCCCGGATAATCTCGGTCGGCATCTTCTGCTCGCCAATTTCGAAGTTCATCAGCGAGCGTGCCGTCTGCGCGCCGTAATATTTGCCGGCGGGCACTTCGATCGTGCCCATCGAGTCCGATTCCGTGCGCGTCTTCGCCATGTGAGCCCCGCAAAATCAAACGGCCAGCCCTTGTGGGGCTGGCCGCGAAATTCTTCAAGCCGCCATTCGGCGGGTTCAGGACTTCTTGGGCTCGAGAATCTGGCGGCCGCGATACATGCCGGACTTGAGGTCGACATGGTGCGGCCGGCGCAGTTCGCCCGAATCCTTGTCCTCGACATAGGCCGGGGCGGCAAGCGCATCGGCGGAGCGGCGGAACCCGCGCTTCATCGGCGAGGTCTTGCGTTTCGGAACAGCCATCGGGATCTCCGTATCAATAGGGCGTCGCCGAGAGATTTCGGCGTCAACAGACAGGGTCTGCCGGGAATTGCGGGCTCTATAGAGAAGAAATGCCATTCCCGCAACCTCCCATGATGTCATTCCCGCAGAGGCGGGAATCCAGTAGGAAGCCCTGGACGCTGGGGAAATGGCGGGTCCGGTCTGGATTCCCGCCTGCGCGGGAATGACATTGGTAAGTATGCCAAATTTTGCCGGCCGGCTGGCGGAAAACGCCGTCGAAATCGAGACGGCCCTCGATACGCTGCTGACCGCCGTCCGGCTGGACGGCCCCGGCATCGCCTCCGACCGGCTGATCGCCGCCATGCGCCACGGCGTGCTGGCAGGCGGCAAGCGCCTCCGGCCGCTGCTCCTCCGCGAAACGGCTGCCATGCTCGGCATGCCCGCAGAGGAGACGCTGAGTGCCGCGCTCGCCGCCGAACTCATTCATTGCTATTCGCTGGTCCATGACGACCTGCCGGCCATGGACGACGACGATCTCCGCCGCGGCCGCCCCACCGTCCACAAGGCTTTCGACGACGCGACCGCGATCCTCGCCGGCGACGCGCTCCTGACCCTCGCCTTCTCGGTTCTGGCCGAGCCCGTCACCCATCCCGATCCGGCGGTCCGCATCCGCCTCGTCACCGAACTCGCCTCGGCCGCCGGCGCCGCCGGCATGGTGGGCGGCCAGATGCGCGACATCGAGGGCGAGACTACGCCGCTCGACGAGACCGGCATCGCCCGGATGCAGGCGATGAAGACCGGTGCGCTGATCCGGGCCGCGATCCGCATGGGCGCGATTCTGGGC
>JBEBGE010000114.1:0-4057 GCA_040081595.1 Devosia sp.
CAGCAGCCCGCCGGACAGCACGAGGGCGGCCAGGCCGATCGAGACCAGCCACCGGCGCAGGCGTACTCGGGGCCGCGGGACCGCCACGTTCTCGTCGAGGCTACCATGGGGTGGGGGCCGCTCGCACCCAACTCCGCGACGGGCGCTGAACTAAGCTCGACCAAGATCGAGCGCTGCAACCGCCTCCTCGACGCTCCCCACCTCGGCCGCCGGCCCATAGGCCGGCCTTGCAATCACGATCACCTGCGCCTGGTTGGCGCGCGCCGCTTCGAGCTTCGCCTCCGTCTGCGCGCCACCCGAATTCTTGGTGATCAGGTGGGTCACGCCCTGTTGCTTCATCAGCGCCGTCTCGCCCACGAGACCATAGGGCGGGCACCCCACGATCAGCCGCGCATGGCGCGGCAAGTCAAAACCGGGCGGCTCGATCAGCCGCACCAGCAGGGCGCAATCGTCGCGCGCGAGCAGCGCCTCGAGCCCCTCGTGACCGGTGGTGATCAAGGCCGTCGCCCCCGACGGCAGGGCGCTCGCAGCGGCGGTAATATCGGGAACGTGCACCCAGCCCGCGCCTTCCGGTTCGGTCCAGGCCGGCCGCGTCAGCCGCACCAGCCGAATGCCGGTCCGCGCCGCGGCGGCGTCGGCATTGAGCGAGATCAGTTCGGCATAGGGATGGGTCGCATCGACCAGCCGATCGAAGCCGAGCACCTGCAGATAGCCAACCAGTCCCGGAACGCCGCCGAACTTGCCGACGCGGATTTCGCCCTTGGGCAAGAGCGGCGCGGCGGTGCGTCCGGCAAGCGAACTCGTGACATCGTGGCCAAGCGTAACAAGCCGGTTGGCGAGTTCGCGTGCTTCGCCCGTGCCGCCCAGGATCAGAACCTTCATTCCGCCGCTCTCGAAACCCCGTTTGCACCCGGGGACTTGATAGTATGAGCTTTGCGCTGCTCGATTGCCATGCGGCACCTTCAAGACAGGCGCGTGAAGAAACGTCCTCCGCTTGTGGTCCGCAACGCCGATTGTCGCCGCCGAAAGCGGCCATCGGCGGCATTGGACTGGTGCCGGTATGTCGCGGGCTGCTTGCGCGGCACTCGCCCTGCCGGCGGAGCAATCGCATTGGCTGACTCCCGGCTGCCGAAGGCGGAAAGCGGATTTGGGACCGGGCCCGGCCCGGCAAATGGCTTGATCATCGCCGCACCACGCTCGGGATCGGGGAAGACCACGCTCACCCTCGGCCTTCTAGCGGCTTTGCGCGCACGCGGGCTCGCGGTCGCCCCGGCCAAGACCGGACCCGACTATATCGACCGCACCATCCTTGCCCGCGCCTCGGGGTCGGAAGCCATCAACCTCGACCCTTGGGCAATGTCTGTCTCCCGGCTGCGCCGGTTGGCGGCGGATCACTCGGCCGGAACGGACCTTCTGCTGGTCGAAGGCGTCATGGGGCTGTTCGACGGCGCCGCGGACGGCAATGGCTCGACCGGCGATCTGGCAGCGGCGCTCGGCCTGCCGGTCATCCTCGTCGTCGATGCCGAAAAACAGGGCCAGTCGATTGCCGCCCTGGTCTCGGGTTTTGCCCATTGGCGCCCAGCGGTGATGATCGCCGGCATTATCGTCAACCGCGCCGCAACCACCCGGCATGAGCGGATGCTCCGCTTGGCGCTCGTTGAGACCGGCATCCCGGTCCTTGGCATGCTGCCCAAGCGGGACAATCTGGCTTTGCCGGAGCGCCATCTGGGTCTGGTACTGCCAGACGAGTTGGCCGGGTTCGAGGCGACAGTCGCGGCCGCTGCCGAGACTGTGGAGAACTATGTGGATATCAACCGCCTTCTGGCGCTCTCGGGCCCAATGGCGGGGCCGGATATTATGGAACTGCAGCGGCTCGTGCCGCCCCTCGGCCAGCGTATCGCGGTGGCCAGAGACGAAGCCTTCGCCTTTCTCTACCCTCACTGGCTGGCGGACTGGCGAGCTTCAGGCGCGGAGATCTCCTTCTTCTCACCCCTCCGCAACGAGTCTGCTAAAATGAATAGCGATGCGGTATTATTGCCAGGAGGATATCCGGAATTGCATGGGGCGACTTTGGCGAATGCCGACATTTTTCGCTCCGGCCTCGCCGCCGCCCGCGAACGCGGCGCCCTGATCTATGGCGAATGCGGGGGCTTCATGGTTCTGGGCGAAAGCCTCACCGACCGCGTGGGCAATACCCATCGCATGGCCGGGCTGCTTCCGGTCGAGACCCGCATCGACCGGCCGAAACGCACTCTCGGCTATCGCCGCCTGAACCACGCCAGCCCCTTGCCCTGGCCGGCCGATCTGATGGGGCACGAATTCCATTATTCGACTGGTAAGCCCGGCTCGGGTGCCCCGCTCTTTGCCGCGACCGACGCTCTCGGCGAGCCGCAGCCGCCGATGGGCACCATGGTGGGTCGCGTCATGGGGTCCTACGCCCACGTCATCGACATTGCGGGGTGAGACCTAGGTCTCGCGCACCATCAGATAGGTGTCCATGATCCATCCAAAGCGCTTTTTGGCATCCGTGCGGGCCTGCACGATCTCGCCTAACACCTTGGAAAGACTACCTGCGATGAGGATTTCGTCAGCAGTTCCCAGATACGCCCCCCAGTAGATTTTCATCCTCTGACCGGCAAACCGCCGGAAGGCCATCTCGTTGTCGAGCATCACCACGAAGCGCTGAATGCCATCGGCCTCGCCGCCTAGAACCCGCCTGCCGGTTGTCACCACCACCGGCTCGCCCACGCCGTTGAGCGCCACCTTGTGCCGCGCCGCCAGCGCCTGCACCGCGCTGATCCCCGGGATCACCTCGAAATCGGAAACCAGTCCGCGCGCCTGCATATCCCCGAGGATGCCGAGCGTGCCGTCGTAAAGTGCCGGATCGCCCCAGACCAAAAAGGCCCCCACTTCACCGTCGCCGATCTCATCGGCGAACAGCGTCGTATAGGCCGCTTCGAGTTCGCCGCGCCAATCCGCGACGCTTTCCTGATAGTCCGGCGTGTCCGCTTTGCGCCGTGACGGGATGGTGAAATCGACCAGCCGGTAGCCGCCCTCGGGCACGAACCGCTTCAAGAATTCGAGCCGCACACGGTTAAGCCCGCCCCTCTCCGCGCCCTTGTCGGGCATGAAGAAGACATCGGTGGCGCGCATCGCCGCGATCGCCTGGCCGGTCAGGAACTCCGGGTCTCCGGCCCCGATGCCTATGACGAATATCTTGCGCATCCCTCTCCCTATCCGGCCCGGCCCCCGAGCCGCCGTAGCGCTTTCAGGAAAAATGCAAAGCGGCTTTCCGGTTCGAACGCGCGACCAAACAAGGACATAGAGCATTCGTTCCGATTCTATCGGAACGAGAAATGCTCTAGAAGAGCGCCGTGGCGAAGGCACTCATGTTCATGGGCACTGGCAGCGACGTCGGCAAATCGCTGATCGTCGCCGGGCTTTGCCGCGCCTTCGCCGATCGCGGATTGCGCGTCGCGCCCTTCAAGCCGCAGAACATGTCCAACAATGCCGCGGTCACCGCCGATGGCGGCGAGATCGGCCGGGCGCAGGCGCTCCAGGCCCGCGCCGCGCGGCGTGAGCCGATCACGGCGATGAACCCGGTGCTGCTCAAGCCCGAGGCCGAAACCGGCGCGCAACTGATCCTGCGCGGCAAGCGCATCGGCTCGTTCCGGGCCCGGGAATATTGGGAGAAGCGCACCGAGCTTTTGCCCGAAGTGCTGTTTGCCTTCCGTCAGCTCGCCGCCGCTGCCGATCTGGTGCTGGTCGAAGGCGCCGGGAGTGCCTCCGAGGTCAATCTTCGTCCAACCGACATCGCCAATTTCGGCTTCGCCCGCGCCGCCAATGTACCGGTCGTTGTCATCGGCGATATCGACCGCGGCGGCGTCATCGCCTCCCTCGTCGGCACCTTCGCGGTGATCGACGCCGGGGACGCCGGCCTCATCCGCGCGACATTGGTCAACCGCTTTCGCGGCGACCCTTCGCTGTTTGTCGACGGCATGCACACCATCGCCGACCTCACCGAAGTCCCCTGCCTCGGACCCATCCCATTCTTTCC
>JBEBGE010000017.1:0-50588 GCA_040081595.1 Devosia sp.
GCGCGAGAGCGCGTGATCAAGCTGGCGCTGATCGATACTTCGTCCCGGCCCGACACCGAAGACTCGACGGCCATTCGGCGGCGGCGCATCGCGCTGGCCAAAGGCGGCAAGTTCGGAGCGGTGATCGAGCAGTCGTTTCCCAATTCGGTCCATCCCGACAATCAGGGCAGCTCCGACCTCTATTCCATCCACCGCGCCATGGCCGAGGCCAATGGTGCCGAGGCCTATATGCGGCAGCAGGAGGCGATCATCGCGCGCCCGGACTCGCGAGGCGAGCTGGGCGCGATCTCGGTGCCGACGCTGGTGCTGGTGGGCGAGAGCGACCAGATCACGCCGCCAGAAGTTGCGCGCGAAACTGCGGACGGCATTTCCGGAAGCCGGCTGGTCATCGTGCCGCGCGCGGGACACCTGGCGCTGCTCGAACAGCCCATGGCAGTGAACCGGGCGCTCACGGAGTGGGCGGCAATTTGACTCGAATTAACCCCAACGCAACCACGATCGGGCTCTTTGCGCGGCGGTTGGTGCGGCGCTTGCTAGAGTGGCGCGCGATATTGTCCGGGGTGATTGGGCTTGGTTCTGCGTTCCCGCTTCTGGCGCGCTTTGGCGCTGCTCGTGCTGCTTGCCCCGGTCCTTGCCGCCTGTGGTGGCGGCGGGGTCGGTACCTCAGGGGTCAAGCGCTCGGCATTCAGTACCAAGGAATTCGGCGTCGCGGTTTCGCCGCGCGTCACCAAGGCGAAATACCCCAAGCATGGCGGCGGCCGCATCATGCCGCTCAAGCCTTACACTGTGCGCGGCGTCACCTACACGCCGGTTGCAGGACCGGGCTATGTCGCGCGGGGAGAGGCCTCCTGGTACGGTCAGGACTTCCACGGCCGCCGCACCGCCAATGGCGAAATCTTCGGCGCCTATTACCTGACGGCGGCGAGCCCGGTGCTCCCCATCCCCAGCTACGCGCGGGTGACCAATCTCGAAAACGGCCGCTCGGTGCTCGTCCGCGTCAATGACCGCGGGCCATACATGTCCGGCCGCATCATCGACCTCAGCTACCAGGCCGCTGAAATCCTCGGCTACCGGTCCAAGGGCAGCGCCGAGGTGGAAGTCCGCTATGTCGGTCCGGCACCGCTCAATGGCGACGATTCGAGGATGCTGATGGCTTCGGTCAACACCACGACCGCCTATGAGGAACCGGCAACCCGCATGGCGATGCTCGAGACCCCGGCCGAGCCCCTGACGGGCGAAAGGGTCAATCTGGGAGAACTCGGCACAGCTGGACCGGCGAGCCGCGACCCGCTCTCAGGCGGCCTGCTGGGTGATGTGATCAGCCTGTTTTCCTATGCCGACCCTCAACAGGGCGACGATCTGGTCTATGGCGCGGTCGACGCCGCCAATGCCATGGCGACCCGGGCCTCGGCGCTCGACGACTGGGTGGCCTCGGTCGACGAGGATGCCCGCAAAATCCGGCTGCAACTTGGGATTTTCGGCGATCCGGCGGAGGCCATCGAGGTCGCGACCCGCTTCGCCATGCTGGGGGCGGTGGACGAAGAAGAGGTCGCCATCGGCGACCGGCTCGCCACACGTTTGACACTGACCCGACTTAAGCCCGGCGTGGCGCGCTCCGACGCCCTGGCGCTCGCGCGGGAACTTGGACTTGCCGACATAGTTCTCTATTAGTCGGGTGCGCCGCGGCGGCGCCACGTGGTCTTGTCGATGCGGTCTGGTTTCAGCGCTTTCCTGCTAGTTGTCGTCGCGGCCCTGACGGTCGTTGCGCCCGCACTCGCCCAGGATTTCGACACCAAAGCCCGCTTCGCGGTGCTGATGGACTATGAGTCCGGCTCGATCCTGTTCCAGAAGGACGCCGAGAGCCCAATGGAGCCGGCCAGCATGGCCAAGCTCATGACCATCGCGGTGGTGTTCACTTATCTCCAGCAGAAGCAGCTCAGCCTCAACGACGAGTTCTTCATCTCCGAGCACGCCTGGCGCGATGGCGGCGCCGCCTCGGGCGGCTCGACCATGTTCGCGGAACTGAACTCGAAGATCCGCGTCGAAGACCTCATCAAGTCGGTCATCATTCAGTCCGGCAATGATGCGGCGATTGCGCTCGCCGAAGGCATCGCCGGCAGCGAGGACCAGTTCGCGCGGATCGAAAACCAGCTCGCCAAGTCGATCGGCCTCACCAACTCAACCTTCGTCAATGCAACCGGACTGCCCGATCAAGCGCAGCGCGTGACGGCGCGCGACCTCGCGACCCTGGCGCGCTACATCATCAAGACCTTCCCCGAATATTACGGCATTTTCTCCGAGCCCGAATTCACCTGGAACAAGATCCGCCAGCTCAACCGCAACTCGCTGGTCGAGATGGGCATCGGCGTCGATGGACTGAAGACCGGACATACCGAGGAAGCCGGCTATGGTACCGTGGTTTCGACCAAGGGCAATGGGAGGCGGCTGATCGCGGTGCTGCATGGCCTGGGCTCGATGGACGAGCGCGCCGAGGAAGCCCGCAAGCTGGTGACCTGGGGCATGCGCGGCTTCGAACTGCTGCCGGTGTTTCCCGAGGGCAAGGTCGTCGCCTATGCCAATGTCTATGGCGGCACGGAGTCGCAGGTCGGGCTGGTGGGCTCGGGCGCCATTGACCTGTTCATCCCCAAGGGCGCCGACAGATGCCCCGAGGCGACGGTGACCTATCGCGGCCCGCTGATCCCGCCCGTGCTCGAGGGGACGCAGATCGCGACCCTCAATGTCACATGCGCCGGCAAGATCGTGCAGAGCGCGCCGCTCTATGCCGCGAGCACGGTCGAACAGGGCGATCTCGTGCGTCGCGCCGGCGACGCGATCAAGCATCTGCTGCTGGGCTGGCTGCCCTGATGCTGGACCGCGCTGCTGCCCCGCCGGCCCGTTTCATCACCTTTGAAGGCGGCGAGGGCGTGGGCAAATCGACCCAGGTCAAACGCCTTGTCGCAACGCTGGGCCTGCATGCGATCGCTGCGGTGCGGACGCGCGAGCCCGGCGGCACGCCGCGCGCCGAAGCGATCCGCGCCTTCCTGCTGCAGGGCCGGTCCGAACAATGGGGACCGGGCGCCGAGGCCGTGCTGTTTGCCTCGGCCCGTCTCGACCATGTCAACCAGTTAATCGCGCCCAATCTCGAGGCGGGGCGCTGGGTGATCTCGGATCGCTTCCACGACTCGACCCGCGCCTATCAGGGCCTCACCGGCGGGGTCGATGAAAAGCTCATCGGCGCCCTCGAAGTCCTCGCGCTCAATGGACATAACCCGGACCTCACCATCATTCTCGATATGGACCCCGAGGCGGCATTCCACCGGGTCAACCAGCGCGAGACCGAAGCCGTTCTCGCCGCCACCGGCGATCGCTTCGAGAAGGAAGACCTCGTCTGGCATCAGCGGCTGCGCGAAGCCTATCTCGACATTGCCCGCAACAACCCCGAGCGTTGCGTGGTCATTCCCGCGGCACAGAGCGAAGACGCGCTGGAACAGGAAATCTGGGACGTGCTGTCGCGGCGCTTTCCCGAATTGTCGGCAGGACCAGCCGCGTGAGCGAGGACGAAGACCGGCGCGAGCCGGACCAGCTCGATGGGGTGGCCCTGCCGGAAACGCAGAGCCGGGTCATCGGGCATGTCGCGCAACATGCCGCGATCGTCGAACAGCTCAATCACGCGCGCCTGCCGAGCGGCATCCTGCTGCACGGTCCGCGCGGCATCGGCAAGGCAACTCTTGCCTTCGACATTGCGCGCCTGATCTTTTCGCGCACAGGCGACGAAAGCCCTGGGCATGTCGCGGCGCAGGTCGCCTCGGGCGGCTATCCCAATCTCAGAGTCCTGCGCAGGGCACCGCGCGACAGCGGCAAGGGCTTTTATACGGCGATCCGCGTCGACGAGGTTCGCGGCTTTGTCGAGGAATTGCGCATGACGCGCGGCCGCGCCGGTTTCCGCATCGCCATCGTCGATGCGATCGACGACTGCACCGCGAGTGCCGCCAATGCGCTACTCAAGATCCTCGAGGAGCCGCCGCCGGAAATGCTGTTCCTGCTGGTGTCGCACCGGCCGGGAAGCCTTCTGCCCACCATCCGCTCCCGCTGCCATTCGGTGGCGCTGCGGCCGCTGACAGACGGCGAGGTCAAGGAAGTGCTGGTTGCCGGAGGGGCGGAGGCATCGGCCGCCGACGCCGTAATGAGCCTTGCTGCTGGAAGGCCGCGGCGGGGGTTCGAGGCCCTTGGGCTGGCGGACAGCGCGCCGCTGAGCAGTCTGCAGGGCTGGTTAAGCGCGCCGCACAAGGGGGTACCCGCAGTGGCGACGGCGATTGCCGAGACGCTTGCCGCCGACCGCGAGGGCGCGCCCTTTGCGTTCGCACAGGAAATCGTCCGCCGCTGGATCGCCGAGGAGGCCCGGAACGCGGCCGAATCCGGCGAAACGGCCCGGCTTGCCTCGGCCGGGGAGCTATGGGACAAGGCCACCGCCCAGTTTGCCGACGCCGAAATCTACAATCTCGACGCGCGGCAGACACTGACAGGCGTCTTCGACGCGATCAGGCGGCACGCCCAGTCCCATCTCTCCAACGCCTGAGCCCGATGACTCGCAACGCCTACTACATTACCACGGCCATCGCTTATCCGAACGGCGAACCCCATATCGGGCACGCCTATGAAATGGTCGCGACCGATGCCATCGCCCGCTGGCGGCGGCTCGAGGGTCGCGAGGTGCTGTTTCTGACCGGCACCGATGAACACGGCCTCAAGATGGTGCAGACCGCCGAGCGCGAGGGCATCCCGACGCAGGCACTGGCGGATCGCAATTCCGGCCGGTTCAAGGACCTCGCCGCAGCGCTGGGCCTTTCCAACAACGACTTCATCCGCACCACCGAAAAGCGCCATCACCTTGCGAGCCAGGAGATCTGGAGGCGCATGACGGCTTCCAACAATGGCGACATCTACCAGTCGACCTACAAGGGCTGGTACTCGGTGCGTGACGAGGCTTATTTCGACGAGAGCGAGCTGACTACGACGCCCGACGGCAAGAAGCTGGCGCCCTCGGGGGCCGAAGCCACCTGGGTCGAGGAGCCAAGCTATTTCTTCCGCCTCTCCGCCTATCAGGAGCGGCTGCTCAAGCTCTACGACGCGCAGCCCGATTTCATCGCCCCCAAGGAAAGGCGCAATGAGATCATCTCGTTTGTGAAAGGCGGCCTGCAGGACCTGTCGATTTCCAGAACGACGTTCAACTGGGGCATCCCGGTTCCCGATGCGCCCGGGCACGTCATGTATGTGTGGATCGACGCGCTGACCAACTACATCACCGGCGCGGGGTTTCCGGACGACAATGGCGAGAAGTTCAAAACCTTCTGGCCGGCGGATCTGCATGTTATCGGCAAGGACATTATCCGCTTCCACACCGTCTATTGGCCCGCCTTCCTGATGAGCGCCGGGCTCGAAGTGCAGAAGCGCGTCTTCGCCCACGGGTTCCTTACCTCGGAAGGCAAGAAGATGTCGAAGTCGCTCGGCAATGTTGTCGATCCCTTCGCGCTGGTCGAAGAGTTCGGCGCCGATCCGGTGCGCTACTACTTCCTCCGGGAGATCTCCTGGGGTCAGGACGGCGACTGGGGACGCGAGAAATTCGTCAATCGCAACAATGCCGATCTCGCCAACAATTTCGGCAATCTGGCGCAGCGCTCGCTGGCGATGATCGCCAAGAATTTCGGCGGCGTGATGCCGCCGCGGCAACAAGGGTCGGGCGAGGACAACAAGATCGTCAGCGAAATGACGACGGCCGTCGAGCGCATGGAAGCCGCCATGGTCACCGAACAGCTCCACGAGGCTGCAGGCGAATTGGTCGCCGCGCTCAGCCTTGCGAACCTCTACTTCGCCGACCAAGCGCCCTGGGGGAAGAAGGACGACCCGGCGCGCATGGGTGCGATCCTTGCCACCACCGCCGACGTATTGCGCCGCGCGGCGATCGCGGCCCAGCCGTTCGTACCGTTGGCGGCGGGCAAGATGCTCGATCTGCTCGCGGTGCCCAACGACCACCGCATGCTCGACCATGCGCTCGATTCGGAAACCGGCATCGCGGCGGGCACCGTCCTGCCGCCGCCCGAGCCGGTGTTCAGGAAGTTCGAGCAGGCTAAAGCAGTCTAGGCGATGCTCATCGACTCCCACTGCCATCTCGATTTCCCGGAGCTGGCGGCGGACCGTGCCGGCGTGCTGGCACGGGCCAAAGGCAATGGCGTCGCCGGCATGGTGACGATCTCGACCCGTGTCGAGCGTTTCGCCGAGATCACCGCGATCGTCGAAGAGCACGACGAGGTCTGGTGCTCGGTGGGGACGCACCCCCATCACGCGCATGAGGAACTTCACATCGAGACTGCCGACCTGGTTCGGCTCGCCGCGCATCCGCGCTGCGTCGCCATCGGCGAGGCCGGACTCGATTATCAGGGGGACTATGCAGCCCAGGCGACGGGGTTCCGCCGCCATATCGCCGCCTCGCGCGAAACCGGATTGCCACTGGTGATCCACGCCCGCAGCGCCGACGAGGATGTTGCCTCGATCCTCGAAGAGGAAAGCGGGAAGGGCACCTTCCCGTTCGTTCTGCATTGCTTTTCCTCCGGCATCGGCCTGGCGCGACGTGGATTGGCCCTGGGGGGCTACGTCTCCTTCTCGGGTATCCTGACCTTCAAGAACGCCGAAGAAATCCGCGAGGTCGCCAAAATGACGCCCGCGGACCGTATGCTTGTGGAAACCGATGCGCCCTATCTCGCGCCGGTGCCGCATCGCGGGTCTCGGAACGAGCCGTCGTTCGTTCGCCATACTGCCGAAAGGCTGGCCGAGGTGAGGGGTGTCTCGTTCGAGACGATAGCCGAGGAAACGACGCGAAATTTTGCGAGGCTGTTTACAAAGGCGGGGTTGAGCCTTGGCTGAGGCGACCGAGATCATCGCGACCGTCCTGGGCTGCGGATCTTCCGGCGGCGTGCCGCGCATCGGCGGCAATTGGGGCGCCTGCGATCCGAACAACCCCAAGAACCGCCGCCGCCGCTGCTCCTTGCTGATCGAGGGCCGCACTGGCGACTCCGAGCCCACCCGCATCCTGATCGATACCGGCTGCGACTTGCGCGAGCAGCTGCTCGATGCCGCGGTCGACCGGCTCGATGCCGTGCTCTACACCCATGAGCACGCCGACCACACGCATGGCATCGACGACCTGCGGGTCCTCGCGCTCAACAACCGCCGCCGCGTCGATGTCTATTTCACCCACGAGGCCGGCCAGCGGATCGTCCAGAGTTTCGCCTATTGCTTCACCGCACCGCCGGGCAGCGACTATCCGCCGATCCTCAGCCAGCACATCATTACCGCGGGCAACCCGCTGACCGTCGAGGGGCCGGGCGGCGCGATCACCGTTCATCCCTTCCGACAGGAGCACGGCGAAATCTCATCTCTCGGCTTCCGGGTCGGGGGCTTTGCCTATTCCTGCGACCTGAGCGGCATTCCCAAGGAGTCGATCGAGGCGGTCTCCGGCCTTGATACCTGGATCCTCGATGCGCTGCGACCGACGCCCCATGTCAGCCATCTCAGCCTGCCGGAGGCCCTCGAACTGGTCGCGGCGCGCCATCCGCGCGAGGCGATCCTCACCAACCTTCACATCGATCTCGATTACGCCAAGACCGACGCCGAAACGCCCGCTAATGTGCGGCCTGCCTTCGACGGGCTGAGGATCGACGTAACCGGTGGAAGGGTGATTTCACCCCGGTAGCAGCGGCTTATTTGCCTCGCTTCCGGGCCTATGCTGTATTAGTTCGTTGCTCAAAAAAAATGCTGAGCCGGGGGGAAGACTATGAGTTACTGGCGTCGCCTCGCGACTTCGATTGTGCTTGCCGTGTTGTCCGCAATCGGATCGCTGGCAGCGACTAACCCGGCCTTGGCGGCGACGTCTGTGGAAGAGGTTCTCACCACCTGGAACCGGATGGTGCTGACGCTGACGCGGCACACCCCAACCTACACGCCACCGGTCGCAAGCCGAACTTATGCCTATCTCAATGTCGCGGCCTATGAGGCAATCGCCTCGGGCTCGGACAAGCTTCAGAGCCTTGCCGGCCAGCTCAATGAGCTGACGCCGGTGCCGGCGCGCGAGGCGGGCGCCGCGTACGACGACGCGATCATTCTCGAAGCGGCAATGTCCGAGGTGATGGCCAAGCTCTTCGAGAACACGGGACCGACCGGCCAGCGCGCCTTCGAGGCGCAGCGCAAGCTGCTCGAGGCAGGGACAGGGGAAGGCGTCGCGACCGATGTCGCTTGGCGCAGCATGTCTTATGGGAAGTCGGTTGCCGCTCACATCCTCGACTGGGCCGCGACGGACGGCGGCGCGGTTGTCGTCAATATGGGTTTTCCCACCGACTACAAGCTGATCCCCGGGCCCGCGCATTGGGTGCCGACCAATGCCATCGTCCAGCAGCAGGTGCCGCTGCTGCCCGAGTGGGGTAAGAACCGCCCGTTCGCCATGCCGAGCGGCGCGACCTGTCCGGTGCCGCCGGCGATTGCCTATAGCGAGGATCCGAACTCCGAATTCTACAAGCAGGCCTATGAGGTCTACGACATCAAGAGCAAGCTGACCGACGACCAGAAGGCCATAGCGCGCTTTTGGTCGGACGATCCAATGCTGTCCTGGACCCCTCCCGGCCACTGGGTCTCGATCGTCCTGCAGGTGCTCGCGCGCGACAATGTCAGTCTCGAAAAGAGCCTCGATGCACTGACGCGGCTGAGCATCGCCGAGGCCGACGGATTCATCGGCTGCTGGGATAACAAATACGTGTGGGACCTCGTCCGGCCGCTGACCTATATCCGGCGCGTCATCGACCCCAAATGGGAAACGCTGATCAATACGCCGCCCTTTCCCGAATATCCGTCCGGGCACAGTACGCAATCGGCCGCAGCGGCCGAGGTCTTGACGAGCATCTTCGGCGACAATTTCGCCTTCGAAGACAAGACCGGCGAACGAGACGGTCTGGCCAACCGGAAATTCGCGAGCTTCTGGGAGGCAGCCAACCAGGCGGGCATCTCGCGCCTCTATGGCGGCATCCACTTCCGCGCCGCGATCGAGAGCGGATTGGCGCAGGGCAGATGTATCGGCGCCTACGCCATTGCCCTCAAGACCTGGAGATAGCCATGCGCCAACTGGCCCTCTCCCTGTTGCTGAGCCTTGGCCTTTTAGCGCTGCCCGCCTTCGGCGCGGACGCTCTCAAGGTGCCGACCTTTGCCGATGAGACCGCAAGCTCCGGGATCGACAGCGTCTATTCCGGCGAGTGGCAATACATGGTCGGCGGCGGCGTCGCGACCTTCGACTGCAATGCCGACGGATTTCCCGACATGCTGCTCGCCGGCGGCGAGGCACCGGCCAAGTTCTACCGAAATGCCAGCGTGCAGGGTGGGGCACTCAAGTTTGAGCTCCAGAACAGCGGACTAGAGATCAGTGCGGTCACCGGCGCCTATCCGCTCGATGTCGACAGCGACGGGCTCACGGACATCGTCGAGTTGCGCGTCGGCGAAGCGGTGGCGATGCGGGGGCTTGGCGACTGCAAGTTCGAACGCGCCAACGAGGCCTGGGGATTTGACGGTGGCGATGCATGGTGGACTGCCTTCGCCGCAACCTGGGAACACGGCAATGACTGGCCGACGCTGGCGCTCGGCTCCTATATCGACCGCACGCAGGAGATCGACCCCTGGGGCTCGTGCACGGACAACTGGCTCGAGCGCCCCGACTGGACGCGCACCGGGTTTGCCAAGCCCGTGCCGCTCAAGCCGAGCTATTGCGCACTCTCGATGCTGTTCACCGACTGGAATTTGTCGGGCACGCCCGCGCTCCGCATCGCCAATGACCGCGAATACTACATGGGCGGGCAGGAGCAGTTGTGGAAGCTCGATCAGGGCCAGGCGCCGGCGCTCTACACTGCCAAAGATGGCTGGAAACCACTCAAGATATGGGGAATGGGGCTGGCGAGCGCCGATGTCACCGGCGATGGCTTTCCGGACTATTTCATCACCAGCATGGCGGACAACAAGCTGCAGACGCTGACCGCGTTGCCGGCGGATGGCACCCCGCCGAAGCCGGACTTCAAGGATGTGGCGTTCCCGCGCGGGGTGACTGCTCACCGGCCCTATATGGGCACCGATCTGCGGCCAAGCACGGCCTGGCACACCCAGTTCGAGGATGTGAACAATGATGGCCGGACGGACGTCTTCATTGCCAAGGGGAACGTCGACCGGATGCCCGACTTTGCCCAGGAGGACCCCAACAATCTGCTGCTGCAGGGGCCTGACGGGACGTTCGTGGAAGTTGGCGACAAAGCCGGGGTGGCCAGCGTCCAGACATCGCGCGGGGCGGCAATGCCCGACTTCAACCTCGATGGCCTTCTCGACCTGGTTGTCGTCAACCGCCGCGCACCAGTCCAGGTCTGGCGAAACACCAGCGCTGATGCCGGTAACTGGAGCGAGCTGCGGCTGACCCAGCCGGCGCCCAATGTCGACGCGGTGGGCGCGCGTCTCGAAGTCAAGGCCGGAGATACGGTGACGACCCGCGAGGTGACGATCGGAGGGGGCCATGTGAGCGGCCAGCTGGGATTCTGGCATTTTGGCCTGGGCGACGCCATGCAAGGCATGGTGAGGGTCACCTGGCCGGACGGAACCGTCGGTGACTGGCTTCCGCTGTCCGGCGGGCAGTTCTACGTGCTCGAAAGGGGCAAGGCTCCGGCAGCTTGGCCCGTGCCGGGCAGGTAGCACCGTCTGCAGGAACACAGCGCCGCCCCGATTGGACCAATTGTGCGCGGTCGAAGCAGGGAGAGTGACTTTCGGCCTCGCGGTACGTGCCTCAAGACATTTGACTCCAGACCCAAGCTACGACTACTAAAGTCGCATGCGCCGGTAATACGGGCCGTAACCAATAAGGGCGGCCGACGCGGCGCGAAAGACACCCGGGAGGACAGAACTTGAAACTCAAACAATTTGCGCTACTGGCCGGAGCTCTCATGGTCAGCCTGTCGCCGACGGCCGTACTGGCTGCCGGCAAGACCATCGCCGTATCCTGGAAGACTTTCCAGGAAGAGCGCTGGAAGACCGACGAAGCGGCAATCAAGGCCGTCGTCGAGGCCGCTGGCGATACCTATGTTTCGACCGACGCGCAGGGCTCGGCCCAGAAGCAGGCAGCGGACATCGAGAGCCTGATCTCGCAAAAGGTCGATGTGATCCTCGTGGTCGCTTTCGACTCGGACGCCATCCTGCCCTCGATCCAGAAGATCAACGACGCCGGCATCAAGGCGATCGCTTACGACGTGCAGTTCGAAGACCCGAACGCGCTCTACATCACCTTCGACAACGTCGGCGTCGGCCGCATCATGGCGCAGGAAATGCTCAAGGTTAAGCCCGAGGGCCGCTATGCCTTCATCAAGGGCGACAAGGGCGACCCGAACGCGACGTTCCTGTTCCAGGGCCAGATGGAAGTGCTCAAGTCCGCCATGGACGGCGGCAAGATCACCAATGTCTGTGAGACCTTCACCGATGGCTGGAAGCCGGACAATGCTCAGAAGAACATGGAGCAGTGCCTGACCTCGACCAATAACGGCGTCGATGCGGTGCTGTCCGAGAACGACGGCATGGCTTCGGGCGTGGTCGCGGCTCTCGATGCGCAGGGCCTTGCCGGCACTGTTCCGGTTACCGGTCAGGACGGCGACCTTGCCGCCATCAACCGCGTTGCCCTCGGCACGCAGCTGGTGTCGGTCTGGAAGAACTCGGTCGATCTCGGCACTGTTGCGGCGAAGGCGGCCATCGCTCTCGCCGACGGCGCTGATCCGGCCTCCATCGAAGGCGTCGCCAAGTTCAGCGGCGGCAAGATGGGCGTCGAGATGAACTCGATCCTGCTCGCGCCGACCCCGATCACCAAGGACAACATCCAGGTGGCGATCGACGCCGGCCACATCACCAAGGAACAGGCTTGCGCGGGCGTCGCCGCCGGCACCGTTCCCGCTTGCGGTTGATCGAGAGATCGACTTGACCGACTAGGTTACAGGCCGCGCCGTCTCAAGTGGATGGCGCGGCCTTTTCTTTGTGCCGCGCTACGGGCATTGTGGATGCACAGACCGGCGCAAGCTGGCAAAGCGCACCGGCCGCAAAGATCGGCCGAATGGGGGCGGGGCATGACGACAGACACGAACTCCAGCAGTCCGGGTGTGGCGGGGGAGGGTGCCATCAAGCGCTTCCTCCGAGCGACTGAAATCGACACGCGCATGATCGGCCTGGTTGCCGCCATGGCGGTCATCTGGATCGGGTTCGACATCGCCAGCGGCCTTCTGCGGCCGGGCAGCGGAGGGCTTTTCGGCGGCTCGTTCCTTACCGCCCGGAACCTGTGGATTCTGCTGGTCCAGACGACCGTCATCGCCGTGATGACCACGGGCATGGTGCTGGTGATCGTGCTGCGCCAGATCGACCTGTCGGTTGGCTCGATGCTGAGCGTCGTCGCCATCGCGACGGGCGTCTTGCAGGTGTTCAATCTCGGACCCGCTCTAGGACTTGGCCATCCCTCGATCTGGATCATCGCGGTAGTCTTTTCGATCGCTCTTGGCGCTGCCGTAGGCTTTTTCAATGGCGCGCTGATTGCCTACGGGCAAATCCCCAGCTTCATCGTCACGCTCGGCGGACTTATCGCCTATAGCGGGACGGCGTTCCTCATCGCCAAGGGCGTGACTGTCGCGCCGATGGACAAGACGTTCAAGCTTATCGGCGGCAATGGACCGGCCGCCTCTATCGGCCCGATCTGGAGCTGGGTTCTGGGAGCGGCCATATGCGCCGTGATCGTGGCCGCAATTGCGCTGCGCCGTCGCCAGCGTATTCGCTACAATTTCACGCCCAGGCCTGTGTGGGCCGAGGTGCTCAGTGCCGTTGTCGGGTGCGCGGCAGTGCTGGGAGCCACGGCGATCGTCAACTCCTATCTCTATCCGCCGCGCGTCGCCGAGCGCTTCGCGCTCGAGAACAACATTCCCATTCCGGCCGGAGTCGAAGACAAGGCCGGCTACGCCATCTGCCAGGCTGGCGACAAGGTGGTGACTTGCCTAGACGGACTGAGCTTTCAGACGGGCTATCCCATCCCGGTGCTCATCACGCTGGCCGTTGCGGTGGCGATGACATTCATCGCCCGGCGCACAAGATTTGGCCGCTACATCTTTGCCACGGGAGGAAATCCGGAAGCGGCGGAACTGGCGGGCATCAACACCAAGCGTTTGACCGTCATGGTCTTCACCCTGATGGGCGTACTGGTCGGCATCTCGTCGGTCATCGCCTCCGCGCGTCTCGACGCTGCAACGACGGCTCTCGGCTCGCTCAACGAGCTCTATGTGATCGCCGCCGCGGTGATCGGCGGCACCTCGCTGGCGGGCGGCATCGGCACGATCTACGGCGCGATCCTGGGCGCGCTGCTCATGCAATCGCTGCAATCGGGCATGGCGCTGCTCAACGTCGACTCCGCCTACACCAATATCGTGGTCGGCATCGTGCTGGTGCTGGCGGTGTTCGTCGATCAGATCTACCGGCGGCGCGTGAAATAGGGGGCCCATGATGCTAGACACCAATCAGGCGAGCGCGACTTCACACACACCGCTGGTCCAGATGGAAGACGTCTCGATCGCTTTCGGAGGCATCAAGGCTGTCGACCACGCCTCGATGGATCTCTATCCGGGCGAAGTCGTCGGCCTCCTGGGCCACAACGGCGCCGGCAAATCGACGCTGATCAAGGTGCTTTCGGGCGCCTATGTTCGCGACGCCGGGTCGATCAAAATCAATGGCGAGGAAGCGGCGATAAGCAATCCGCGCGATGCCAAGAGATACGGCATCGAGACGATCTACCAGACGCTGGCGCTGGCGGACAATGTCGATGCTGCCGCCAATCTTTATCTCGGACGCGAAATCCGCACCCGCTGGGGCACGCTCGACGACATTGCCATGGAGGCGGAAGCCCGCAAGGTGATGGGGCGGCTCAATCCGAACTTCAAGCGCTTCAAGGAGCCGGTGAAGTCGCTTTCGGGCGGCCAGCGCCAATCGGTCGCTATCGCTCGCGCGATCCTGTTCAATGCCCGTATCCTGATCATGGACGAGCCAACGGCAGCGCTCGGTCCGCAAGAGACCGCACAGGTTGGCGAACTGATCAAGGAACTCAAATCGGCCGGGATCGGCATCTTCCTGATCAGCCACGACATCCATGACGTGTTCGATCTCGCCGACCGGCTCGTGGTGATGAAGAACGGCCAGGTTGTCGGTTCGGCGCGCACCAGCGACGTCACCAAGGACGAGGTATTGGGGATGATCATCCTGGGCAAGGTTCCGGCCGCCGCGAGCCGCGGACCCGGCGCAATGGCGGATTGAGCGCAATCACGTAAAATGCCAGCTTCCGGGGTCGCTTCAGGGGTCCAGACGTATCCAAGATAGTTCCATAATATATCTTATGCGAATCGCACATGTGGTGAGCGTGCTTGAGGTTGCTGCCCGCTCCTGGTCTAGACGGCTCGAACTTCGGCAAGCCTTTTGACGGCGTAGGCATCTTCCCAGCATATAGCGGCTTCCCACGCTGCCGATGCCTGTGCGGCAACCTGATGCGCGCTGTCGTCGAGATCGGCTGCGTTGCGGGGTAACACCAGGTCAAGATCGGGAGCGTCGACGTGAGCCTCGTCCCAGTCGATCAGCGCGACGCGATTGGCGTTCATGCGGATATTGCCGGGGTTGGCCGGGTTGCCGTGGACAACGCAGGTGTCTCGCCCGAGGAGTCGCGCCCACGCCCCCCTGCACCGCGCAACGGCCTCGGGCGGCATCGCAGTCAGGTCGATCCTGGTACCGGTCTCGGCGCTTAACAGGTCGGTCGATGATCGCCATCCCGGGCGCTGCGGCCATCCCTTGGTCAGCCGGTGCAGATGGCGGAGCGTGTCGGCGACCCGGCGCCAGTCAGCGTCCGTCTCGGGCGGTCCGCCCTCCATGTAGGTCATCACCATGAGGCCGACGGCGAACAGCCTGCCATCTGTAGTTGGAACCGGCACGGGCACCGTCAGGCCTTCGCGGTCGAGGTGCCGCAGGAGCGCGACCTCCCAGCCGAGGTCGGCATCGCTCCTGGTGCCGAGCCGGCCGACGGCAAGTTGTCCACCGACGCGCACACTCCACACATCGTTTGAGCTTCCGCCGGCGAGCCGTTCAAGTCGCCTTGCGTCAGGCCCCCATTGGCCAAGAGCTTCCCATCCCATTGGCCATGTCCTCGACCTGCCCGCTTGGTTGTAGCCAATTCGAGCGCGGGCCGGAACGGTGCCGATCAGCCCTGGGGACAAAGGCATGGTTTCCGGCTAGCGTCGGTTACTCTCTTCCAGATTCCGAGTGCCCCATGCAGCCGTCCCGCGACATTTCCCGCCTGATCGAAATCATGTCGGCGCTCCGCAATCCCGATGGCGGGTGTCCCTGGGATCTCGAACAGGACTTTGCGACCATCCGCAACTACACGATCGAGGAAGCCTATGAGGTCGCCGATGCGATCGAACGCGGCGATTTCGACGACCTGCGCGAGGAGCTCGGCGACCTTCTGCTCCAGCCCGTCTATCACGCCCAGATGGCGGCCGAGCGCGGCTTATTCGAGTTCGGCGACGTGGTCGAGGCGATCACAAGCAAGCTCATCCGGCGTCATCCACACGTCTTCGGCGAGGAAGCAGCCAAGAGCGCCGGGGGTGCCAAAGCGAAGTGGGATGAGGTCAAGGCCGACGAGCGGGCCAAGAAAGCGGCGGACAAAGGTGCGGAACCGGCTTCGATACTGGATGACGTTCCGAACGGGTTCCCTGCCCTCATTCGCGCCCAGAAACTGACCAAGCGAGCAGCTGCGGTCGGCTTCGACTGGCCGGATGTTGACGCCGTAGTCGAAAAGGTTCGCGAAGAGGTGCAGGAGACTCTGGACGCCGTCTTTGCCGAAGACGAAGCGGCCAAGCACGAGGAGATGGGCGACCTGCTCTTTGCCGTCGCCAATCTGGCGCGGCATCTGGGAGTCGATCCCGAGGCCGCGCTGCGCGACGCCAATGCCAAGTTCGTGCGGCGTTTCCACCATGTCGAAGCGCGAGCCAAGAGTGATGGCGTGGCACTGGCCGAGGCCGGTCTCGAGCGGTTGGATGGTTACTGGAACGAGGTTCGCGCTGCCGACAAGACAAGAGCCTAGCCAGCCTCAATCCGCCCCGCGAAGCGTTGGGTGAAGGCCGCGGCGTGGCGGGGCTCGACCCTGACCTCGTAGGTCTGGCCCTCTTCGTCCGGCTCTTGGCGATTGATAATTTCGGCATGGCCATAGAGCCAGCCCACATCGGCGCCCTGGGTATGCGGGATCCGCACCTTGTAGGTGCGGCTGCGCCCAGCCAGCGTCTTTTCGATCGCCTCGAGCAGGGCCGCAACGCCCTCGCCGGTTTGGGCCGAGACTGGCACGCTCATGACGACGGCACCGGCCGGCGCGATGGTCTGCAGGATATCGCGGCGGCCCGACATATCGGCTTCGATCAGGTCGATTTTGTTCCAGACCTCGATGATCGGGGTCTTCTCCCCCGAGACTCCAAGGCCGGCCAGAACCTTGAGCACATCATTGGCCTGGGCGGCGTGATCGGCATTGGCGACATCGCGAACATGGAGGATGATTTCGGCGTCGGCGACTTCCTCGAGCGTGGCGCGGAAGGCCGCGACCAGGGTCGTCGGCAAATCGGCGACGAAGCCGACCGTATCGGACACCATCACCTCTCGCCCATGCGGCAAGGCGATCTTTCGCACTGTCGTGTCGAGAGTTGCGAATAACAGGTCCTTGGCAAACACCTCGGCGCCGGTCAGCCGGTTGAAGAGGCTCGACTTGCCGGCATTGGTGTAGCCCACCAGGGCAACGACGGGGAACGGCTGCGCATCGCGCTTGCCCTTTTGCTGGCCGCGGGTGCGCTTGACCTTCTCGAGCCGCTCTTCGAGCAGCTTGACCCGGTCTTCGAGTTGCCGCCGGTCGCTCTCGATCTGGGTTTCGCCCGGACCGCCCAGGAAGCCGAAGCCGCCGCGCTGCCGCTCGAGGTGGGTCCAGGAACGAACCAGCCGGCTCCTTTGATAGTTGAGATGGGCCAGTTCCACCTGCAGCACGCCTTCGCGGGTGGCGGCGCGCTCGCCGAAGATTTCGAGGATCAGCCCGGTCCGGTCCAGCACCTTGGCACCGGTCTCCTTTTCGAGATTGCGCTGCTGGATCGGGGCGAGCGCGCCGTCGAATAGCAGAAGCTCGACTTCGCCCGCTTCGACCTTGCCTTTGATCTCCTCGACATGGCCGCCGCCGATGAAGGTCGCGGGCTTGATCTCGCGGACTTTGACGATTTCGGAAAAGACGAGTTCCGTGCGAATGGCATCGGCCAGGCCCTCGAACTCAGCTTTGCGAGCCTCGATCGAGTGGCTGGTCACGACTCCCCGCACATCGGGCACGATCAGGCCCACCCGTGTCGGCGCCGAGCGCTGGTCGATAAACGGCTGCCGGCCGCCGGAGCGGTCCAGGTCATCTTCAAAATCTGTCATGACGCCTATTTAGTCGTCCGCGTGCTCCGGATCAAACAACTGGATCGGCGCGCCTGGCATAATGGTCGAGATGGCGTGCTTATAGACCAGTTGCGATTGCGCGTCGCGGCGCAACAGCAGGCAGAAATTGTCGAACCAGGTGATGACGCCCTGAAGCTTGACTCCGTTGACCAGAAAGATCGTCACGGGAATCTTCTGTTTGCGGACGTGATTGAGAAAGGCATCCTGTAGGTTTTGTGTCTTTTCGCCGGGCATTGGGTCTCGCCTCTTGTCGTGTCGGCGGCAGGTACCGCCTTCAATTGCATGGCCGGTGACGCTTGCGCGCCTCCCTTAAAATGACTTGGACCGACTTCCCACGGCAAGGACTATGCCATATCGAAACCGGGCTGCCTACCCGCCGGGGCTAAAGCCCCAGCGACTTGATCTTGCGGTGCAAGGCGCTCCGCTCCATCCCTACAAACTCCGCCGTCTTTGAAATGTTTCCGCCGAAGCGCTCGATCTGCGCGAGCAGGTATTGCCGCTCGAACACCTCGCGGGCCTCGCGCAGCGGCAGGCTCATCAGATGCGCCGAGGCGTCGGTATCGCCAACCGTCGGCAGCACTTCGCCGATATCGGACGGCAGAAGCTGCGCGTTGATCACCCCGGTCTCAGGCGGCGAATCCTTGATGAGGATGAGCAGCCGCTCGATCGAGTTGCGCAATTGCCGGGCATTGCCCGGCCAGTCCTGGGCCTGCAGCACCGCGATCGCGTCTTCGCCGATACTGAGACTCTTGAGGTTATGCATGCGGCAAATCTGATCGAGGAAGAGTGCGACCAGGGGTGGCACATCCTCGCGCCGCTCCTTGAGCGAGGACAGATGCAGCGGCACGATCGACAGCCGGTGGAAGAGGTCCGAGCGAAATTGCCCCGCTTCGATCATCTGCGCCACGTTCTGCGAACTCGACGAAATGATGCGCACATCGATGGGTACCGGCACGGTGCCGCCGACGCGATTGAACTTGTTCTCGACCAGTGTTCTCAGCAACCCCGCCTGCGCGGGAGCCGGAAGGCCGGCAACTTCGCTCAGATAGAGCGTACCACCGTGGGCCCGTTCGAGGGCGCCGACTTCGGTGCGAAGCGAACCTGCCTTCTCGCGTGTCTCCCGGCCAAAAAGGACGACCATGACCTCGTCGGCTGAATAGAGCGAGCAGTTGATCTCCACAAGCGGCGCCTCGGCACGCGGGCTGCGTTGATGGATCTGCCGCGCCACGAGTCCCTTGCCGGTTCCGGAGGGCCCGGAAATGAAGATGCGGGAATTGGTGGGCGCGGATTTTTCGATCACCCCCCTCACCTGCTGCAGCGCTGCGGAGTTGCCCACGATGTCGGTCGATTGCCCGGTGGATCGCCCCCGCAATTCCTCGACCTCGGTCTTGAGACGGGTCGCCTCCATGGCGCGTTGAGTAATCAACAGCAGCCGGTCGATCTTGAAAGGCTTCTCGATATAGTCGTAGGCGCCGCGGCGAATGGCCGAGACCGCCGTTTCGACATTGCCGTGGCCCGAGATCATTACCACCGGCATATCGGGGTGCTGGCTCTGGAACACGTCGAGCAATTGTAACCCGTCGAGCCTCGATCCCTGCATCCAGATATCGAGGAAAACCAGGCTTGGCCGCCGCCGCGCGATCTCGTTGAGACCGGAATCGGCGTCATGGGCCTGCCTTGTGTCGTACCCCTCGTCTTCGAGGATGCCGGCGATCAGGTCTCGAATATCGTCTTCGTCATCAATAATCAGAATATCACGCGCCATCAGGTGCTTTCGACCGCCTCAACCGGCAGTTCCTCCGGCCGGCCTGCTCGCGGGGCTGGCTCGCCCGTCTGCACAGTTTCCGGCTGTTTCTCACTGGGCGTGTCCACCGCGGCCACGACCTCGTCCTGCGCCGCCGCATTCAGCGGCAGCGTAAAGCTGAAGCAGGCGCCGATGCGTCCGCTGGCATCTGGCTCGGCATCGATCAGATCGACACTGCCCCCATGCTGTTCGATGATGCGTGCGACAATTGCAAGGCCGAGCCCCGTCCCCTTCTCGCGCGTCGTCACATAAGGCTCGAGCAGCCGCTGCCGGTTCTCCTTGGGCCAGCCGCGGCCATTGTCTGAAATCGAGATGCGTACCTTGTCCCCCTCGAGCTTAAGCTCGACCTTGATCATCGGCTGCTTGATGGCCTCAAGCCCTGCCCCTTCGATCGCCTCGACCGCATTCTTGATGAGATTGGTCAAGACCTGGGAGATCAGCCGCTGGTCGAACCAGGCAGCGACTGGCGCTTCGGGCATATCCACTTCGATATGGATCTCGGGCAGCCGCACGCTTTCGAGGAACACCGCGTTACGAACAGTGTCGGAGAGATCGGAGCGCGCCAGCGTTGCTTCGGGCATGCGGGCGAAGGACGAGAACTCGTCGACCATGCGGCCGATATCGCCGACCTGCCGGACGATGGTGTTGATGCATTTGTCGAAGACTTCGAAATCGTCGGCGAGCTTGCTGGCATAACGGCGGCGCAGGCGCTCGGCCGAAAGCTGAATGGGAGTGAGCGGGTTCTTGATCTCGTGCGCGATGCGGCGCGCGACATCCGCCCACGCGCCGGTGCGCTGCGCGGAGAGAAGGTCCGTGATGTCGTCGAGCGTGATGACGAAGCCCTTGCTCTCGGTCATTGAACCTTCGCGCGTGAGCTGCACTTGGTAAGTTCGGTAGTCGGGGCCCGAGCCGATCTCGATCTGGTCGCGGATCTGGCCGCGCCGGGAGGACTTGGCACGCTCGACGATCTGCTCAAGCGCCGGAATGACCTGGCCGATGGGCTGGCCGACGGCAGAGAGTTCGTCGCGGCCGACCATTTCAGCGGCACGCGCATTGACCAGCGTGATTGCGCCAAACGGGTCGAGACCGATAATGCCGGCGGAAACCCCCTCCACCACCGCCTCGGTGAACTGACGCCGCTTCTCGTTGGTCTCGCTGGCCGCAACGAGCGCGACACGCTGCGATTTGAGCTGCTGCGTCATGGTGTTGAAGCGGCTGGAGAGATCCCGCAGGTCCCCTCGCCCGGCCTGGACCGGAACCTGGACGTCGAGATCGCCATCGGAGACGCGGCTCGAGGCGATCATCAGGTTGCGGATCGGATCGACGAAGCGGTTGGCGAGCGCGATGCCGACCCAGAGCGCGGCCAGCAGGAGCACCAGCGCGAGCCCGAGATACATGATCGTGAAGGTGATCTGAAAGACCAGCCGGTTCGAGGCATATTGGCGGTACTCGGTGACATTGTCGTCGGTGAGCCGCATGAACTCCAGAACTTCGGGGTTTACTGGGCGCGCCACGAACAGCAGCACATCATCATAGCCGCGAAGCTTGACCGCCGCGCCGACCAGATTGGTATCGCCGGGCGAGATCAACGCCGGTTGACCCTCAGCCACCTGCGGCCCAAGGCCCTCGGGAAGCTGCGGCGCGACGCCGTTGGCATTGATCTGGGCCCGCATCAGCGTGTCGCCGTCGGTCGAAACGAGCGAGGCATAGGGCAAGGAACGGGTCACCGCGAGCGCGGTGAAAATGCGCTGATACTGCTCGCGGTCCGTACCGAATGTGTTGCGCGCCTGCTCAAGCTCGCCGGCGACCCAGATGATGTCGTCGCGCAGCACCTGGGCATGTTCCTGCATGTAGGAATTGGCGACGAGGCGCGAGCTTTCGACCATGGTCTTGGTGCGCGCCGAGAACCACTGGTCGAGCCCTTGATTGAGGGAGATCGTGGCGACAATGGCCACGATGATAGCGGGAACCGCCGCGGCGATCGCGAACATGGTCACCATGCGGACCTGCAGACCGGACCCCGCCTGATTGAGGATGCGCGACTGGAGCAGGAGCATCGCCTCGGTGACGACCAGCGCGATCACCAGCAGCACGAGGAAACCGTTGACCACCCAAATGATGGTCCAGACTTGGGGGGTTGGCTCGATCCCGGTCGCCCCCGTCATGACCAGGAAAGAGCCGGAGGAAACAAGGACCGAAAGCACGACGACGATCAGGCCGACCAGTCGCAGCATCTGCCGTCCGCGGGCCGAAAACAGCGCCGCGGCCGGTGGTGTCTCGGATGTGACCGGGGACGTCTCGGCTACGGCGGGCGGTGCCTCGGGCACACCCGGAGTGTCCGGCAGCGCCTCGCTGACCAGTGCTGTGTCGCTCATGTCACAGAACGCTTCCCGGAATGCGGATTCGAAGCCGCAAACTGACCCAATTGCGCCGACCCTTCAAGACAATTGTTGCTTAAATGTGACACTCGTGACCGGCGGCCTCCGGCCGCAAAAAAGCGCTCCGGTGGAGCGTCTCAGGCCGCGAGGCCATGAAGCCCACGGCCGAAGGGCTTTTCGGCGCCTCTGGAACCGAACCTGCCACGGTGCCATTCTGCCTCCATGTCCCGAGCCTTCGTCTCAGAACCCGGTGCCTCGACCCTCGTCCGCTCCTCCGAGGAATCGGCGAAGAACACTGCCGACGTCTATCGAGCGATCGAGCCGGGTTACGATTTCGAGGTCCGCCAGGGCCGCGGCGGCTGGATGATCGCCCGTCTTCAGAAGGATGGGACCTTCGATTCCTGGGTCGAGGAGTAGGACTCAGCTCCGGCGGCTGTGCTTGACGATCTCGATATTGTGCGCCCGGATCTTCTTGCGCAGCGTGTTGCGGTTGAGGCCCAGCAACTCCGACGCCTTGATCTGGTTGCCGCCGCAAGCGTTCAATACCATTGCGATGAGCGGTGCCTCCACCTTGTCGATGACCCGCTCATAGAGTCCGGCCGGCGGCAGATTCGGTTCGTGGTCGCGCAGCAATTGGGCGACGTGAGATTCGACCGCTGTCGAAACATCGACGGGACCGGTCGAGGACGCAATCGATTGCCGGTCGGAGATGTTGAGTTCCGCCTGCACGATCTCACGCGAGATATTCTCGTCGGCATAGAGCGCCGAGAGCCGCCGCACGAGGTTTTCGAGTTCGCGGACGTTACCGGGCCATGAATAGTCCTGCATCAGGCGGATGGCGTCAGGGGACACGGTCTTGACCGGCTCGCCTTCACGCGGCGCGGCGCGGAGGAAATGGCTTACAAGGTCCGCGATGTCATCGACCCGCTCGCGCAGCGGCGGCAGGCGGATGGGCACGACGTTGAGGCGATAGTAGAGGTCCTCGCGGAACAGCCCCTGCCGGATCATCTGGCTGAGGTCGCGATGGGTCGCCGCGACAATGCGGACGTTGGATTTGATCGGTGTGCGGCCGCCGACCATTGTGTATTCGCCCTCCTGCAGGACGCGCAGCAGACGGGTCTGGGCGTCCATGGGCATGTCGCCGATCTCGTCGAGAAAGAGCGTCCCGCCTTCGGCCTGCTCGAAACGTCCCGAGGACCGCGCGGTCGCGCCGGTGAAGGCCCCCTTCTCGTGGCCGAAGAGCTCGGCCTCGATGAGGTCACGCGGAATGGCGGCCATGTTGATGGCAACGAAGGGCCCGTTGCGGCGCTTGCCAAAATCGTGAAGCGCCCGGGCGACCAGTTCCTTGCCGGTGCCGCTCTCTCCGGTAATCATCACCGTGAGATCGGTCTGCATCAACCGCGCCAGCGCGCGATAGATGTCCTGCATGGCGGCGGACCGCCCGACCAGCGGCATGCTCTCGCCAGGCTCTTCGACCTTGCGGCTCGGAGAACTCGGCTTCCTGGCATCCGCCAGCGCCCGCGCCACGACCGAGAGGACCTCGGTGATGTCGAAAGGTTTGGGCAGGTATTCATAAGCGCCCACTTCATTGGCGCGGATGGCTGTCATGAACGTGTTCTGCGCGCTCATCACCACGATCGGCAGATCGGGCCTCAGCTTCTTGATCTTGGGCATGATGTCGAAGGCGTTGCCGTCGGGCATGGCGACATCGGTGATCAGCAGATCCCCTTCACCCCGGCTCGCCCAGTTCCACATTGTCGAGAGATTGCCGGTGGGCCGCACCTCGTAGCCGGCGCGTGTCAGCGCCTGGTTGAGCACCATGCGGATAGCGGCATCGTCATCGGCCAGAAGGATGATGTGGCTCATCGGCCCGATACCTCATTGTCTTCGGATACGCGCAGTCCCTTGGCCA
The DNA here is from genome assembly GCA_040081595.1 of Devosia sp. Lineage (GTDB taxonomy): Bacteria > Pseudomonadota > Alphaproteobacteria > Rhizobiales > Devosiaceae > Devosia_A. The sequence continues at coordinate 23,687 of JBEBGE010000017.1, forward strand.
CCGGCAGAAGCACCCGGAATCGAGTGCGCCCCGGCCGGCTGTCGCAATCGATCACTCCACCGTGATCGCCCACGATTTTGGCGACCAGCGCCAGCCCGAGGCCCGAGCCGTTGGCCTTGGTGGTCACGAACGGATCAAACAGGATCGGCAGGAGATCTGCGGGAATGCCCGGCCCGTTGTCTTCGATGACGATCTCAAGCGGCAACGAAATACGCTCCGAGACCCCCTGCACAGCAACCCGGATGCCCGGACGGAAAGCGGTGGTGATGCGGATCTCGGCCTTTGGCGTCCGCTCAAGCGCCTCGGCCCCATTCTTGATGAGATTGAGGAACACCTGGATCAGCTGATCGCGATTGCCGAAGACAGGCGGCAGCGAAGGATCATAGTCCTCGGTAAAGGTGATGTGGCGCGCGATGCCGCTCTTGACGAGAAGCTTCACCCGGTCAAGCACCACATGAATGTTGATCGCCTCGCGCTCGACAGGCCGATCGTCGCCGAACACCTCGACCCTGTCGATCAGCGTCACGATGCGATCGACCTCTTCGCGGACGAGCCGCGCCAGCGGCAATTCCTCGGGCGTAACTGACTGCTCCAGAAGCTGCGCCGCGCCACGAATACCCGATAGAGGGTTCTTGATTTCGTGGGCCAGCATCGAGGCAAGCCCGGTCACCGATCGGGCGGCACCCCGGCTCACCAATTGCCGGTCGATCTTGTCGGCCATGGTGCGCTCCTGAAAAAGCAGCGCCACGCGCGCATCGAGATCGGAAATAGGACTGGCGAAAACGTCGACGATGCGGTCATCGGCCTCGTCGCCGAAGCGGGCGGAATCGATGCGCACCCGGTATTCGGTCATTGGCGCGCGCCGCTCGGCCACAGCCTTGACGAGTCCGGCAATGGGCGAGCCGAACGCGACGATCTCATCGAGCCGCTGACGGGTGAGGACACTGGAGGAGGCTCCAAAGAAGGCCTCGGCGGCATAATTCACAAAGATGACGCCGCCATGTTCATCGACGACGATGACCGGCTGCGGCAAAGCCTGCAGCACCGAAGTCGCTAGCGGCGGTGCGCCCAGATCGTTCATGCCGCCGCCCTGTACCCGCCGGAAAAGATGTCGCCGAGCAACGTCATGACGTGCGCGGGCACGACACTGTTGAGCAGCTCGGCACGAACAGCAGCCGCGACGGGCAGGCCGCTCGCCTCGAGATACCAGTCGAGGTGCTTGCGCGCGGCCCGCACGCCGATCTCGACGCCGTATTCTGACAGCACGCCCTCGTAGTGTTCAATGGCAACTCCCGCGAGCTCTTCGCCGACGGGAGCAAGCGGCACGGGCGTTCCGTCGAGCTCCGCGCCGACCTGCCCCACGATCCAGGGCCGGCCCTGCGCACCCCGGCCGATCATCACCGCCGCGGCGCCGGACTGCTCCAGCGCTGCGTGCGCTGTCGCGATATCGACAATGTCGCCATTGACGACGACCGGCACATCAACCGCCTCGACCACTTCGCGAACCGGTGCCCAGCGGGCACTGCCCTTGTAGAACTGCTGCCGCGTCCGGCCGTGGACGGTGATCATTCGCGCACCGGCATCCACCGCGCGCCGCGCGATCTCGGGCGCGTTGAGAGAAGCATCGTCCCAGCCGAGCCGCATCTTGACCGTAACCGGCAGCGAGGTCGCACCGACGACCGCTTCGACGAGACGCGAAGCTAGATCGGGGACGCGCATCAGCGCCGAGCCGGCAAAGCCGTTGGTCACCCGTTTGGCGGGACAGCCGAAATTGATGTCGATGATGTCGGCGCCGGCCTCTTCGGCGACCTTTGCACCCCGCTCCATCCATTCCGGCTCGCATCCGGCGAGCTGGATCATGTGCGGCAGGCCGTCCGAGCGGTTAAGCTTGCGCACCATGTCGCGGTGGCCAGTGGTGAGCGCCGCGCTGGCGATCATTTCGGAAACGACGAGGCCGGCGCCGTAGCGCGCCGCGAGATCGCGCTGAGGACGGTCCGTGATCCCCGCCATTGGGGCGAGAAAGGCGCGGTTCTTGAGGGTGTGGCGGCCGATGCTTACGCCAGAGGCAGAACTACGCAACAATTGCCCCAGATTTGCCCATTTCCGAAAAGTGCCCGAACAATAGTCAAATTCCTCAGGGGCGCAACTGGCAAAACGGCCGATTTCCTTGCGCCGCGCGGGTACGGGGGATAGAGCAGCGCGCACCTTCTACGCAACCAGATCGGTCCTGAGAAGCCTTGGCTGCCCAAAAGACCATCGCCGCACTGATCGTCGCCGCCGGTACCGGCGAGCGAGCAAAATCGGGCGTAAGCGCCCCCAAGCAGTACCGCAACCTGGCCGGCAAGCCGGTGCTGGCCCGGACCATCGATGTCTTCACCTCGCATGGCGAGGTCACCCATGTCCTGCCAATCATTCATCCGGAACATGGTGAACGCTTCGCGCAACTCGACGTCGGCTCTCCCAAGCTGCTCGACCCGGTCACGGGCGCGGCGTCGCGGCAGGGTTCGGTCCTGGCGGGTCTCGAAGCGCTTGTCCCGCTCGACCCCGACTTTGTTCTCATCCAGGACGCCGCCCGGCCCTTGACCGATGCCGCGACGATCTCGCGCGTCATTGCCGCGCTCCGTGCGCATGAGGCGGCGCTGCCGGCGACCGGAGTGACCGACACCATCAAGCGTTCGGCCAACGGGACACGCATCGATGGCACCGAGGACCGCAAGACGCTCTTTGCCGCCCAGACGCCGCAGGGTTTCCGGTTCCGCACGATCCTTGATGCGCATCGCCGCGCCGCGGGCAGCGAGCACACCGACGATGCCGCGATAGCCGAATGGGCCGGCGTCGAGGTCGCGCTGGTTCAAGGATCGCATGCCAATTTCAAACTGACGCTGCCCGAGGACTTCGCCCGCGCGGAATTGCTGCTCACCGGCGCGAGAATGGAGACGCGAACCGGAACCGGCTTTGACGTTCACCCCTTCGAACCGGGTGACGCCGTCTGGCTGGGTGGAGTGCGCATTCCCCATCACGCCAAACTCAAGGGCCATTCCGACGCCGACGCGCCGCTCCATGCGCTCTGCGATGCCATCTATGGCGCCCTGGGCGAAGGCGATATCGGGACATTCTTTCCGCCTTCGAACGCCCAATGGAAGGGGGCGCCCTCGTCGACTTTCCTCGCGCACGCCGCGGGCCTTGTCGCCGAACGTGGCGGGCGCATCGTCAATCTCGACCTGACCATCGTCTGCGAGGCGCCCCGCATCGCCCCGCACGTTGCGGCGATGAAAGCCGCGATTGCCGCGATCTGCTCGATCTCTCCTGCGCGCGTCGCGATCAAAGCCACCACGTCCGAGGGCCTCGGTTTCACCGGTCGCGACGAAGGATTGATGGCGATGGCGACGGCAAGCATCGAACTGCCGCGGAGCGATTGAGATGCAAATGCCGCCGGACATCGCTGCCCTCGCCGCCGAGACCGTTGCGACCCTGCGAACGAGGAAGCTGACGGTCGCGACGGCGGAAAGCTGTACCGGGGGGCTGATCGCCGGCGCGTTGACCTCGATCCCGGGTTCGTCAGATGTCGTCTATGGCGGCTTCGTCACCTATGCCAACGCGGCCAAGATCCTGATGGTCGGCGTTTCGCCCGAACTACTGCGCGAGTACGGCGCCGTCTCCGAACCCGTGGCGAGAGCCATGGCCGAGGGCGCGCGGCTCATGGGCGGGGTCGATATCGCCGTCGCGGTCACGGGCATTGCCGGACCGGATGGCGGCAGCGTCGCCAAGCCGGTGGGGCTTGTGCATTTCGCGGTGGCGACGCTGGAAGAGACGATGCACCTACGAAAGAACTTTGATCCCGGCTGGTCGCGCGACCAGATCCGCCACGCCAGCGTCGTCGAGGCGCTCAGGCTTGTTGGAACGGCGCTCTAGGAATAGCGCCGGTCGGCTTCCTCGATGAATGCGTCGATGATCTCATCCTGCTTGCCGGCAAAAGCGGGCTCGGCAGCGACCGCCAGTAGCGGATTGGCGATCTTGAAGTCGATATCGAAACGCACCCGCGTCCCCGCGCCCTCGGGCTCGAAGCTCCATTTGCTGTCGAGAAAGGCGAATGGGCCGTCGATCGCCTTGGCGGCAATGGTGAGCGCCGCCGGATCGGCCGCGACGCGGCTCGTGTAGGACTGGGTGAATGGCCCGAAGCTTACGGTCATTTTCGCAAAGCGGACGTCGCCTTCCGTGCCGCTGTCGCGCTTGACCTGCATGTCCTTGCAGTTGGGCAAAAATCGCGGATAGGCCTCGAGATCGTTGACGAGGTCAAACATCCGCCGGGGCAGATGCGGCACGTGCCGTTCGAGGAAGAGGTCCATCACACGCCAAGTCTGGCGAGACGCGCGGCGCGGAGGGCCGCAAAGTCCTCGCCCGCATGGTGCGAGGAGCGCGTCAGCGGGCTCGACGAGACCAGGAGGAACCCCTTGGTCTGCGCGACGGTGGCATAGGACTTGAACTCATCGGGCGGCACGTACCGCATCACCGGATGGTGCTTCCTGGTCGGCTGCAGGTATTGGCCGATAGTGAGGAAGTCGACACCGGCCGAACGCAGGTCGTCCATCAGCGCCAGAACCTCGTTCCGCTCTTCGCCCAGTCCAACCATGATGCCGGACTTGGTGAACATGGTGGGATCGAGTTCCTTGACCCGCTGCAGCAGCCGGATCGAATGGAAATAGCGCGCGCCGGGCCGGACCTTGAGGTATTTGGACGGCACCGTCTCGAGATTATGGTTGAAGACGTCCGGCTTGGCCGCGACGACGATTTCGAGCGCGCCCTCCTTGCGCAGGAAATCTGGCGTCAAGACCTCGATGGTCGTTTTGGGCGTCCGGGCGCGGATGGCGCGGATCACGCTGGCGAAATGCCCGGCACCGCCGTCCGGCAGGTCATCGCGATCGACCGAGGTGATGACGACGTGATGGAGGCCGAGCTTTTCGACGGCATTGGCGACGTTCTCGGGCTCTTGTGGGTCGAGTGCGGTGGGCAGGCCCGTCGCAACATTGCAGAAGGCGCAGGCGCGCGTGCAGATCTCGCCCATGATCATCATGGTCGCGTGCTTCTTGGACCAGCACTCGCCGATGTTGGGGCAACCCGCTTCTTCGCAGACGGTGATGAGATTGTTCTCGCGCACGATCTGCTGGGTTTCGCGATAGACCGGCGAACCCGGCGCCCTGACCCTTATCCAGTCCGGCTTGCGCAGCACTTCGCTGTCGGGCCGGTGGGTCTTTTCCGGATGGCGCGGACGCGTCTCGATCAGAGTGACCAAGGGAACTCCTACACTCTCAAAAGCTTGGCGATGATCAGCACGATGATTGCGCCAACCGTCGAGGTGATGATCTGGGCGACCCAGACATTGCCGATCGGCAGCCTGATCTTGAGGACGTTGAACAGATAGCCGCCAACGAACGAGCCGATGACGCCGCTGATCAGGAAGGTCAGCAGGCCTCCGCCCGGGATGATGAAGCTCGCCAGCCACCCAGCCACCAGGCCGATGACGAGAAAGATGACGACTGTTCGCGTGGTATCGCTGCTCACGACCTGGCCTCCGCTCGATTGTTGCCGTTCTGGCATTCCCATGACTGAACCCCTAGAGCGGTATGCGTGTTGATGGAATCAAAACGCCCGCTCGACTCCTTTGTTGTTGCATCGCTTTCGCGAAAAACCGGAAACGACCTTCCGCACGATGCTCCAGGCCCCTGCTGCAGATGGCGATTGCCTCCGCCCCCTTCAAGCCGCGCGGCGCCAATCCGGCCGCCTGGACCCAGGCTACCACAAACCCCGGAAATTTTGCCGTGCCTATCGATTGGTCAAGCCCTTGAGGAACCTTGAGAGAGCGCCGAGCGTGTCGTTGACGAAATCCCGCGCCCAGGACTGGAACGGCAGGTTGATCCCGGCCCAATCGAGGACCAGAGCGGTGATGATGGTGAGGATTACGCACAGCATTATGCTGCGGAACAGCGGGGTCCTGAAGATCAGCGTCGCGAGCGAGCCGATCACCACCCCGACAATCGCCAGCGTCAGCAGCCAGCCGGCATTGTCCCCCGACAGGAATGGAATATTGGCCGGCGGGACCGGGCTGCCCATCAGATGTTGAGCGCGCGCCCGTAGGCGTCGAGAACGCTCTCTTTCATCATTTCGCTCAGGGTGGGATGCGGGAAGATCGTATGCATCAGCTCTTCCTCCGTGGTTTCGAGGTTCATGGCGACCACGAACCCCTCGATCAGTTCGGTAACCTCGGCACCTACCATGTGCGCGCCGATCAGTTCCCCAGTCTTGGCGTCGAAAATGGTCTTAACGAGGCCATCCGGTTCGCCGAGCGCAATTGCCTTGCCGTTGCCGACAAACGGGAACTTCCCGACCCTGATCTCGCGGCCAAGTTCTCTCGCCTTGGCTTCGGTGAGGCCGACGCTCGCGACCTGCGGCTCGCAATAGGTGCAACCCGGAATCCGGCGCTTGTCGAGGCCGTGGACCTTGAGCCCGGCAATGGTCTCGACCACGATCACTGCTTCATGTTCGGCCTTGTGGGCCAGCATAGGCGGGCCGGCGACATCACCGATGGCCCACACGCCCGCGACATTGGTGCGGCCATGATCGTCGATCGCGATGGCGCCGCGATCGAGCTTCACGCCGAGCCTTTCGAGCCCGAGATTCTCGCTGTTGCACTGGACGCCCACCGCCGAGATCAGGCGGTCGCCGGCAACATCGACCCTGGTGCCGTCCTTGAGCTCCACATGGGCAACGATGCCGGTCCTGGATTTGGTGACGCTCGCGACCTTGGCCTCGGTCATGAACTTGATGCCGCGCTTTTCGAAACGCTTCTTCACATGCGCGGCGATCTCGGCGTCCTCGACCGGCAGGATCTGCGGCAGTAGCTCGATGATCGTCACCTCCGCCCCCAGCGAGCGGTAGAACGAGGCGAATTCCATTCCGATGGCGCCCGAGCCCATGACCACAAGCGCCTTGGGCATTTCGGCCGGAACCATGGATTCGAAATAGGTCCAGATGCGATCGCCGTCCGGCTCGATGCCGGGGAGCACACGCGGCCGCGCGCCCGTCGCGACGATGATGTTCCTGGCCTTGTACGTCCCGGCGCCGAGCGCGTTCTTGGGCGGCGGCACCTGCGGCAGCATGGGCTTTTTTCTGGTCGGCTCGACCTTGATCTCGCCCGGCGCGGTCAGCACCGCCTCGCCCCAGATGATATCCACCTTGTTCTTCTTCATGAGGAACTGGGTGCCGGTATTCATCCGCGTCGCGATCTCGCGCGAGCGCTTCACCACGCCGTCGAGATCGAAACCGAACTTTTCGGCGATGAGACCATAATCCTTGGCGTGGGTCATGTGGCCATAGATCTCGGCCGAGCGCAGCAAAGCCTTGGTCGGGATACAGCCCCAGTTCGAGCAGATGCCGGCCATATGCTCGCGCTCGACGACCGCGGTCTTCATTCCGAGCTGGGCGGCACGGATCGCCGCGACATAGCCTCCGGGGCCGGCGCCGATGATGATGAGATCGTAAGAGTCGGCCATGTTCAGTCCTTCACCATCAACAGCCAGTCGCCGCTTCGACGCGCGCCACCCGGAACGCCAACAATCGGCCGGGCGTCGCGCACCCCGAACCCGCGCCGCTCGTAGAGCTGGCGCGCGCCCTCATTCTCGCCTTCAACGATCAGCGCGAGACCCTGGGCTGAGGTCTCCTCGCGCCTGACTTCGGCCACATCGAGCAGCGCCGAGCCAACGCCGCGGCTGCGCCATTTGAGATGCACCCCGAGCATGGAGATGAACCAGCTGCCATTGGCTTCAGCCTCGAGCTCCTCGATCGGCCGCATGAAGCCGGTGATGGACGCGGGCACAGGCTCGAACAGATCGGGCTTGCGGTAGCCGAGCAGCATGCCGGCAACTTCACCATCGACTTCGGCCATCGTCACGCTGGTCCAGCCGAACTCCGTATCGTCGCGCAGCATTTCAAGCCGGCCGACTTCGATCGGATCATATGTGCCTTCCGCCTCGTTGCCGTGCGCCCAGCCCCGGGCGATGCCGCCATGCACAGCGATATTGACGAGCAGTGCGATCTCGCTCGCGTCGGACTTGCGTGCCGGACGCATGGTCACTGGGACGCTCACAGGCCGAGCACCCTGGTGACCAGCGGCGCCAGTCCTTCGCCGATGGCGCGGGTATTGGCGGCGTCGAGATGGATGCCGTCGCGGGGGTCTGTGCCGGCGACAGAGCCCGCATCGAAAAACCCAACGCCCTCTTCCTCGGCGCGGCGCTTGTACCATTTGGCGAAATCGCGCGAGGCGGCGATGGCCTCCGGGCCGAAATGCAGCGTCATTTCGGGGTGGGTGGTGCCTTCGAGTGCCGCGGGCGGCGCAACGATGATGATCTCCGGAACCGGCTGCTTGTCGGACGCCGCGTGTGCCCGAACGATCTGGACCAGCCGCCGCATGCCATAACTTGCCTCAAGGGCGGTGTGTCCATGGACATGCTTGATGTCATTGGTGCCCAGCATGATGATCACCATGTCGAGCGGTCCATGCGATGTCAGCAGCGTCGGCAGGATACGCGCGCCGTTGCGGTCGGCATCGGCATACCAGTCGTCATGGATAGTGGTGCGACCGCCCAGCCCCTCGGCAATGCAGCGTACCTTGCCCGCGAGCTTGCGCTCGAGCGCACTCGGCCAGCGGTCTTCATAAGGGTGCCGCGGCCCATTCTGGATAGGGCTTGCGCCCCAGGTGATGCTGTCGCCGTAGCAAAGTATGGTCTTCATCGCGCGCCCCTAAGCCAGCATCATGACGGGCGTTTCGATCAGCACCTTGAAAGCAGCAAGAAGCTCGGCGCCCAACGCGCCATCGACGGCACGGTGGTCGCAGCTCAGCGTCACCGTCATGAACTGACCGGTCTTGACCGCGCCCTTGTCGGCATAAACCCGCTCCTCCCCGGCTCCGACCGCGAGGATGGTGCCATGCGGCGGATTGATGACAGCGGCGAAATTGGAAATACCGAACATGCCCAGGTTGGAGACCGATGAACTGCCGCCCTGATACTCGGCCGGCGCCAGCTTCTTCGAACGCGCGCGGCCGGCGAGGTCTTTGACCTCTTCCGAGATCTGTCGCAGCGTCTTGGTGTCGGCGGATTTAACCACCGGCGTGAACAACCCGCCGGGCACCGCCACCGCGACTGCCACGTCCGAGCGCTTGTGATAGAGGATCGAGTCAACCGCCCAAGTGGCATTGGCAAGCGGCACCTTCTGCAGCGCCAGCGCCCAGGCCTTGATGACGAAGTCGTTGACCGAGAGTTTGTAGGCTGGCTTGCCGTCCTTGACGGGTGCGGCGGCGTTGATCTGCTCACGCGCGTCCATCAGCGCGTCGATCTTGCAGTCGAGCGTCAGGTAGAAATGCGGAATGGTCTGCTTGGCCTCGGTGAGGCGCGCCGCGACCACCTTGCGCATGCCGTCATTTGGAACGATGTCGTAGCTGCCCTCGGGATAGAGCGCCATCACCTGCGCCTTGCTCATGCCCGTGGCCGGTGTGGCGGCTCCGGTTGCGGGCGCGGCCTTGAGCGGGACCTTACCGGATTTGGCGGCTTCGACATCGGCCTTGACCACCCGGCCGTGCGGACCGCTGCCATTGATGGCGGCGACATCGATATTGGACTCTTTGGCGATGCGCCTGGCGAGCGGGGAGGCGAAGACGCGTGCCCCATTGGTCGCGGAAGCGGCTCTTGGTGCCGGGGCCGCCGCAGGCACGACGGCGGGCGCCGCGACAAGCGCCGGAGCGGGCTTTGGCGCCTCGGCTTTCGGCGGTTCGGGGGCTTTCGGCGCCGGCGCCGCGGAGGACGCGCTCTCGCCTTCCGTCAGCAGCACCGCGATGACTGCGTTGACCTTTACGTTCTCGGTGCCCTCGGGGACCATGATCTTGCCGATCTTGCCCTCGTCGACCGCCTCGACCTCCATGGTTGCCTTGTCGGTCTCGATTTCGGCGATCACGTCGCCAGAGGAGACGTTGTCGCCCTCCTTGACGTGCCACTTGGCAAGCTTGCCCTCTTCCATCGTGGGCGAGAGCGCCGGCATGGTGATGTTGATGCTCATCTCGCGCCCCTCACTCGCCGATATCCTCATTCCAGAGCTCGGGATGTTTCTCGATAAAATCTGCCATCATGTGCTCACAGCGCGGCTCGTGATAATCGACGACATCCACGCCCGCGAGCGTCATCACATCCTGGAAGCCCTTGAAGTTCTTGCTCTCGGCGACGACCACGCGAGAGATGCCGAACTGGATGATCGTTCCAGTGCACATCATGCAGGGCGAGAGCGTCGTATAACAGGTCACGTCCTTGTAGGTGCGCTGGCGGCCGGCATTCTGGATGGCGTCCATTTCACCGTGGAGGATGGGGTCGCCCTTCTGCACGCGGCGATTGTGCCCGCGCCCGATAATTTCGCCATTTCGCACCAGCACCGAGCCGATGGGAATGCCGCCCTCGCTCAGCCCCTTCTGCGCCTCTTCGTAGGCAGCATCGAGGAACTTCTTGTCGAGCACGGCCTTGGTGTCGTTGCTGTTCATGGCCTAGCGGTCTCCGGCATAGAGGGCCTGCGGGTCTTCGTTGAAACCCAGCGGTTTATCCAACGGCCACAGGTCGGCAAGAGAAAACGCGACGGCGTCAAATGGCGCCGCGCGAACCTCGTCGGCCGAGGTCCAGCCTCCCGCGACTCTCCACTGACCTTCGTTCAGCTCGAACACCTCGAGCATCTGCTGGCGGGGATCAATCAGCCAGAAATACGGGACGTTGGCTTCCGCGTAGGCCTGCATCTTGATAGTCCGGTCTCGCTTTTCGGTAGATGCCGACAGGATTTCGCAAATCCAATCCGGACTAACCGTGAAGTAGCTCGTTTCCGGGTGAGCGTTGAGACGTTCGACTCGCCAGCCGGCAACATCAGGAACCAAGACGTCCGCTCCGAGATGAAGTTCTGGTTCATCGGCAAAGATCCACCCTCCCGGTCCGCCGCGACCCTTCTGGAAGGGGCCGCCCAACTCCACGGCCAGCGCGATGGCTGTCGTGACATGCCGCCGCGAGGGCCGCGGGTGCGTCAAAAGGGTACCGCCAATGATCTCGGCGACAAGATGCGGAGGCACTGCCTCCAGTTCTTCGTAAATAGTCCGTTTCGGCCCGGCGCCGCCCATTCCTCAGCCCCTGTACGTCACGGCGTTCACCGCCGCGATGACTTCATCGACATTGGGAAGCGCCAGCTTTTCGAGATTGGCGGCATAGGGCATCGGCACGTCTTTGCCGGTGACGCGGGTTGGCGGCGCGTCGAGGTAGTCGAAGGCCTCGGCGACAACGCGGGCGCAGAGTTCGGCGCCGATACCGCCCTGCGGCCAGCCCTCTTCAACCGTGACGATGCGGCCGGTCTTCTTGACGCTCTCGATGACCGTCGCGGAGTCCATGGGGCGAAGGGTCCGCAAATCGATCAGCTCGACATCGACACCGCCGGCGACGAGCTTTTCCGTCGCCTGGGTCGCGTAACGCATCCCCATGGAGAACGAGACAATAGTGACGTCCCTGCCCGGCCGCGCGATGCGGGCCTTGCCGATGGGAAGCACATAGTCATCGACCTTTGGCACGAGCCCGGTCGAGCCATAGAGAATTTCGTTTTCGAGAAAGACGATCGGGTTGTTCGACCGGATCGCGGCCTTGAGCAGACCCTTGGCGTCGGCGGCGCTGAAGGGCGCAACCACATAGAGACCGGGAACGTGCGAATACCAGGCCGAGTAGTCTTGACTGTGCTGCGCGCCGACGCGCGCCGCGGCGCCGTTCGGGCCGCGGAAGACGATGGGCGCATGCACCTGTCCACCGGACATATAGAGCTGCTTGGCGGCCGAATTGATCAATTGGTCGATCGCCTGCATGGCGAAGTTCCAGGTCATGAACTCGATGATGGGACGAAGGCCGGCAAACGCCGCGCCGACGCCGATGCCGGCGAAGCCGTGCTCAGTGATCGGGGTGTCGACGACGCGCTGCGGGCCGAACTCCTGAAGCAGACCCTGGGTGATCTTGTAGGCACCCTGATATTCCGCGACCTCCTCGCCCATGACGAAGACATCCTTGTCGCGGCGCATCTCCTCGGCCATCGCTTCGTTGAGCGCCTGGCGCACGGTCATCTCGACCATCTCGACCCCGGCCGGAAGATCCGGATCGGCGGCAGCGGCGAATTTCGGTGCTTCGACTGCAGCCGGCGCTTTCGCTTCGGCAACAGGCGTGGGCGCGCCGGCAGGTGCTTCAACCTTTGGAACAGATGGCGCGACCGCAGGCGCCGCGGCACCGGCAGGAGCCGCCTCCCCGTCACCCAGTACCAGCGCGATGGGGGTGTTGACCTTGACGCCCTCGGTCCCCTCGGCGACCAGCAGCTTGCTCACGACGCCGCTATCGATCGACTCGACTTCCATCGTCGCCTTGTCGGTCTCGATCTCGGCGAGGACATCGCCGGATTTGACCGTCTGGCCTTCCTTGACCAGCCATTTCGAGAGCTTGCCCTCCTCCATGGTCGGCGAGAGGGCGGGCATCAGGATATTCGGCATGGCGCTGTCCCTCAGGCGTCGGCGTAAATGTCGGTATAGAGCTCGGACGGCGCCGGCTCGGCGTCCGCGGTGGCGAAATCCGCCGCCTCGGTAATTAGCGCCCGTACTTCGGTCTCGATGGTCTTAAGTGTGTCTTCCGTACCGAAACGCTTTTCCAGAATGCGGTTCTTGACCTGCTCGATCGGGTCGCGCTCGGCCCGCATGGTGGTGACCTCGTCCTTGCTCCGGTATTTGGCCGGATCGGACATGGAATGACCACGATAGCGGTACGTCATCATCTCGAGGATATAAGGCCCGCCGCCTTCGCGGGCATGGGCAATGGCGCGGGCGGCGGCTTCATGAACGAGCCTCACATCCATGCCGTCCACCTGCTCGCCTTCGATCCCGAAGCCGATGCCGCGCTTGGAAAAATCGTGCTGCGCCGATGCGCGCTCGACCGAGGTGCCCATGGCATAGCGGTTGTTCTCGACGATATAGACCACCGGCAGGTTCCAGAGCTTGGCCATGTTGAAGCTCTCATAGACCTGGCCCTGGTTGGCCGCGCCGTCGCCAAAATAGGTGAGGCTGACCGACTTTTCGCCCCGGTATTTGGCCGCGAAAGCGAGGCCCGTCCCGAGCGACACCTGGGCGCCGACAATGCCGTTGCCGCCATAGAAGCGATGCTCTTTGGAAAACATGTGCATCGAGCCGCCCTTCCCCTTGGAAAGGCCGCCCTGCTTGCCGGTGAGCTCGGCCATGACCGCCTTGGGGTCGAGCCCCATGACCAGCATATGACCGTGATCTCGATAGCCGGTGATCTGCGCGTCGCCCTTCTGGGACGCCATGGTGATGCCGGTGACCACCGCTTCCTGGCCGATATAGAGGTGGCAGAAGCCTCCGATCAGCCCCATGCCATACATCTGGCCGGCCTTTTCCTCGAACCGCCGGATCAGCAGCATGTCGCGATAGGCTTTGAGCTCCTCGTCCTTGGAAAACTGGGGCGAATTGGCGAGGCCGCCGGAGGAGTCCGGTTTCGCCTGGGGCTTGCGCGCCATAGTCAATCTCTCCGGGTGCCGCTTTGCGTGTCCGAATAGGCCACACCAGTTCAGACTAATGCAAGTGACGCTTGCGCATCAAGCTCATGCGTCTATGAGCTAACGGCGCTATCAGTCTATGCCGACTTCAATTTTTGGCATTGCCAGAGGATCGGTTGACGACGGCAATGAACTGGTGATCGGTTGACCGGTCCTGATGTCGGTCATCACCACCATGTCGCCGATCTGCGCCATCGACAGCAGCGCCCGAGCCCGTTCGGTCAAAATGTCCGGATCGAGCCGTTCGGGATTGAACAGGTCGACCTTATGGCGGAAGGCGTCGATCTCGGCCTGCAGCGCCCCGCTCGAAACCTTCAGTTCGGCAATATCGAGAACCATCTGCTTTTGGCTCTCGATCCCGAACTGCCCGCCAATGGCGTTATAGCCCAGATAGGCCTGGAAGCCGACGAGCCCCAGCGCGAGCAGCAATTGGCGCCAGACGGAAGGACGGGTAAGGCGGGTGGACATTTGCCTAGCCTAGGCGGCGACGATTGAAAGCCGGTTAAGGGCACGCTTTTTCAAGCTTGCTGAGTCCTTTGGCCAGATCTTGAACGTCAAACACGGAGGTGAGATTGCCGGTCTTGATGCCCACAAAGGCCCTGGCCTTCTTTGCCGCCAGCGCAACTTCCTTGGAGGTCGGAGCGTCGGCAAAGACATACAGGCCCCGGCGTGCCCACATGCTCTCTTCGCCGACCTGATCATCAACCAGCCAGGCGACCTTTGCGGGAGGGTGCGTTTTTGAAATCTCCGAGAGATCGTAAGAAATCTCGACGCCAAATGTGAGAGGGGTACCCGCGCCACACACGAATATTGCGGCGCCATCGCTAATTACGTGAAGCGTCCTGCCGCTTTGCGTCGATCCGGCCTCATACCTCCACCCATCTGCAAGTGAAGGCGTCGCGGAGAGAACCAAGAGTAAGAAGGCAAACGGGACCCGCATCACGCCAGCGCCCGGAACGCGCCCCTGCCCGCATATTTCGCCGAACTCCCCAGCATCTCCTCGATGCGGATGAGCTGGTTGTATTTGGCGATGCGGTCGGAGCGGGAGAGGGAGCCGGTCTTGATCTGGCCCGAGCCGCAGGCGACAGCGAGGTCGGCGATGGTCGAATCCTCGGTTTCGCCGGAGCGGTGCGACATCACCGAGGTATAGCTCGCCCGATGCGCCATATCGACGGCCTCGAGGGTTTCGGTGAGCGTGCCGATCTGGTTGACCTTGACCAGGATGGAATTGGCGACGCCGCGCTTGATCCCGTCGCTGAGGCGGGTGGTATTGGTGACGAAGAGGTCGTCTCCCACCAGCTGGATCTTGCCGCCCAGCGCCTCGGTCAGCGCCTTCCAGCCGTCCCAGTCGTCCTCGGCCATTCCGTCTTCGATGGTGATGATCGGGAACTTGTCGGCCAGCCCGGCAAGGAACTTGACGTTCTTGTCCGAGGACAGGGACTTGCCCTCCCCTTCCATCTCGTATTTGCCGGCCTTGAAATATTCGGTCGAGGCGCAGTCGAGGCCGAGGAACACGTCCTTGCCCGGCTCGTAGCCCGCGGCCTTGATCGATTTGACGATATACTCAAGCGCCGCCTCTGCGGATTTGAGGTTGGGTGCAAACCCGCCCTCGTCGCCGACCGCGGTGTTGTGGCCGTCCTTGTGCAGCGCTTTCTTCAGCGTGTGGAACACTTCCGTGCCGATCTGGATGGCGTGCGCCATGGTCTCGGCGCCGACCGGCAGGATCATGAATTCCTGCATGTCGATCGGGTTGTCGGCATGGGCGCCGCCATTGATGATGTTCATCATCGGCACCGGCAAAACATGGGCATTGGGCCCGCCGAGATACTTGTAGAGCGGCAGTTCCGAGCTTTCCGCCGCGGCTTTCGCCACCGCCAGCGAGACGCCGAGTATGGCGTTGGCGCCGAGCCGCGACTTGTTGTGCGTGCCGTCGAGCTCGATCATGGCGCGGTCGACCGCAATCTGGTCCAGCGCGTCGAGGCCTTCGATCTCGGAATAGATCTCGGTATTGACGAAATCCACCGCCTTGGTGACGCCCTTGCCGAGGAAATCCTTGCCCCCGTCGCGCAGTTCCACCGCCTCATGCGCGCCGGTCGAGGCGCCTGAGGGAACGATGGCGCGGCCGAAGCTGCCATCGTCGAGCACGACATCCACTTCCACCGTCGGATTGCCCCGGCTGTCGAAGACCTGCCGGCCGGTGATGTCGATGATGGAAGACATGGAAAGCCTCTGAATCGTTGGGGTGCCGCGCCCTTCCTAGTGCCGTCAACCGTCATCCGGAAGGGGCTGCAGGGGTTTTTTTGGCAAGAGCGGGAGTTGGGGGGCGCTGGCGCCGTCTTCGCACCAGCCCGGCGCCTACAACAGGCACTCCAGCACCGCGATCCAGGGATAGGTCGCGGTTCCGGATTTTCGCTTTTCGAGGGTGCCGTCGGCTTTGAGGGCGAGGCGTTTGCCGCTCACGTCCTGGCTGACATTGCCGCCCAGCGTTTCAACATAGGAATGATCGGGCGCGATGCCGACGACAATGTCGCCATGGGACGGGTAGAAGCTGTCGGCGACATAGACCATTGCCGCCTGCTCGTAGCTGAAGGCCTTGGCGTATTCGCGCCCGCCCACGATGATATCGCCCACCCTGGGCCTGTAGGTCTCGTATTTGCGGGCGGCAAAGCCGTGATTGCCGGTTCCGCTCGCAGCGTCCATGGCAGCTTTGACATAGTGGCAAAGGGCTTCGCTGTAGCGGAAGCGGGTACCGGCGCCGGCCTTGCGTACGCAGAACGAGACGAAGGCCGAGGACCAGGCCGGCCGTATGCCGTCGACCACGGTGTCGCCCCTCAGGTCATCGATGCCGATCGACTGCCAATACTGGCCGACATAGTCGCGCCAGGGTGCCTGATCCTCGGCGCCGCCGACCCAGCGCGCCCGTTCGGCCCTGGCTGTGGCCGCAAGCTGATCCGAAAAGACAGTCATGGAATCCCCCTTGCTGTGGAGGGCAAAGCCTAGGCCGACGCGGGAGGC
Organism: Devosia sp.; assembly: GCA_040081595.1. Taxonomy (GTDB): domain Bacteria; phylum Pseudomonadota; class Alphaproteobacteria; order Rhizobiales; family Devosiaceae; genus Devosia_A. The sequence continues at coordinate 40,364 of JBEBGE010000017.1, forward strand.
CGTCACGTCGGGTCCCCTACCTACGCGGTTCCGGCACTGCCGGCGCCGCATCGCTCCTTCACAGCCGATCACGAGGCGCGCCGCGCCGTTCACAAGACCGCAAGGCGGACTGGATTTCTGCAGGTCGGTCGCGACATAAGCGGCACAAGGTTTTCGGCGCGAAGCGCGCGCCACCAAGGGAGAGCAAGATGAACAACCTCAACCCCACCAAGCCGGTCCCCGGCTGGCGGAAGCTCACACGGGCGGCGATGATCGTGCTTTGGCCGGCGGCCGCGGCGTTCGGCTTGTGGAATGCAACCGCAAGCGCCCAGAGCGTCCTACCGGTGGCGGCCCCTGCCCCGGCGATCGATGTGACTTCGAGCGGCGATACGCAGGTGGCGGTCTTTGCCGGCGGCTGCTTCTGGGGTGTCCAGGGGGTGTTCCAGCACGTCAAAGGCGTCAAGAGCGCCGTCTCCGGCTATGCCGGCGGCACGATGGCCAACCCCAGTTACGAGGATGTCCTGACCGAAACCACCGGCCATGCTGAAGCCGTCCGGGTCGAGTTCGACCCCAGCCAGGTCACTTACGGGCAGTTGCTGCAGATCTTCTTTTCGGTGATCGCCGATCCGACGACGCTCAACTACCAGGGCAACGACTATGGCGAGAGCTACCGCTCGGCCCTGTTCGTCATGAACGACGAGCAGAAGAAGGTCGCCGATGCCTATATCGCCCAACTCGACGTGGCGAAGGTCTATCCCGCCAAGATCGTCACCGAAGTGACGGCCTACACCAACTTCTACCAGGCCGAGGACTATCACCAGGACAACGCCTATACGCAGAAGGTGAACCCCGGCTACCTCGCCTATTTCGACCTGCCCAAGATTGCCGCGATGAAGCAGATGTTCTCCAGGTTCTGGTTGGACAAGCCCGTTCTGGTGTTCGCTTCGAACGCCTGAGGTCCCTCGCCCGGCGCTTCGCGCCACCCTCTCCCCGTTGGGGAGAGGGGATCAGAGCATGTCGTCGAGCGTCCAGTGGTTGTTCCAGCGCGCGTCGATCTCGTCGGTGACGTTCTGGTAGCGGATATCGGTCGAGAGCCGGATGATCCCCTCGCGGCTTTCGTTGAGCGTCGCGGCATGGATCATGAAGGGTGAGTGGAGGACCACGTCCCCCGCCTCGTAGTCCGCAATGAGCCAGCGGGTATCGAACTTTTCCGCCATGGAAGGCAGGTCCTTGGAGACCCAGCCGCCCTCGGTCATGTTCTTGTTGTAGGCGCTGATCCGCTCGGCGGCAGGCAATTCGGCGTTTTTTTTCGAGAACTCGGCTTCCATCTCGATGCCGGTCGAATGCGAGCCTTCGAGATAGACCAGCCCGCCCATTTCGGCCGGCACATCGCCGATCGGAATCCAGGCCGTCACCAGCCGGTCGGTCCCGCCACGCAGATAGATGAGGTCGTAATGGGCCGGCGTCGTCGCGGGATGGAAAGGCAGCGTGTGGCGGAGGATCTTGCGTTTGTGGAGGTAGCTCAGCCCTCCGACGAACTGGTCCATGAACTGCCACAGGACATCGCGCATGCAGAAACTTTCGAACACTGCCGAGCGGACGAATTCCATCAGCCTGCGATTGACCAGCGCCCCATCGGGCGGCGGATCGGCGGCGACACCGAGCCGTGGATCGATGCCCGGTTTGGTGAGCCCAAGATAGGACAAGGCCCTGCCACGGAAATCGAGCACCGCCTCGCGGTCGAAAAAGCTCTTGAGGAACAGATAGCCGTCACGCCGGAAAGCGGCGGTCAGACGGTCGAAATCGTCATTGGGATCGGAGGGCGTGAGCCAGCCCATACGCCGGGGAGAAGTGTCGAGCATCCGCCCGTCGGCCTGGAGCGCCGGAAACGGCCGATGGACTGGGTTGCGAAGCGCGACTTGAGGCATGGGAACACCCGGGTTCGAGCCACAGAATGCACCCAAATCGCTACAGCAAGCTTTCGATATCCGGAGCGATGGTTTCCGGCATCACCTTGTCGCCATAGCGGCGGACGGGCTGGCCGTCGCGGCCGACGAGGAATTTGGCGAAATTCCACTCGATCTCGGCATTGTCCGAGCCCGGCGTTTCGGCCTTGAGCCATTTGTAGAGCGGATCGGCATCGGGACCATTGACCTCGATCTTGCCGAAAAGCGGGAAATCGACGCCATAGGTCATGGTGCAGAAATCGGCGATCTGCTGATCCGAGCCCGGCTCCTGCCCGTCGAACTGGTTGCACGGAAAGCCCATGACCACGAGCCCCTGGTGCCCATAGCGGCGGTAGAGCGCCTCGAGCTGCTCATATTGCGGAGTGTTCCCGCAATTGGACGCGACATTGACGATGAGCGCCACCTTGCCGGCGAAGTCGCTTGGAGGTTCGGCGGCGCCAAGCAGGCGCGTTCCGGTGAAATCGGTGAGCTTGGTCATTTGGTTTCGCGCTTATGCGCGTCGATGATCTTGTCGGCAATCGACTTTTCGGCGGCAGCTTTAGCTTTTTCAGCCTTAGTGCGGCCGAACTTCAACCGGTTGGCTTCGGCGGTGGCGTCCTTTTCGGCGCGGGCCTTGGCTTTGCGGGCTTTGGTAAGCGACAGGAGACCGGACATCACACCAACCTGCTCTGCTCCATCGCCGCCGCAACAAAACTCGCGAACAGCGGATGCGGCTCGAAGGGTTTGCTTTTCAGTTCCGGGTGGAACTGCACGCCGATGAACCACGGGTGGTCGGTGCGCTCGACGATTTCGGGCAGGAGGCCGTCGGGCGACATGCCGGAGAAGAGCAGGCCATTGGCTTCGAGGCGCTTGCGGTAATTGGTGTTGACCTCGTAGCGGTGGCGGTGGCGCTCGGTAATGTGGGTGGTGCCGTAGATGTCGGCGACGCGGCTGCCGCGGGTGAGCTGGGCCGGATAGGCACCGAGCCGCATAGTGCCGCCCATGTCGCCCTCGGCCTTGCGCTCTACCTTTTCATTGCCCTTGGTCCATTCGGTCATCAGGCCGACAATGGGCTCCTTGGTCGGGCCGAATTCGGTGGAATTGGCGGCCTTGATGCCGGCGGTGTTCCGGGCCGCTTCGATGCAGGCCATTTGCATGCCGAAGCAAATACCGAAATAGGGCACATCCTTGAGCCGGGCGAACTTGGCCGCCTGGATCTTGCCGGCCGAGCCGCGCTCGCCGAAGCCGCCGGGAACGAGGATGCCGTGGATATGCTCGAGATAGGGCGCGGGGTCCTCGCGCTCGAAGATCTCGCTGTCGATCCAGTTGAGATTGACCTTGACCCGGTTGGCGATACCGCCATGGACGAGCGCTTCCGAGAGCGATTTATAGGCGTCCTTGAGGCCGGTATACTTGCCGACGATGGCAATGTTGACCTCGCCTTCGGGGTTATGGAGGCGGGAGGAGATTTCCTGCCACGCCGACATGTCGGGCTGTTTCGCGTCGGTGATGCCGAATGCGGCCAGCACCTCGCGGTCGAGACCTTCGTGGTGATAGGCGAGCGGTACGTCGTAGATCGAAGCGACGTCGAGGCCCTGGATCACCGCGCTCTCGCGCACATTGCAGAACAGCGCGAGTTTCTTGCGCTCGGAATTGGGGATCGGCCGGTCGCAGCGAACGAGGAGGATATCGGGCGAAATGCCGATGGATCGAAGCGTTGCGACCGAATGCTGGGTCGGCTTGGTCTTCAATTCTCCCGCCGAGGGGATGAAGGGCATCAGTGTCAGGTGGACATAGACCGCGTGATGGCGCGGCAGATCATTGCCGAACTGCCGGATGGCTTCAAAGAACGGCAGGCCCTCGATATCGCCCACCGTGCCGCCAACCTCGACAAGCACGAAGTCGAAATCCTCGTTGCCCTCGCGGATGAAGTCCTTGATGGCGTCGGTGACATGCGGAATGACCTGGACGGTGGCGCCCAGATAGTCGCCGCGCCGCTCCTTGGCGATGATGTCGGAATAGATCTTGCCGGTGGTGATGTTGTCGCGCTTGTTGGCGTGCCGGCCGGTGAAGCGCTCGTAATGGCCGAGATCGAGATCGGTCTCCGCCCCGTCATCGGTCACGAACACCTCGCCGTGCTGGGTGGGCGACATCGTGCCGGGGTCGACATTGAGATAGGGGTCGAGTTTCCTCAAACGGACTTTGTAGCCACGCGCCTGCAACACAGCGCCGAGCGCCGCAGACGCGAGACCTTTGCCCAAAGAGGAAACCACGCCACCGGTGATGAAAACGTACCGAGCCATGGGCCTTCACCTTATGGGCGCGCCGTTCTGATTCGATAGGGCCTCGGCGCGCGCCCGCGTCGCTTCACCCAAAAAAGAAGAAGGGGATGTTTCCATCCCCTTCGGTACTCGTTGCGCCTGGCGCTTACTGGGCCACGCTGCTCTCTGGCGGCGCGGAGCTTTCGGCCGGAGCCGCAGGCAATGGAATGGCAAGGCCGGGGTCGGTGGAAACCGCATCGGCGGCCGGCGCCGGGGTCGCCTCGACCGAACTCGAAGGCGGCAGCAGCGTTTCGAGCACGTTTGTCGGCGTCTGGCCATTGGCCCCCGCGGCCTGCGACAGAATGCTGTCGTTGGGACGGTTCAGCTCGTTCAGAATCGTCAACCCGATCGCCGTGGCAAAAAACAGCGCCGCGAGAATGCCCGTGGTGCGGGTCAGAAGGTTGGCCGAGCCGCGCACCGTCATCAGCCCGCCGGCATTGCCGCCCATGCCCAGGCCGCCGCCTTCCGAGCGCTGCAGCAGGATCACGGCGATCAGCGCAAGCACGATGAGCAGATAGGCGACGAGGAGGACGTTTTGCATTCGAGGGGTGGCTTTCTGGTCTAAACCGGGCGCGTCATACACGGGCAGTCCGACAAATGCCAGCCGCTTGCGCCGATAGTTTGGCCGCTTGAGGGTTTCTGAGTGTCGAGATGCTTACGCCGCCGAGATAATGGCGAAGAAGTCGTCCGCCAAGAGGCTGGCGCCCCCGACCAGCCCGCCATTGACGTCCGTTATCGCCAGAATTTCCCTGGCATTGGCCGGCTTAAGCGACCCACCATAGAGGATCTGGGTCCCTGCTCCCTTGTCGCCGAAACGGGAAATCAGCTGCCGCCGCAAGCTCTTATGCATCTGCTCGATATCGGCCGAGGTGGGGGTGAGCCCGGTACCGATGGCCCAGACCGGTTCATAGGCGATGACGATGGGTTGGTCCGGGGCGAGGTCGGGGACCGAGCCGGCCAACTGTCGGGAAACCACCACATCGGCCTGCCCTGCCTCGCGTTCGGCGCGGGTCTCCCCGACGCAGACGATCGGTGTCAGCCCCGCCGCGAGCCCGGCAACGGCCTTGAGCCGCACCAGTTCGTCGCTTTCGCCATGATCGGCGCGCCGTTCGGAATGGCCTACGATCACATAGCGGGCGCCGGCATCGGCCAGCATCGGGGCGCTCAAATCCCCAGTGTGAGCGCCGCTCGGGGCCGGATGGCAGTCCTGACCACCCAGATCAATCCCGCCCGCCGCGGCGATCCGGTTCATGGTCGCGATCAGCGTTGCGGGCGGGCAAAGCGCCACCATCGCCCTGCGACTGGGGCTCCGTGCGAGCAGCCCCACTAGCTTTTCGACCTCGACAATGGCGGCACGGAGCCCGTTCATCTTCCAGTTTCCGGCGATTAACGGCGTAATGTTCTGAGCCACTTGCGGCTGCTCCTTGCTCTTGCGCGGTGGGGGAGTTTGCCATAACCCCTCTTGGCCGCAACGTGACCTTTGGACCCGCCTCTCATGCTTAACGCCCTGCGCCGCTTTGCTTCCACCATTGTGGGCAAGATCATCGGCGCGCTTCTCCTGGTCGCGATGGCGAGCTTCGGCGTGCCGGCGGTGCTGTCGACGCTGAACGAGAATACCGTCGTCACGGTTGGCAGCGAGACGATCACCGTCCAGGAATTCCAGCGGGCCTATCAGCAGCGCCTGAGCCAATTGGCGCAGCAACTCGGGTTCACGCCGTCAGCCGACCAGGCCATGCAACTCGGCGTCCCCGGCGCCGTCCTGCGCAGCCTTGCCGCCGACGCCGCGATCAACCAGACGGCGATCAATATGGGGCTCGGCGTCTCGCAGGAGCGGCTCGGCAAAATGCTCGCCGACGATCCGAGTTTTGCAAGCATCCTCGGGAAGTTCGACCCGGACACGTTCCGGCGCGTGATACGCGAAAATGGCTACACCGAGAACGAATATTACGATCTGCAGAGCCGCGCCGCTCTCCGGCGGCAATTGGCAATGGGACTGCTTGGCGGCTCGCCCACCTCGCAGGCTGCCATCGAACTGGTGCATCGGTACCAGGGCGACAAGCGCACCGTCGAGTATTTCACCCTCGACCCCGCCAAGCTTGATCCGATCGCGCCGCCGACCGATGAGGAACTCGCGGCCTATCTCAAGGATCACCAGACCCAGTACCGCACCTTCGAGACCCGCAAGGTGTCGCTGCTGCAACTGACGCCGGACATTCTGGCCGCGCAGAAGACCCCGACCGAGGACGAAGTCCGTGCCGAATACGAGCGGACCAAGGACCAGTTGATCAAGATCGAGACCCGCCAGATTCAGCAGGTGTCGCTGCCGACCGAAGCCATCGCCAAATGGTTCGAGTTCCAGCGCGACAAGGGCGTGAGCTTTGCCGACGCCCTGGCGCAGTCGGGCTTGCAGGCGGTCGATATCGGCTTTCTGACCAAGGCTCAGGTGACCGATTCCAAACTCGCCGACGCCGCCTTCGGGCTCGCGAAGGTAGGCGATTTCACCGTGATCCCCGGCATTGGCAGCAAGCGCGTGGTCGCTGTGACCCTGATCGCGCCCGGCGGCCAGGTCAGCTACGAGGACGCCAAGGCCGATATCGCCAAGCGCATGGCGCTCGATGCCGCCAAGGCCGAATATGCCGACATCCAGGACCAGATCGAAGAATTGCGCGCGGCCTTCAAGCCGCTCAAGGAAATCGCCGACCGCTACAAGCTGACCCCGGTCGATGTCGATCTGACCGCAGCGGGCACCGCGCTTTCCGCCCTCCCCGCGCTCACCGACGAGGACAAGACCAAGGTCGCCAAGGCGGTGTTCGACGCCGTTCAGGGCAAGCTCAGCGCGACGGTGTCGCTGGGCGCCAACAACAACGTCTACTTCGAGCTCAACGCGATCGAACTGGCGCGCGACCAGACACTGGACGAGGTGCGCGAAGCGGTCACCAAAGCCATCACCGACGAGCGCACCAAGGCAGCGCTCGAGGCCGAGGCCAAGGCTATCGTCGCAGATCTCGACAGCGGCACATCATTCGGCATCGTCGCCAACCAGCATGACACCGAAGCGACGACATCGGCACCCATCGGCCGCGGCGGCGACAGCGCGACCGTACTGACCGGGGACGTGGCGACCGCCATCTTCCTCGGCGGGCCGAATAGCCATGGCTGGACCGTGGACGGCAACGGCGATTACCTGCTCTATCACGTCAAAGAGATCGTCCCCGCCGAAGGCGATCCCGACGCGCAGACCAAGACCCTGATCGAAGAAGCAACCCGCGACGCGATCTATAGCGAGCTGCAGGCCGCCTTCCAGACGCAGTACCCGATGTCCAGTCCAAATCAGCAGGCCCTCGCGCTCGCGCTGGGGCTGGACACGACGCAACAGTGATGCCCCGATGGCGGACCAGAGCTACGACCGCTTTGCCAAGGCCTACGACGCCGGCCGCGCCCAGATCGTCTTTCGCCGGGTTGTCGCCGATCTCGAAACGCCCATCGGCGCCTATCTGAAGCTGAGCGAGGGGCGGAAGAACACCTTCCTGCTCGAAAGCGTCCAGGACGGGGCCACCAAGGGCCGCTACTCGATGATCGGGTTCGATCCCGACATCATCCTCAAGGTCGAGGCCGGCAAGGCCGCGATCAACCGCAGCGCCGAACTTGCCCCCGACAGCTTTGTCCCGGTCGCCGAGCCGCCGCTCGATGTGCTGCGCGCGCTGGTCGCCGAAAGCCAGGTCGACGTGCCGGAAGGCCTGCCTTCGACCGCCGCCGGCATCTACGGTTATCTCGGCTACGACATGGTGCGGTTGATGGAGGTTTTGCCCGACAGCAACACCGAAACGCTGGGCCTGCCCGATGCGATCCTGATGCGGCCGTCGGTGCTGGCGATCTTCGATACGCTCAAGGACGAGCTGTACCTGACCGCCCCGGTCTATATCCGCCCCGGCGTCACCGCCCGGCAGGCTTATGAAGGCGCGCTGGCGCGCATCGACGATGCAACCGGGCGGCTGGGACGGACCCTGCCCTACACGGTGGCGCCTGCCGGTATGGAAGGGATCGCGGTCACGTCCAACACCTCGGTCGCCGAATATGCGGGCATGGTCGACGCGGCCAAGGAATACATCAGGGCGGGCGATATCTTTCAGGTGGTGCTGAGCCAGCGCTTCGAGGCCAAGTTCGATTTGCCGCCCACCGCGCTCTACCGCGCGCTCAGGCGCACCAACCCCTCGCCCTATATGTATATGCTCGATTTCGGCAGCTTCGCCGTCGCCGGGTCGAGCCCCGAAATCCTGGTCAAGGTCGAGAAGGGCCAGGTCACCATCCGCCCGATCGCCGGGACGCGAAAGCGCGGCGGGACCCCGACGCGGGACAAGGAACTGGCGGACGAACTGTTGAGCGATCCCAAGGAGCTGGCCGAGCACCTGATGCTGCTCGACCTCGGCCGCAACGATGTCGGCCGCGTGGCCAAGATCGGGACCGTCAAGGTCACCGACAAGTTTTTCCTCGAATACTATTCCCACGTCATGCACATCGTTTCGAACGTCGTGGGCGAGCTCGATCCCTCCAAGGACTTTGTCGACGCGCTGAGCGCCGGCTTCCCGGCTGGCACCGTGAGCGGCGCCCCCAAGGTCCGCGCCATGGAGATCATCGACGAACTGGAGAAGTCCCGCCGCGGCATCTATGGCGGCTGCGTCGGCTATTTCGGCGCCGACGGGACGATGGACACCTGCATCGTGCTCCGGACCGCCATCGTCAAGGACGGCAAGCTCTATGTGCAGGCCGGAGCCGGAATCGTGGCGGACTCCAAGCCGGAGCTTGAGCAGCTCGAATGTGAAAACAAGGCCCGAGCCCTGTTCAGCGCAGCGGAAGAGGCGCTACGCTATGCCGGAGAGGCAAGGGTGGGACAGTAGCATGTTGGCGTATGTGCGCCTCCTTAACGAAGGTACCGAGGTTTATCGGCCAGTCACATTGGAAGAAGTCGCTGTGGGACGATGGCGGCTCGTCGCGACGAACAACTATGATCCCACTGACGAAGAGTGGGAAGTGTTGCCTGGGGAGTTCGTGACGACTACCAACCATTCAACGTCCAGCGGCGTGATCGCCCTTGTCCAGCGGGTCGAAGCAAGATGAAACTCCTCGTCATCGATAACTACGACAGCTTCACCTACAACCTCGTCCACTTCCTGGGCGAGCTGGGTGCGGATTCGACCGTCTACCGCAACGACAAGATCACGCTCGACCAGATCGCCGCCCTGGCCCCGGAAGCGATCGTGCTCTCGCCGGGCCCCGCGACTCCCAACGAAGCCGGGATTTGCCTCGCCCTCATCGACCGCTTCAAATCGACGACCCCCATCCTCGGCGTCTGCCTCGGCCATCAGGCGATCGGCCAGGCCATGGGTGGCGACGTCATTCGCGCGCCGCAGCTGATGCACGGCAAGACCAGCCGCATCAATCACACCGGCAAGGGGCTGTTCCGCGGCCTCAATTCGGGCTTCGAGGCGACGCGCTACCATTCGCTGATCATCAAGCCCGAGACCTTGCCGACGACCCTCGAAGTCACCGCCTCGACCGACGACGGCCTCATCATGGGTGTCCAGCACCGGACGCTGCCGCTCCACGGCGTGCAGTTCCATCCCGAGAGCATCGCCAGCGAAAACGGCCACGCGCTGCTCCAGAACTTCCTCAACCTCGCCCGCGACTTCAACCTGAAGAAGGCTGCCTGATGGACATCAAGGGCGCGCTCAACAAGATCGCCGCGCGGCAGGACCTGACCGGCGCCGAAATGCGCGAGGTGATGAACATCATCATGGCGGGCGAAGCCACACCCAGCCAGATCGGCGCGTTTCTGATCGGCATGCGGGTCAAGGGCGAGAGTGTCGGCGAGATTGCCGCCGCGGTCTCGATCCTGCGCGAAAAGATGGTCCGCGTCGAAGCCCCCGCCGACGCTATCGACATTGTCGGCACCGGCGGCGACGGCGCCGAGACGCTCAATAT
>JBEBGE010000018.1:0-50164 GCA_040081595.1 Devosia sp.
TCGAGGTAGCGGCGGTTCGCAGGTGCGTTGGGATTGGGGTCGCTGCCGTCGCGCGTCGCCATCCGCGCGAAGCTCACCTCGAACGGCACATCGAGAAAGATCGTCAGGTCCCACTCGTCGCGCAACTCCTCCCGATGGAGGAACAGGCCGTCAAAGATCAGCACCGCCGGCAGCGGCACCGTCAGCGGATTGGTGGCGATCGGCTTGTCGGTGCGATGATCGAACACTGCCACCCGGAACGGCATGCCGATGCGGGCCGGAAACAGCAATTGCGTTCGGAGCGCATCGAGATCGTAGCTGTCGCGGAAGAACCCCTCGGGCGAGTCTTTGCCGCGCGCATAGCGCCGCGCCCGCGATTTGTGAAAGCTGTCAATCCCGGTGCGGACGACGATCTGCCCATCGGCTTCGAGGCGCTTGGCCAGTGCGTCGGCAAACATGGTCTTGCCCGCGCCATCCACCCCGTCCACGGCGACCATGGTGAGGCCCTTGTCCAAGAGCCCGGTGATCCGGCCGGCCAGCATGTCGAACAGCCGGGTCCTCGCCTCGCTCATTGCGCCGCCTGGGCCACCTGGTCGGCCGGCGCGGGCTCTTCGGGCAGCACACCTACCCCGAACGCATCGGCCCGTCCCTCCGGTGCCTGGACCAGCAGCATGGAATCGAATGCCGCACTCGCCTCTGGGGCTGACGCAAGGGGCACCGCAACGACGAGATCGCTCGCCCGCTTGGGCACCGCCGAGAGCGGGATCACTGCGCCCGCGACTTCGAGCAGGCGGATCTGCCCCAGCCCCTGATAAGGCGGCCTGACCATGAGCCCGGCGTCGGTTCCCGCCAGCACATCGGCAATCTCGAGCCCAACCGCACCGCCACCGCGATAGAAGAGCTTAATCGACTGGCTCAGATAGAACGCCAGTTTATCGGCGCCGGCCGCGGAGAAATGGATGCCGTCTTCCTTGCGCATGTTGACCTGGCTGCCATTGAGGTCCGGCCCGACGCGGGAGTACTTGCCTTGGTCATCGACAAAACGGTCATAGATGTCGAGGAACTCCGCCCCGCCCGAAAACACCGCCAGCCGCTGGACAGCGCTGATCTGGCCCATCGCCGTGGAATAATCGGCCTTGGACATGGGCGGCAGCCCGATCCAGATCAGCGGCTTGCCCGCGCCATGTATGGCATCGACAAAGGCCTGCACGCGCGCCTGATAGGTCGTCGTCCATTCCGGTGTCAGCGCCTTGTAGCTCGCGCCATCGACTTTGATCGTCTGCCGGTCGTTGATGCCGATGATCATCACCGCAATGTCGAAGCTGTTGGCCGCAACCGCGTCCACGGCTGTCTTGTTCCAGTCGAAGAAGTCCGGCCTCACGAACCCCGACGAGCCGACGCCCTGGTTGATGATGACGATATTAGGGTCCTCGGCATAGAAGCGCTCCAGCGCCTTGCTGAGATCGACCGCAAGGGAATCGCCGAACACCGCCAGCCGTGTCGCCGTCCCCGATTTTTCGATCACCGGCTTGGCGGGCGGCAGCGCCGCCTTGGGCTTCGCCGCAGGCTGCTCGACCGCCACCTCGGGCTGCGGCTCGGGCGTGCCGAACAACATGTCCATCAACGTGCGGCGCTTCTTCTTGACCGGCTGGTCCTGCGCCATGGCGTCGGTGACCAACAGCATCGGCGCCACTTCGCTGAGGGCAAAGAGCGCGACGATGGCGATGATGACGATACGGCGGATCATTGGTGCCAGAATGGCCGGGTTTGGCGGCAAATGAAAGGCGCGCAGCGCCGGGTGAGGGCCGTCTAGCGCGCTGCCGCCAGCTCCTCGTAGCTCCGAAGGGTGATGAATCCGTCGGCCACCTCGCCGCGGCTCGCCTGGAACTGGGCATAGGCGGCCTGGCTCACCGGCCCGATCCGCCCGTCCACCACACCCTCATAGAGCCCGAGGCGGATCAGCGCCTCCTGAATGGCTTTGCGCTGAGCGAGGTTGGGAAACTTGGTCTTCCGCGGCCAATCGGTGACGAACCCACCCGAGCCTTTGAGCCGGTCCACCAGGTGCGCCACCGACAGGGCATAGGAATCGGAGAAGTTGTAGCCCTTGAGCACAAGGTAATTCGCCGTCATCAGGAATTTGGGGCCGCTGGCGCCCGCCGGGGCATAGAGAAACACGGGGATCGCGGCATCGGCAAGGGCCCGGCCCTTGACCCGTCGCACGCCGCGCTCGGCAAAGAACGCGATTGGGCGCAGCGTTTCGCGCGTCGCCAGCAGCCAGTCGAAGCCCGCCGATACCTCGACCTCGAAGCCCCAATCCATGCCCGGCACATAGCCGAGGTCGATGAGGAATTTGGCGCTCGTCGCCAGCGCATCGGCGAGCGAACCGTGAAGATCGATCTTCCGGTCGCCATCGCCATCTGTCCCATGCGCGATCACATTGGACGGGTTGACCTGCAAATGCCCGATCGCACCCGCCCAGGAACCGACGAGATGTGCCGCATCGAGCGGCCCGCGCTCGACCAGCTTCAGCGCCGCGATGAAATCGGCTTCGTCTTCCCTGAGCCGCCCGCGCTTCTGATAGACCAGCGTCGCCAGCGACCGGATCACCGGCTTGATCAGCTTGGTGTTGCCCAGCACCGCTCCATAATCGGTCTCGATGCCCCAGATCGCCCCGAGCACGTAAGGATCGACGCCGAAGCGCTTGCCCACCGCCTCGAACAGCGCAGCATGACTCGCCATTGCCTGCCGCCCGCGCGAAATGCGGCCGGCGGTGACGCGCGTATCGAGATAGTTCCAGATCGGCGTGGTGAATTCGGGCTGCGTCTCGACCAGGTCCTTGATCGCAGGGTCCGGCGTCAGCCCCTCGGTCGCGCGGCGATAGACCGCGGCGCTGATCCCGGCCGCTACGGCCTTGGCCTCAAACGCATGGAGGAAGGCGTCAAAGGGCTCGGCCTGGGCGGGCGTCGCGACGAGTGTGGCGGCGAGTGCAATGGTCCATGACACCGCTCTCGCCCACGATGTCATTCCCGCGACGGCGGAAATCCAGGCTGATCTGTCGGACATCCGAGAACCCCGTCTGGATTCCCGCCGTCGCGGGAATGACATTGGAACCAAAACAGTACTGTGGTGCCAGCCAAGTGTGGTGAAAGGCTGACTGCCCCCTACCTGTTCCGCCTCATCAGGTAGCGCTCCCAGTCCAGCGCCGTCGCCACCATCTCGCGCAGATCGTGATGCTGCGGCTGCCAGCCCAGGACCGAGCGCACCTTTTCGCCCGTCGCCGTGATCGAGGCCGGATCGCCCGGACGGCGCGGGCCCTCATCGACTTGGAAATTGACGCCAGAGACCGATTTGACCATCTCGATCACCTGCCGCACCGAATAGCCCTGCCCATAGGCGCAATTGAGCGTGGTGCTGTCGCCGCCGCCGCGCAAGCGGTCGAGCAGAAGCTTATGGGCTTCGACCAGGTCGGTGACATGGATGTAGTCGCGCACGCAGGTGCCGTCCGCCGTTTCGTAGTCGGTACCGAAAATATCCATCTTCGGCCGTTGGCCGAGCGCCGCCTGCGAGGCGACCTTGATGAGATGCGTCGCCTGCGGCGAGGATTGCCCCGAGCGCTTGCCGGGATCGGCCCCTGCGACATTGAAGTAGCGGAGCACGCCATATTTGAATGGATGTGCGGCCCCGACATCGGCCAGCATCCATTCGGTCATCAGCTTGCTGCGCCCATAGGGCGACATGGGCTGGAGCGGCGTCTCCTCGACCACCGCGGCAAGCCCTGTCATGCCATAGACGGCGGCGGTCGATGAAAAGATGAAGCGCCGCACCCCACCCTTGACCGCCGCCTCGATCAGGTTGCGCGAGGTCGCGGTATTGTTGCGATAATACTTGAGCGGGTCGGCAACCGATTCCGGCACGATGATCGAGCCGGCGAAATGGACGATCTCCTCGATGCCGTGTTTCTCGATGATCCCGGAGACGAATTCGATGTCGCCGGCATCGCCCTGAACGAATGTCGCGCGGTGATCCACGGCCCAGTCGAAGCCGGTGGTGAGGTTGTCGATGACGACGACATTTTCGCCCGCGTCATTGAGCCGGAGCGCCATATGACTACCGATATAGCCGGCACCGCCTGTAACCAGGACGCTCATTCATCATACTCCAACGAGATTTTAAGTCCGCGAATGCTAGTTTTCGAACATTGAGATACAATTACACCCAGCCCTACCGGAGCCCCATCCTTGTCCAAACGCGTACGAACAGCCGTGTTCCCCGTGGCCGGGCTCGGCACCCGCTTCCTGCCCGCAACCAAGGCTATGCCTAAGGAAATGTTGACGGTCGTCGACCGGCCGCTGATCCAGTATGCGGTCGATGAGGCGCGCGAAGCCGGAATCGAGCACTTCGTCTTCGTCACCGGGCGCAACAAATCGGTCATCGAGGACCATTTCGACAAGCAGTTCGAGCTCGAGCATACGCTTGAGAGCCGGGGCAAATCCGAGGCGTTGGCCGAGCTGCAACGCGAATTGCCGCAGGCCGGCCAGACCAGCTTCACCCGCCAGCAGGAACCGCTGGGCCTCGGCCATGCCGTCTGGTGCGCGCGCGAACTTGTGGGCGAGCAGCCCTTCGCGCTGTTGCTGCCCGACATGCTGTTCAAATCCACCCCCGGCGTCCTCAAGCAGATGATGGAAGCCTACGAGGAGACCGGCGGCAACGTCATGGCCGTCGAGGAAGTGCCGATGGAGGACGTTTCCTCCTACGGCGTCGTGGCCCGCGGCAAGGGACCCGACGAGGGCTTTGCCATCACCGCCATGGTCGAAAAGCCAAAGCGCGAACAGGCGCCATCCAACCTCATCATCTCGGGCCGCTACATCCTCCAGCCCGAAATCTTCTCGT
This sequence comes from Devosia sp., assembly GCA_040081595.1. Lineage (GTDB taxonomy): Bacteria > Pseudomonadota > Alphaproteobacteria > Rhizobiales > Devosiaceae > Devosia_A. The sequence goes on from JBEBGE010000018.1 coordinate 4,870, forward strand.
TGATCGCCGAGCAGCCGCGCGGCGCCGGTGGCGAAATCCAGTTGACCGATGCCATGCAGACGCTGATGCGTCAGCAGAACTTCACCGGTGTCAAATACAAGGGCCGCAGCTTCGATTGCGGCGGCAAGGTCGGCTTCCTGATGGCCAATGTCGTCTTCGCCCTCGACCGGCCCGACATCGCCGCCGACTTCATGGCCCAGATGCAGGCCCTCGCCATCGGCAAATAGGCCCCGGAGCGCTTCCAGGAAAAGTGCGAAGCGGTTTTCCGGTTCGGAAGCGCGACAAACAAGCAAGCAAAGCACTCGCTCCAAGTTTGTCGGAACGTGAAATGAGTTAGACTGCCTCGACCTTGAGCACGCCGACATCGTGACCGACGATCCTCACCTTCTGCCCGGCGGCGAGGTTCGGCCCACTGATCCGCCACACTGTGTCGTCGAGACGCAACTGCCCGAAGCCGTCAATGATCGGCGTGTCGATCGTTGCTTCCTGGCCCACAAAGCGCTGTGCCCTGTTGTTGAGGAAGGGCTGATCCGTCACCGGCAGCCTGCCACGCGAATAGCGGCTCCAGCCGATGACGACCACCAGCGCGAGCAACCCGAAGATCGTCACTTCCCAAGGCCACGTCACCCCGGGAACGAACGACAGGGCGCCGGTGACGATCCCCGCCGCGCCAAACCACAGGAAGTAGCCGCCCGGCATTGCGAGCTCGAGCGCCAGCAGCACCAGCCCCACCACGAACCAGGCCCAAGGCCCGTAGGTTATGAACAGATCGAGCAGAACCATCCTGCTTCTCCTCTAGCCGTTGGTTGAAGGCGGGCGCGAGCTCCCAGCCTGCCGCTGCGGCTTGTCGCCGCCAAACGTCTCCCGCGCGATCTCGGCAATGCCGCCGATGGCACCGATCACGCTGGCCGCCTCGATCGGCATCATCAGGATCTTCTGGTTCGGCGACTTGGCAATGCCTTCGAGCGCCTTGATGTAGTTGTTGGCGACGAAATAGTTGATTGCTTGCACATCGCCCGCCGCGATCGCGTCCGACACGACCTGCGTCGCCTTGGCTTCCGCTTCCGCCGAGCGCTCCCGCGCCTCCGCATCGCGGAACGCGGCTTCGCGTCGGCCCTCGGCTTCCAGCACCTGCGCTTGCTTGGCGCCTTCCGCCTGAAGGATCGCCGCCTGCCGCTTGCCCTCGGCCTCGAGGATCAGAGCGCGCTTTTCGCGCTCGGCCTTCATCTGCCGGCCCATCGATTCGATCAGGTCCTTGGGCGGATCGATGTCCTTGATCTCGATGCGGGTGATTTTCAAACCCCAGGGGTTAACCGCCGCGTCCACGACCTTAAGCAGCCGATGATTGATCTCGTCGCGATTGGAAAGCAGCTCATCGAGGTCCATCGAACCCATCACCGTGCGGATATTGGTCATGGTGAGGTTCAGAATGGCGTTCTCGAGATTGTTGACCTCATAGGCCGCCGATGCCGCATCGAGGATCTGGTAGAAGGTCACGCCATTGGCCGTCACCGAGGCGTTGTCCTTGGTGATGACCTCCTGATGCGGCACGTCGAGCACCTGCTCCATCATGTTGATCTTGCGCCCGATGCCGTCGACGAAAGGCACGATCAGGTTGAGGCCCGGCTTCATCGTCCTGATGTAGCGGCCGAACCGCTCGACGGTGTAATTGTAGCCCTGCGGCACGGTCTTGACCGCCGCGAACAACACCAGCACCGCCAATACGCCGAGCACGATCAGCGTGATGCTCAACCCGTCAAGACCGAAAAACATCGCTCTTCTCCCTCGGCGCGGGCCATTTCCCTTCGGCGCCATGGTGTAGATTTATGTGCGGCGCCGCCCCTGCGCAATCCGCCCGGGTCCGATTTCACGGCTTGGCCGCAAATGCAGCAAGGGACGCGCCGCCGGGCTAGAGCCAGCCGCCCAGTTCGCGCCGCACCACCGCTTCCAGCATGTGCATGCCGCCCGCGGAATCGTTGAGGCAGGGGATATAGGCATAGTGGTCGTGATTGCCGCCGGCATGGACGAATTGCTCGCGCCCGGTGATCGCGATCTCCTCGAGCGTTTCGATGCAATCGACCGAAAAGGCCGGCGCGAGGATCGCGACCTTCTTCTTTTCCTTGCCAAGCGCCATCAGCGTCTCGTCCGTATAGGGCTGCAACCACTGCGACGGCCCGAACCGGCTCTGGAACGTCACCTTGAGCTTCTCGGGCGCCCAGCCAAGGTGCTCGCGCACCAGCCGCGTCGTCTTGAGGCATTGGCAATGATAGGGATCGCCTGCGAGCAGATATTCGACCGGCATGCCATGATACGAAGTCAGCACCACGTCGGGCTCGAAATCGAGCGCCTTGACGCCCTCATCGATACTCTTCGCCAGAGCCGCCACATATTCCGGCGTCCCGAAATAGGCCGGCAGCGTGCGCATCGCCGGCTGCCAGCGCAACGCCTTGAGCGCGTCGAACACGCTGTCATTGGCCGTCGCCGTCGTCGTCGCCGAATATTGCGGATAGAGCGGACAGAACAGGATCCTGGTACAGCCCGCCTCGCGCAGTTTGTCGATCTGCACGCTGGTCGAGGGGTTGCCGTAGCGCATGGCGAAATCGACCACCACGCCGTCGCCGAGCCGCGCCTGGAGCTTTTCGGCCTGTCGCCGCGTGATGACCCTGAGCGGGCTGTCGCCGGCCTCCATGTCCCAGATCTTGCGATAATTCGCGCCGCTTTTTTGCGGCCGCACATTGAGGATGATGCCTTGCAGGATCGGCTGCCAGATCATCGGCGAAGTCTCGATCACCCGCCGGTCACTGAGGAACTCGCCGAGATAGCGCCGCATCGGCCAATAGTCCGGCGAATCCGGGGTTCCCAGATTGAGCAGCAGAACGCCGATTTTTTCGGGCTTGGCTCGGGGGTGGTCGGAAGGTTTGGTGGCCTGCATATGCCGCGCCGTCTGGAAGGATTCTAGGTTGCGGCACCATAGTCATGGCGCTGCCGCTCGCAAGTCATCCTTCACCCAGGACTAGGGAAGCGCCAGCCAGGCGAGGACAAGCCCCAGCGCCGTCCGCGCCCCGATGCTGGGCAGGGCGGGGAACCCGACAAGTCCGTTGGAATAGGCGTAGAGATCGACGGCTGAACCTGCGAACATGTAAACCGCCAGGCCCCTCAGCACGGCGGCGGCAACGGGCCCCGGCGTCCGGCGCCGGACCGACCAGGCCATCGGCACCATCGCGATGAACGCTGCCGCCAGGGTCTGCACCAGAAACGCTGACTCCGCGCTTGCTGAGATCCCAACCACGGAGAGCATCTGCCCCGGCGAAATCAGGTATCCCGCCGCGGCCGCGACCAACAGGAAGCCCGTAATCCCCACGGCCCAGGGCTGGACGGGGGCCTTGTTCATGTCAGGCCAGCCCGCCCGTCGCGAAATCGTAGATCAGCTTGATATTGAGCCCGATCACCACCGCCGCGACCACCGCCGCGATCGCCGTGAGCGAGCGCGGCGCGACCATGGGCCCGAGCTTGGCCCTGGAGGCCGTGAACATCACCAGCGGCACCACCGCGAAGGGAAGTTGCAGCCCTAGCACCACCTGGCTGAGGACAAGCAGCTTGCCTAACTGGGATTCGCCATAGATCAGGATCACGACGATCGCCGGGACGATCGCCACCAGCCGCGTCAGCAGCCGCCGCGCCCAGGCGACGAGTTTGATATCGATGAAGCCTTCCATGACGATCTGGCCGGCCATCGTCGCGGTCACGGTCGAATTGAGTCCGCAGGCGAGCAGCGCCACGCCGAACAGCACCGGTGCGACGGCCGAACCGAGCAGCGGATGCAACAAGCCATGCGCAACGCCCAGATCGTCCACCACCTGCCCGCTCTTGTAGAACGTCGCGGCGGCAAGGATGAGCAGCGACGCGTTGATGGTCAGCGCGAACATCAGCGCCACCGTCGAATCAATGGTCGCAAATTTCAGCGCCTCGCGCTTTTCCGGCAGGGTGCCGCCATAGGCGCGCGTCTGGATGATGCCCGAATGCAGGTAGAGATTGTGCGGCATCACCGTCGCCCCGATGATGCCCAACGCCAGATACAGCATGTCCGGGTTGCTCACGATCTCGGTGGTCGGCGCAAAGCCGCGGATCACCTGGCCCCAGTCGGGGTTGGCCATGGCGATCTGGACGAGGAAGCTGAGCGCGATCACCCCCATCAGCGTGATGATGAAGGCCTCGATCCAGCGGAAGCCCTTGGTCTGCAGCCACAGGATCAGGAACACGTCGAGCGCGGTAATGAAGATGCCGATCTCGAGCGGAATGCCGAAGATCAAATTGAGCCCGATGGCGGTGCCGATCACTTCGGCGAGGTCCGTGGCGATGATCGCCGTTTCCGCCAGCGCCCAGAGCGGCCATGCCACCCAGCGTGGAAAGGCGTCGCGGCAGGCCTGCGCCAGGTCCTTGCCCGTGGCAATGGCGAGCCGCGCGCAAAGCGACTGCAAAATGATCGCCATGATGTTGCTGAGCAGCGCCACCGCCAGCAGCGCGTACCCGAACTGGCTGCCGCCCGCGAGCGAGGTCGCCCAGTTGCCGGGGTCCATATAGCCCACGGCCACCAGATAGCCCGGCCCGAGAAAGGTAAGGAACCGCCGCCACGTCGTCGCATCGGCCTTGATCGGGATCGAGCGGAACACATCGGCAAGGGGGGGAGTATTCGAGTCGCGGAGCCAGGCGGGCCGGCGGGCGGGGGCGGTATCCATGGTTTCCGTGGTCATTCGAAGAGCTCCACCATAGCGACCAAATATCGCCACTGCAAATCATTCGCAGGAAGTAGCTCAGTTGCGAATCGTTCGCAAGAGAAAAATGAGTCTGTGGCTGCAAGGCCTTGGCCACAAGAAAATCTGCCCCCGCCGCCCCTTCGGGATTCCCTCGGCTCCGCGCCTGTGATTCCGTCGGACTTGGCGATGCGATTCGCTGAGCGTTCCGGGGGCGTCAGGCAGGGGAACCTGTCGACCGGCGTGCGTGTTGAAGTCGCGGAAGTTGCGGAAACGAGCGTGAATATGACCAAAGACCAGGCTGAGCAGGATGCTATTGCCCGCTGGCGAGCGCTGCCGGTTTTGCAGCGCCAGACCTTTGCCCAGGCGGCAGCCTTTGCCGGCGAACTCGAAGCCGAGTTCGATTTCCGCACCATGGGCAATACCAGGCGGGTGCTCACCGCCTGGCTGATCCGCGACATCGTGCGCGGCCAGGAACCGGTCAAGAAAGCCGGCTAGAAACTCGCGATCAGCAGGATCACGCCGAAGCCGAGCACGGCGACAGCGCCGGCGAGTTCGGCCCACCAGACGAACCCGGCCGTGAGCGGATTGTCGGCGCCGGCGATGCGCCTCGCGAGACCCTTGGCGCCCACCGCCAGCGCCGCCAGCGTGCCGGTGGTGATCGCGGTGCCGAGACCCATCAGGAACACTGCCGCGATCCCCGCCGCCAGCAGGCCCTGGCTTAGCGCAAAGACCAGCACCACCAGCGCGCCCGAGCACGGCCTCAATCCAACCGCGACGACGACGCCCAATTGCTCGCGCCAGCCACCCCGCACCTGATCGGCCGTCACCACATGCACGTGGTTGTCCTCATCGTCGTCGTCCCCATCATGGTGATGGTGATGTTGCTCGTCGTGCAGATGCGCATGGGCGCGATACGCCAGGTCGTGGTGGAACTCGTGGGAATGCACATGATGCCTCTGCCCCCATCCGAAGACATGGCGGAGGATGAGCCATAATCCCAGCAACGCCACCATCGCGTAGGAGAGGATGCCGATCCAGTTGGCCGCATCGCTCAGCGCCAGGCTCGTGAGCCCAAGTCCCAGGGCGAGGATAAGGACGAACGCCACCGCGACGGCCGACTGCATCATCGCAGCGAAAAAACTCAGCAGCACACCGCGCCGCACCTGCTTCTCGTTGGCCAGCACATAGGATGAAATCACCACCTTGCCGTGCCCCGGCCCGGCCGCGTGGAAAATGCCGTAAAGAAAGCTCAGCCCGCCCAGCACCCAGAACGCCGTCCAGTCCGATTTGAGCCGGCCCAGCGCAGCCGTGAGCGCGATGTAGAAATCCTTCTGCTGCTGCGCCACCCAGCCAAAGAACCCCGTGCGCGGCAGATTGAGTCCCGGCTCGGGCGGCGGGCCGCCAAAGGGAATGTCATTGGCAACAGCAATCGGCTGCGCCTCGGCCAGTTGCGTTGCCGCATCGAGCGCCGTGGATGGCGCAGGTGCTTCCTCGCCGGACCCTGCTGCGCCGGGCGGACATTTGACGAGAATGGCGCCCTGCACCCCTCGCAACGCCTGCTCAAGTTCCGGCGGCAATTTGGTGACGTCGGGCGGCAGCGCATAGAGCTGGTCGGCAATCGCGTCGGGCAGGTCGTGCCCCGCTTCGAGCGTCGCCCCGCAGCCCGCGGGTGCATTGATCAGTTCGACCGCGCTCGGGCCGGCAAAGGTGATCGCGACATAATATTCGGGATCGTTGATCGCGATCTCGAGCGCTTTCCGGATGCGGTAAGGCTGCGCCAGCGCGACATCGAAACTCAGCGTCGTCCGCCCACCTTCATAGGTGATCGAGGCGTTGCTGCCATTGATGAAGCTGAGATTGTCCGGCCCCTCCCCGGCAAACGTGTAATATTCGTACTCGGCCAGCCCCACCATGTTGTCGTCGGCAAGCGCCTGAAGTTCGGCCCGCGTCACCTTGCCGTCGCCATCGGCATCCAGCCCCTGCACCGCCCAGGCCGAATAGGCCTCGTCGAACGTCCAGTCATTGTGGATGCCTTCGACCAGCCCATCGCCGTCAAAGACAATCCGCGCCCTGGCGTCGATGAAGATATGCGGATGCGCCAAGGCCTGCAGCGGCAGGAGCGCGAGCATCGCGGCCGCAAGCGCAAGCAGGAATCGCATCATGGGAAGAAAATCCCGTTCTAGTTAGGCGGATTCGCTTCGAACCACTTGACCAGGTGATCGATCAGCGCCCGCACCTTGCCGGCCAGATGCCGCCGGTGCGGATAGACCGCTTGCAGCGTTGAGCCCGTCTGCAGATAGCCGCCAAGGACCCGTACCAGTCGCCCCGCCTTGAGTTCCGGATCGGCGAGATAGCCGGGCAATAAGGCAATGCCGAGACCGGCCAGCGCCGCATCGCGCGCCGAGAGCGGCGAATTGACCCGCACCGGCCCGTTCACATGCACCGAGATCGTCTGGCCCTTGTCGACGAAGCGCCAGTTCGCCTGGCCCTGGAGATTGGTGTCGATGATGCAGGGCAGCGTCCGCAGCGCCTCGGGCGTCATCGGCTCTTGATGCGCAATGAGAAAGGCAGGCGAAGCCACCGCCGCATGCTGCATGTCGCAGATCTTGCGGGCGATGAGCGAGGAATCCTGCGCCGCCGAAATCCTGAGTGCCACATCGATCCCCTCGTCCACGAGATCGACGAAGCGGTCTTCGAGCCGCAAATCCAGCGACACATCGGGGTGTTCGGTCAAGAACGCAAAGATCGCCGGCGCGAGGATCAGTTCGCCGAAATTGCGCGCCGCCGAAACCCGCAGCAACCCGCGCGGTGCCACCGTCTGGTCGAGGATCGAATTGTCGAGATCATCGAGCTGTTGCAGCAGTTGGCTCGCCTCGCGATAATAGGCCTCGCCGGCTTCGGTGAGGCTGAGCTTGCGCGTCGTGCGGTTCATCAGCCGCACCCCGAGATAGTCCTCGAGATCGGTGACATATTTCGAAAGCAGCGCCTTCGATCGCCCATGCTGGCGCGCGGCCGCGGAGAAGCCGCTCGAGTCGAATACCTGTACGAAGGCGCGGATGCGCGCCAGATCCTGGCTCATGGACCAGTCCTAACCCATAGTGGAATCGCGAACAATCGCCCCCACCGGTCGCGCCCGGGTTAACGATAGGGGCGGAGCGACGTCGCATCAGGCCCGGCCTCACTATAGTTTCCAGCCATGTCCAAGCCTGCCGCCACCAAGCCGCCCAAATCCCGGCCGCGCGACCGCTCGCCGCTCTACCGGCTCATCGCTGCCGGCCAGTTGGTGCATCGCGCCCTGCTGGAGCCCGCGCTATCGCGCGGCCTCGCGCCAGGCGACGACGCGCTGCTCTATCTCCTCGCCGCGCGGCCACTGAGCGAGACCGACCTCATGTCGGAAACCGGACTCGATGCCGCGCGCCTCGGCCCGCACCTCGGCCAACTGGTCGCGCTCGGCCATGTCGAGCGCCGCGCCATCGGTGCGCACCTGCTGCCTCACTACGCACTGACGAAAAAGGGCAAGCGCTTGGCCCAGGAACTGGAAGGCCATTGGGACGAGATCGAACGCGCCCTGCTCGGCGACCTCAAGCCGCGCCAGCGCCGCATCTTCGGGCGTCGCCTCTTGCGGCTCGCATCGCTCCTCGGCGCCTAGAGCACTTCACGTTTCGATAGAAGCGAAACGAATGCTCTATGTCCTAGTTTTGTCGCGCTTTCGAACCGGAAGAGTCTGTCAACTTTTCCTGAAAGCACTCTAGCCTGTAACCCGCCCGAACCGGCGGTCGAGCAGCATGGTGGCGGTGACCACCAGGAATGCGAAAAGCACCATGCCAGCGGACACCCAGTGCGACTTTGCCCATTCGCCGCGCTCGACGAAATCGTAGATCGCAATCGACAGCACCTTGGTCTCATTGGGGATGTTGCCGCCGATCATCAGCACCACGCCGAACTCGCCGACGGTATGGGCGAAGGTGAGGATCAGCCCGGTCAGGAACCCCGCCCGCGCCTCGGGCACGATCACAAGCCGGAAGGTCTGCCAGCGCCCGGCACCCAGTGTCTCCGCCGCTTCGATCGGGTCGGTCCCCATGGTCTCGAGCGCAACGCGGATCGGCTGGGTCATGAAGGGCAGCGAATAAAGGATCGAGCCGATCACCAGCCCCTCGAAGGAAAAGGCCAGCGTACGTGCGCCCCAGAGTTGCGCAATCGATCCGCCCGGTCCGTTCGGCCCGAGCGCGATCAGCAGATAAAACCCGATCACCGTCGGCGGCAGCACCAGCGGCAGCGCCACCAGCGCCGCGACGGGCTCGCGCAACGGGGAGCGCGTCTTGGCCAGCCACCACGCGATCGGTGTGCCGATGATGAGGAGCAGGAGGGTCGTGACGCTCGCAAGAAGGGCCGTGAGAAGAACGGGCGGCAAAATCTCTGCGAGCGTTGGCATGACCTCAGTCTAGCTCATAACCCGCGGCTTTGATCACCGCGATCGCTTCGGGACTCTTCAAATAGTCGAGGAACGCCCTGGCCGCTTCATTGGCCTCGCCGGTCTTGAGCAGCACCGCATCCTGCCTGATCGCTGGATAAGCCTCCTGCGGCGGCAGCCAGACTTGCGCCGCTTGCTTCCCCACCACCTGGCTCCAGGCAACAAAACCGAGTTCGGCATTGCCGCTGTCAACAAATTGCAGCGTCTGGGTAATGTTCTCGCCGGTGACGACCTTGGGCATCGTCGCTTCGGTTAGCCCCAGCGACTCGATGACGGCAAGACCCGCCGCGCCATAGGGCGCGGCTTTCGGATCGGCGACGGCAATGTGCTGGAACCCGCCGGCCTTGAGTACTGCGGCGCCATCCGTCACGTCGATCACCGGCGAATAGAGCACGACCTTGCCCACCGCGTAGGTGAAATCGGTGCCCTCGACCCCGTACCCTTCGCTGATCGCCGTCGCGATGCGCTTGGCATCGGCGGAGAGGAAGATGTCGAACGGCCCGCCCTGGGAGATCTGGGTATAGAGCGCACCGGTCGCGCCGAACGAGAACAGCACGTCGTCGCCAGTCCTGGCTTTGAAGCCGGCGCCCAGTTGCTCGGCGACCTTGATGAAGTTGGCGGCGACCGCCGCATGAACGGTCCCGGCCTCGACCGGGAAGGCGACACTCCACAAGCAGAACCCGACAAGAAAGCCCGCACGCTTGCCAAAAAGCATGGCCGTCAGGCCGGCCTGACGCGCAGCGCCGCCGCTTCGCGGGCCAGCCCCTCGATGCGCTTCCAGTCCCCGGCCTCGATCGCATCTTGCGGCATGATCCACGAGCCGCCGACGCAGATGACATTGGGCAGCGCCAGATAGGTCTTGGCCTTGGCGAGATCGATGCCCCCGGTCGGGCAGAAGGTGATGTCGCTCAAAGGTGAAGCAAACGCCTTGAGCACCGGCGCTCCCCCCAGCGCTTCCGCCGGAAAGAATTTCAAAAAGCTGTAGCCGCGCTCCGACGCCGTCATCGCCTCAGTCGGCGTCCCGATCCCGGGAAGCAGCGGAATCGAAAATCCATCCGCCGCTTCGAGCAGCCGCGGGCTAGCTCCGGGCGAGACCATGAACTGGCAGCCCGCATCGACCGAGTGCCCCATCTGCAAAGGCGTGCGCACCGTGCCCGAGCCGACCACAGCGCCCGCGACCTTGGCCATCTCTTCGATGACCTGCAGCGCATGCGGCGTCCTCAGCGTCACCTCCAGCACCGGCAATCCGCCGGCGACCAGAGCCTCGGCCAGCGGCCGCGCCTTGGCGACGTCGTCGAGGATGATCACCGGAATGACAGGCGCCAGCGACAGCGTCGAGCGAAGTGCGGCGGCATCTTGCGGCATGGCGGGCTCCCATTCGAGTGACAAACTCAGTTAGGAGTTTCGCCCGCCACGATCAAGCGCAATGCGATGCCTCAGTCGGCGCCGAAGAGATAGGCCGCGACCGCTTTACGATCCGCCTCGTCCCACTTCGAGGTTTCGTCGGCGATGACCTCGCCCATGGCGCCGCCCAACACGTCGAAACCCGGCGTGAATCCATCGAGCAGCACGGTCGCCAGCGAGTCCTGGTCATATTCGTGCTTCTCGAGATCAGCCTTGAGCAGCGACGGCGCCTTGCCGCCGGTTCCGCCGGCCGGATTGCCGGTCAGCTCCTTGCCCTTGTCGATGCCGCCCAGAAGGTTGCGGGGGCTATGGCACGTGACGCAATGGCCGGGACCGAAGACGATATAGCGGCCGCGATTCCATTGCTCGGAGCGAGACGCATCCGCCTCGTAGCGCCGCGGCGAAAAGAACAGATGCTTCCAGCCCGCCATGGCGAGGCGGACATTGAACGGGAACCCGACCTCATGCGGCGTCGAAGGCACATCGATTGCCGGCGTCGCCATCAGCGCGGCATAGAGGTCGGCGATCTCCTGGTCGCTCATCAGCGTATAGGCGTCGAAGGGGAAGGCCGGATAGAGGTGGCCCTGCGGACCCTCGCCATCGCTCATTGCGCGCGAGAACATTTCGAGTGCCCAGCCGCCGATACCGGCGCTCTTGGAGGACGTGATGTTGGGCGGGTAGAAGGTGCCGAATGGCGTCTTGAGACCCACGCTGTGCATGCCGCCCAGCATCGCCTCCTTGTTCTTGGGATCGGTGTGGCAGGTGACGCACCCGCCGAGACGGATCAGCTCCACGCCGCGACCGGCATCGCCGACCAGAGTAAAATCGCGCGCCGGTCCGCGCACCGGCGTCAGCATATAGAGACCGATGCCGCCGCCGATGACGACGATCAGTGCCAAAAGCCAAAGCCAGCGCCGCATCGCACCCTCCTCGAAAACAGCGCGAATGAAAGCAGAGGCTCGAGGGCCTCGCAACCGCGGTATTTTTCACGTCACCGGGATTAAACCGCGCTCAGCACCGCTTCGACTTCGGCGCGGCTGGGCGGATTGGCCCCGACCCGGCTGCAATTGATCCCGGCGGCGACCGCGCCGAACCAAAGCATCTGCTTGAGCGCTCCGGCATCGAGCCGCGCCATGGCATCGGGGGACAGTGCCTTGTGATCGGCGAGCCAAGTGATGATCCCCGCCATCAGCGTATCGCCCGCCCCGACATTGTCGCCGCCCGGCTTGGCCGGATAGATCGGCGAGCGGAAGCTCGCGGTCTTCGTGAACGCCACCGAGCCTTCGGCCCCCAGCGTGATGACCACCAGCCGGCAATTGGGTTGCTTCAGCATCTGCGCGGCATGCTCTCCGAGCGACTTGCCGGCATCGAGCGTCTCGAGATCTTCCTCGGACAGCTTGATCAGGCTTGCGAGCTCGAGCGACGCCAGAATGCGTTTGCGGTAAGCGTCCATGTCGCCGATCAGCGACGGCCGCAGGTTGGGATCGGTCGAAATCGTCGCCCCGCGCCGCGCCGCCTCCCGGGCGACATCGAGCCACACTGCCGTATCCGCGGGCTCGATGGTGCAGAACCCCCCGATCTGGAACAGCTCTGGCTTTTCCGGCAGCGCCGCGATCAGCCCTTCGCGCGTAAAGGCGCGATCGGCCTCGCGGTAGAACGCATAGCGCGGGTTGCCCTTGCCGTCGTCGGTGACCACCGCCAGCGTCGTCGGCTCCCGCACCCGGTCCTTGAGCAAAACCGTGACCCCGGCTTTGTGGAGCGGCTCAAGGATGAAGTCGCCGAAGCTGTCGCGGCTGATCGGGCACAAAAACCCGGCCTCGTTGCCGAGCTTGGAGAGGGCGATGGCGCAATTCATCGGCGAGCCGCCGGCCTTGGCCACCAGTTCCCGCGTGCCATCCGGCCCGATCGGCTTGCTGATGAGATCGATCAGGCTTTCGCCGCCGACAACGAACATCGAGATTCTCCCCCGCCCCGCCCCTCCGTTACAATGGCGGCGGGCCGCAATTCAAGCGGCGCATGGGTCTGCCCCAAAACGGGGTCTTGCGGGCAGGCGGGGCCAACTCACCCATTCCGGACGATCGGCAATAAACTTCGTCAAATGCGGGAATAAGATCGCAGACGCGGTGTTTGAACCCCTATGCCGTGCCGAGAGGGTGCGCGCTGAGACCTCCAACGGGAGACCGTCATGAAACTGAAAACCCTGCTTCTGGGCGCCGCGATCGCCGGCCTGCTCTCCACTGCCTATGCCTTTGCCGACGACTATCTGGGCGGCATCGTCAAATCCGCCGAAGTCGGCGGCAAGGAAATCCTGACCGACACCAACGGTATGACCCTGTACATCTGGGACAAGGACGCCGTCGGCGTCTCCAATTGCTACGACAAGTGCGCCGTCAACTGGCCGCCGGTCTGGGCGCCCGCCGACACCGCCGTCAGCGGCGATTTCACCCTCGTCGACCGCACGGACGCGACCGGCGACCATGCCGGCATGAAGATCGTGGCCTACAAGGGCTGGCCACTCTATCTTTGGATCAAGGACGCCAAGCCGGGCGACACCACCGGCGACGGAGTCGGCGGCACCTGGCATACCGCTGTCGAATGATCCGAACGAAAGATTACTCGCAAGGGTAGTTTCAGGCATCGGGGCCGGGGGGTTACTCTCCCGGCTTCGGTCTTGGGTAAGGACGTTGAACTTGCATAACTTCCTCGACGAGATGGAAGCGATCGTTCCGGCGCTCCGGCGCTATGCTCGCGCTTTGACACGTAATGCCGACCGCGCCGACGATCTCGTGCAGGACTGCCTCGAACGCGCCATCCGCAAGCAGTCGCTGTGGCGGCCGACCGGGTCGCTGCAATCCTGGCTGTTCCGCATGCTGCTCAACATCTACCGCAACGACCTGCGGCAGGTGCGGCGGCGCGGCGACCAGGTGCCGATCGAAACCATGCTGGTCGAGCCCGCCGTGGCGCCTGCCCAGCATGGCCGCATTGCTCTTGCGGAAATGGCGCGGGCAATCGACACCCTTCCCGGCGACCAGCGCGAAGCCTTGCTGCTGGTGGTGCTGGAAGGACAGAGCTATTCCCAAGCCGCCGACATTCTGGAGATCCCGATGGGGACCCTGATGTCGCGGCTCGGCAGGGCGCGTGCCGCGCTCCGGTCGCTGACCGGGGCCGGCGACGAGCCACGATTGAGGACGGTGAAATGACAAGCGCAGAATTCAGCATCGGCGAGGATGCACTGCTTGCTTACGCGGACGGACAGCTTGAGGGCGAGCAGAAGCTCGCCGTCGAGCGCTATCTGGCCGCCAATCCGGACAAGGCCGCCGAAGTCGCCCACTGGCAGCGCCAGAACGAGGCGATGACGGCGCTCTATGCCGGCACAGCCAAGGAACCCCTGCCCTCGCGGCTCAAGCCGCACCGCATTGCCCATGATCTGGCCAGGCAGCGCCGCGACCGCTACCAGTTCGCGGCCGCCGCCGCCGTGCTCATCATCATCGGCGGCACCATCGGCTGGTTCGGCCGCGACGCCGTCAGCCCCGTCGAGGCGCAGAGCGAACTGCTGATCGATAACGCGGTGGTTGCGCACAATCTCTTCGTCAAGGAGAAGCGCCACGCCGTCGAAGTCGCCGCCGCCGAGGAGCAGCATCTGGTGAGCTGGCTCTCGGCCCGCATCGATACGCCCATTGACGCGCCCGACCTTTCGGCCGAGGGCTTCACGCTTGTCGGCGGCCGTCTCCTGCCGGCTGGCGCCTATCTGAAGACCGGCCCGGCCGCACAGCTCATGTATGAGAACGCCTCGGCCGAGCGCGTCACGCTCTACATCACCTCGGCCCTGCCTGACAAAAAGGAAGTCTGGAGCTTTGAGACACGGGGCGACGTCGAGGCCTATTACTGGGCCAACAACACGGTCACCTGCACCGTTGTCGGCGATGTGACCGAGGACGAGCTACGCAAGCTGGGCAAGAAGGTCTTCGAGCAGCTCACCTGGCGCCCGGATTCAGCCTGGGAACGCGGCTAGACCCGCTCCGGAGACTCCACAGGGCTTCGTGGCGAACCGGCGGCCACAGTGCCGCCGGTGAGTATTTGCCAAGACCGCTCACGGGCTTTGCATGTTGGCTGGGATAGCCATTGATGGCGTCCAGTTTTCCATTGCCGGCCGGGAACCATTCGCGCCGAAGCGCAAAGCCCAATGCTCGCTTGAGATCGGCAAGGCCGCGTCGCCGAACACGCCAATCCGATGCGTAGGGCAGGTCTTCGTAGAAGCAGAAAGGCACACCCCTGGCCTGCCGAGACAGAACTTCGAGCGCGACGGTTCGGGTCGCCAGATGATTGCTGTGGCTACCGATCGCCGCCGGTACGAAGACTCGCAGAGGCTGGCCGCCAGCGGCGAGTTCCGCCAGCAGGGCCGAGAGCGCGGGCCGGATTTGCGCGCAATCGTCTTGAACTCCCGCCGGGTCGCGACTTCGGCGTCCGCGCAACCTGGGCTCTGCAGCGCCCAGATTGATCCGGCGCAGTGCATGCCGCGACGCAAAAGCTGCGTCTTCGGCGTCGCGCAGCGCGCTGATCGTTTCGATCTCTTGGGGGCTGGGCGTCGACTTCGCGGCGCCCGCGACATAGGCCGATCGCGTGAACAGGTTGATCAGCACCCCGCCCGGATGTGCGGCGACCCAGGCGCCGAGCGAGAACGCGATGTCGTCATGATGGGGGGAAAGGTACACATTGACCGCATCGGATGCCGACTGTAGCACTTGCCGCATTCTGGCTCCGACCGAATGGTCCGTTTCTGGCGGGTAGAGAGCACAAGACCGAACGCCGGACCAGTGCGCTTTGCGCCCGCCTGACGATTGAAGCCGGCCGCGATTGCCAAGGCCTTGACCAACGTATCCATGCCACTCTTCCGCACGCGAGCCGCGCTGTCGGCGCTCCATCTCAGACTGACCGGCGCCTTCGCGGACCGCGCCACGCGCCGGACATTGGAAACCCTTCCAACGGTCGGAGGGCTGGCGAGCATCCCGTCCCGCGCCGCCAACTTGCCGCGCATTCTCGACGAATTGCTGCCCCAGCTCGATCACCTGCACCTGTTCCTGCACGGCTATGACGCCATTCCGGATGGCGTCGAAAGACCCGGCGTCGCCGTCACCCTTGCTGCCGTGGATCATCCTTATCGCGGTTCCGGCAAGTTCTTCGGGCTGGCCGGAGAAGCGCCCCCTTGCCTCTATTTCGGCTTCGACGACGACATCCTCTATCGTCCTGGCCATGTCCGGCGGCTGAGGGCGGCGCTCCTTCGCTATGCCGGAAGCGCAGTCGTCGGGCTCCATGGTGCGACCTTTCTCGATCCCCTCGCGCCCTACACCGAGCAGCGCCGCGTCTATCATTTCCCCAGCGCATTGCTTGCCGATGAGGTGGTCGACCAGCTCGGCGCCGGCACCTGCGCTTTCGTGTCGAGCCGCCTGCCGCTCGATCCACCGGCCTGGCCCCACGGCGACATGGACGATCTCATGGTGGCCATCGAGGCCGAGCGACTCGGCCTCAAGCGCATCGCTGTCCGTCGCCCGCGCAACAGCGCTGTACCGCTCCAGTCCAACGAGCCCGATAGCCTGTGGGAAAAGGCCAAGCTCGACGATTCCCGCCAGACGCAACAGCTCAGGACGCTGATGCGCCTCATGGGCCGGATCGGCTGATCATCACCCCGCCATCGGCAGCATCCGCTGCAGCACGCCATCCCTCAGCAGGTAGCGGTGGATCAGCGCCGCGGCGGCATGACCGGCGACCAGGTAGATCATTGCCCAGGCCGTGAGGTTGTGGAGTTGCTCGAACTGGTGCGCAAGTTCGCGATTGCTGTCGAACAGGCTCGGGATCGAGAACAGCCCGAAAAAGCTGAACGTCTCGCCCTGCAGCCAGCGCAGTCCGAACCCCAGCGCCACCTGCGCGGCGAGCAGCACATAGAGCAACCCATGCACGGCACGCGACGCCAGCGCCGCAACCCCGCCGACGGCCGTCTCGAGCTTGCGACCCGCAACCAGCCGCCAGATCAGCCGCGCCACGAGCACCGCCGCGAGCGCGATACCGAGTGACACATGCGTCCCCTCGAGCCAGCGCAACCCCCAGCTCCGTGGCGCATAGTTCCACAGCAGCGACGAGCCGAACAGCACCAGCACCAGAGCGGCGGTCAGCCAGTGAAAACCGATCGTCGTGCGGTCATAGCGATCGGTGGCAGAAATCGCGGTTGTCATCTTCATGTCCTTGCATTCAGCAGCAAGGCGAAGATGCGGATGACAGGCGCCTGAGCCAACTTAACTGTCGTTAGGCTGGGTGAATTCGCCGTAAGGTCGGCGTTTCAATAGCCCTGCCGGCGATCGAGATCGTTGGCATAGATATTGTGGGGCCCGACATTGCGGATGTCGCGTTCGCCCATCAGCGCCATGCTCGTATCGGTTTCCTTGCGGACGATATTGAGCGCCCGCGTCACGCCCGCTTCCCCGCCCGCGCCGAGCCCATAGGCCATGATCCGCCCGATCAGCGCACCTTTGGCCCCCAGCGCCAGCGCCTTGAGCAGATCCTGCCCCGAACGGATGCCGCCGTCCATCAAGACCTCGGTCTTGTGACCCACCGCGTCGGCAATCTCGGGCAGCACCCGGATCGAGGACGGCGCGCCGTCGAGCTGTCGCCCGCCATGATTGGAAACAACGATCGCGTCCGCGCCGTTGTCGATTGCCAGTTGCGCATCTTCCTTGTCGAGAATGCCCTTGACGATCACCGGCCCGCCAAAGCGCTTCTTGATCCAGGCGATATCCTTCCAGTTGAGCGAGAGGTCGAACTGGGTCCGCGTCCATTCGCTGAGCGAAGCGAGATTGACCGCATCCGACACATGGCCTGCGATATTTCGAAACGTATGCCTCTTCGTTCCCAACATCCGCATCGCCCAGCCGGGCTTGATCATCATTTCGGCAACGAAGCGCGGCGTGAACTTGGGCGGCGCGGTGAGCCCGTTGCGCAAATCCTTGTGCCGCTGCCCCAGGATCTGCAGATCCATCGTCAGCATCAGCGCCGAGCATTTCGCCGCCTTGGCCCGGTCGATCAGTCGCTCGATGAAGAGCCGATCCTTCATGACATAGAGCTGGAACCAGAACGGCTTTGTGGTGTTCTCGGCCACATCCTCGATCGAACAGATCGCCATGGTCGAAAGCGTGAAGGGAATGCCGAACTTTTCGGCCGCCCTGGCCGCTTTGATTTCGCCATCGGCATCGGTCATGCCGGTCGAACCGACGGGCGCGATGGCGACAGGCAGGCTCACGGGCTGGCCGAGCAGGGTCGAGCCCAGATTGCGCTCTTCGAGATTGACCGCCACCCGTTGCCGGAACGTGATCTTCTTGAAGTCGTCCTCGTTGGACCTGTAGGTCTGCTCGGTCCAGGCGCCGGAATCGATATAGTCGAAGAACTGCTTGGGCACCCGCCGCCGGGCGAGCGCCTTGAGCTCATCGATGGTGAGCGCGTTGTCGAGTGCAGACATGCCGGACCCCCGGGAGAGAATGTGCTCCGCTCTAGTCAGTAACATGTCAGCGGTCAATGCGACCTTGGCCCGACGCGGCCGCAAGGCCTATTGCGGCTGCTTTTGAAGCCACTCCAGCATCTGGGCGATCTCGGCTTCCTGTGCCGTAATGATCTTCTGCGCCAGTTCCCTGGCCCAGGGATCATCGCCATTGGCGAGCTCCGCCTTGGCCATGACGATGGCGCCCCAGTGATGGGGGATCATGCCGCAGATGAAGGCGACGTCGATGTCGCTGGCCGTCATCCCCGACATCATCAGCCGGTTCATATCGTCCATGCCCTCTTCCATCGCCGCGTGGGCCGCGTCGAGACCGCCGCCCATGTTCATATCCATGTTGCCCATGCCGTTATCGGCAGGCGACGGGCAGATCGCCGGCAGCGCCGGCGGCCCCTCGGCCGCGGCCGGCGCCGCCCAGAGCAATCCTGCGACCAGTCCGGCACCAATGAGTGAGAGAGTCTTCATGCGATGTTCCCTTCAGAGTTTGAGGTTGCGCAGCCTGAGCGCGTTGGCGATCACGCTGACCGATGAAAAGCTCATCGCGGCGGCGGCGATCATCGGCGACAGCAACCAGCCCGTGAGCGGATAGAGGACGCCCGCGGCAATCGGGATGCCGAGCGCGTTGTAGCCAAAGGCAAGCCAGAGATTGCCTTTGATATTGGCAAGCGTCGCCCGGGCGAGCTTGCGCGCCCGCACCGCGGCGCTGAGTTCGCCCTTGAGCAGCGTGATCCCCGCCGACTCGATGGCGACATCGGCCCCGGTGCCCATGGCGATGCCCACATCGGCCGCCGCAAGGCCCGGCGCATCGTTGATGCCATCACCGGCGAAGGCCACTTTGTGTCCGGCCTTCCTGAGTGAGACGACGAGGTCATGCTTGGCTTCGGGCGTCATGCCTGGGTTGATGCGCGTCAATCCGAGGGCGCGGCCAACGGCCTCGGCCGTTCCCTTGGCATCGCCCGTTGCCATGATGATCTCAACGCCATCGGATCTGAGTGCCGCGACCGACGCTGCCGCATTGGCCTTGACCGGATCGATGACCGTCACCAACCCGATGACTTTGCCGGCCTCGGCGACGAACATCGTGGTCCGGCCCTTGACCGCATGGTCGGCGGCCAGCGCGAGGAATGCGGCATTAGGTGGCGCGCCCGCTTCCTCCATCATGGCCGCGTTGCCCAGTGCGGCGTCTGTGTCCTTGAGCTTGCCGGTGACACCCTTGCCGGTGACCGAGCGGAACCCGGTGACCGTCAGCTCCTTGGCGCCGCGTGTTGCAGCACCCGTCACGATCGCATGTGCCAGCGGATGCGCAGAACCGCGCTCCAGCGCGGCCGCGATCGCCAGCACCCAGCCTTCATCAACGCCCTTGTCCGCGACGACCTGGTCCAGCACCGGCTTGCCCTCGGTGAGCGTTCCGGTCTTGTCGACAATCAGCGTATCGACGCGTGCCAGCGTTTCGAGCGCCTCGGCATCCTTGACCAGCACCCCGGCGCGCGCGCCGCGCCCGGTCGCAACCATCACCGACATTGGCGTTGCGAGCCCCAGCGCACAGGGACAGGCAATGATCAGCACGGAGATCGCCGCGACCAGCGCCTGCGACAGATCGCCGGTGGCGGCCATCCACGCGATGAAGCTGACAATCGCGACCCCCACGACCAGCGGCACGAACCATGCCGACACCGCATCCGCCAGCGCCTGGATCGGCGCGCGGCTGCGTTGCGCCGCGCCCACCAGCGCGACGATCCGGCTGAGCCGCGTTTCCGCGCCTACCGCCGTCGCCCGCATGATGAAGCTGCCTTCGCCATTGAGTGTGCCGCCGGTCACCGGATCTCCCGGCGCCTTGGCCGCTGGCAAAGGCTCGCCCGTCAGCATCGATTCATCGATCGAGGAGCTGCCCTCGATGACTTCGCCATCGACCGGCACGGCGTCGCCCGGCCGCACCCGCAGCATGTCGCCGGCGTCGACGAGCTCGAGCGGCACATCGGTCTCGACGCCATCGCGAATCCGCCTTGCGGTCTTGGGAGCGAGATCGAGCAGCGCCCGGATCGCCTTGCCAGTCTGTTCGCGCGCCCTCAGCTCCAGCACCTGCCCGACAAAGACCAGTGCGACGATCACCGAGGCTGCCTCGAAATAGACCGGCGGCCCCATGGCGCCCATCTTGCCCATCGGGAAGAGCTGTGGCGCAATCACCGCGACGACAGAGAACAGATAGGCCGCGCCGACGCCGAGCCCGATCAGCGTCCACATATTGGGCGAGCGGTTGCGCAGCGAATTCCAGAAGCGCCGGAAGAACGGCAGCGCCGCCCACAACACCACGGGCGTTGCCAGCACCAGCTGAATCCAGATCAGGAGGCGCGGCCCCAGCCAGCGCGCGAAATCGAGCCCCACCACTTCGCCCATCGACAACACGAGAACCGGAATGCTGAGCGCCGCGCTGACGATCAGCCGCCGGGTGAAATCGACCAGCTCGGGATTGGGTGCATCCTCAAGTGAAACCACCGTCGGCTCAAGCGCCATGCCGCAGATCGGACAGTCGCCAGGCACGTCGCGCACGATCTGGGGATGCATGGGGCAAGTGTATTTCGTTCCCGCACTGGCAATCAGGACTCCCTCCCGCTTGTCGGGAGGGGGGACCGGCGCAGCCCGTGGGTGGGAGCCGCTCGCAGGATGACTATGATGATGCTCATGCGCGCCATGCCCACGATGCGCTTCCGTCGCCGGAACGGGCGCCGCTGGCGCGGCGGTCACGGCCGGCACCGCCACCTTCCTCGGCGGCAGCACGAACGGCTTGGCATTGAGATACTTGTCCGGGTCGGCGACGAACTTGGTGCGGCACCCTTCCGAGCAGAAATAATAGGTCGTGTCCCGCACCTCGGCCGAGCGCGCCGTCGCCTTATCCACGACCATCTGGCAGACCGGATCGATCGCTGTGTTGGCCGCCGAAGCGGGCGCGTGCTGGTGATCGTGAGCCAATTGAAGTCTCCAAAAAGCGATGGGCCACCTTGCCCTTGACCTTTTTCCTAGACCTTCCCATCATGGGAAGGTCAAGCGGAATTGCGACGGAGCGAAAAATGCAGATCGGCGATGCGGCGAAAGCGACGGGTGTCTCGGCCAAGATGATCCGCCACTACGAATCGATCGGGCTCATCCCCGAGGCCGATCGGCGCGACAGCAATTACCGCGACTACGGGGCCGGCGATGTCCACCGGCTCGGTTTCATCCGCCGCGCCCGCGATCTCGGCTTTTCGATCGACGAGATTCGGGAACTCCTGCGGCTCTGGGCCGATCGCAGCCGCTCGAGCCGCGACGTCAAGAAGCTCACCCTCACCCATATCGCCGAACTCGATGCCAAGATCGCGCTGCTCAACGAAATGCGGGCGAGCCTCGCGCATCTCGTCCATTGCTGCAATGGCAGCGACCGGCCCGATTGCCCTATCATCGAAAGCCTCGCCGGCACCGCGCCGCTGACGCACCATCACCACTGAATCGCGACGGGGGAAACTCGAGCGCGAGACTAGAGACAAGCCCGCCCGGATTCGGCTATGAGCAACACCACGGTTGCCCCCGCGCGCCGGTGCCACGCTCCAACCAAACGGTCCTCACCAATTGTCGTCAGCCAAGATCGTCCTGCCGGAACCCGGCCTGCTCAAACTTGTTTCCGTCCCCGGCAAAGGCCGCGGCGTCATCACCACAAGGCCGATCAATCGCGGCAAGATCGTCGAAGCCGGTCCCGTCATCCGCATGACCAGGCGCGACCGGCTCGACCGAAGCACGGTGCTGTCCAACTATCCCTTCGACTGGGACGACAAACCCTATGTCCAGGCCTTCCCCCTCGGCTGGGCGGGCCTGCTCAACCATTCCGACACGCCCAACTGCAAGATCGAGTCCGACATCAAGGGCGAAGTGCTCTGCATCACCACCCTGCGCAAGATCGCTGCCGGCGAGGAGCTGGTCTGGAACTACGGCATCAAGCCGTGGTTTGAAGTGGCGGAGTAAGCTGCCACGGCCTCCCGACGATAGGAGAAAATGGGTGCCGTAGAAGCAGCTCCTGCGCTCCCTCCCACTTCTTCAGGGTGAGCGGCCGCCCCTCACACGCTCAGGCACAGGTACTTGATATCGAGATAGTCCTCGATCCCGTATTTGCTGCCCTCGCGGCCGTGGCCCGATTGCTTGATGCCGCCGAAGGGCGCGACCTCGGTTGAGATGAGGCCCGTATTGATCCCGACCATGCCGTAGTCGAGCGCCTCGGCGACCTTGAACACCCGGCTCAGGTCCTTGGCGTAGAAATAGGAGGCGAGCCCGAACTCGGTCTCGTTGGCGAGCCGGATCACCTCGTCCACGGTCTCGAACTTGAACAGCGGCGCCACGGGACCGAACGTCTCCTCGCGCGCCAGCACCATGTCGCTCGTCGCCCCGGTCAAGACCGTCGGCTCGAAGAACAGACCTGCCCTGCGCTTGCCACCCAGCACGATCTTAGCGCCCTTGGCGGTCGCGTCTTCCAGATGCCGCTCGACCTTTTCGACGGCCTTGCGGTCGATCAGCGGACCGGTGGTGACGCCAGCGCCGAAACCGTCGCCGAGCAGGAGCTTCTTCGTCGCCGCCACCAGCTTTTCGGTAAACGCATCATAGACGCTCGCCTGCACATAGAGCCGGTTGGCGCAGACGCAGGTCTGGCCATTGTTGCGATATTTCGAAACCATCGCCCCTTCGACCGCCGCATCGAGATCGGCATCGTCGAAGACGATGAAGGGCGCATTGCCGCCGAGCTCGAGGCTGAGCCGCTTGATCTGGTCGGCGCCCTGCCGCATCAGGATGCGCCCGACTTCGGTCGAGCCGGTGAAGCTCAGCTTTGCAACAGCCGGGTTGGTGCAGAACTCGACGCCGATCTCCGAGGAGCGGGTCGAGGGCAGCACATTGAAAAGTCCTTTGGGCAATCCCGCCCGTTCGGCGAGCCGCGCCAGGGCGATCGCCGAAAGCGGCGTCTCGCCTGCCGGCTTGCTCACCACCGCGCAGCCCGCCGCCAGCGCCGGCGCCATCTTGCGGGCGAGCATCGCGGTCGGGAAATTCCACGGCGTGATTGTCGTCACCACCCCGACGGGCTGCTTGAGGACGATGATGCGCTTGTCTTCGAGGTGCCCGGGAATGGTGTCGCCGTAGACGCGCTTGGCCTCTTCGCCGAACCACTCGACATAGGCCGCGCCATAGGCGATCTCGCCCTTGGCTTCGGCAAGGGGCTTGCCCTGTTCCGACGTCATGATGGCGGCCAGGTCGTCCTGGTTCGCCATCATCAGCTCGTGCAGCTTGCGCAGCACGGCGGCACGGGCTTTGCCGGACTTTCGAGCCCACTCGACCTGCGCGGCTGCTGCCGCGGCAATGGCGCGCGTTGCCTCCGCCTTGCCCATGTTGGGGAGACTCGCGAGCACTTGCCCGGTCGAGGGATTGGTGACCGCAAAAGTCGCGCCGCTTTCGGCGGTTTCGAACCACTGCCCGTCGATCAGGCCGGCGGCGGCGACAAGTTCGCGATCCTTGAGATGGCCCAACAGGGCATCGGTCAGCGGCATTCAGGCCTCCCCTCTTTCAGGCTGGCTTATGCCCCGGCTCTTTCGAGCGCAAGCGGAGCCGCGCTACGGCCTGGGCAGGGTCGCAATATTGGGAAACCTAGCAAGCAGCGCATCCATGGCGTCCGGCGCCAATTGGCGGAGAGCTTCAATATCGGCGGCCTGCGCCGCCGTCAGCGGCAGCCGGTAGGTTTTGCCGTCATAGTCGAATCCCAGCATCCCGAGCGTCGGGCCGACCTGGCGTCGGTTGGAACTCTGCGTCAGCCAGCGCCAATTGCCGATTTCGGCCAGGGGCAGAATTTGCGGCCGGCCGTAGCCCAGCAGCCCATTGGCTTCGACAACCAGCGTCGGCGGTTCGAGCGATACTTGCGCGACCTGCCCTCTGCCCGCGAACTCGATGACGATGGCAACGAAGGCGATCACGACCAGCCACAACCCGCCGATCCCGAAGAACATCGGGCCGATCTCACCGGTGAAGAAACCGAGGATGAAGACGGCCAGTGCGAGAGCGCCGCCAATAATCAGCCAACGCGAGAAATTGACCCTGTTGCGATAGATGACGCCCTGCATGCCCGAGCCCTCCGGCCAATACTTTTGGTCAGACCGGCACTGAAGGCAAGTTCGGCGTCAGGCCGCCCGCCGAGGCAGCCGCTTGACCTTGCTGCTCTCGAGCTGTTCGCGGAACGCCGTGCGCGGGGCTGCCCCGCCGCGGACATCGGCCGACCAGTCGTTTTCCACATAGATGATCGCGTTGGTCGCCGCGTCGTAGCGGATGGCGATCTGCTGGCCGCTGGTCGCCCGTCCAACCATGTGAGTGCTGCTTTCGACTCTCATCTCGGTCTCCTGCCGCCAAATCAGAGTAGGGTTCTGTTAACCCTGCCCTTTGGCGGCGACGTGACCGTGTCGAGTCCGAATTGTGACAATCCAAGTGCCTGAAACGAATCGCCGTTCCAGTTCCGGCCGGCACCTGCCGGCCGTGTGGTAGCCGAATCACATCACCGCGCCGACCTGCCACGGCACGAATTCGTTCTCGCCATAGCCCAGCATTTCCGACTTGGTGCGCTCACCCGATGCGACGCTGAGGATCTTGTCGAAGATCTCCTTGCCCTTGGCTTCGAGCGAGCCGCCGTCGAGCACATCGCCGCCATTGATGTCCATGTCCTCGATCATGTGTTCGTACATCTGCGAGTTGGTGGCGATCTTGATCGAGGGTGTCGGCTTGCAGCCATAGGCCGAGCCGCGACCGGTGGTGAAGCAGAGCACATTGGCGCCGCCCGCCACCTGCCCCGTCGCCGAGACCGGATCGAAACCGGGCGTGTCCATGAACACGAAGCCCTTTTCGGTCACCGGCTCCGCATACTCATAGACCGCGCGCAGCGGCTCGCTGCCGCCCTTGGCCGTAGCCCCCAGCGACTTTTCGAGAATGGTGGTGAGCCCGCCGAGCTTGTTGCCGGCCGAAGGGTTGTTGTTCATCTCCATCTTGTTGCGGCCGGTATAGTCTTCCCACCACTTGATCCGCTCGATCAGCTTGTCGCCCACTTCGCGACTCACCGCGCGGCGGGTGAGGAGATGCTCGGCGCCATAGATTTCCGGCGTCTCCGACAGGATCGCCGTGCCGCCCTGCCGTACCAGCAGGTCCGCCGCGATGCCGAGCGCGGGATTGGCCGTGATCCCCGAGTAGCCGTCCGACCCGCCGCATTGCAGCGCCAGCATCAATTCGCTCGCCGGGATCGTCTCGCGCCGCGCCTTGGCGACAACCGGCAGCATCTCCTTGATCTGCTCGACCCCCCATTCGATGATCTTGCGGGTGCCGCCGATAGACTGGATGGTCATGGTGCGGAAGGTGTCGCTCTCGACGATGCCGTAGCGGTCCTTCATGTTGTCGATCTGGAACGTCTCGCAGCCGAGTCCGACGAGGAGCGCTCCCCCCAGGTTCGGATTGGCGGCATAACCCCACTGCGTCCTGAGCAGGATTTCGAACGCCTCGCCCTTGTCGGCGATGGCGCAGCCCGTGCCGTGGATGAAGGGCACAACGCCGTCGATATCGGGATAGTCGTCGAGTACGCCCGAGCGATTGATCGCCTCGGCCATGAACTTGGCGACCGTCGCCGAACAGTTCACCGAGGTGAGGATGCCGAGGTAGTTCCGCGTCCCGGCCTTGCCGTTGGCGCGCTTGTAACCCTCGAACGTCGCGCGCTGCGCCTCCGGCACAAATCGCGTCGGCACCACGCCTTCGCCGAACGCATAGTCGCGGCTGAAGGCGCCGTGCTCCACGCCGATCCCGCAATTGTGCTCATGCACCCAGTCCCCGGGCGGGATGTCCTTGGTGGCAAAGCCGATGATCTGGCCAAACTTGACCACCGCCTCACCCGCCCGGATGGCCCTGAGCGAAAATTTGTGGCCCCGCGGCACCCGCTTGACCGTCTTGACGCCCTCGCGCGTCTCCGCGCCCACATCGAGATTGGTGAGCGCCACCCCGATGTTGTCGGCGGCATTCAGCACCAGGGTGCGCGGGGCAGGGCGAGACATGACTTCGGACATCCGGGGGCTCGTGCTATCTGGACTCCGGCGTTGCCGGAACGGTGAGTTGCAACTAACATGTTAGCATGAGCGCGCACGAAGTCCCTTACAAATTTCTGGTGGCCCCGTCCGCGCCGGCGCGCGGCAGCATCACCACTTCGGTCACCGAGAGCCTGAGGCGCGCCATTGTCACGCTCGAGTTCAAGCCGGGCGAAGGGATCGACAAATCCGCCGTCTGCGCCCGCCTTAACGTCTCGCGATTCCCGGTTTCCGAGGCTCTGGCGCGGCTCCAGACCGAGGGGCTGGTCGATATTTTGCCGCAGCGTGGCACCGTCGTCTCGCTGGTGCGCATCATCGATGCCGCCGAGTTCATGATGATCCGCAAGGCGCTCGAGAGCGAAGCCGTCCGCGTCCTTGCCTCCGCCAAGCCCCCGGGCCTCGATTCCGCGCTTGAGAGCAATCTCGAGGCCCAACGCAGGGCGGCACGAAGCGAAGACCGTACGGGCTTTCACAGCCACGACCTGGCCTTCCATGATCTTTTGTTCGATGCGCTGCGGCTCGAGCGCGTCCGCCTCGTCATCGATAGCGCCCGCGCCAATCTCGACCGCGCCCGCCGGCTCATTCTCGATCCGCGGCGCCTGACCAAATCCTTCGACGAGCACAAGGCGATCGTCGCGGCTATCGCCGCCGCCGACCCGCCACGCGCCGCCGCGGCCATGCGCGCCCATATCGACAACGTCATGGCCGAGCTGCTCGCCTTCGCCCGTCAATATCCCGAGCTTTTTGCCGATGGCGAAGCCGGGCGCGACTACGCTTTCCCGTTCGGCTAGACCGCGCGGATACAACACGGCAGAAACCGATCCGGTGAACCTGTCCCAGAGGAGGACGTCTTGCTCAAAGGAATTCCGCATATTCTCGGCCCCGATCTGTTGCATGCCCTGCAAGCGATGGGGCATGGCGACGAGATCACCATCGTCGACGGCAACTATCCCGGCGCCAGCGCCGGGCCGCGGCTGATCCGCGCCGACGGCCACGCCGCGACCGATCTGCTCAAGGCCATCCTCGAAGTCATGCCGCTCGACGATTTCGTCCCCGATCCGGCGATCGTCATGCAGGTGGTGGGCGACGCCACCCAGCGCCCGCCCGTGGTCGAGGAGTATGCCGCGATCGTCGCTGGCTACGAGCCCAAGGTGAAGCTCGCCTCGCTCGAACGCTTCGCCTTCTACAAGCGCGCCAATGCCGGCTACGCCATGGTCCAGACCGGCGAGCAGCGGCTCTATGGCAATATCATCCTCAAGAAAGGCGTCATCCGCCCGGATTGAGCGCACACGCCGCGCGCACCGCAGGACCGAACCATTTGGCCCAAAGTTGCCCTCGCCTTGTCGGGTCCCCGCGGATACAGACCGCCGCAAAACCGGAGTAAACCGCTATGAAACTGTTGCGCCTCGGCACCCCCGGCCTTGAAAAGCCCGCCATCCTCCATTCCGACGGCACCTATCGCGATCTGAGCTCGATCGTGCCCGAACTGCGCGGCCTCGTGCTGACGCCGGAGGGACTGGCCCGCATTCGCGCCGCCGATCCGTCCAAGCTGCCCGTGCTCGACGAGAGCCTGCGCATCGGGCCCTGTGTCGACAAGGTCGGCAAGTTCATCTGCATCGGCCTCAACTACGCCGACCATGCGGCGGAAACCGGCGCAGCGATCCCCGCCGAGCCGATCATCTTCATGAAGGCCACCAGCGCCATCATCGGCCCCAATGACGATGTGATGATCCCCAAAAACGCCAAGAAGCCGGATTGGGAAGTCGAGCTCGGCATTGTCATCGGCAAGGAGGCCCGCTACGTCGAGGAAGCCGACGCCATGAACCATGTCGCCGGCTATTGCGTGGTCAACGACGTCTCCGAGCGGCACTTCCAGACCGAACGCGGCGGCCAGTGGGACAAGGGCAAGGGCTGCGACACCTTCGGCCCGATCGGCCCCTGGCTGGTGACCGCCGACGAAGTGCCCGATCCTCAGAACCTCAAGATGTGGCTTGAGGTCGATGGCCACCGCTACCAGGACGGCTCGACCAGAACGATGATCTTCGGCGTCAAGCATGTCGTCAGCTATGTCAGCCAGTTCATGTCGCTGCAGCCCGGCGACATCATCTCGACCGGCACCCCGCCCGGCGTCGGCATGGGCATCAAGCCCGAGCCCGTCTGGCTCAAGCCGGGCAACGTGATGAAGCTCGGCGTCGAGGGCCTGGGCGAGCAACAGCAAAAGGTCGTCGCCTATAGCGCCTGAGGTCACTTCGTGCGGCCGCCCGGACTCTGGTTGACAGACGACGGCTTTGGCGGCGACAATGCCTCATGGGGACTGCGATCTCCCCACGAGGCGTCACGCCAAAGCTTCGCGTCCAGCCAACCCTCACAGGACGCACAATCATGCCCTCTTTCGCATCCATTGCACCGGACAAGCTTGCCCGCCTGATCGGCACCGCCAAAGCACCGATCGTGATCGACGTCCGCGAAGGCGACGCTCTTGAAGGCGATCCCCGTCTCATCCCCGGATCGATCCACCTTCCCTATGCGACGGCCGAACAATGGGCTCCCATCTATCGCGGCAAATCTGTCGCAGTCTCCTGCCAGCGCGGCAAGAAACTTGCCGAAGGCGCCGCTGCGTGGCTGCGCCACAATGGTGCCGTGGCCGAAGTCGTCGAGGGTGGTTTCGAAGCGTGGCGCGACGCCGGACTCGCCCTTGTGCCGCTGGCGGCCATGCCAAAGCGGAGGGACTCGGCCGCCACGGTCTGGGTCACTCGCTCGCGACCCAAGATCGATCGCATCGCCTGCCCGTGGCTGATCCGGCGCTTCGTCGATCCCGGTGCGGTGTTTCTGTTCGTCGCTCCCGCCGAGGTCGAGGCGGTCGCCGATCGGTTCGGCGCAACCCCGTTCGATATTGATGGCGTCTACTGGAGTCATCGCGGCGAACTTTGTACATTCGACGTCATGGTCGCCGAATTCGGCCTCACCTCCCCGCCGCTAACGCGTCTCGCGGCCATCGTGCGCGGCGCCGATACCAACCGGCTCGACCTCGCACCCGAGGCCGCGGGTCTCCTCGCCCTGTCCTTGGGCCTGTCGCGTGTCCATTCCGACGATCTCGAACAATTGGAGGCCGGCATCCTCCTGTACGACGCCCTTTACCGATGGGCGCGCGATGCGACGGAGGAAACGCACAATTGGCCCGCAAGTGGCGGTAAGGCGCCCAAGTGACCTTGGAGAGTTCTGCAACACCCCTCTCCCCGGCCGTTCCGGCCTGGCCGACACTGCCCGAGGCGAGCGCCGTCTGGGCCCGGATCGGCTTACTCGGCTTCGGCGGGCCCGCCGGGCAGATCGCGCTGATGCACAAGGAGCTGGTCGAAGACCGGCGCTGGATTTCCGAGAGCCGGTTTCTCCACGCGCTCAATTTCTGCATGCTGTTGCCGGGTCCCGAAGCCCAGCAACTGGCGATCTACATCGGCTGGCTGCTGCACGGCACGCGGGGCGGCGTGATCGCTGGAACGCTGTTCGTTCTGCCCGGCTTTCTGATCATTCTTGCTCTCTCGACTCCCTACGCCTTCTTCAACGAAACCACGTGGCTCGGCAGCCTGTTCTTCGGGCTGAAGGCTGCCGTACTCGCGATCGTTATCGAGGCACTGATCCGCGTCGGCCGTCGCGCCATCAAGAATCGCATAATGCTCGCGCTCGCGGCTGCGGCCTTTGTCGCGCTGTTTGTCTTCAACGTCTCCTTCCCACTCGTCGTTCTCACCGCGGGGCTGTTCGGCTATCTCGGCTCCCGCGCCTATCCGGCGATCTTTGCAGCGTCCGGCCATCGCGCTACAACGGCGGACCTGCCATCGGTCATCGGCAAAGGCTTCCCGGAGGCCGCACCCGGCAGCGGCGCGACCCTTCGCACGCTCAGTATCTGGGCTGCGCTCTGGCTGGCACCGCTGGTTTTGGTCCTGCCGTTCTTTGGCCCCTCTTCGACGCTCGCGACACTTTGGATGTTCTTCTCGCAAATGGCCGTCGTCACATTTGGCGGCGCCTATGCGGTGCTCGCCTATGTCGCACAGGAAGCCGTGCAGCATTTCGGCTGGCTTGCACCGGGCGAAATGGTCGATGGACTGGCGCTCGCCGAGACGACCCCCGGTCCCCTCGTTCTCGTCCTCAGCTTCGTCGGCTTCCTCGCCGCCTTCCGCGACCCCGCCGGTCTCAGCCCGCTTCTCGCCGGCCTGCTCGGCGCGACGCTGACCACATGGGTCACCTTTGTTCCCTGCTTTTTCTGGATCTTCCTGGGCGCGCCCCACATTGAACGCTTGCGCTCAAACGCCGCTCTATCGGGCGCGCTCGCCGCGGTCAGCGCCGCCATTGTCGGCGTGATTCTCAATCTTGCAATCTGGTTCGGGCTGCATGTGCTGTTCGGTGAGGTGACGACTTTGCACTGGGGATTGGTGTCGCTCGCCGCGCCAATCTGGCCGTCGGTGAACTTCAAGACCCTGGCCC
The DNA here is from genome assembly GCA_040081595.1 of Devosia sp. Classification (GTDB taxonomy): domain Bacteria; phylum Pseudomonadota; class Alphaproteobacteria; order Rhizobiales; family Devosiaceae; genus Devosia_A. Next base: position 35,626 of record JBEBGE010000018.1, read on the forward strand.
TGGCGCTGATCGCCACCCTGATGCTGTTCCGCTTCCGCCTTGGAATCGGTTGGACGCTCGCAACTTGCGGTGCTCTTGGACTCGTCCTGGCCCAGTTGCCGCTCTAGCGAAATTGGCAATCCCGCTCGCGCCAATTTCTCATTGGCGCTTGGCGATGAGGTCGATCTCGACCAGTGCGCCGACGGCCAGGGCCGTTACCCCCACCGTGGTTCGCGCCGGCAATTTCCCGGCCGCAAAAAAGCTCGGCCAGAGCGCGTTGAGCGCCGCATAGTCGCGCTCGAAATGGGTGAGATAAATGCGCGCCATGGTGACATGCTCGAGCCCCAGCCCGATCCCGCCCAGAACGATCCTCAAATTTTCGACCACCCGCCGGGTCTGTGCCTCGACGCCCTCGGGCAGCGGCGCGTTGGGCGCCTTGGGATCGGTCGGCATCTGCCCGGTCACAAAAACGAAGCCACCGGCTTCGACCGCATGCGAGAACGGCGCCACGGGCTGCGGCCCGGAGGCGATCATGTGATGAATGAGCTCGTCCATCTGGGCCTCAAATCCTGCCGGCCAGCCTTGCAAGTGCCGGTTTACTACCCCACTGTTAACCTCTCGATGCGACAACCGGCAAGGTCGCCGCGGTGCCATGAGCTTTGGGCTCCGGGCGCGATGTATTTTGGAACATGCGGGCTGAAGTCCGCCACGGCCAGGGAGACCGGACCGCATGCTGGACTTGCTGCATCAGATTACCGACTGGATCAGCGCGATCATGCTGTCGGTATCTTCCAACTACTGGCTGTTCGTCTTCCTGGTGTTTCTGGTCTGCGTGGGCGAAGCCGTCTTCATTCTTGGCCTGCTCGTCCCGTCCCTGCCCATTCTGCTGCTGGTAGGCGGCATCATCACCACGCAGGACCTCAATTTCTGGCCGATCTTTTTCGCAGCCTCGGTGGGCGGCATCGTGGGCGATGCGGTATCCTACTGGATCGGTTTCCTTCTCAAGGACCGCATCAGGACCGTCTGGCCGTTCAAGAATTATCTGCCTCTGATCGCGCGTGGCGAAGCCTTCTTCAAGCATCACGGCGGCAAGGCGATCTTCATCGGCCGCTTCATCACCGGCCTCAAGGCGGTGGTGCCCGGCATTGCCGGCATGTTGGGGATGAACTGGGGTTATTTCACCCTCATCAACACCATCTCGGCCTTCATCTGGGCGGCCTCGCACATATTGCCCGGCATGTTCCTGACGCAATGGCTCGAGTCGATCGGCCTCAGCCTCGAACTGGTGATCATAGTCGGCGCCGTGATCCTCGCGGCGGTGTTCCTGCTGATCCATTACTGGAAGCGCATCCTGCTGTTTTTCGCCCCCTGGATGGGCGAATTCGGCCGGTCGCTGCAGGCGCGCTGGCAAAAGCCCGACGCCGGCACCCCGCACTGAGCGGGCAATCACGAAGTCCTCACTGGACTTCGAGCGCCCGGCGGCGTGAAAATGCCGGCCATGCGCTTCTTTGCCGTCATCCGGTCTCTGCTCGTTCTGATGCTGTTGGCACCGGCCCCGCTTGTGGCCGCCGACTATGCCGACCGGGCCGCGCTCGATCAGCTCTTCGAACAATTGCACGAGGCGCCCGACGAAACCGCGGCCGCCGCGATCACCGGCAAGATCTGGGATCTCTGGATGACGCCCACCGACAGCGCCCTCGCCGTCGAGATGGGCACCGTCCTCGCCGCCGAGACGCGCGGCGATTTCGGCACCTGCCTCAGGCTGCTGGATCGGATGGTGGTTGAGTATCCCGACTACGCCGAAGGCTGGAACCGACGCGCCACGATTTACTACCTGCTCGACAATTTCGAAGGCTCGCTTGCCGACATCGACAAGGTGCTGGCGATTGAGCCGCGCCATTTCGGCGCCCTTTCCGGCAAGATCATGATCGAGCTCAGGCAGGGCAAACGCAATGACGCGCTACGCGACATGCTGGCGGCGCTCGCCATTCACCCCTATCTCAGCACCAGGGAGCTCTTCCCCGAGCTCCAGCCGAGCGTCACCAATATCTAGGGAAGCCTATGTCTGATGAGTTCGAGGTCGAGCGCGAGGAAAGCCCGTCGCGCGGCCGTTATGTGATCCGCCTGCCCGGAGACCTCGAGGCGGAGATGACCTTTCGCAAGATCGGCGAAAGCGTCATCGCCATCGACCACACCTACACCCCACCCGAATTCCGCGGGCGCAACATTGCCTTTCACCTGATGTCCAGGGGCATCGACGATGCCCGGCGCGACGGTGTCCGCATCAGGCCGGAATGCTCCTACGCCGTGGTGCAGTTTCGCCGCCATCCCGAATGGGAAGACCTGTTGGCTTAACTCGCGAGCAGCGCCTGCGCCGCCAGCACTTCCTCGCGCCGCAATTCGTGTCCGCCATCGTGCCAGACCAGTTGCGTCTGGGCACCCTGCGCGGTGAAGAAGTCCGCGAGCTGCTGCGTCGTCCACGCCGGCGCGATGGGATCGCGGCGCCCGGCGGTGATGAGGACGCGCGTTCCCGCCAGACCCGGCTGCGGTTTTGGTGCGAAGGGGATCAGCGGATGCATGATCACCGCCTTGTCGATCAGGCCCGGATGTTCGAACAGCACCGACGCGAGAATATTGGCGCCGTTCGAATAGCCGAGCGCGGCGACGGACGCGGGTTGCGACTTCTCGATCGCCGCGGCAATGAACGCCGCCATCTTTTCGGTTGCCCGAGCAAGATCGGCCATGTCGAACACGCCCTCCTCGAGCCGGCGGAAGAACCGCAAGGCACCGCCTTCCGACACATCGCCGCGCGGTGCGATCAGATGTGCATCCGGCATGAGCTGGGCGCCCAGATCCATGAACTGGTGCTCGTTACCGCCGGTACCGTGAAAGAGCAGGAGCAGGGGCGCGCCCGGACCGGCCAGGCGCTCCGCGAAATCGTAGATCTCCATCGCCTTACCCCAGATTCTCGAGCGACTGCTCGAGCTTTGCCCGCAAATGTTCATGCTGGCGCGGCAGCCGCAACGCTTCGCCCAGATGCGCGGTATCCTCGTCGCGGTCAAAGCCCGGCTCGTTCGTCGCCACCTCGAACAGCACACCCCCGGGCGTGCGGAAATAGATGGAGAAGAAATAGTCACGATCGATCACCGGCGTGATCTGGAAGCCGGTGTCCATGAGCGCCTGGCGCACCTCGAGTTGCGCCGCGCGGTCTTCGACCGCAAACGCAATGTGATGCACCGAACCGGCGCCAAGCTGGGCCATGGGCGCGCCCGGCAGCGTTTCAATGTCTATGAAGTCCGCTCCATTACCGCCGGAACGGACCAGCCGCTTGATGCCGTCATGCGTGTCGGCTTGCTCATAGCCCATGAACTTGAGCAGCGTTTCGGTGGCACCAGCATCGCGCAGGCGCAACGAAGCCGAATGAAAGCCGCGAATGGCATTGTCGTCGCCGATGCCATTGCCTGTCCAGGCCGGACGCGTGTCGCCTTCGTCTTCGATCAGGGCGAGCCCGTCGCCATCGGGGCCGGAAAAGTTGAGCCGCTTCTGGCCGAAGCTTTCAGTCCTGGCGATATCCTTGACGCCACCGGCGGCAAGTTTTGCTTCCCAGAAACCAAGCGAGCCTTCGGGCACCGAGAACACGGTCGTTCCAACCTCGCCCGCGCCCGGTCGCCCGCGCGCGATGTGCGGGAAGGGAAAATAGGTCATGACCGAGCCGGGCGTACCCGCCTCGTCGCCGTAATAGAGGTGATAGACGCTGGGCTCGTCGAAATTGACCGTTTGCTTCACCCGCCGAAGGCCCAGGGTCTTCGTCCAGAAGGCATTGTTCTCGGCCGCACCCTTGGCCATCGCGGTGACGTGGTGCAGCCCTTTGATCTGGTTGAGCATTTCGAACTCCATCCAACAGCGCGCCCTTGGGCCGCTGCGCTTCGCCGCCAGATATGGACCCGCGTCGATTGGAGCAGAATGCGGAATGGCGACATAGGACTGTCGCCATTCGTTGAACGATCTACTTGACGGTGAAGGCAGCCACCGCCTCGACCGAGTAATGGTCGTCACGCATCAGCCGGACCTCGTAGTCGCCCGGCGGCAACGGGCCGCCGAACACCGCGCTGTCAATGATTGCCGATCCATCGACATGCCCGCCCGCATAGACATAGCCGTGATAATTGTAGACGCTTGGATCGCCCTTGGCGTAGACACCGAGCCACTCGAAGCGCTCGCCGAGTGCTGCCGTCCAGCCCACGGCAATGCTGTCGCCCACCGCATAGTCCGTCTTGTCCAGGGCGATCGACGGACGGGCGTTGTCGGCAACGACATTGAAATGTGTGCGCGCCAGTTCAGCGCCATCGCTGCCCAGCATCACCGCATCATAGGCACCGGGCGCAAGCGTCAACGCATTGAGTTTGATGCTTGGCCGGTCGGTGAGGCTCACATCGGCTATGCCGGTGAGACCCTCGATCTTGGGATCGCCACCGCGTGGTACGACCACGCCGGTCCAGTTGCCGAATCCGGGCTCGAAAGCACGGATCAGGAAGTCCTGATGCTGCTCGACCCGCGAGGGCTCCACCGCGATCATCGCCGGCGCGTCGGCTGGCACCACCTCGAAAGTGGTGACCACGGAGCGATGATCCGATGGCCACGGCACGACCCCGATTTCGACATCCGGACCACCGGCTTCGCCTACGACCGCACTCGCTATGGGCGTTGCATGCGCATAAAGCACCCAGTCGATACGATCGAACGTCTCCGATGGCTTGAGGTGGGGCGAAGGATACCCTGCGGTCCAGGTGAGGCCCGGCGCCGTGGCCGGGTCAGGATGCACAGTCCGGTAGCTGTCGGCAAAGCCCGCATTCGCAAGCAGTCGCGATACCGGCCAGTCGAGCGAATATTTGACCTGCGCCCGCACCGGCACCATGGCCGCGCTCCAGTCGAGATGTGACGGCGTGTTGAAGTCGCCAGTGAGAAAAGTGGGGATTCCCTTGTCAATCACCGGCTTCAGGCCGTCGGCGAGCAGCGTTGCTTCCGGCACGCGCGTATCCTGCTCAATCCTGATCACCTCGTCGGCACTCTGCCCGTCGCGCACTGCATCGGGGCCATAGGGGTCGCTGGTCAGGTGCGTGTTGGCGACGGCGATCACCTTGCCCGGCGCGATCATGATGAAGGCATGGACCGCATCCTCATCGAGCGGCGGCATCGAATAGGGACCGCTTCCCGGCGCCATGCGCTCGCCCACCGCCGGATCGAAGATCGGGTAGCGCGAGAGAATATTGCGGCGGATGTCGTAGTGCGTAAGTCCGGTCATTGCCGCCAGCTTTGCGAGACTGCCGTCGGTCTCCTGCACGCCGACGATATCGGCTTTGCTCGCCCTGATGGCGTCGGCGACCGCGCCGAGGCTGACCTGCTCGCCACCATACCAGATGTTGAAGGTCTGGATCCGGATGGTCTGCGGCGTCTCCTGCCCAACCGCAGGCAGAGCCACCGCAATTGCGGCAAGGACGACGAACAAGCGCAGCATGAGGCCAGCCTCCGGTGAGGCCAACAGACCTAGCGCTTGCCCGTGACGCTCAGATGTCGCGGAATCTGAGGCTCTGATGTGTCCCGCCGGACGGCCGGTATTCGAGGCCGACGAGCCCGGAATAGCCATGCGACGAGAGCCAATCGAGCCGCGCCCGCCAGTCCATCTTGCCGCTGCCCGGCGCGCCGCGTCCCGGCATATCGGCCAGATGCACATGCGCGACGCGGTCCAGCCGATCGGCGAGAACCTCCTCGATGGACTCCCCCATCATCGCGGAATGATAGATGTCGTGGAGCAATCTGATCTCGGCCCGGCCGACCTCGTCGATAATGTCGAGACCCTCGGTGGTCGAGGTAAGGTAATAGCCCCGGTGATCGACGCGATCATTGAGGGGTTCGAGCGCCAGCACCACGCCCGATCCTTCGAGGATCGGCGCGGCCTCTTTGAGGGCGCGGACGATTGCCGCATGCTGGGCGGCGCGCGATGCCTTGTGCTGATCATTGCCCGCCTGCGCAATCAGCATGCGGGCGCCGAGTCTCCTCGCGGCCTCGAGCGACGCGCGCACACCCTCTGCAAAGACCGCGAGATTTCCCTGATCTGTGATGGCGACGATCGGCTCGCAGAGGATTCCTGCGAGCATCAGGCCCGTATCGTCCAGCGCGGCACGGATCGCCGTCATATCCTTGTTGCTCCAGCGCCAGAACTCGACGGCATCAAGGCCGCTCGCCTTCGCGGCCCGTATGCGACCTGGAAAGCGGGCAGCGGCGTCAGCGAACAGCCACTCGATACAGGCCGAATACCGCATCACACAGTCACGGTGTGCGCGACGCGGCCTTTGTTGCCGAAGATGCGCAAATAGCGCGCGATCTCGGCCGCATCACCGGTCGCCTTCTCCGGATTGTCCGAGAGCTTGACCGCCGGTCGTCCATTGGCCGAGCTGACCTTGCAGACCAGCGAAATCGGGTCGAGTTGCGAATTGGGGAAGGGCGAACAGCCAACAAAATCATTGGTGAGGTTGGTGCCCCAGCCGAAGGTCATCCGCACCTTGCCGTGGAAGTGGTGATAGGCCTCTTCGATCATGTCGACATCGAGCCCGTCAGAGAAGATCAGGAGCTTCTCGCGCGGATCGCGGCCCTTCTCTTTCCACCACGCGATGATCTTTTCGCCGCCCTCGATGGCCGGGGCGCTGTCGGGGCGAAAGCCCGTCCAGTCGGCGACCCAGTCCGGCGCGTCGCGCAGGAACGCATCGGTGCCGAAGGCGTCGGGCAGAACGATCAGAAGGTTACCGCCGTAATAGCTCTCCCAATCCTCGAGCACCTGATAGGGCGCGGCCTTGAGCGCCTTCTCCGTCTTGGCAAGCGCCGCGAGCACCATCGGCAGCTCATGCGCATTGGTGCCCAGCGCTTCGAGATCGGTGTCCATCGCCAGCAGCACATTCGACGTGCCGGTTAGGTTGTGGCCGAGGCCTTCCTTCATCGCCTCAACGCACCAGCGCTGCCACAGGAACGAGTGCCGCCGCCGCGTACCAAAATCCGAGATGCGCAGATCAGGCAACGTCTTCAGCCGCTCGACCTTTTCCCACATCTTGGCCTTGGCCCGCGCGTAGAGCACGTCAAGCCCGAACGGTCCGTAAGAGCGGATGGCACCGCGCGAGCGGAGCTCGTTGATGATGGCGAGCGCCGGAATCTCCCACATGGAGGTGTACATCCAGGGGCCGGAGAAGCTCAGCTCATACTGGCCATTGCGCTTTTCGAGATCGTAGTCGGGCAGTCGGAAATCGGCGAGCCAGCGCAGGAACTCGGGTGAGAAGATCTGCTTGGAGCCATAGAAACTGTTACCCGCGAGCCAGATCATTTCCTTCTTGGAGAACCGCAGCGTGCGCGCATGGTCGAGCTGCTCGCGCAACTCGCCCTCGTCGATCTCTGCGGCGAGGCGCACCGAAGTCTTGCGATTGATCAGCGAGAAGGTCGCTTCGACTCGGGGATAGAGCCCCCAGATCATCTGGAGCATCAGCAGCTTATAGAAATCGGTGTCGAGCAACGACCTGACGATAGGGTCGAGTTTCCAAGTATGATTGTAAACGCGCCGGGCGATGTCGGTCTTTGGCATGCCCCTGTCTAGAGCGCTTTCAGGAAAAGTTGAAAGACTTTTCGGTTTCGAAAGCGCGACAACACAACGACAAAGAGCATTCGTTCCGGCTCTGCCGGAACGAATGCTCTGGGCGGATTGGCCCATAAAATCTAGGCTGGCGCCCAAAACCGGAGGATCACCATGTCTCTGCCATTCGACCTGAGCGGCCGCACGGCCCTTGTCACAGGCGCCGCAAGGGGGCTCGGCCGCGCCATCACGCTGGGTCTGGCGGACGCGGGTGCCGACATTGCCCTCGGCCTCAGGGACCGGACCGCCGATTCCGGCCTCGTCGCGGAAATCGAAAAGCGGGGGCGCAGGGCCCTGCCGCTTCAACTCGACGTTAAGAACCTCAAGCAAGGCGCAGCCGCGATCGAGGCGACGATTTCGGCATTGGGCAAGCTCGATATCCTCGTCAACAACGCCGGCGGTGGCATCGACGAAAAACCCGTCGAGGACGTGACCGAAGCCGATTTCGACGAGATCATCGGCCTCAATGTCCGCTCGACTTTCTTCCTCTCCCAATATGCCGGTCGGCACATGATCGAGAGAAGGAGCGGTGCCATCGTCAACATGGGCTCGCAGGCCGGAAAGGTCGCCCTGCCGGGCGAAGCCGCCTACTGCATGGGCAAGGCCGCGGTTTCGCATATGACCAGTTGCTTCGCAGTCGAATGGGGAACGCACAATGTGCGCGTCAATTGCGTGGCGCCCACTTTCTTTGCGACCGAGGGCACGAAGGACATGCTGGCAAGGCCCGAGTTTCACGCCGACGTTCTGTCCCGCATCGCGGCGCTCCATCGCATTGGCGAGCCGCACGAGGTGGCGGGCGCGGTGGTGTTCCTCGCTTCCGACGCCGCCTCCATGATCACCGGGCAAACCCTGATGATCGATGGCGGCTGGACCGCCAGATAGACCGCCTGGCTCAGTAGGTCTTTGCCCCGTTGACCATCAGCCGCACGGCATAGAGCGAGGTCGTACCGCAGATATAGAGCACGTTGCGCTTGATGCCGCCGAAAACGCAATTGGCGACGACCTCCGGCACCTTGATCTTGCCCCAGAGCTTTCCATCCGGCCCGTAGCAATGGATGCCGTCCGCCGCGCTGGTCCAGATGCGGCCATCCTCATCGAGGCGGAAACCATCGAACAGCCCGTCTTCCTTCTTGGCGCGAATGACGATCTGGCCGCCCGAGGCCTTGTTGCCCTTGATGGCATAGGCCCGGATTTGTCCCGGCACTTTCGGATCGTGGGTCGCCCCGGTATCGGCCACGTAGAGCGTTTTCTCATCAAGCGAGAACGCAAGGCCGTTGGGCCGCTTCATGTCCGTGATCACCGGCTCGATGTCCAGCGTATCTGGATCGACGCGCCAGACATTGCAATTGCCGATCTCGCTGGTGCCCTTGTTGCCCTCATAGTCGGAATCGATGCCGTAGGAAGGATCGGTGAACCAGATGCTGCCATCCGACTTGGTCACGACGTCGTTGGGCGAGTTGAGCTTCTTGCCCTTGTAATTGTCGGCGATCACGGTGATCGAGCCGTCGAACTCGGTTCGCGTGACGCGGCGGGCGCCATGCTCGCAGGTCAGCAGCCGCCCCTGGCGGTCGACGCTGTTGCCGTTCGAGTTGTTGGAGGGCGAACGGAACACCGACACGTTGCCGTCGGTTTCGTCGTAGCGCATCATCCGGTTGTTCGGGATATCGGACCAGACAAGGTAGCGTCCTGCCCCGAACCAGGCCGGCCCCTCGGCCCATTTGAACCCGGTCGCCAGCACGTCAAGCCGAGCATTGCCGTTGAACAAGCCCGCAAAACGCGGATCGATGACTTCGTAGATGCCGGACAAGCGCCCCTCCCCTTTTTGGGCGATCAAGCCGCGCCGGGGCATCAAATGCAAGCGCTTTCATGGCACCGCCCACATTCACCTATCGCGCGCGCCTGCGCCGGAGCGCCCATTCGGCGATCGCGACGTTGATGACCCAGGAACCGCCCATGAGAACTGCCCGCGTGAGATCGCTGGGGTGACCGGCGATGATCTCGGCGACCATCAGTACGGGGATCTGCGTTCCCGCACCCAGTCCGATGGCGTAGGCGCGCGTCATCCACCGGCGATGCGTGGAAACTTCCCCCTGGCGGATGGCCCAGAAGCCGTACCCGATCGCCCCGATCATCGCCGACCCGAACACGAGGCGGGCGGCGAAAAGCAGATCGCCTCCGCCCGCCTGATGCGGCAGGGTCAGGGTCATCCACAGCGCCGACAGTCCGACCGCAAGGCCGCTGACGACCAGCAGCCGCCCTGCCATCCGATGCCAGCGAGGAGCCTGCCGGCGCAAAGCCGGCGAGAACTGCAGCGGTCCGAGCAAGACGTAGATCGCTGCCCCAAGGACGTGGAGAGCAATCGGCACCGGTGCCGCGAGGAAATAGAGCGCCTTGGCGGACACATCCATTCCAGCCAGCACAGTCGCCAGATGGGCGACACCAAGGGCAACCGGAATGACGCCGAAGACCACGAGAGTGGCAATGATCCACCGTATGCGCCGAGGCTGCGCCGCATCCGCTGGCCGGGTGGTGGATTGGGCTGCAGTCATCACACCGGCTGTGGGGGACGCGACACTGTCCATGACGATCTCCTGTTGAGGTTTGTTGGAGGCGCGGGCTACCCAATGGATTGCCCGCGCACGGGGCGATGTCGCTCGACTAGTTGGCCACCGCTTCGCGTAGCTTTGCGCCGGCCCCGGCGAATGCCGGCATGATCGAACGCCGCTCGGTCCACAGCGCAATGCCCAGCCAAATCAGCGTGATGCCCATCGGGACGGCCACGTAACGCTGGATGGCATGCGGAACGAGGATGGCAAAAGGTGTCACCACTGCGGTGGCGATCCAGAGCAAAGCCGCCCAGCGCGGCAGCACGGCGGCGCGGAATGTCGCAAGCCCGAAGACGATGCCGCCCAGCAGGTAGAGCACACCGAGGATGGTGTAGACCGGCAACATCACGCCGATATCGACGCTCGCCTGTCCGCCCCGTGCAATCGTCAGCAGACTGTCAACGAAGTCGGGAGCGACCGCCGCCAACTTGGGGAGGATGAAAAGCTCAGCAAAGATGAAGCCCGATTGCAGGAACCAGGTCGTTACCAGCATCGCGAAGCCGGCAAAACCCAGCCAGCCGAGTCTGCCGACCTGACGGAGGTAGATGCCCGTGATGCCCACCAGCATCAGGAGGCACATCGCGAATTTGAGCGATAGGATGATGAGCCACGGTGTCGTCGTCACCGAGGAAAGAACATCGGCGGGATGGACGGGCTGGATGCCCGCGAAGATCAGGCCGGCGCCGATAGCGGCGAGGCCACTGAGGCGGATAAGCGTATCGGGGCTTGGGCTGTGGGACGTCTGCACATTGGTGGTCATGGAAAGCTCCTTGCGAGTTCAGGGTGAGGTTTCAGATTCAGGCTTCAGGATCAGGTTGATTGGGGCCGACGCGAACGACCGAGATCAGCGGCAGGCCGAGGTCACGAATCCGCTGCAGCAGGCCATGCAGCACCGCCTGATCCGATCTGATGCCGCCGAGCACGGTGGTTCCGTCGGCATGATGGACGAGGTTTGGGATTTCCAGCCGGGCCGCCCAACGGCCGTCGAGATGTCCGCTGAGGCGGATTTCGTAGGTGTCGGCAGTCGGCTGGCTATCTGGTGGTGCGGGCATGGCTGGCTTCGGGGTCCGTTTCATCGCGAACTGTCTGTTCGCATGAACAACCCTGAGCGCCCGCGTGGTGAGCGCGCCTCACATCAAGTGGTGATTTTGCCTGGTTTGACTGAAATAAATGCCGGAAGGCAGCCGGCCGGGGGTTCAGGCCGGCTTGTCGCGGCGCAGAAGGTTCATTTCCTCGGCGCGCCTGACCGCGGCGCGACGGCTGTTGACCCCCAATTTCTCGTAGATGTTCTTGGTGTGCGTACGTACGGTGTTCAGCGAGACCCGCAGTTCTCCCGCGATATCGGGTCCATTGAGATCGCCTCGCAGCAGCTTGAGCACGTCGAGCTCGCGCTCGCTCAGCGGCTCGAGCAGGTCCGGATGTTCGACCGGCCGCGGCGCCTGCGGCGCGCCAAACGCCACCAGCAGTTTGCGCGCATGGGCCGAGGCGGCCCTGCCCTTGGTCGCCGCTCGCAGCAAGGCCGCGAGCCTGTCGCCCTCGTCAAGGAACACCCGCGCCTGCCCCTCAGGCTCGGCGAGACCAAGCGCGCGCCGCAACGCTGTCAGCGCGCCGGCGGAATCTCCCCGCGCCTCGAGCGCCAGTGAACGAAGCACAAGCAGCTCAATGACGGCTGCGTTCCGGCCGCCGCTTTCTGCAGAACCGAGCAAGCGGTCCGTCAGCAGCAGCGTCGCCGGCAAATCTTCCTTGGCGAGAAGGTATCGCGCGAGCGTGATGAGCTCATACTCGCGCACGTAAGCAAGGTCCGAGTCGGGGCCGAGACCGCTCTCCCGCAGCCAGCGTTCAACGGCTGGCCAGTCGCGCTGCTCGATCTGCATTCGCGCCCGCATCGCGGCAATCGGCCGGACATTGGGGAAGAAATCGCCGACATAAACCCGCGTCGCCTCATCGAGCAGGGCCAGCGCGTCCTCGATCCTGCCTTCGGCCTGCTCGAGGCGCGCCATCGCCACCAGACTTCGCGCCGGATATTGCGGCAGCCCTGTGAGATCGCCCGTTTCGCCCCTGGCGAGATGCTCGTGTGCGGCATCGAGGTCGTTGCGCTCAATGCCGAGTTCGGCGAGTCCGGTGGCAAGGTCCGCCGAGCCGAGCGGCGGATAGCCCTTCTGCGCCGCGGCCTGCGATAGCCCCTGCTCGAGCATTCTCTCTGCGTCGCCGAGGCGGCCCTGGGCCACAGCGATCCGGCCTCGTGCATAAGTGAGGCCGAGAATATCGGAGATGTAGCCGACCTGGAGGAGTCCGGCGGAACAATCCGTCCAGCGCTTTTGCGCCGTCTCGAGATCACCGCTGGACCAGGCAACGATCGCAAGAAACCCCGCCGCGCCGGCGCGTTCGAGATTGGCATCTTTTGGAGCGAGATCGAACACGCGCAGCGCATGCTCGGTCGCTGCGCCCAAATCTCCCCGCATCTGCGCCAGTGCCGAGCGATAGAGCTCGATCGCTCCAATATGGGGCGCAAGAGCCTCCACGCCCACTGCCCTCAGTTGACGTTCCGCCTCGTCGAGGCGTTCTGCCAGGCCTTGGATCTCGCCCGCCTGGACCAGGGGACCAGCTAGGCTGAGGCTGAGCGCCGGGCGTGACCGCACGAGCGCATCCGGAAGCGCCGCGATTACGGTGCGAAGATGGGTCTCGCGCCGGGCCCGGGCCCATTCGGGGGTCGCGCGCTCGATGAGGTCGGCCGCGCGTTCGAAATCCGGGGCGGCCAGAGCATGCCGGATGGCCTCGTCGTCCTCGCCATGCTGCTCGAGCCACACGCTTGCCCTGAGCTGCAGCTCGGGCAGCCTTTGCCGCTCGGCATCGGGCATGTGAGCCGCAAGCACATCGGCGAAGAGATGGTGATATCGGTACCATTGCCGCCGGTCGTCGAGCGCAACGATGAACAGGTTCTGCGCGTCGAGCGCGTCGATCATCGCAGCGCTGCCGTGCCCGCCCACTACAGCGTCGCACAGTTCGGCACAGAACCGGCCGAGCACGCAGGTACTGAAAAAGAAGCGCCGCACCTCTTCGGGCTGGCTGCGAAGCACCTCCTCGACGAGATAGTCGACGATGTAGCGATCGCTGCCGGCAAAGTTCGCAACGAATTGCGACACATCGCTACGATCACGGATCGAGAGCGCCGCAAGTTGAAGCGCCGCGATCCAGCCTTCGGTGCGCTCCGAGAGCCGCTCCATGTCGCCGGCGGCGAGCCGGAGCTGCATTGTGTTCTGGAAATAGTTGGCGATCTCTTCGGGACGGAACCGAAGGTCTGCCGACCGGATTTCCGCCAGCTCTCCGCGTGCTCGCAGCCGTGCCAGCGGCAGGGCCGGATCGGCGCGCGTGCCGACGAGGAGACGCACATTGGCCGGAAGGTGATCGAGGAAGAATGCGAACTCCTCGACGATCGCTTTGTCCTCGATGAGGTGGAAGTCGTCGAGCACCATTTCGATCTCGCCCGTTAACTCGGCCAGCGCGTTGAGGAGCGCGGCAGTGAGTCCGTGGTCGGGCCGCTGTTCGGGCAGAAGGTGAAGCGGGAAGTCCTCGCCAAGCTCCGCCGCAGCCCCCCCGACCGCCGCCAGCAGGTGCCGCCAGAACGCCGAGATTTCATTGTCGGTCCGCTCGAGCGAAACCCAAGCGACAGCGCGGCCGCTCCCCTTTCGGTTCGCGAGCCAGTCGACAAGCAGCGTTGTCTTGCCGAAGCCCGCCGGCGCCGAGACGAGCGTCAGCCGTGACTCGGCGCCCCTCTCCAGCAATTGGTAGAGCCGTTCGCGCCGGACGAGGTCACGGCGCGGCCGGGGAACGTGGAGCTTCGTTGCAACCAGGGGACTTGTCATCGATCCGACCATACGCGCCGGTGGTCGCGACAGAACAGCGCCGATTTTGGTCGAAGCGGGCCTACCGGGGCCCTCGTCCTCAGAAAGGCAAAAAGCCCGTCGAACTCGAAGTTCGCGGGCATCTCAAAGGCCTCTTCACAGCGTCGGACGTTTGCCCACTCACGACGGGGACATTGGTTGCGGGAGCCCGCAGCCTTCAATCCCCTACATTCTCGTTCGCGGCCTAGCTAGACTGCAGCAATGCGCGCCGTTTTTCCCCTACTTCTGGTGCTTGCCTTCGCCGCACCCGCCCCGGCGGAGGATCCGGCTTTCGTGCGCTGCTACAAGGGCCAGCCTTCGGCGGCTTGCGTCTACGACGGCGACACGTTCTGGGTGGGTGGGGTGAAGGTCCGCGTGGCGGGGCTAGACACGCCGGAAAT
>JBEBGE010000115.1:0-3982 GCA_040081595.1 Devosia sp.
CGCTACGTCGTGGTCCGCCACCCTGCGGCGCCTGACCCCAGGGTCCGCCATTGTTGGAATTGCGGCCCCCGCCCCCCGTATTATTGTCCCAGGGCATAAATCGCCTTTCAGCTCTAAGGAATGTCGGACCTATATAGGGATGAGATCGGGGCCGATCAACGGCGGGCCGGCGCAAGGCGTTCATAAACCCTGACCGTAAAGGTCGCAGAGTCCCTGGGGCTCTGCGGCACCTCGATTATCCCGGATTCCCGCCAGTCTTGCGGCGAAATCTGAGGGAAATAGGTGTCGCCTTCCGGTTTCAGCGTCACATGCGAGATATAGAGCCGATCGGCCAGCGGCATTGCGTCGGCGTAGATTGTGGCGCCGCCGCCGATCATCACTTCACCGGCGCCGTCCCGCCTGGCGACGTCCTGTGCAAGCTCGAGCGCCTCTCCGAGGCTCGAAACCACCGCGACGCCATCAACCCGGTAGTCGGCCTTGCGGCTCACGACGATATTGGTCCGCCCCTCAAGGGGCTTTCCGATGCTCTCGAATGTCTTGCGCCCCATAATCAGCGGCTTGCCCAGTGTCATCCGCTTGAAATGCGCGAAATCGGAAGACAGGCGCCACGGAATGGCGTTGTCCGAGCCGATCACGCCGTTCTCCGCCACCGCGGCGATCATCGCGATGGGAACGCTCATCGCGCGCCAAGTCTGGAGAGTGCCTCGCCTGAGACCCGGCAGCGGCGCCATTCATCCATGAAGCTCGCGCCCTGTGAGGCGTAGAAATCGATCGAGGGCCGGTTCCAGTCGAGCACCGCCCATTCGAGCCGCCCGAGATTTTCGCGCACGCAGCGCCGCGCCAGATCGGTGAGCAGCGCCTTGCCGATGCCGCCGCCGCGTTGCTCGGGGAAGACGAACAGGTCTTCGAGCCAGATCCCGTGCCGACCCTGGAAGGTCGAGTAGGTATAGTACCAGAGGGCAAAGCCCGCCGGCGCCCCATCCCGCTCGGCGATCTGGCAAAAGATCCTGGGGTGGTCGCCGAAGAGATCGCGCAGCAGGTCCGCTTCCGTCGCGACGGATTCGTGAGCGAGCTTTTCGTACTCCGCCAGCGCGTTGATGAGCGAGAGGATGAGCTTGGCGTCGCTCCGCGTTGCATCGCGGATGGACAAGGCCGCGATTTCAGCCGCCATTGTCGAGGCTGTCGCGATGTTTGAGGATCAGAATTTCGAGCTCGTGGTTCCACGGCGGATACCACTCCTCGGCCTCCATCTCGAACCGCGTTGGCCCGGTCTTTTCGACCTTCCCGTCCCAGCAGAATGAGACCAGGTTCCTGGGGTCGCCCTTGTCGATCGTGAGATGGAACTTGCCGATCGGCCCCGACCAGTTTGCGCCGGTCGACCAGATGTAGGAGATCCAGCTCTCGGTATAGGGCGCGCTGTAATAGTCGTCCGGAGCCGCAAGCTTGGCCTTGAGCGACTTGATCAGATCGGCATCGGTGCAATAGCGGCTGGCGTAGTCGGCCGCGCGATCCTCTTCATCGTTAGGCGGGCCGAGAAACGTCACCGCCACGGTGCCGCCGACGCTGGGCAGATAGTGATGCTCGACCGTCACGGTCTTGCCGGCCGGAAAATCGGCCTCCCAACTGAAAGTCGAGCGCAGCGTCCAGACCGGCGTCCAGTCGGTAGTCCAGTTGGTGCCGTCCTGGCTGTACTCCATCGGGATCACCAGGCCCTTGGCCACGAGCTCGTGATGCTGCGGCTCGCTCAGCGTGTTGATCGCCGCAATCGTTGCCTGTCCATAGGGGTTGAGCGGAATGCCGAGCCCGGTCAGGTAGTCGGTGTATTCGATGTTGGTCGCGAACGCGTATTGGTGATGGGTGAGCTTGACCGGCTTGCCATCGATGCTCGTCGAAAAGCCGAAGATGTTCTCGGCGTCCTCACTCGGGATCGCGACGTTGAAATCGCCGTCCCCGGTGATGTCCGGCAACGGAAACGCCACCAGCGCATGCTCGTCCGTCGGCCCGTTATTGGTGAAAGTGTAGGTGACTTTCACCTCGTCGGGCGAGATGAACAGGTCTTCGGTGTCCATACTGACATTCTGGCTGTTGAGAAACACCAGACCGCCCGAGCCCAGCATCGCTGTGGTGTCATTGGCGAAGACCGGCGCAGCGACAAGCGCCAGTACGGCGGCGAACAGCGCTCTCATACGGCCACCTTGGCTTTGATATGCGGATGCGGATCGTAGCCGGTGAGCATGAAGTCCTCGTATTCGAAGTCGAAAATCGAGCTGACGTCGGGATTGATTGTCATATGCGGCAGCGGCTTGGGCTCGCGCCTGAGTTGCTCCTCCGCCTGCTCGAAATGATTGGCGTAAAGGTGCACATCGCCGAAGCAATGAACGAAAGTTCCCGGCTTCAGCCCCGTCACCTGCGCCACCATCTGGGTCAACAGAGCATAGGACGCGATATTGAACGGCACGCCGAGAAAGATGTCGGCGCTGCGCTGGTAGAGCTGGCAGCTCAGCGTGCCGTCCGCGACGTAGAACTGGAACAGGCAATGACAAGGCGGCAAGGCCATCTCGTCGACCTCAGCCGGGTTCCATGCCGTGACGATGTGGCGGCGTGAATCCGGCTTGGTCCTGATCGAGTGGATGACATTGGCGATCTGGTCGATCGTGCCGCCCTGCCCATCCGGCCAGCTTCTCCACTGGCTGCCATAGACCGGCCCGAGATCGCCGTTCTCGTCCGCCCACTCGTCCCAGATCTTGACGCCCCGCTCCTGCAGCCAGCGCACATTGGTCTCTCCACGCAGGAACCACAGCAGCTCATAGACGATGGACCTGACATGCAGCTTCTTGGTGGTGACCAGCGGGAATCCGTCATTGAGGTCGAACCGCATCTGGTAGCCGAAGATCGAGCGCGTCCCGGTGCCCGTCCGGTCAGACCGGTCCGTGCCCGTCTGGACGATGGTCTTCATCAGTTGCAGATATTGGCGCATCGGCGCGAGCCTACCCGATTCTGGGAATATTACCGCAATCGCGGTACGCTTTTGACCCCGCCGCGATTAACCCAGGAGGTCAGGTTGGAGAGCTGGGAGAGCAGGATTCGGCCCCGGAGATACCGCTCATAGCGGGCAAGAAACCGCGTTTGCAGGAATCTGCCGGGCTCGTATCGGGCGAGAAACGGCTTGTCCCCGGGCATGTGGAGGATCGCAGCGGCCTTGGCCTCGCTGAACGGCCGCTGTGGCCCCTGCGTACGGTGGCTCCACCAACGGGTGAGATACCCCGCTTCCCGCGAGTCCAATACCCTCACCCCCTCGGTGCCGTGGAGCAGTGCCGTCAGCACCATCTCCTGGCCAACATATTGGAAACTCTTGGGGTCGGCGGCGTAAACCGGCCAGATCGCCTTGAACCGCTCGCCCAGCCGCCTGAACGCCTCGGCCCGCCCATAGAGAAACTCGCCGCCATACCAGACTCGCTGTTCGGGCACGCGCCCGATCAGTCGCGCGATATCGGGCCCAACCCGGTTCCACCCGGCTTCGCCCCAGTTGACCGCGAAGGCTACGATCTCATCTTCCGCAAGACTGTTCTCCGGCAGCGGCCCGATGGCAACGCAGTCCACATCGACGATCCCGGTCTCGGGACCAAAAGTACCGCTACCGATGGCCTCTATCAGTTCGAGCTTGAAATGCGCGCCCCGGAACCGGATTTTCGGCGGCACATCGAGTTTGAACGCAAAGCGCTCGATTGCCGGAAGTATCGCGGGGTCGTGCCGGCTCGCCCGCGCCCGTTCAGCCAGAATCTCCGGCGCATCGGTCAGGACCAGCAGGTCACTTCCTTGCGCCCGGAGCGAAGCGGTGAACAGCGCCGCGTTCCGCAGATAGACATCGAGCGGATCGCCATGTCGCGGCTTCAGATTGACATGCGACCTCGCAACATCCTCGAGGTGCATGACGGCGATCAGTCTCGGCGGCACGGCCCCCTCCTGCACTGCCCCTTTGGGC
>JBEBGE010000116.1:0-3843 GCA_040081595.1 Devosia sp.
TCGCGGAGCTTGGGCTGAATCCAGCCGACCCGGTCGGCGTTCTGCATCTCTGGGGCACGGTTGCTTCCGAAGCCGAGCGCGACGCGATCTATGTCGCGATCGACGGCATCCAGCCCCTTCGCGGCGTCGAGGATCACCTCAGCCTGTTCAAGGCACCTGGCGCCTCCGAGGACTATCTCTCGCCCTAGCGCAGAGCCCGCAGGGCGTTGAGGATCACCGCGACGTCGATGGCTTCCTGCAACAGCGCACCCTGTACCGGCGGCAGATAGCCGAAAGCCGCGACGATCATCGCCCCGATCGATAGACCCAGCCCGATCCAGACGCTTTCGAGCGCGATCCTGAGGCTTCGCCGTGCCGTCGCCATCGCCCTGACCAGCGGCTCGAGCGCGTCGACCAACACCACGACGCCGGCGCTTTGCGAGGAGGCGGTGGCGCCACGTGCGCCCATGGCCGCGCCCACTGTCGCCGCCGCCAGCGCCGGGGCATCGTTGATCCCGTCGCCCACCATCATGGTCGGGGCATTGGCGGCTTCCCGCTTCACCAGATCGACTTTGGCGCTCGCAGACATTTCCCCATACAGTTCGTCGACGCCGATGCCGTCACCCACTGCCTTGGTGATGGTCGAGCGATCACCCGAGGCGATGATGATCTTCTTGACCCCGGCCGCCCGCAGCTCGCCGATCAATGATGCCGCGTCGGCGCGCACCTTGTCCTCGAGCACGATGACCCCTGCGATCCTGCCGCCGATCGCCACTGCCACGGTAGCCGTGGCGACGCGCGCGGTATGAAGCGCGAAAGAATCCTCGCCGGTCAGCTCGCTCACATAGCGGTCGCCGCCAACCGCGACGCGAACGTCGTCGATCATTCCCTCGATGCCGTCGCCTGGGTGCTCCCTGGGGCTCACAGGGCTCGCAAGCTTAAGCCCCCTGACGCGGGCACCGGCCACCAGCGTTGCGGCGATCGGGTGGCCCGAAGCCTGGTCGAGGCTCGCGGCGTAGCGCAAGACCTCGTCGGCACTGAACCCCGGCGCGGTGATGATGTCGGCGATTTCGGCGTCACCATGTGTCAAGGTTCCGGTCTTGTCGAGAATGGCGGTGCGGACCTGCGCCAGCGCCTCGAACATGCCGCCATCCTTGACCAGCACGCCGGACTTGGCGGCGCGCGATATGCCCGACATCAATGCCACCGGCACCGCAAGGATCAGCGGGCATGGTGTGGCCACGACCAAGACCGCGAGCGCCCGCAGATGCGTGCCCGAGAGCGCCCAGGCCGCGCCGGCAATCACCAGTGTCAGAATCAGGAAGCCCATGGCGTAGCGGTCGGCGAGCCGGGTCATGGGCGCCTTGCTCTTTTGAGCCGCCTCGACCAGCTTGACGATCTGGGCATAGGTGCTTTCGGCCGCCGGCCGCTCGGCGACGAGCCGGAACGAAGCGCCCGAGGCCGTCGCCCCGCTCTGCACCACGCCGCCGCCGCTCACCCGTTGCGGCAGCGATTCGCCGGTCAGGGCCGAAGGATCGAGAAAGGCCTCATTGCCCTCGGCGACGCGGCCGTCGACGGGAAGCACCTCGCCCTGCCGGATCAGCAGCACGTCGCCGGGCCGGATGGCCTCGATGGCGATTTCGCTCAGCGCCCCGTCACGCTCGATCATGGCGGTGCGGGCGACGCGGCCCAGCAGCGCCGTCATTTCGCGCCGCGCCCGGCCCTCGGCGAAGCGTTCGAGCAATTGGCCGCCCGAATACATGAGGGCCACCACATTGGCGGCAAGCGGCTCGTTGAACCAGAGCGCAAAACTCATCGAGAGCGCCGCGACAATATCGAGCCCGACATCGCCCCGGCGCAGTGCGTTGTAGATTTCAACGCCCAGCGCCAGGAGCACCGGAATCGTCGCAACGGTCCAGGCGATCTGGGCGGATTGGCCGGAGCCCGTCGCCCACAGCACCCCTCCTGCCGCCAGTCCCAGCAGGGCGATCACCACCAGGGCCATTTCGCGGTAGCGCAGCAGCGTCGTCATGGTCTTGTTCCAATTGGTTCTTTGGCGCAGCCCGTTTGCCATGCGGCCAATCATCGGGCGCGCTATTGATTCCGCTCAATTCGCGATAGCTACAAGGTACTAGAGCGTTTCGAGGAAAGTGCGAAGCGGCCTGGGCTTTTGCGTCACTGGTGAGACCGATATGACCATTCGCAATCTTGAGCTGACCCTCGGCCCCAAATCGGTGGCGGTGATCGGCGCTTCGCCGCGCCCCGGCTCGGTCGGCCGTGTCGTGCTCGAGAACATCCTCAAGGGTGGCTTCAAGGGCGCGGTCTATCCAGTCAATCTGAAGCATGACGAGGTCAGCGGCCTCAAATGCTATCGCCGCGTCGCCGATTTGCCCGAGGCGCCCGACCTCGCCGTGCTGGTGACGCCGCCCGACACTATTCCCGGGCTCATCGGCGAACTCGGAGTGCGCGGCACCAAGGTTGCCGTGGTCATCACCGCAGGGATCCACGGCGATCTCCGCCAGCAGATGCTCGATGCCGCCAAGCCGCATCTCCTTCGCATCATCGGGCCCAATACGATCGGCCTCGTCGCGCCACCCGCCGCGCTCAATGCGAGTTTCGTTCATGTCGCGGCGGCGAATGGCAGGCTGGGCCTCATTTCGCAATCGGGCGCCATCGTCTCCTCGGTCATCGATTGGGCGGCGGCCGAGGGGATCGGGTTTTCCCAGGTCTATTCGCTGGGCGACATGGCCGATGTCGATGTCGGCGATTGCCTCAACGTGCTGGCGGCGGACGCCAACACCAGTGCGATCCTCATCTATCTCGAATCCATTCCGGCGGCCCGCAAGTTCATGTCGGCGGCACGCGCGGCCTCGCGGGTCAAACCCGTGATCGCGGTCAAGCCCGGCCGCCACAGTGAGGCGGCCAAGGCCGCGGCAACCCATACCGGCGCCCTCGCCGGCGCCGACCGGGTGGTCGATGCCGCGCTACGCCGCGCCGGCATCATCCGCGTCGACGATCTCGACGATCTGTTCAACGCCGCCGAAATCACGGCGCGCTTTGCCCCCTTGCGACAGGGCCGCGTCGCCATCGTCACCAATGGCGGCGGTGCCGGGGTGCTGGCGGTCGATCAATTGCTCGACCAGGGCTGCGCGCTCGCAGCGCTTTCCGAGGCGACGCTCGCCGCTCTCGATGCGGCGCTTCCCGTTACATGGTCGCATGCAAACCCCGTCGATATCATCGGCGACGCGCCGCCCGAGCGTTATGCAGCTGCTCTCAGTGCGGTCGGCGCCGATCCGGGCGTCGATGCAATCCTGGTTATGAACTGTCCCACGGCGCTCGCCGATCCCGTCGCCGCGGCGGGCAGCGTTGTGACGCTCGCCAGCAGCGGCATGATCGGCGGCAAGCCGGTGCTGGCCTGCTGGCTGGGGAAACAGGCGGCCGAACCCGCCCGCGCCTTGTTGCAGAGTGCAGGCATCGCGTCCTTCGATACGCCCGCGCAGGCAGCCGAAGCCGTGGCACTCCTCACACGCTGGTCGGAATTGCGGGCGCGGCTCGAACGCGTCCCACCGAGCAGTGCCGAATTCACCGTCGATCGCGCGGCCGCAACGCAGATCCTCGCCGTGGTTGCCGCCGAGGGCCGCACCATTCTCACCGAATTCGAAGCCAAATCGCTGCTTCGTGCTTATGGCGTTCCGGTGCTCGAGACGCTGCTTGTCCGCGATGAAGCGCAGGTCGAGGCCGCTGCGACGAAGCTCCTCGCCACTGCGCCCTCACTGGTGGTCAAGATGCTGTCGAAAACCATCACCCACAAATCCGATATCGGCGGCGTCGTGCTCAACCTCACCAGCGCCGCCGATATCGGAT
>JBEBGE010000019.1:0-47929 GCA_040081595.1 Devosia sp.
CTTCGGCAGCCCGGTGGTGCGCGATCTCGAAAGCACCACGGGCGGCAGCATCAGCTTCGTCAAGTGAGCGGGCCCGTCATCCTCTCATCCGGCATGCGCGCCATCGCCATTATCGGCGGCGCGCAAGCCATCCGCTAGAGTCGACTCCGCGCTTGCCTTTTCCGTAACGCGGGTGTTACGTAACTTTCATGTTACGTAAGAAGATCCGTATTGCTCTGCCCGATGTCGCGCTCGACGCGCTCGGAAATCCCGAAAGACGACGTCTCGTCACCGCCCTCGCGGCAAGTCCGCAAAGCGTCGGCGAACTTGCCGAGCAATTCGATATCAGCCGTCCGGCAATCTCGCGGCATCTGGCAACGCTCGAACGCGCCGGGCTCGTCAGCCATCACAGCGAAGGCGCGCGCAACATCTATGCACTCGATGCGGGTGGCCTGTCGGAGACCACGGCATGGCTCAACATGTTCTGGGACGAGGCGGCGACGCGTTTGAAGCTCGTTGCCGACAATACTGCGCCAAAGGCCCGCAAGCGTGGATGACATCCTCACCCGCACGATTTCGCTCGATTGCGATATCGACCATGCGTTCCGTGTGTTCACCGAAAGGGTCGATCTCTGGTGGCCGCGCGGCCATCGCCGCAATCGCGATGCGACGTTGCGCTTCGAGCGCGACTGGCTGATCGAGCGTGCGCCCGATGGCAGCGAATGGGCAATGGCTGATGTGACCGCGATGGAGCCCCCGCGCCGCCTGGCCCTCGACTGGTATCCGGGATCGCCCAATGCACCGACTTCGGTCGAGCTGCAGTTCACTTCCAAAGGCGATGGTACCGAAGTGACGGTCACGCATCGAGCCCTCACGGCAGAGACGCGTTCGATCTGGCCGCAGCGGGTGACGCGTTTCATCGACGGCTGGGACAGTGTGCTGCCTGCGCTTCAGCAATTCATCAGGACCGACAAGGGAGGTTGAGACATGGCAGCAAAGATCAAAGGCAAGGGCACCAAGGACGACCCGTGGCAGCTCAAGACCCCGCCCGGCACGTCCGACATCACCATGTATCGCGACGCAACGCTCGACCCGCCGGCGCTCGTCTGCTTCGCGAGCGGGACCGAGTTGCGCTATCACATCAGCGCGCCCGAGGACCTCGCCGCGATGCTCAAGGCGCATGGCGACTGGATGGAACTCGGCAATACCGATGAGCAGAAGGACGCCAAGCCCGGTACGGTCGAGGCCTGGGCGCGTTCGGCGGACAATCCCAAGAAGGGCTGGTACGGATTGAAGAAGGGCCTCCGCGGCCGCTTCGCCAATTACGTGACGCCAGTTGCCGAGGCGCTCGGATTGGTGGAACTGGAACATAACCCCAAGAACAACCGCGTCCGTGCCAGGTAGGAACACGGACGGTGAGACCTGACGGCGCTTTCCGAAAGTTTGGTCGATTTGTTTCGGCTCGCCATTAAGCCCGACCTGACCACGTCACCTGAAACCGGATCGCGGCACCGGCCTTTCAATTGACTGGCCAACCGCCCGGCGTTCAGCTTTGGCGTCAACGTTCGAGGAGGTCGATGTGCCAAAGAAAACGGATGGCTTTGATGAGATCATATCAAAGGCCAACCTGCTGGAAAGCCGGTTCCATTCAACGGACACTTCGGTGGCGGGCAAAGCCGAAGCGGAGCTCAAAGCGCTCGGCGGCGAGTTGAAGCGGTGGGCCAAGGCAAACGCCGTGAAATTGACGCCATACAAGGCCGACGCCCCGGCAGGATCCGGCACTGGCGCGGTCCCAATGAAAAAATGCGCGGTGGTTATCTATCCGGTCATCGACGGCAAGGTTAACCAGTGCGTCCTTGTCGGCCAGGACGGCCGGAAGTGCCTGTACTCATGCTCGCCCGCCGCGCTGTCGCCGGGTTGAGGGCCGGCACGGATGGCGGGCTGGCCATCGGCTCTGCCGGCCGAATTGACGCACCCATCGAGAATTTGCGGATTCGACGGATAAGTTTGCGGGACGTATATGTACGCTATTCCCGTCGAGTCCCTTATTCGGATTTCCCCCCAAGATGCCGCGCGGCGTCCTTTTTGCTTTTAGCGCCTATGCGCTCTATTCGTGCTGCGATGCGATCATCAAAGGCCTCGGCCACGGCCTTTCGGTCTATGAGATCGCCTTTTTTACCACGCTGTTTTCGCTGATCCCGGTCCTCATCTCGACGCCCAAGGGCGAGACCTGGTTGCGCTTCTGGCAACTGAAGAACCCGCGGCTGGTGCATCTGCGCGGGGTGTCGGGGGTCATCGGCAATGCGTCGATCATCTATGCATTCGTCACGATCCCATTGGCAGAGGCCTATTCGATCGCCTTTCTCGCGCCGATCTTCATCGTCCTCATTTCGGTGTCGCTGCTCAAGGAGACGGTGCGGCTGCAGCGCTGGCTGATCCTGGCCGCGAGTTTCGTCGGCGTGCTGATCGTCGTCAGGCCCGGCTTCCGCGAACTTCATCCCGGCCATTTCGCCGCCGTCATTGCCGCCATCTGCGGCGCCGTCACAACCACCGTTCTGCGCCGGGTTGCCAACCAGGAGACGCGGACCAGCCTTATCGGGGTTGCCTCGCTCTATATCCTCGTCGTCAACGGCGTGCTGATGATCGTGACCCATGCCGTGCACTGGCCGAGCTGGCAGGAACTGGCGTGGCTCCTGGTCATTGGCGGGCTTGGCGGAACCGGCAATATGCTGTTCATCGCCGCGACGCGGGCATCACCCGCCAGCCAGATTGCGCCACTGCAATACAGCCAGATCTTCTGGGCGATCCTTTTTGGAGCGGTCTTTTACTTCGAGTTCCCGGACATGATCGGCTACGCAGGGCTGCTGGTCATCGTCGTCGCGGGCATCCTGAATGTCGTCAGCGGGGACACGCGCATCCGCATCTTTTCACGCAACTCCCCGGCAGGCAGCGGGCCTGCCGCGCTCCGGGAGAGCGAGGCGGCGGCAATTGCGCTCGACGAGCCTATCGCCGGGGCGCCCGAAGCTCTCTCAGAGGGCTGAGCGCACCGCGGAGATGGCGTCGTCGGCTTTCGAACCGTCCGGGCCGCCGCCCTGGGCCATGTCGGAACGGCCCCCGCCGCCCTGCCCGCCCAGAGCCACCGTCGCCTTCTTGATAAGATCGGCGGCGGAATATTTGCCGGTCAGGTCTTCGGTAACGCCGATCGCGACGGTGCCCTTGCCGTCCTCGGTCTTGAGGACGAGCGCGACAATGCCCGAGCCGAGTTTCTTCTTTTCCTGGTCGACGAGGCCGCGCAGGTCCTTGGCCTCGACGCCTTCGACAGCGCGCCCGGCAAAGCTCACGCCATTGACGATCTCGCTCGCGGCCTGCGCCGCTCCGCCACCGCCAAGGGCCAGCTTCTTGTGCGCATCGGACAGTGCGCGCTCGGCCTTTTTGATATTGTCCTGGATGGCCTCGATGCGCGGCAGGATGTCGGTCGGAGCGACACGAAGCAGATCGGCGGCGCCCTGCACCAATGCGGAATTGGTGCCAGCGTGGCGCCGCGCATTCTTGGCTGTCAACGCTTCGATGCGGCGGACGCCGGCGGCGACGCCGGACTCGCCCACGACCGTGATGAGGCCGATATCGCCGGTGCGGCGAACATGGGTGCCGCCGCACAGTTCCACCGACCAGCCAAGGCCGTTGCCGGTCGGCTCGCCCATCGAAACGACGCGGACTTCATCGCCGTATTTTTCGCCAAACAGGGCGCGCGCGCCGGACTGCTTGGCGTCCTCGACCCCCATGAGCCGTGTCTCGACGGCCGCGTTCTCGAGGACGATATCGTTGGCGATGTCTTCGATCTGCGCCAGTTCCTGCGGGCTGATCGGCTTGGTGTGAACGAAGTCGAAGCGAAGCCGGTCCGGCGAGACGAGCGAGCCCTTCTGCGCGACGTGATCGCCGAGAACGAGCCGCAGCGCTTCATGGAGCAGATGGGTCGCCGAGTGATTGGCGCGGATGGCCGAGCGGCGCGCGTGATCGACCTCGAGTGCAAGCGCAGTGCCGGTCTTGATGGTGCCGCTCGTGACCTTGACCTTATGGCCGAAGACGCCCTGGTTCCTGACCGTCTCGATCACATGGGCGCCAATGCCCTCGCCTCGCAGGATGCCTGTGTCGCCGACCTGGCCGCCGCTTTCACCATAAAAGGGCGTCTGATTGAGGATGACAAAGCCCTCCTCGCCGGTCTTCAGTTCATCGACGATCTGGCCGGATTTGACGAGTGCGGTGACCGCGCCTTCGGCACGCTCGGTCTCGTAGCCGAGGAACTCGGTGGGGCCGACCTTGTCGGCAACGGCGAACCAGACCTTGTCTTCGCCCGCCTCGCCGGAACCCGCCCAGCTCTTGCGCGCCTCGGCGCGCTGGCGAGCCATCGCGTCCTCGAAGCCGCTCAGATCGACATTGATGCCGCGCGTTCTCAGCGCATCCTGCGTCAGGTCGAGCGGGAAGCCGTAGGTATCGTAAAGCTTGAAGGCGGTGACGCCCTCAAGCATGTCGCCCTGCTTGAGATTGGCGGAGGCTTCATCGAGCAGTTGCAGGCCGCGGCTCAGTGTCTTCAAAAACCGGTGTTCCTCGAGACGCACGGTCTCCTCGATCAGGTTCTCGCCCCGCACCAGTTCCGGATAGGCCTGGCCCATCTCGCGCACGAGAGTCGGGACGATCTTGTGGATCACCGGCTCGGCGGCGCCGAGCAAGGTCGCGTGCCGCATGGCGCGGCGCATGATGCGGCGCAGCACGTAGCCGCGGCCCTCGTTGGAGGGCAGCACACCTTCGGCGATGAGAAAGCTCATGGACCGCAGGTGATCGGCAATGACGCGCAGACTCGCATTGCTCGCGTCGCCATTGAACCCGATGGCCTGCTGCGCCGAGGAGGTCAGGGCCCGGAAGAGGTCGATCTCGTAATTGTTGTTGGTGCCCTGCATGACGGCCGCGACGCGCTCGAGGCCGGAGCCGGTATCGACCGAGGGCCTGGGCAGCCGGGTGCGCGAGCCGTCGCCGAACTGCTCGAACTGCATGAAGACCAGGTTCCAGATCTCGACGAAGCGGTCGCCGTCTTCCTCGGGGGTACCCGGCGGGCCGCCCCAGTATTTGTCGCCATGATCGTAGAAAATCTCGGAGCATGGCCCGCAGGGGCCGGTATCGCCCATCTGCCAGAAATTGGACTTGGCGCCGAGCCGGACGATGCGGCTTTCGGGCAGTCCCGCGATCTTCTTCCACAGGTCGAACGCTTCGTCGTCGTCCTCGTAGACGGTGGCGGTGAGTTTGTCTTTGCTCAGCCCCCATTCTTTGGTCAGCAACTGCCAGGCCAGCTCGATCGCGTGGTCCTTGAAATAGTCGCCAAACGAGAAGTTGCCCAACATCTCGAAGAAGGTGTGGTGCCGCGCGGTGAAACCGACATTGTCGAGATCGTTGTGCTTGCCGCCGGCGCGCACGCATTTCTGCGAGGTCGTGGCGCGCAGGTAATCGCGCTTTTCGACGCCGGTGAAGACGTTCTTGAACTGCACCATGCCGGCATTGGTGAACATCAGCGTCGGATCGTTGCGCGGCACCAGCGGCGAGGAGGCGACGGCCGTGTGCCCGTTCTTCTCGAAGAAGCCCAGGAAGGAGGACCGGATGTCGTTCACGCTCTGCATGGCTCTGTCTTCACAACAAAAGGGCGGCCGTGGCCGCCGGAAACATGGGAAATGCCTTCTATCGCGGGGCTTGGGCCGGTGTCCACCTTTGGCGCACGGGCTGCGGCTGAAACAAAGAGAGCGGCGGGATGCCCGCCGCTCTCGACCGAACGCCGTGACGCGTTCAATGGGGGGGGACTTACTCGGCGTCGGCCGCCTCGTCGCCTTCGGGGCCGGCGAGCAACGCTTCGCCCAACAGCCCCGAACTCTCGCGAACTGCCTTCTCGATGGCGTCGGCGGTCTGCGGATTGTCCTTGAGGAACTGCCGGGAATTTTCGCGACCCTGACCGAGGCGCTGGCTGTCGTAGGAGAACCAGGCGCCGGATTTTTCGACCACGCCGGCCTTGACGCCCAGATCGAGCAATTCGCCGGTCTTGGAAATGCCCTCGCCATACATGATGTCGAACTCGACCTGGCGGAACGGGGGCGCCAGCTTGTTCTTGACCACCTTGACGCGGGTCTGGTTGCCGATGACCTCCTCCCGCTCCTTGATGGCGCCGATGCGGCGGATATCGAGGCGGACGGAGGAGTAGAACTTGAGGGCATTGCCGCCGGTGGTGGTCTCCGGCGAGCCGTACATGACGCCGATCTTCATGCGGATCTGGTTGATGAAGATGACCATCGCCTTGGACTTGGAAATCGAGCCGGTGAGCTTGCGCATGGCCTGGCTCATCAGGCGCGCCTGCAGGCCCGGCAGGCTGTCGCCCATCTCGCCTTCGAGCTCAGCCTTGGGAGTGAGGGCCGCCACCGAATCGACCACCAGCACGTCGATCGCGCCCGAGCGCACCAGCGTATCGGCAATCTCGAGCGCCTGTTCGCCGCTGTCGGGCTGGGAGATCAGGAGTTCGTCGATCTTGACGCCCAGTTTCTTGGCGTAGTTCGGGTCGAGCGCGTGCTCGGCGTCGACAAAGGCGGCGATGCCGCCATTTCTCTGGGCTTCGGCGATCACATGCAGCGCCAGCGTGGTCTTGCCCGAGCTTTCCGGCCCGAAAATCTCAACGATGCGCCCGCGCGGCAGCCCACCAATGCCCAGCGCGATGTCGAGGCCGAGCGAGCCCGTCGAGATGGATTCGACCTGGGCAATCGGGCCCTCGCCGAACTTCATCACCGTGCCTTTGCCGAAATTGCGTTCGATCTGGCTCAGCGCCGCGGCCAGCGCTTTGTCCTTGTCCATGGAACCCTCGATAACCCGAAGCGGCGCAGCAGCTGCCATAGTCGATTCTCCCTTATTCCATGCCCCGACACGCTCGGAAAGCGCGATGGCCCGCCCATCGAATGTACCTATTATGTTCTTCTTTTGTTGCCAAAGAGTCAACAGGTGAAATCGGGTAGTGTCTCAGTTTGAAAATGGATTCCGCCACAAGCAAAAACCCCTTTGTCCGGGGGCTTTGGGGGCTTTGGACAAAGGGGCCGACCTTTGGAGGTCGCTCTGAGTATTGAGCAAAGATTCAAACGTTGCGGGCCAGTTAAGGTTCCGCGCTACAAGAGTTGTAGCGGCAGGCGGTGTGGCTTCGTTGCCCGGCAACGCGGCCATATTAGGTTCTGCCTCTAAGCGCCCTGAGCGCGGGCCAGCTTTGGGTGGCCGCCGCCAAGTCTCTTCCAAGAGCGTCCAGGCCCTTCACTGCGACTGGCGGTGATCCAATCTCGCTACTCGATCTTCCGGTACCGCATAAGCAGCGCCCGCCCTCGGAACGGGAACCATTCGCACCAGCGACACCTTGCCAATCCAAACCAGAAAGAAGATCGCCGGCAATGTAATCAGCGACCGGTAGATGCCACCGATGACGCCATCGCGATAGTACAGGGTGATGAAACCGGTCATGAGGAGAAACGCAAGGAACCAGACCGGGTTGGTAGTCTGCGCCGCGTATTTGTGCGCCGCGGAAAAGCCCAGACCGTACAATACGAAACCCAGCAGCACCGCCAGCGGGCCGAAATTCGTGTAGGTGTCGCCGACCATCGTGACGGTGATGATATTGAAGACTTTGGAGTAGCGGGCCAGACCCAAAAGATCGGTATAGACCGGCTTTTCGGGCCAAATTTGCCGTGGGATCGGCCAGATGATGAGGCGCAGGTACTGACTGCCCCAGTTGTAGCGGCCGGTTGTGTGAACCACCCGCATCGTCGCGACCAGGTTCTCGATCTCGCCGAAATCGCCGCTCAGCAGTTCCGGCGCGCGCGTCTCCCCGTATCGCTGTAGCGTTTCCTCAATCGTGGTCGAACCCTGCACGATACTGCGGAATGCCAGCCTGTCGCTGCCAATCACGTCGAACGCGAGGATCAGGGACACAGCAGCCAGGAGGTGCCAGAGCTTTGGCTGGCGCCGGCCCGCTCGCACAAGCTCGACGGTCGCAAACGCGATGGCGACCGATATGAACGTGTAGCGGCCCGAACCCTGCGTCAGCCGGAAGATAATGAAGGCGAGCACGACAGACAGGACGACGAGGCGATGCCGGCTGAGCGCGATTACAAAGATCACGACCACGATCAGATAGTCGCTCAGCATGGTGAGATATCCCGAGGTTCCCACCAGGGCGTTGCCGCCCCCTTCAACCGCCTCGGTCGTGAGGGTGCTGACGTCGAAGTCCGAAAAAGTCGCGGTCGATGATGCCCCGACAACTCCCAGAATCGCAACGATTGCGAGGCCGGCCGCCAGACCAGGCTTGCTGCCAACCTTGAGTTCGAACCCGCTGAACTGAGTGTCCCGGTAAAGGCCCGGAACAAAGACGATTGGCGCAAGCACGATCGTGACGAGTGCGATTGCCGAAATCGCGATTGCGTAACTGACCTCTTCGGAAGTCGGCCAAATCCCCATGATAGCCCAGACGCCCGAATGCCCCACAAGTCCGAGGGCAAGCGGACGCAGGACGAACCCCATGAAGTGGTAGACCAGGTAGAACGATATCGGGTGGTAGAAGGGCAGCCGCGCGCCTCGATACGCAAACAAGGCGCATGGCAGCCACACCGCGAAACTGAGCAGCGACAGGATGAAGAGATCGTCAGCTGTCAGCGGCACGGCGCGATCCAGTCGGGCGCGTTGTCTGTAGCCAGTTTAGCAACGGCCTTTCGACGACAAGATGTAGGAGGATGCCTCCCAAGGCTGCGATCAGGGCCGCTGCGGGAACGACCAGATGGGGTGTTGCCATTGGCGCATATTGCGGCGCCAGGACGAGGAGCACCTGAATGAAGTGCAGATGGAACAGGTAGATCGAATACGACGCGTCTCCAAGAAGCCGCGCTACTGTAGCACCGCGGCTTCCATCGCCGTCTATCATCGTTGCGAGCCAAAGGATCATCACAGACATCCCTCCCAGGCCCAGTACAACCGTCACGTTTCCAAACGGCTCAAGTGACACCGAAACGAGGAGCATCACGACAAAGAGCGCGAGAACAATGACATGTCCGAGGCGTTTGATGACAAATTTGGCGGCCACCGGGGGTCCGCGCAGGTAGATCAGGGCAGCAAGGGCACCCAGCGCGAATTGCAGGTTGACTAGGTTGAGAATCGTGCCGATCCACTCCGGTGGCGTTACGAGTTGAAGCGGCAGCGGCCCGACTGCGACGACCACAAGGAGCCAACGCCCTCTGGGAAACGCCAGGACAAACAATCCGAAAAACAGATAGAATATGAGTTCATGCCGCAACGTCCAGATTTGCGGCGGCGCCACCCCTCCGCTTGGCCACAGCGTCAGGGCTCGCAAGTAGTCGAACCAATCCCCGTCCGAGGCTACAAAGCTGCGCAGAGCCCAGAAGGACAATATTGCAATCCACATGATCGGGACGATGCGGACGAAACGCCGCTGGAAGAAATCCAGAGCCGACAGGCGCGGCGTGAGCGATTCGCGATTGAGAGTGATATAAGCAACAATGAAGCCGCTGATCACGAAGAACAGGTCAACTCCGTGAACGCCCGACGCCAACTGGGCTGCGCCGATGCTGAAGTCGCCGTAGTATTTTGGCGTCGCGGCGAATCCGTAGGCGTGCGCGATGACAACCGCGACTGCAGCATAGCCTCTTAAGTACTGGATGCCCTCGAGATTCCCCTTTCGGGTGGCGGTCTCTTGCGTCGGCCTCTTGGCTGCTACTTCCGAACTCATGACAGCAGCCGTTCGTAGAGTTGATCGAGCTTCTTTGCATACTCGCTCCAGCCGTTGAACACCTGCATGTCGTGCGCCGCCGTTTCACCCACAGCCCGCACAAGATCCCGGTCGCCATGCAGTTTGAGCAATTGGTCGATAATCGCTTCCGTGCTCCCCGGCTCGATCAAGAAGCCGTTTTCGCCATTTCGGATGATCTCGCCCGCGCCGGAAGGCTCAGTCGTGACCACGCAGAGACCGGTGGCCAACGCCTCGCAATTGGCAAACGCCATGCCTTCTTCGAGTGAAGGCAGAACAAACACGTCCTGTGTCCTCAGAAACCTCCGAAGCTCAGCATGCTCGATGTGGGCGATGTGCCTGAACTCTCCCCGGTACCTGCCGACGAGCGCCTCGACTTCCCAGTTCAGTTGTCCGATCAGTGTGAGGTCGATAATTTCGGGACCCAGCTGCCTTGCAGCCTCGAGCAAATAGAGCTGTCCTTTGCGCAAGCCGATCTGACCCACGCACACGACACGCAGTGGCCCGTCGGCTTGCGTGCCCACCTTCGGCTGGGGGTTCGAATAGAACAATCCCAAATTTGCACCGAATGGAATCTTCACCAGTCTCGAGGCGTCGAAGCCCTTCTTGATGAAGCTCTGCCGTACGTGCTCGGCTGGAACCAGAATGAGGTCGGCCGAGTGACCTTCTTCGTCGATGCGGCTGTTCGTTTCAGCACTCACGGTCGGGTGCGGCCGGACCTTCCAATGTTCGCATTCCCGCAGGTACACTTCGAGCTGGTTGCTGTGATGCGTGTTGACCATTTCGGCGACGACCTTAGCGCCGTCCGCCCGCGCTCGGCTGACCAGCGGCAGAGCGTGCCCGTGCGCTAGGAAATGCAAAATACCCGCGGGCGACCAGCGGTGCAGAACCTGTCGCGCCCAAAGACGCCCCGTGAGCGGGTCCGACCACTTTGCGATACGATCGCCGAATATCCTCCGCGACCCCTGCATCAGATACTCTTTCAGGAAGGCGTTGACCGTGTGATCCGGGTCCAGCCCAAACCTCTGGGGCGTTTCGCGCTTGTGCGAAAAGTAGAGCCGGTTGAGCCTCTCCATCGCCACGAGATCGTTGGCATAGTTGAGGTAGTGGAACTTCCCGCAGACAGCGATGTTTACCTTCGCGACGCCGGTCACGGCCGCACCGGTGCCGCACCACCTGCCAGCCGCGCCACGCCCTCCGCAAAGCGCGCAACATCCCCGGCGCTGACAAGCTCGGTGGAGTTCCGGCACATGCCGGCCCAGCGCCCTTCATCTCCGGAAAGGGCGACCATCGCGCGCGCAAGGCCCTCGACATTATCCGGTTCAACGACAAATCCGTTTACCTGGGAGCGGACCAGTTCGTCTCTGGCGCCGACATTGTCGGAAACGACGACGGGCAATCCGAGCGCCATCGCTTCGATGACGACCAGCCCGAATTGCTCCTCAATGCTTGGCAGGAGCAGCGCCAGCGAGTTCGACAAAACGTGGGCCACTTCGGCGGTCTGAACGAACCCCCTGAATGTCACCTTGTCGGCGACGCCGAGATGGACGGCCAAGTCCTTGAGTTCGGCCTCGAGCGGACCGTCCCCGAGTAGCTTCAAGCCGCGCGGATCAACAACAGCGGCGGCATATTGGGCGTAAGCGTGGATCAAGACGCGGAGGTTCTTCTTCTCGACCAAACGGGCGACGGAAACGAAGTCCCGTTCGGAGAAAGCGACGCCACCGGGAGCAATCTCACTTCCGGACGAAAGCCGGATGCGCTCGACCGACACGGCGTCGTAGCCGCTCGCAAGGCGGCGATCGTGAAAGCCGAGGAAACGCAAATATTCGCGGCTGCGGGGACTGCCGTAGAGCGCGCCGTTATAGGGCATGAACAGCCAGGACTTGATGACTTCTTGCCATAGGCGTCGGGGCCGGTCGTCGAACTTTGACTCGAACATCGCAAAGGCACGGCTTCCGGTGAGCCGCAGCCAGATCGCGAACAGGAACATTTCGGCATAGTGATAGTGGCACAGGAAGTAGTCGCCGCGTCCAGCCACGCGAGCGGCAGACATCAGGCGGCCGAGTTTGCTGAGCAGTCCCAGCCGCTCGCCTGCCTTGGAGAGAGTGATCTTTTTGAACAGTGCCGAACTGGCCGAATCCCAACTGTAGTCGACGCTTCGCTCGCGCAACTCCAGACCGACCACTGGCCGCGCGCCCCCGTTCGCGCGGGCGACCGCTTCAGTGCGATCAACATGATAGGGACCGAAATTCTCCCAGACAAAAACCAGCGGACGACCGGTCACGTGTCCACTCCACGGCGGTCCCCGATAGACCGATGTCCCGGGGCGCTGCGCCGCCTTGGCAAAGCGCGATCAGGGCGTCGCATGTTTGCCGACGGCGCTGGAGCGTTCACCGGATTGCCTGAGCCTGGTTTCGACCCTGCCGAGAATCTGTTCCGGATCCCACCTCTCGGTGGCACGCCGACGTGCGGTGGCACCAAGCGCCGCCCGGTGGTCGGGATCGTCGAGCAGTTGGACGATCGCGGCTGCGAAGGCCTCCGCATCGCCCGGCTCGACGACGATACCGCAACCCTCGACTTCCGCTGCAAGGCCGGTCCCATACGATGCAGTCGCAACGACCGGCCGTCCCGAGGCAAGCATGTTGTTGAGCTTGGAAGGAAGCACCAGGTCAGCCGCGCCGGCCACTTGCGGCAGCAGATGGACACTCGCCAGCCCCACCAGGTCGCTCAGATCGGATTTAGGCTGCAAGTCGTGAAACTGAATGTTGCCGGCATCGCCCGCAAGAGCTTCGAGCGCGGCGCGATTTGGTCCCTCTCCGCAGATCACGAAGGTCAGATCCTTGCGCGGGGCCAGCAGCCGGGCAGCCTCGACGACGATCTCGATACCCTGCTTGTTGGCGATGTTGCCCGAGTAAAGCGCCACATGCGGCGTCGCAATGTTCCACCGCCGCCGATACGGCGAGTCCGCTTGGAGCGGCGCGATCCCGGCGATATCGGCCCAATTGCGGAACTCAACGATGCGATCTGCCGGCACGCCCTTGGCCTCAAGCTTTCGGCACATCATCGGCGAAATCGAACTCACGATGTCGAACCGCCGCATCACCCAGCGCTCGAAGCCGCGTGCGAGGGTCGCCGCAAGGCCGGTGGATTTCAGGAGGCCGGTCGAAAATGCCGCCTCGACTTCGAAGTCCTGGATATGAAGCCAGGCCTTGGCGCCGAGCAGCCGGGCCACGAACCAGCCGACCGGCGCGGAGATAAGCGACGGAGCCGCAACGAACACGGTCTGAGGGCGCTGCCTCAGGCCGCGCCATAGGGTCGGGCACAAAGCCGACAGTGCAAAGCTGAAATGATGCAGCACCCGCCGCGCGCCGGTGGGCCGCGCCGGCACATAAAGCGGACAGCGCGTGACCCCTACGCCGGACTCGACCGTGCGCTTCGGCAAGAAACCGCGATAGGCCGGCGAAATGGTCCATCCCGGATAGTAAGGCTGACCGGCAATAACCTCGACGCTGTGGCCCCTGGCGGCAAGCCACTCGGCCATGCCCGTCGAGTACACGGCAATGCCCACCTGCTCCGGGGCATAGTTGATGCCGAGCAGAAGCAGCCTTGTCGCTGCGGCCTCGTACGCGTCAGGCATGCGGCGGCTCCTGCTTGAGGAACCACTCGTAGGTCCTGCGGATACCGTCCTCGAGCGGGATCGACGGTGCCCAGCCCAGCGCCCTGAGTTTTTCCGCCGACATCAGCTTGCGCGGTGTGCCGTCCGGCTTGGAGAGATCGTGAACAATCTCGCCCTCGAAGCCAACGATTTTGCAGACCAACTGAGTCAACTCGATGATCGAAAGGTCATCCCCCGAGCCGACATTGATGTGTTCGTCCTCGCTATAGGTCTTGAGCAGGAACACCAGCGCGTCGGCGCAATCGTCGACATGCAGGAACTCGCGGCGTGGTGTACCCGTACCCCACACGGTTACGGACTTGTCGCCGCGGAGCTTGGCCTCGTGCGCCTTGCGAATCAGCGCTGGCATCACATGGCTGCTGCTGAGATCGAAGTTGTCGCCCGGACCATAGAGATTGGTCGGCATGGCCGAGATGTAGTCGCGCCCGTGCTGGCGCCGGAACGCCTGCGCCATCTTGATGCCGACAATCTTGGCGATTGCGTACCACTCGTTGGTCGGCTCGAGCGACCCGGTCAGCAGGCTCGATTCGAGGATCGGCTGGGGCGCCAGTTTGGGATAGATGCAGCTCGACCCAAGGAACAGCAAGCGGCCGACCTCGTGCCGATCCGCCGCCCCCATGATGTTGGTTTCAATCGCGATGTTTTCGTAAAGGAAATCCGCCGGTGCCGTGCTGTTGGCGAGAATGCCGCCAACCTTGGCCGCAGCCACGATGATGGCATGGGGCCGTTCGGCATTGACGAAAGCGTCGACGTCGCGCTGATTGGTGAGGTCGAGCGATTGGCGCGTCACCGTGAGGATCGCGCAATCCTCGCGCCCCAGCCGGCGTATCAATGCGCTGCCCACCATTCCGCCGTGGCCGGCCACCCAGATGCGCTTGCCGGCCAGTGCGTACACGTCAAGAACCCTTCGCGATGTCTTCGGTCCGCATCACCTCGACATCGGCGCGCACCATCTCGCGGGCCAATTCGCGTACGGCGATTCTGGGCTCCCAGCCCAACACGCGCCTTGCTTTGGACGCATCGCCCAAGAGCAGGTCGACCTCGGTCGGGCGGAAATAACGCCGGTCGACTTCGACGAGGCACCGCCCGTCGGCCGCATAGCCGCGCTCCTCAGCGCCGGTGCCCCTCCACTCGAGGGCAATGCCGACATCCTCGAATGCCCATTCGACAAACTTGCGCACCGGCGTGGTGACCCCCGTCGCGAGCACGTAGTCGTCCGGCCTCTGCTGCTGCAGCATCCGCCACATGCCCTCGACATATTCGCGCGCATGGCCCCAGTCGCGCTGCGCATCGAGATTGCCCAAATAGAGTTTGTCCTGCCTGCCCAGGTGGATCGCGGCCGCTGCGCGGGTGATCTTGCGCGTGACAAACGTCTCACCGCGCAACGGGCTCTCATGGTTGAACAGAATGCCGTTTGAGGCATGGAGCCCATAGGCCTCCCGGTAATTCACCACGATCCAGTAGGCATAGAGCTTGGCCGCGCCATAGGGCGAGCGCGGATAGAACGGTGTCGTCTCCGACTGCGGCACCGCTTGTACCATGCCGTAGAGCTCGGAAGTAGAAGCTTGATAGAAGCGCGTCTTCTTCTCGAGCCCCAGAATGCGGATCGCCTCGAGCAGGCGCAGCGTGCCGATGCCGTCGGCATTTGCGGTGTACTCGGGCGTCTCGAAGCTCACCTGCACATGGCTCTGGGCTGCGAGATTGTAAATCTCGTCGGGCTGCGTCTCCTGCACGATACGGATCAGGTTGGTCGAATCGGTCATGTCGCCGAAATGGAGGTGGAACCGCGAATTGGTGACGTGCGGGTCCTGATAAATGTCCTCAATGCGGCCGGTGTTGAACGACGAGGACCGCCGCTTCACGCCATGGACGACATAGCCCTTGTCGAGCAGCAGCTGCGCGAGATAGGCCCCGTCCTGTCCGGTTATCCCGGTGATGAGGGCGGTCTTGGCTTCGCTCATTTTGAAATGTCTCGTCGCTATTCGGCCGGAACCGGTGCCCGCAGGGTCGCGGCGAAGTAGTTGATGGTCTTCTTAAGTCCCTCGCGCACCGGCACGCCCGGCTCCCAGCCCAGCGTGTCCTTTGCAAGGGTGATATCCGGCCGGCGCTTGCGCGGGTCATCTACCGGCAGGTCGCGATAGACGATCTTGGACCGCGAATTGGTGAGCTCAATCACCATCTCCGCCAGCTGCTTGACGGTATATTCGCCCGGATTGCCCAGATTGATCGGGCCGGTCACCTCCGGCCCCGTCGCCATCATCCGCACAAAGCCCTCGACCAGGTCGTCGACATAACAGAACGACCGCGTCTGGCTGCCATCGCCATAGATGGTGATGTCCTTGCCCTGCAGCGCCTGGACGATGAAGTTCGACACCACGCGCCCGTCGTTCGGGTTCATGTTGGGACCGTAGGTGTTGAAGATGCGGACGACCTTGATCTCGAGCTTGTGCTGGCGGTGATAGTCGAAGAACAGTGTTTCGGCGCAGCGCTTGCCCTCATCGTAACAGGAGCGCGGCCCGATTGGGTTGACATGGCCCCAGTAGCTTTCCCGCTGCGGATGCATGTCGGGGTCGCCATAGACCTCCGAGGTCGAAGCCTGGAACACCGGCACTTTCAGCCGCTTGGCAAGCCCCAGCATGTTGGTCGCGCCGATGACGCTTGTCTTGGTCGTCTGCACCGGGTCGAACTGGTAATGCACCGGGCTCGCCGGGCACGCGAGATTGTAGATCTGGTCGACCTCGACATAGAGCGGAAACGTCACGTCGTGCCGCATCAACTCGAAATTGCGATTGTCGAGCAACGGGGCGATGTTCTGGCGCGTGCCGGTGAAGAAATTGTCGACGCACAGCACCTCGTTGCCGTCGGCCAGCAGCCGCGCGCAAAGGTGCGAGCCGATGAACCCGGCTCCGCCCGTAACCAGAACACGCTTGGACATACTCAACTCCTGTAGGCCGCTATTCGGCGGCAGTCTGCATCTGGCCGCCCACGTCGCCATCCCGCTTGGGGCGGCCCACGCTGTGATAGGCAAAGCCGTGCCGGCTCAATTCTTTTTCGCGGTAGATATTCCTGAGGTCGACCAGGACCGGCTGTCGCATGGTCTGCTTCAGCCTCTCGAAATCGAGCGCCCGGAACGCCTCCCACTCCGTCACGATGACCAGAGCATCGGCATCCTTGGCCGTGTCATAGGGATCGGTGCCGTAAGTGATGTTCTTGAGCATGGTCCTGGCGCTCGCCATGCCATGCGGATCGAAGGCCTGCACTTGCGCGCCATTGTCCTGTAGCGCCTGGATGATATCGAGCGAAGGCGCGTCGCGCATGTCGTCGGTATTGGGCTTGAAGGTGAGACCCAGCACGGCGATCGTCTTGCCGCGGAGATTCCCACCGACCGCCGCAATGACCTTGCGGGCCATGGCGCGCTTGCGCGCGTCGTTGACCGCGATGGTCGTCTCGACCAGCCGCATGGGAACGCCCGCGTCCTCGGCGGTCTTGGCGAGCGCCAGCGTGTCCTTGGGGAAGCACGAGCCACCATAGCCCGGCCCCGCATTGAGGAATTTCGAGCCGATCCGGTTGTCGAGCCCAATGCCGCGCGCCACGTCCTGGACATTGGCGCCGACGGCTTCGGACAGGTCGGCCATCTCGTTGATGAAGGTGATCTTCATCGCGAGGAAGCTGTTGGCAGCGTATTTGATAAGTTCCGATGTCCGGCGCGATACGACGAGCAGCGGCGACTGATTGAGAAAGAGCGGGCGATAGACCTCGGCCATCACCTCGCGCGCCCGCTCGCTCTCGACCCCCACGACGATCCGGTCCGGGTGTTTGAAGTCTTCGATCGCCGCGCCCTCGCGGAGGAATTCGGGGTTCGACACAACTTCGAAATCGGCGTCTGGCGCGGCATCGCGAATGATCCTCTCCACCTCGTCACCGGTGCCGACCGGAACGGTCGACTTGGTGACGATGACGGTGAAGCCTTTGAGCAACGGCGCGATGTCCCTTGCGGCGGCGTGGACATAGCCGAGATCGGCTCGGCCATCGCCATGCCGGGACGGGGTGCCCACAGCGATAATAATGACGTCCGCGTCGCCAACCGTTGCGGCGAGATCGGTGGTGAAGGTCAGTCTGCCCGCCGCAGCGTTACCGGCGACGACCGCCTCGAGCCCTGGCTCGAAGATCGGGATCCGGCCTTCCTTGAGCGCATCGACGCGCGCCGGATCCACATCGACGCAGGTCACGACATGACCGAAATCGGCGAGACACGCTCCGGTCACAAGGCCGACATAGCCGGCGCCGATAGTTGCTATACGCATGATATCTGGGTCCGTTTTTCGCCGGGGTCTTGTAGCACGATGCAGCCCGGGGGTAGAGCCGCCCCTATGGGGCGGTTAACCTCCCGGCCCAGCCCGCTCGCTTTCAGACCCCTGAGCCGCCTGTCAATTCGCGCCGCAATGTCTTGAGCACAATTTCCAGGTCGAGCATCAGAGAGAAATTCTGCAGGTAGGCGATGTCGTGTTCGACGCGGCGGATCGCGAGTTCCTCAATCATCGTCGGTCCGCGATAGCCGTTCGCCTGCGCCCAGCCGGTGAGGCCCGGCCTGATCTCGTGGCGCATCGAGAAATACGGCACGATCTCGTCATAGCGACGGCCGGCCGCCAGCATATCGGGTACATAGGGACGCGGCCCGACCAGCGACATTTCGCCGAAAAAAACGTTCAGCAATTGCGGAAGCTCGTCGATCGAAGTCTTGCGGATGAACCGGCCGATCGGCGTCACCCGCTCATCGCCCGCCACCGCCTGGAGCGAGCCGGGCGCATCGCACTTGTCCAGATACATCGAGCGGAACTTGAAGATCGTGAAGGGCTTGCCATCAAGCCCGATGCGGGTCTGCCGGAAGAATACCGGGCCTTTGCTGCTGAACTTGATCGCCGCCGCAACGAAGAGCAGCAGCGGCAACAGCACGATGAGGGCGGCGAGCGACACGATGAAATCGCCTGCTCGCTTGACCTCGAGCGCAATGCGCCGGCCAAGGGTCATGGCGGGTCGAACGGGCATGCCGTCCGACCAGCGCAAGCGCAGTCCGCTCGCAAGACCGGGTTCGTTTTCACCGCGACCGGCCTCGCCGGGCCAGCCTCCGATCCGGTAGAGAAGACCAGCCGACATCGTACTACCGGCACCGCCGGTAGCATCAGACGGAGACCGCGGGGCAGCGCCCGCTCCTAGAAATTCGGAATCCACTTCAACCTCGCACCGACGTCAAAAATAAAACAAAACACCCTGCAATCGAACGATGGCGCGGAGGTCCTCCCAGATCCCTTTGCCACCTAGACGTCGTCCCAGCACACCCGCCGCAACTTCAGCTAATGCTGACCTGCCTTCCCTGGGTCGGGATGACGCCAGTCTCAAAACCCTGACATTCCGCGATAGTCTCGCTGATGGAAATCATCAGCTTCTTCTGCTCTTCGTCGATCGTAAACTTGGCTGCCACCTCGATCGCCTGCGGTAGTTCGGTCTCATACTTCGAGCAAAGCTCAGGGTTATTCTCGTAAAGCCTGGCCAATTCGTAGACCAGGTCCGCCGATACTTTGTCGGGATTTGCCCCCAGCGCTGTGCCGGGCACGAAATTGACGAAATCCTGGGTCGCCAGCACGCAATGACCCCAGCGATCTGTAACGCCGGAATACTCTTCGCTGATGACGGGAGAACAAATCTCGATAACGTCTTGAATTGTCGCAGGTGTTGACGCCTGAGCTGTGGCCCAGGGTCCGGTCGCGGTACTCACCGCTACCAACGCAACAATAAGTCTTGCATGCGTCGCCCGCAATCTAGGCCTCTTTTCGATATTCTCATTAAGAGGCTATTAGCAATGTTGGAATCTAGCAAGCCTATCAATCCCTTGCTCCTGTGCGTGCTTAACTTCTCAGCAGCTCGAGACGGGCGCCGAGTTGACAAAAACGCAATGTTTCCGGGGGATTCTTTAGCCTTGCCGCGACCGCCCCATGCAAAATGCGCGAAGCTGTGTTGCAGTATCGCCGCGCTTCGGCGCGTTTGACTGCAAGACTGTCGGGAAAAGCTAGGAATTTTGTCTTGTGAGCGCGCGGCGACCCCCATTCGCACCCTTGTTTCTGCTGTGCGTGGGCATCGCCTCGATTGCGCTCGCAGCTGGCGCCGCCGTGCGGGAAGCCGCCCCTTTCCTCAACCAGGGGCTCAGGCCCGCCGAAACGGCTGCCTCTCTCGCCTCCGGGGCGCTTCAGCCTGGACTTTCGCGCGAATCCTACCAGCTGATCGTGGGGGACTGCGTCAACACGCTTCACTCGCTCTATGTGCGCACGCGCCCGGGCGATGAGCGCGAGGCGGTTGCCGGCGTCTGCAAGCGCCTCGCCGAACAAAGCGTCGCCGCCATGCCGACTTTCTCTTTCGGCTGGTTTGCACTGGCCGCCATCGAATCGGAGACGGACGAGGACTCGACCGGCTTCAACCTGGCTCAGCAGCGCTCCCAGATCACCGGGCCGGGCGAGCAGTGGATCGCCGAATCCCGCGTGGCGCTGGCCGAGTCGCGCTTCGACGATCTGACCGAGGCCAGCCTGCGGGGCCACGAGTCTGACCTGCGCATGCTGGTTCAAAGCCGGCGCGGCATCGCCTCCATCGCCCGGCGTTACGTCGAGGATCCGCTGTTCCGCGAACGCATCACGGCGATCGTCGAGACCTTGCCGCGCGAAGCGCAGCTGGCCTTTGTCGCCGAAGTCAAGGGCGCGGCCGGCGAATCATGATGGAGCCATCCACCCACATGGCCGGGGACGACGAACGGCCGCCGAGCCGGTTAAGCGGCAATCTGCTGGCTGCGGCATTGGTCGTCATCGTCGTGCTGGCGCCGCTTCCGCTGGGGGGTAACCGGCCCTTCCTCTGGCCCGCCTGGACCTTTCTGGTCGGTATCACCGCGACGGCCTATGCCGCCTATCTTCTGATGCGCCGCCGCGGCCTCGCAGTGCCACTCGCGAGCTTTGCCTGGCCCGGCTTCGTCTTCGCGGCGATCTGCGGTTATCTCCTGGTCCAGTGCCTGCCGATCGCCCGGGTTCTGGGATTGGGCCAGATCGGCCCGCCACCCGGGATCGAAACCCCCTTCCTCAGCATCGCGCCGGGCCAGACGGTCCTGATGCTGGTCCGCTGGCTCGGCTACGGTCTGCTGTTTCTGCTTGCCGCGCAGGTCAGCGCCAGCCGCTCGCGCGCGATCCTGATGGTTGAAGCCGTCTATTTCGCGCTGGTCTTCTATGGCCTGCTTGGCCTCGTCCAACTCGGCTTTTTCGGCGACACGCTGCTGGGTCTCAACAAGTGGGCTTATAACGGCTTTGCCACGGGAACCTTCGTCAATCGCAACTCCTACGCGACCTATCTGGCTTTCGGCCTCGCGATAGGTACGGCCCTGCTGACAACCGGCCTCGTCCCGAGCGGGACTGAACCCCAGCGTCGCGGCTGGCTCCAAAAGCGCGGCACGATCGGTCTCTATCTCGCGAGCCTCGGAGTGATCCTCGCGGCGCTCTTCGCCAGCGGCTCTCGCATGGGCCTGTTCGCCGGCCTGCTCGGGAGTGCCGTGGTTTTCGGCCTGGCGCTCTTCCGGCGCGAACGCTCCACCCAGGCATCATTCCTCGTGCCGATCGCCGGCCTCGCCGGCGGGCTACTGATCCTCGTGGCATTTGGCGGCGCACTTCTCGACCGCGTCAGCGGCATCGAGAACGATGCCGAGTCCCGGCTTGAGCTCTACCGTCAGGTTTGGGCCATGACGCTCCAGCGCCCCTTCACCGGCTTTGGCGGCGGCGCTTTCGAGCTCGCGTTCCAGATGTTTCGCGGCCCCCCGCTCGGCAATGACGTCGTCTGGGACAAGGCCCATTCCACTTACCTCACCCTCGCCGCCGAGCTCGGCCTCCCGGTTGCTCTACTGGCCCTTGCGCTGGTCGGGGGGCTCTCGGCGCGCGTCACCACCCTGCTCCGCAACCCCAACGGCGGCAGGCGGATCGCCCTCGCGGTCACCGGCGTCCTCGTCGTCGCGGCAACCCACTCGCTTGTCGATTTCAGTCTGGAGATCCAGGCCAACGCCTATCTCTTCGTCATGCTGCTCGGGATCGGCTTCGGCTACGCCCAGACGGTCCCGCGTCACACAACCGGATCACCCTGATGGGTGGTCTGTTTAGCTCGCTGTTTGCGTCACGTCGCGCCCCGCCCCGCCCCAGGCTCAAGCTCGAGCGTACGCCCGCGGTGATCTATGCGGTCGGCGACGTGCATGGCTGCCTCGATCAACTCATCCAGATCGAGCGCAAGATCGCCGAGGACGCGGCGCCGCTCGATGGCGACAAGCTCATCGTGATGCTCGGCGACTATATCGACCGCGGTCCCCGCTCCGCCCAGGTTATCGACCATCTGATCGGCCCTGCCCCAGAGGGATTTGAGCGCATCTGCCTTGTCGGCAACCACGATACGGGGTTCTTGAGCTTTCTCGCCGTGTCCGGCCGCAGCGACGACTGGCTCGCCCTTGGTGCCGAAGCAACGCTGGCCTCCTATGGCATCGATGTCGATCGGCTGGACCCGCGCGAGCGTTCGCCCTACCTGCTTTCGCGCCGATTGGCGGCCTCGGTTCCGGCCGAGCACATTACCTTTCTTGCTGGGGCGCCGGTCCTGCTCGAGACGCCCGACTATATTT
Organism: Devosia sp.; assembly: GCA_040081595.1. Taxonomy (GTDB): domain Bacteria; phylum Pseudomonadota; class Alphaproteobacteria; order Rhizobiales; family Devosiaceae; genus Devosia_A. The sequence goes on from JBEBGE010000019.1 coordinate 22,159, forward strand.
TTGTGCATGCCGGGCTTCGTCCGGGCCGGTCGATCAAGGACCAGCTGGACCAGGATCTGCTTTGGATCCGCCACATCCCCGCGGCCCGGCTGGCGGAATTCGGCCGGCCGGTTATCCATGGCCACACCCCCGTCAAGACGGCGCTCGTCGACGGCCCCGAAATCGCCATCGATACGGCGGCCTTCGCCACCGGCCGGTTGACCGCAGTCCGGCTGATGGTCAACAAAGCGCCCATTTTTCTAGTGACAGAGGCGACCGAGCGACTATGGGTGGGGCCTTAGCAGACCGTTCCGGCCCTTCGGCTCTTCCCGATAAACCTATTGCGCAAATCCATATCGTCTTGTTTGTGAGAATACGGCATCGTTACTTCCGCCTGCAGCGCCACGCCCGCTCTGCATCGCTGACCTCACCCGGGGCACTTGGCTTGAACATCGATGAACGACAATGATTACGGGCTGCGCGACGTCCTCGGGCTGATCCGCCGCCAGTATCGCCTGATACTGCTTACCATCGTGTTGGTGCTGGGCACCGCGACGGCGGTAACCTTCACGATGAAGCCCATCTATGCCGCCGCCACCTATGTGATGGTGGACACGTCCAGCAAGAACATTCTCGCGCCCGATTCAGGTGGGGTCGCCTATCAGGACAGCTCGCTCGTCGACAGCGAAGTCGAACTAGTGGCCTCGGACACCGTATTGCGGCGTGTCCTCGCCGATGAAAATCTCGTCGAGCTGCCGGAATTCGGCATTCAGCCCAGCACGTTCGACAGCCTGCTCTACACCCTGCGCATCAAGCAGCCGGTCGAGCCAACGCCCGATGATCTGGTCGATGTCGCGCTCGGCACTCTCGCCGGTTCAATCAGCGTCTCCCGCGTCGGCTACACCTACCTGATCACGATCTCGGCCCGCTCGGCCAATCCCGGGGTAGCAGCCCGCATCGCCAACGCCGTCGCCAGGGCCTATGTCGAGGAACAGCTTGCGAGCAAGATCAACGTGATCCTCTCGGCCAGCACCGCCATCCAGGCGCGCATTACCGAGGCCAACAAGTCGGTCGCTGCGTCTGAGGACGCGTTCGACACCTTCATCAGCACCAATCTCGACGAGATCGCCGCCTCCACCGGGCGGACTGACCTCATTGCCGTGCGAACCGAACTCGAGGGCATGATCAAGGCGGGCGCGACGCTCGCGTCGCAGGTTCAGACTGGCGCCGACAGCGCGGCCAAGCAGGATTGGGACGCTCTTGCCACCGCCTTGCGCGATGACGCCATTGCCAAGCTCGCCAGCGACCGCGCCAGGCTCGAAGCCGGCCTCGACAGCGCCAGCACGAACACGGACAGCCTGCGCGACCAGCTCAGCAAGATCGACGCACAATTGCAGGCGCAAGCCTCAGCGAGCCTGTCGACGCTGCGGGCGCAACTTGCCGATACCCAGTCCAGGGCCGGCGACCTGCGCAAGACCTTGCGCACCGACGTTCTCGCCGCCAATCTTCCTGCCGACACGCTGGCCAGCATCTACGCCATGCAGCAATCGGCCGAGATCGCCCGGACGCAGTATCAGACCCTGCTCGCGCGCTCCAAGGATCTCGAGACCCAGGCCTATCTGCAGGTACCTGACAGCCGGATCGTCTCCAGCGCGCTGCCTCCCGGGGCACCGACTTTCCCCAACAAGCGACTGATCCTGACTATCGCCGGCATCATTGGTCTCATCGGCGGCGTCGGCGTGGCGCTTCTGTATGAAAACGTCATCGGCGGCTACACGAGCCCGGAGCAATTGAGCAATGTGGCACGCGTCAGCGTGCCGGCTGCGATTCCGCGGCAACCCGATCTCAAGAGCAACGGCAACCAGCCCTCCCTCACGCTTGCCGATTATCTCGTTGCCGCGCCGCTATCGGCCTATTCGGAATCGATCAGGCGCTTGCGGGTAGGTGTCGACCAGGCGGTACGCCGCGCCAAAACCGCGCGCGGCGAGAGCGTCGAACATGCCGTCATCATGGTCACCTCCGCCGCCCCCGGCGAGGGCAAGACCACAACTGCTCTTGCGCTTGCGCGGGCCTACGCGACGTCGGGCAACACCACGCTCCTCGTCGACTGCGATCTGCGCAAGCCAAGCCTTCACCGTCAGCTGGGCGTCGAGCCCTCCGTCGGCCTGCTCGAATATCTGGCCCAGCCCGGTGAAGGCCGCAGCCTGCGCTCGATCGTCACCACCGACACCGTCACCGGCGTTCAGGTGGTCGTCGGCGCGCGCCAGAGCGAGATCGCCACCGACCAGTTCGTCACCGGTCAATCCTTCGCGCGGCTGATCTCCGCGGCCCGTCAGTCCTTCGATGTTGTCATCCTCGATACGCCGCCCGTCGGTCCGGTCGTGGACGGTCTCTACATGGCCGCCTATGTCGATGCGATCGCCGTGATCGTCCGCTTCGGCAAGACACCGCAGCGCGAAGTTCACACCGCGCTCAGATCGCTGAACGACGCCAAGGCGCCATCGACCGAAATCCTTGCCGTGCTCAATCAGGCGGACATCCGCAGCCGGCCCTATCGCGGGGCCTACGGCGACTACTGACCGGTTCGTGGAGACGTCTCATTCGGCTTTTCGGGTGGCAACAGCCGGGCCGCGAGCGCCGACAACCCGGCTCCGGCAACGGCCCCCAGCACCTTTGATATTCCGTCGGCCAGCCGTCCATGCCGGTCGGGTGTCAGCATCTGCGCCAGTTCAAGCGAGACCACCGCGCAACCGACAAATGCCGCGATGAGCAGCAGCCGCCGCGGATAGGCCAGCCCGAACAACAGCCCGATCGCGGCAAAAGCGGCAAAGTCCTCGGCCAGCGGACTGGTCTCCGCGAAATGCGGTCGTACGCCCACCGGCGACAACGTCACAACGGCGACTGCCGCCAGGCTCAGCCACGCAAGCACCCGCAAGGCCAGCTTCAGCACCACTCGTCTCCAAGATGCGAAGCCAAGCGCCCGCGCCGCACTATCCGGGGCGCGTGGCATCCAATGCAAGCCAGTTTCATGCGTTTCCGGTCCCGCTGGCTCTTAAGGCTGGTGTCAGCTTGGGCGCCCACACTGCACGAAATCAAAGCGCCGGTCCTTCCCTCCCCGGCGCCAGACCCGAGTATCAAAATGCAGAAGGCCGCTCTCTCACTAGCCGTTATCGCGCTGTCCGGCGGCTACGTCCTGCTCCAGCCGCCGCAGCCGGCAAACGAACTGGTCGCCGATTCCGCCACGCTCGCGCCGCCGGCCGAAGCCGCGCCTGCCGTGCCCCAGGCCAAAGCCGCGCTCACCCAGCCGCCGCAGCCCGCGATCGCCCCAGCCAGCAGCGTTCCGCCTCCGCCCGAGCTGCCGGAGACCGTCTCGGCGCCCGCTCGCCCGATCGAGGATGAGGAGGAGCAGCATATTCCGATGCCCCGCGCCGTGACGGTTCCCTTCCCAGCGCCGCGCCCCAAGATTCTCGAAGTCGCCGTCCCGGCGCCCGCGCCAAGGGCAACCAACACGGTCAAGGTCACGAAGGCCTCGGCCCCGGCAAAGGTCGCCGCCGCCACAATCGGCCGCTTCGCCGACGGCACCTATCTCGGGCCGGCCGCCAACGCCTATTACGGCCTTGTGCAGGTTCGGGCCCATGTCTCGGGTGGCAACCTGATCTCGGTCGAAATCCTGCAATACCCTTCGGACCGCCGCACCTCGGTGCGTATCAACCGCTATGCGCTGCCGATCCTCATTCGCGAGGCAGTCGCGAACCAGACTGGCAATGTCGACGGCGTTAGCGGGGCGACGCTGACCAGCAACGCTTACCGGCAATCGCTCGCGGCTGCCCTGTCCCAGGCGGTGAGCTGACCTTGCGCGAAACCCGCATTATCATGGGCATGCCGGTCACCATCGACCTGCCGCGCGCCAGGACCTCGGAGTCGCTGGAGACGATCTTCTGCGACTTCGAGGCGGTGGATCGGCGCTTCAGCACCTACAAGCCCGAGAGCGAAATCAGCGCCATCAATCGAGGCGAGATTGCACGCGACCATTTCAGCCCACAAATGCTCGAGGTCTTCGCCATCGCCGAATCCACTAGGCGCGAAACGGACGGCTATTTCGACATCGCCACACCCGCCGGTCGTCTCGATCCGTCGGGCATCGTCAAGGGCTGGGCCATCCGCAACGCCGCCGAAAAGCTGCTCGCCACGGGAGTTGCCGATTTCTGCCTCGATGTCGGCGGCGACATTCAGTGCGCGGGTCGCAACGAATCCGGCGAGCCCTGGCGCATCGGCATCCGCAACCCGTTCGATCCCGCCGGCATCGTCAAGATCATCTACCCCGCGGCGCATGGTGTCGCGACCTCGGGGTCCTATGTGCGTGGCGACCACATCTACGATCCCTCCCTTGGCGGACCGCCCGCAGACGCGCCGGTCAGCATCACGGTGATCGGGCCCGATATCCTCGAGGCCGACCGCTTCGCCACCGCCGCCGTTGCCATGGGCAATGATGGCATCGCCTTCATCGCAACCCGCGCCGGGTTCGAGGCCTACGCCATCGATGCCGCCGGCATCGCCACCGCGACGCCGGGCTTTTCCAACTACACGAGGCCGCAATGAACCTGATCGACACCTTCCTCGATCGCACGACGATGTATCGCCTCGTCCTCTATTATGTCGTCGCCCTGCTCGCCGCCGCCTTCGCCGCAAGCTTTTTCGGCGCCGTGCCGGTCGATCCCACGGCCCTGGCCTTCACCTCGGTTGTCATTGCCGCCGTCGCCTATGTCTCCAACCGCGTCTTCTGTCTGGTCTTCCGCACCCCGGCCAATCTCGAGTCGAGCTGGATCACCGCGCTCATCCTCATTCTCATCATGAGCCCGGTGACCGCGTCCGACGCTACGGGGCTGGGCGGCATCGTCTTCGTCACTGTCTGGGCCATCGCCTCCAAATTCATCCTCGCCATTTACGGCAAGCACCTGTTCAACCCCGCGGCCCTGGGCATTGCGCTTGGTGCCCTGTTCCTCGATCAGCCGGCCACCTGGTGGGTCGGCGGCGCTATCGTCCTGCTGCCGTTGACGCTGCTGGGCGGCATCCTACTGGTCAGGAAGCTGCGCCGCGCCGACATGGTCTTGGCCTTCCTCGGAGCCAATCTCCTCGCCTCGCTCATTGGCGCGACGCCAGAGACGTTTACGTCGACTTTGGTCCAGACGCTGACACTCTCGCCGCTCTTCTTCTTTGCCTTTGTCATGCTGACCGAGCCTCTGACCGCGCCGAGCCGGCCACTGCCGCGCATCGCCTTCGGCACCATCGTCGGCGTACTCGCGGCCCCGAGCATCCATCTGGGCGACTTCTATATGACGCCCGAACTGGCGCTTCTCGCGGGCAATCTCTTTGCCTGGCTGGTCAGCCCCAAGGGCCGTTTTGTCCTGACTCTGCTCCGCATCGAAAAGGCAGCCGCCGGAGCCTATGACTTCATCTTCAGTCCGGATCGCGCCTTTGCATTCGAACCCGGCCAATATCTCGAATGGACGCTGGCCGTTCCGCACGCCGACAATCGCGGCAACCGCCGCCAGTTCACCATTGCCTCGGCCCCCGACGATGACGAGGTTCGGCTCGGCGTCAAATTCTACCCCGAGGCGAGCGCCTTCAAGCGAACTCTGGCGTCGATGCAGCCGGGCGACCACATCCACGCCTCCCAGCTTTCCGGCAACTTCGTCACGCCGCGCGATCTCAATCTCAAGCTGGCATTCATCGCAGGCGGCATCGGTATGACCCCGTTCCGCTCCATGCTCCAGCACCTTCTCAATCGCAATGAGCGGCGACCGATCGTAGTTCTCTACGGCAATCCCGGTGCCGACGATGTCGCCTATGGCGACGTCCTCGATCGTGCCGAGGACGAACTGGGCGTCCGGACCGTACATGTGCTCGAACAGGGCAAGCCCCGCGACGCCAACACGCGGACGGGGCGGATCGACGCGGACCTGATCCGGGACGAAGTGCCCGACTTTGCGGATCGCATCTTTTACGTGTCGGGCCCGCGCGCCATGGTCGACGCAGTGACCAAGGCGCTCCACAGCCTCGGCATCGCTCGCTCTCGCGTCCGCACGGATTTCTTTGCCGGATTTGCCTGAGGCCGATCGAGCCGGCCGCGAAGTTAGGCGGCCGTTCGCTGTGGCGCCAGCCGCGCATCGCGGTCGGTGATTGTCGCCTTGGGCGGCACCAGCGGCTTCTTCGCGCCGGCGCGCTCATCGCGACTGTCCCAGACCACCCAGTATTTACCGGCTTCGTCGGGCACCAGCACTTCGGCGTTCCGGCCCATATGCGCAGTAAATTGCGCCAGCTGGCGGCCTTCAAGAGCCGCAGCCTCCCTGGTTTCGAAGGGGCCGTGGCCCTTGCCTTCGAAATCCACGTACCATTTCCCGCGGCTCAAAATAACCACGTAGAGCGCCGTCGCCATCGCCCAAGTCCGCCCGCAACCCCAACCGTCCAAGCGCTAACACCGAACGTTGAGTCGAGCATCGCCTCGTACGGGTTTCGCACAGGCACTTTACCCGTTGGGGAAAGACCCGCTTCAGCGGACTTTGGAGTGGCTGATGCCTTCCTCGATGACGGCGGCCATCGCCAGGCGGGCCGCCTCGGTATCCTTGAGCTCGATCGCATCGGCAATGCCGCGGTGCTTGAGCACCGAATTCTTGAGCCGCCGCGAGCTTTCGACCGGGGACGAAATAGTGAGCATGGCAACCAGTGCCACCTCGATAAGGGTCGTTATCGAATGAAAAAATGGATTGCCGGCGGCACCCGCCACCGCCAGGTGGAAGCCGAGATCGGCACTCACGAAGTCGTCGCGGCTGATCCCCGGCGCGCCCATCCGGTCAACCCATTCGCGGATGCCCTTCATCTGCGCCGCTGTCCGACGTTGCGCCGCGAGCGCCGCGGCGGCCGGCTCAAGTGCAAGCCGCATCTCGCCCAGATGTCCGAGGAACCGGTTCCCGAGGCCCGTCTTGGCATGCCAGAGCAGCACGTCGGAATCGAACATGTTCCATTCCGAGCGTTCCTGGACCCGCGTTCCGATGCGCGCCTTGGGTTTGACCAGCCCCTTGGCGCCCAGCGTCCTCAGCGCCTCGCGCAGCACCGTGCGCGACACGCCATAGCGGCTGATGAGTTGGGCATCGCCCGGCAGCACGCTCCCCGCCGGTTCGCGTCCCGAAATGATGGCGATCCCAAGATCGTCGACCACGCGCGCCGTGTGCGAGCGCGCGGCGGTCGTGGCCGTGTACGCGTGGGTCGAGGACCGGCTGGGCAATGGCACCCCCTCAGCTCGCTGCTATTCCCGCCAACGCAACTGTTGGATCCTCTCGAAAGCCACCGCAATGATGATGGCGGAACCGATCACGGTCCCTTGCCAGAAGGCATTGATCCCGAGCATGCCGAGGCTGTTGCGGATAACCTCGATCAGGGCCGCGCCGACCAGCGCGCCGATCGCCGTCCCCGCCCCGCCGATCAGGCTCGCGCCGCCGATCACCGCAGCCGCGATCACCTGCAGTTCCATCCCGGCGCCGAGGTTGGTGGTCACCGCGCCGAGCCAGCCCGTGTAGATGATGCCCACGATCGCCGCCGAGAACGACGAGATCACATAGACCGTGAGCTTGATCGCCCGCACTGGATACCGGACAGCACAGCGGCATGTTCATTGCCGCCGATGGCGAAAACGTGCCGCCCGAACTGCGTCCAGCGCAGAACGAACCCGGTCAGCGCGGCCAGCACCAGCGTATAGATCACCGGATTGGAAACCCCAAGCACCCAGGCGCCGCCGCCAAGGTCGAGCAGCCTTTGGTGATCCGGGCCGAACTGGAACACCGTGGTGTTGTTCGACGCTATCATGGCGAGGCTGCGCGCGATCGACAGCATGCCCAGCGTCACGACGAACGACGGGAATCCTAGATAGGCGATCAGCACGCCATTGAACAAGCCTACCGCAAGTCCGGTTCCGAGCGCCGCGAGCACCCCGATCTCGAGGCTGAATCCCGCGTGCATCGTCACCGCGATGATCATGCTGCAAAGGCAAAGGACCGAACCCACCGACAGGTCGATGCCGCCGGTGATGATCACAAAGGTCATGCCCAGCGCGATGATCGCCGTGAAGGTGAAATTGCGGGTGATATTGTAGAGGTTCTGCGGCGTCAGGAACGCCGGCTGGCGGATCGCGATATAGGTGCAGGCGACAATGATCGCGACGAATACCCAGAAGGTCTGGCTGCGCAGGATCTGCTGCACCCAGGTGGACTGCCGCTTGGCGATAGTTTGTTCGAGGGTCATCGACACGGCTACACCTGTTCGATAGCGCCGGTGATGAGGCCCGTGACCTCTTCCGGAGAGCTTTTGGCAATGGGTTTGTCGGCGACCTTGCGCCCGCGCCTGAGGACGATCACCCGGTCGGCAGTAGTGAACACGTCCGGCATGCGGTGGCTGATCAGGACAATTGCGATACCCTGGTCGCGCAGCAGCCTGATGTGATGCAGCACCTCGGCCACCTGCCGCACCGAGATGGCGGCGGTCGGCTCGTCCATCAGCACGATCTTGGCCTGCGACAGCATCGTCCGGGCGATGGCGACGGCCTGCCGCTGTCCGCCCGACATCTGCTTGATGAGGTCGCGCGGCCGCGTCTCAGACTTGAGTTCCGCGAACAGCTCGCCGGCGCGCTTATACATCCCGGCATAGTCGAGCACCGATAAGGGGCCGAACCCCACCCGTTGCTCTCGGCCGAGAAACACGTTCGCGGCCGCCGTCAGGTTGTTGCAGAGCGCCAGGTCCTGGTGGACAATCTCGATGCCGTGCCGACGCGCTTCGACGGGACGGTGAAGGACAATGTCCCTGCCCTCCATCTTCATGCCGCCCGAACTGGGCAGGAAATTGCCGGCGATCATTTTGACGAGGGTGGATTTCCCCGCGCCATTGTCGCCCATCAGGCCCACGACCTCGCCGGGTTCGAGCGTCAGCGAGACGTCGCTGACAGCCTGAATGGCGCCGAAATTCTTGGTGATGTTGTTGAGTTCGAGTACCGGCACTTTGCTTCGCCTCAGAACGAAGCCCGGCACCGCCCGTCGGGCGGACCGGGGCAGCTTCGTCGGCTTCTCCTCCCCAGGCAGAATGTCGCCTAAGTTACGCACCCCACCTAACCCGCGTCAACGAGGGAACTCCGATCATTAGTATGATTTTTCGTTGACGAACGTGACCGGTCCCTATTAGTTGAGCGCCGGAGGAGACAGGAACTGCCGGATTTGCGCATGCGCGGTCGGCTGCGTCGTCCTCCATTCACAGGGAGGAAATCAATGATGAAGTTCTTGTTGCTAACCGTTGCGGCGCTGGCGATGCTCGCCAGCCCGGCGATGGCGCAGAAGAAGCAGCTCGTGATCGTCGTGAAGGGTCTCGACAACCCGTTCTTCGAAGCGATCCACCAGGGCTGCGAGAAGTGGAATTCGGAAAACGCTTCGTCCGAATATGAATGCTTCTATACCGGCCCCGCATCGACCTCGGACGAAGCTGGCGAAGCCCAGATCGTGGCCGACATGCTCGCCAAGCCAACGACTGTCGCCATGGCGATCTCGCCGTCCAACGCCGCGCTGATCGCTCAGACGCTGCGCTCTGCCAATCCGACCATTCCGGTCATGACCGTAGACGCCGACCTCGCCAAAGAAGACGCCGCGCTCCGCAAGACCTATCTCGGCACCGACAACTACCTCATGGGCCAGCGGATCGGCGCCTACGTGAAAGCCGCGCTGCCCAATGGCGGCAAGGTCTGCACGATCCAGGGCAACCCGGGCGCTGACAACATCGCTCGCCGCGCCCAGGGTTTCCGTGACGCGATCACCGGCCAGGAAGGCCTTGCCGCTCTTGCCGGCGAAGGTGGCTGGACGGAAGTCGCCGGTTGCCCGGTCTACACCAACGACGATGGCGCCAAGGGCGTACAGGCGATGAGCGATATCCTCGCCGCCAACCCCGACCTTGCTGCCTTCGGCATCATGGGTGGCTGGCCGCTGTTCGGCGCTCCGCAGCCCTACCGCGATCTGTTCAAGCCGCTGGCTGACAAGATTGCCAAGAACGAGTTCGTTATCGGCGCCGCCGACACCATCGGCGACGAAGTGGCGATCGCCGGCGAGGGTCTCGTGACCGCGTTGGTCGGGCAGCGTCCGTTCGAAATGGGTTACCTTGCTCCGGGCTATATGCTCAAGCTCGTCAATGGTGAGGCCGTCGCCGATCCGGTGTTCACCGGTCTCGACGAATGCACCAAGGACACGGTCAGCACCTGCATCCAGAAGTAATTCTGTTCTGTCTTCCCATGGAGGGGGGGGGCGCCCCTCTCCCATTTTTGGGCGACGTTTTCCCGGAAGCAAAGCCACACGAATTGCGAAAGTATCGCCCTGCCGGGGTTTGCACGCTCGGGGCTGACATGTCAGTGTCCCGCCGATTTTTCGGGAGGGTTGAGTGACCAGTTTCAAGACGCGGCATGTGGGCAGGACTTCGCTTGAGGTGACCGAACTCGGCTTCGGCAGTGCCACCCTTGCCGGCATGAACGGGACAGTCGTAACGCCCGACCAGGCTCGCGCCACCGTCACCGCTGCGCTTGATGGTGGCATCGGCTATTTCGACACCGCGCCGCACTACGGTTTCGGCCGCGCCGAGCATCTGGTCGGCGACGCGCTCCGCTTCTGCCCCGAGCCTTATGTGCTGTCGACCAAGGTCGGGCGCCTCCTAGTTCCGGTCCGCAAGGAAGCCGAACGCGCCGTCGACAATCCCTGGACCGAAGCCTTCCCCTTCGAGATCGCCTATGACTATTCCTATGGCGCGATCATGCGCTCGTTCGAGGACAGCCTGCAGCGACTGGGCCTGAGCAGGATCGACATCCTGCTGGTCCACGATATCGGCACGCAGACGCACGGCGTCGAAGGCAACAAGCACCACTGGTCCGATCTCGCCAATGGCGGACACAAGGCTCTGCTTGAGCTCAAGGCCAAGGGCCTCGTCTCGGCCATCGGCCTCGGCGTCAACGAATGGCCGGTGCTGATGGACGCCCTCGCGCTCGGCGACTGGGACGTCTTCCTCCTCGCAAACCGCTACAACCTGATCGAGCAGACCCCGCTCGATCCGTTCTTTTCGGCCTGCCTCAAGCGCGGCGCTTCGGTCATCGCTGCCGGCCCCTTCGCCGCTGGCGTCCTTGCCGGCACCAATGTCTGGGGGCCGCCCAATGGCGCCTACCAGAAAGCCCCGCCCGAGATCGTCGCCAAGGTCGATGCGCTTGAGCGCGCCTGCCGCGACCATGCCATTCCGCTCGGCGCGGCGGCGCTTCATTTCGCGCTCGCCCACCCGGCCGTCTGCAACGTCGTCACCGGACCCAAATCCCCAGCCGAACTCGATGGCATCCTCGCCTGGTGGAACACCGAGATACCGTCAGCTTTCTGGGATAGTCTGGCCGACAGAAAGCTCGTCGCCCCCGGCACGCCACTACCCAACGGACGGACCGCTGCCTGATCGGCAATGGGACCCGGAATGTTCAGCACGTCGAAACTTGGCCGCACGAATCTTGAGGTTCCAAACCTCTGCTTCGGCACGGGAGGCCTGACCAACGGCTCAGATGCCGACACACCCGCGAGAGTGCGGACCGCGCAGGACACCGTCCGCGCCATCCTCGACGGACCGGCCCATTTCATCGACACCTCGCGCATCTATGGTCGTGGCCGCAGCGAACAGCGCATCGGCGAGGTCCTGCGCGAACGCGGCGGCCTTCCGCCCGGCTTCATTCTGGCCACCAAGCTCGATCTCGATTTCGAAACTCGCCGCTTCGACGGCGCCGCCGCACGCCGCTCGCTCGAGGCCAGTATGAAAGCCCTCGGCCTCGACCGCTTTCATATCCTTCATCTCCACGACCCCGAATTCGTCGAGGACATCACGGATGTGACGGGCCCCCGCGGTTCGCTGGCCGAACTGATGAAGATGAAGGAGGAAGGTTTCTGCGGCGCGGTCGGACTCGGCGCCGGCGACGTCGATGTGATGATGCCGCTGCTCCGCGATTGGGATTTCGACGTCATGCTGACCCATAACCGCTTCACGCTGGTCAACCGCAACGCCGAGGCGATGATCGACTTTGCATGTTCGCGCGGGATTGCGGTACTCAACGCCGCGCCCTATGGCGGCGGCGTCTTCGCCAAGGGGTCCGCGGCACTGCCGCAATATTCCTATCAGGACGCGCCCGCCGATGTACTCGACGGCATTCGAAAGGTGGAGGCAATCTGCGCCCGCCACCGCGTCCCGCCCGGTGCTGCGGCGCTCCAGTTCTCGATGCGCGATCCACGCATCACGGCCACCGTTTGCGGGGTCAGCAAGCCGGACCGCGTTGCCGAGACAATAGAATGGGCCGACTGGCCGATCCCCGCCGCGATCTGGGACGAACTCGCCACGATCCCCGTCTCCATGGACAACCCGCAGGCGGGACGGATCTGAGTTCCGCTGCGATCTGCCAACGCGCGAAAGACTCTAATTCAGCGTCTCACGCCCGGCCTTGCCCAGCACTTCCTTGACCTTGGAATTGATCTGGTCGAGCGAATAGGGCTTGGCGAGGAACTCGACACTCTGGTCGTCGGCGACGCGCTCTCAAACCAGAAGCCCGTCGTGCCGAGGATACCTTTGCCGAATGGGCGCGCCGCGGGCTAAGCGGCGCGTCTCTTGATCGCGGCCAACTCGTCCTTCAGGGCCTCGGATTTGACCGCCAATTCGTACGACGTCTGCAGGCTCAGCCAGAAATTCGGCGTCGTCCCAAAATACCGGGCCAGCCGCAGAGCCGTATCCACGCTGATCCCCATCTCCTCCTTCACGATCCGCTCGACCCGCGTCCGGGGCACTCCGAGGTCCCGGGCAAGTCCGCCCGCCGACAGTCCAAGCGGCACCAAAAACTCCTCCCGCAGCATTTCTCCGGGATGGAGTGCGGTCTTGAATTTCAGCGCCATGGGCAGTGCCCCCCGCTAGTGGTAATCGACAATTTCGACATTGTGCGCCCCGTCGGACCTCCACACGAAGCAGATACGCCACTGATCGTTGATGCGAATGGAATGCTGGCCATTTCGAGTCCCCTTCAGAGCCTCCAGGTGATTGCCCGGAGGTCGTTTCAAATCGTCGAGCTGTTGAGCAGCATCGATTGCGCGCAGCTTCCGGAACGCTCCACGCACCAAATCCGCAGGAAAGCCCTTCGGCGTCTCGCTCTCAGCGACCCGCGCCGTCAACTTGTCCTTGAACGAGTGGATTGACATCTAAGATGTATCTCTTAACGATACACGCCCGTGTCGCCAAGCGAAATGTATCTCTCGGTGATACACGTCCCTAGTTGAGCGTCTCACGCCCGGCCTTGCCCAGCACTTCCTTGACCTTGGAATTGATCTGGTCGAGCGAATAGGGCTTGGCGAGGAACTCGACACTCTGGTCGTCGGCGATGTCTTGCCGCACGCTTTCCTCGGCATAGCCCGAAACAAAGATCACCTTGAGATTGGGCAGCTTCTCGCGGACCTTCAGCAGCAGCGCCGGGCCATCCATCTCCGGCATCACCACGTCCGACACCATCAGGTCGATTTGTCCGCCGATATCGTCGAGCACTTCGAGCGCTTCGTCGCCGCTGTCGGCCTCAAACACTTCATAACCGGTGGCGCGCAGGGCGCGGGCCGAGAACGCGCGCACGCTGTCCTCGTCTTCCACCAGTAGGATGCGCTCATGCCCGGTAAGGTCGCGCACCGTGACGACGGCAGCCTTGGCAACCCCCTCGCCTTCCGCCGGTATGTGGCGCGGCAGGAAGATCTTGAACACCGTGCCCTTGCCGACTTCCGATTGCGGATAGATGAAGCCGCCGGTCTGCTTGATGATGCCATAGACCGTCGACAGGCCAAGCCCGGTGCCCTTGCCCAGTTCCTTGGTCGAAAAGAACGGCTCGAAGATCTTTTCCATGATCTCGGGCGGCATGCCGGTGCCGGTATCCTCGACTTCGATCAGCACATAGTCGGCCGCCGGCATTCCGGTAAACGTCATCGTCCCGGATTCTTCCGCCGTCACGTTCCGCGTCCTCAGCGTGATCGTCCCGCCATTGGGCATTGCGTCGCGCGCGTTGACCACCAGGTTGACCACCACCTGCTCCAACTGCACGAGGTCGGCTTTGATCGGCCAGATGCCCTGGCCGTGATCGACCTTGAGCACGATCTGCTCGCCGATCAGGCGCTTCAGCAGCACCGTCAGATCATCGACATTGGTCGGCACTTCTAGGATCTGCGGCCTCAGCGTCTGCCGCCGCGAGAACGCCAGCAATTGCCGCGTCAGCCCCGCCGCGCGATTGGCGCTCTGCTTGATCGACATGAGGTCGGCAAAGCTGGGATCGCCCGGCTTATGCTTGAGCAGGAGCAGATCGGAAAAGCCGATGATCGCCGTCAGCACATTGTTGAAATCATGCGCCACGCCACCCGCGAGCTGGCCCACTGCCTGCATCTTCTGGCCCTGAGCGAATTGCGCTTCGAGCTTGCGCTGCTCGGTCATGTCGAGCGCATAGACGTTGACCCGCTCGGGCGAGTCCGAGCTCTCTTCCGATCCCGAGAGATAGAGCCGCACCGAATGGTCGCCCTCGCGCGCCAGTTGCGCATCGACCGGCTCGATCTCCGAACGGTTGGCCGCGGCTGCTGCGACCGCTTCACCAAGGGCCGCGCGGCTCGCCGGAACGAGCAGCGACGCCATCGGCTCCATTTCCAGTGTCTGTTCATTGCCCGACCAGCCGAAGATGCGGCTGAAAGGGGCGTTGGTGCGGATGATCCGCCCTTCGCGGTCGAGCGTCGCGATCGCAAACGGAGTATCGTTGAAGAAACGCGAGAACCGCACCTCGGAAGCGCGTAACGCCTCTTCCTGTTCCACCCCGCCGCGCCGGTCCAGCACCAGCGTCCGCGTCTCGCCCAACTCGCCATCGGCCAGCCGCGCCGCGCGATGCAGCAGCCGCACCGGCATCGAGGTGCCGTTGCGCTTGACCAGGTCGATATCGATGATCTCGGTGCGAATTTCGCCATCGGCGCGTCCGCGCATCAACAGACTCGCGCCGTCTCCGCGCACGATGGCGGTGAGCGGCACCGTCCCTGCCTCGAACTCGGCAAGGTCAAAGCCCAGCCAGTCCGCCAGCGTCGAATTGAGATATTGCACCCGACCCGTGGCGTCCGCCGAGAGGAATCCCGCCGGCGCGTGGTCGAGATAGTCGATAGCGCGCTGCAGTTCGATGAACGCATTGTCCTGCCGCTCGCGGTCGCGCGTGATCTCCTCGACCGACCACAGAACCAGCGGATGGCCGACGCCCTCGATCTGAGGCAGCGCTCGCACCGAGACGCGATACCAGACCGGCTTCGAACTTCCGCCGAGCGAGCCGCCCAGGGCGCCGATCAGGCGGATGTCTTCAGTCGCCGGCCGCCCATCGCGCGCAGCTCGCGACAACCTGTAGATGGACTCGCTGGCTTCCGCATGCCCCGAGAACAGCCGCGGCACCCCGACCGGAACGCCATCCGAAAGCTCGCTCACCAGTTCGCCATATTGAGCGTTGGCATAGCTGATCTTGCCGTCGCGATCGGTGACCACCGCGCCGAACGGCAAGCTGTCGACGATAGCGCGCGGCAGTGTGCGCTCGTCGTCTGTTCCGGCAAGATGAAACAGTCCGGCAGTCAGCGCGAACAGCGAGAAGACGCCGACAACGGCGAGCAGTCCCACCGCGATGAGCACCAGGTCATTGGGAATGGCTTCGCCAAACATGGCCAGCGCCAGCGCCGCGATGATGAACGCCGCCGCCAGAGCGAGCACGCGCCACAGCCCGGAGATACTGCGCGACCTTGAAACCAGCGGGCTCGGATAATTGTCCTCGTCGACCGGCATGCTGGTCATTCCGCTCCCACCCCAAAACCGGATTGCGCGCCCGCAAGGAAACCTGGTCCCTCGCGGGCAGAACGCACGGCAACTGAATAATGCCCACTCCGCTGGCCCGGCGCCGCAAGTCCGGCCGTTGCGCGAATCAGTACGCCTCCAAGCTCTAGCAAATGGCCGAGTCGCGGGGTAGCGCCATCGCTGCCGGCCGGGGCAATTTGCCCGCTAGAGCCGCAGCGCCACCACCAGCACCAGGCCAAAGAGGATCAATATCACGGGCGTCATTGTCAGCCGCTCGGGCATGCTGCGTGAGATCGCGTTCATCGGCACACCCAGCGCCAGATAGCCGAGCACGACCCAGATGCCGATATCGACCATCGGCCCCGGCAACAGCGTCGCGAGCCCTGCCCGTTGCACGATGATCGCGGCCCCCAGCCCATAGAGCACAATAGCGAGCAGACTTCCGGCCCTCAGGCCCATAGGCAGCACCCGGTGCTTGCCGCCCCAGGCAAAATGCCCATAGGGCGCCCCCGACGCGATGGCCGCCTGGAACAGCGCCAGACCGGCAAGCATCACCAGGGCAATGATCGCCGCAATCGGGCTCAATTCCGCCAGCTCTTCTTGTTTTTCATGCGCATGACGAAGCCGATGAC
Organism: Devosia sp.; assembly: GCA_040081595.1. Taxonomy (GTDB): domain Bacteria; phylum Pseudomonadota; class Alphaproteobacteria; order Rhizobiales; family Devosiaceae; genus Devosia_A. Next base: position 38,685 of record JBEBGE010000019.1, read on the forward strand.
CTGCGCCACAGCCTTGAAGTGCTCCGTCGGGATTGACTGGTCGACTTCGACTGAGGCGAACAGCGCCCGGGCCAGCGGCGGGTTCTCGACAATGGGCACGTCATGTTCCTTCGCCAGTTCGCGGATGCGCAGCGCCACCCCGTCGGCGCCCTTGGCGAGGCAAAGCGGCGCCTTCATCCCCCGGTCGTATTTGAGCGCCACCGCATAGTGGGTCGGGTTGGTGATGATCACGGTCGCATTGGGCACATTGGCCATCATGCGCTTGCGGCCGCGCTCGTTGCGGATGGCGCGGATGCGGCCCTTGACCGTGGGGTCGCCCTCCATCTGCTTGTATTCGTCGCGTACTTCCTGAACCGTCATCTTCAGCCGGTTCCACCAGCGGTTGCGCTGATAGACATAGTCGACGATTGCCAGCACCGTGACCACCGCCAGAACCGCCGCGAAGATCTTGAGCCCCAGCACCTGGAAATCGAGGAGGATCTGTCCCGGCTCGGCCGTCACCATGGCTTCGAGCCGGTCCCGGTCCGGCCAAAGCACCGCCGAGATCACCCCGCCTACGAGCGCGATCTTGAACACCCCCTTGGCGAAATTGACCAGCGCCTCGCGCGAGAACAACCGCTGGAAGCCCGAAATCGGCGAGATCTTGTGCAGCTTGGGCGTCAGCGGCTCGAGCGAGAGTAACGGCCGGTGCTGCACGAGATTGGCTGCAACCCCGAAAGCCGCAAGCACCACCAGCGGCACGAGCGCTACCGTCAGGATCGTCGTCGCAAGGCCAGTAAAGAAGTTGGTGAGCGCGGAACCCCCGACTTCGAACGTGTCGGCATTGGCCAGCAGCGTCTTGAGGCTTGCCGAAAGCCCTATCGAAGTCGGCGCCGCCATTAGCGCAAACAGCAGGCCCGAGCCGGCCAGCATGAACCAGTTATTGACCTCCTGGCTCTTGACCACGTCGCCCTTGGCGTGGGCGTCGTCGAGCTTTTTTTGCGAAGGGTCTTCGGTTTTGGAGGATTGTTCCGGCTCGTCGGACATCTAGCGCCCTTCCTGGCGGAACATGCCGCGACAGCCGGGTCCGAGGGCGCAACAGAACACCCCTAGGCGCCCCGGAACACGGCGAGCTCACTCTCGAAATGCGTGAGATACCAGCCCATCATCATGGCGAGCATCAGCGCCAGCAGCGCCATCCCCACCCAGATCGTCGCAGGCATCGCAACGAAGAACACCTGCAGTTGCGGCATCATCCGCCCGAGAATGCCCATGCCCAGGTAGAACACGAGGCCGAGCACGATGAACGGCGCCGACATCTGCACCCCGATCACGAAGGCCGAGGCCGCCGACTGGATCGCCATCTCGGCCGCGTCACCCATCATCAGCGGATCGGTCGGCGAAAAGATCATGTAGCTGTCCCGGATCGCGAGCAGCGCCACATGGTGCAGCCCCGTCGCAAAGATCAGCGTCACCCCGACCATGCCGAGGAAGTTGCCGATCAGCGCGCCCTGAACGCCGCCATTGGTCGGGTCCGCCGTCTGGGCGATCGAAAGCCCGGCCTGGAACGCGATCACCGAGCCGGCCACCGCCGCCGCCATGGTAATGAGCCGCGTGATGGCCCCGAGCAGCAGCCCGATGATCAGCTCATGGATCAGCAGCACCGCAACCGACAACGTGTCCGGCGGCAACCGCGGCAGCGTTGGCGCGAGGATCGGGTAGAGCACCAGAGCAAACGCCAGCGCGAAGCTCAGCCGCATCCGCGCCGGAATGATCTGCTCGCCGAGCGCCGGCATCAGCATCAGCACCGTGCCGACCCGCGCGAAGATCAGGATATAGAGATAGGCCGTCTCGGGCAGCCAGTTGAGCGAGATCATCCGCCGGTCGCGATCATGTCGGCGAGCTTGGTCATATAGGCGCCCATCGTCGCCCCCATGAACGGCAGCGCAATGATGATGGTGACGAAGATCGCGAGGATCTTGGGCACGAACACCAGCGTCATTTCCTGGATCTGCGTCAACGCCTGGAACAGCGCGATCACCACGCCCACCACCAGCCCGACGATCATCATCGGTGCCGACACGATCACCAGCACCCAGATGCCGTCACGGGCAATATCGAGAACCGCTGCGCCGCCCATCTTCGATTCCCCCCGACCACATTACTGCTAGAGCCTCACTTCGATTCATCGAAGTGCAAGAGGCCCTAGATCGGCATCCGCATGATTTCCTCATAGGCGGAAATCACCTTGTCGCGGATCGCCACCATGCTCTCCATGGCGATCTCGGTCTGGCTGATCGCGGTCACCACGTCGACCACATTCGCCTTGCCGTTGACGAGGTCAACCGACAACGCGTCCGACTTCTTGCCGCTGTCCATGACGCCTTGCAGGCTGTCGGTGAGGAGCTTCCCGAAATCAACACCTTGGCCCGGCACTCCTGATGCGTCGAGTGAAGGCTTGCCGGTCTCCGAGATCAGCTTTGCGGCGGTGTTGTAGGCGGCGGTAGCGGCGTTCAGTGGCACGGCCATGGTGATTCTCAGCCCTTGAGGATGTCGATCGTGCGGCCCAGCATGTTGCGCGACACGCTGATCACATTGAGATTGGCTTCATAGGTCCGCTGCGCTTCGCGCATGTCCATGGCTTCGACCAGCGGATCGACATTGGGATATTTGACATAGCCCAGCGCGTCCGCCGCCGGATGCCCCGGCTCGTAGCGGCTTTCGAAATCGCCCATGTCGAGCGCGATCTTGCCGATCTTGACCACTTCGCCGCCGATGTCGGAATCCATCACCGCCTGAAAGGTCGGGATGCGGCGGCGATAGGGATCCTCGGCTGGAGTCTTGCCCGCCGAGTCGGCGTTCGCGAGATTTTCCGCAATAATCCGCATCCGCGCCGATTGCGCATGCAGGCCCGAGGCGGCGATCCGGAGGGAGGCAAGGAAGTCTGTCACAAAGGCCGCTCCTATGCCGACCGGCCAAGCGCCGTGCGGATCAGTTTCAGCGACCGCGTGTAAAGCGTGGTCACCGTCTGGTAGTCGAGTTCGTTGGCGGTCACCTTCATCATCTCGTCTTCAAGGTTGACGCTGTTGCCGCCCGGGCTCGTCTCGAAGCCCCCCGTGTCGGCGAGATCGAACCCGCCATTGTCGCCGAACCCGGCAAAGGCAATCTGCGTCCCCTCGGGCGACACCGTCGCCGCGCTCGACATCGCCATGGCGTTCGAGGAGGCCTCGATGGTGAACGGCTTCAAATCCTTGCCCAGATAGCCGGGGGTCCCGGCATTGGCGACGTTTTCGGCCAGCAGGGTCTGCCGCGCCTGATGCCAGCGCATCTTGTCGGTTAGCGCCTGCAGCAGCGGCATCGCACCTATGGCCATGGTCAGACTCTCTTAACCCCGATGGGCAAGTCTTGCCGGGTTATGGTTAAGCAGACGTTAACAACCGGCAGGAACTGCCGGGCTCCGCCTCGCCTTGGGCACATTCGCGTCTATACTGGCCCCACCATCCACTGATTGCGCCGGGCGGGGGCCGGCAATTATGGAGAACGCAGTGCAATTCATCACGGCGCTGTTCGGCGGCCCGCAATCGACCTGGCTCAACGCCGCGTTCGCGCTGGGCTTGGTCCTCGTCCTCATCGTCCTGGGCGTCTGGGTGCTCAAGCTTTTCACCCGCGCCGGCAACTCGGTCGTCCGCGGCCGCAACCGCCGCCTCGCCATCGTCGACCAGGTGATGGTCGATTCGCGCCGCCAATTGATCATCGTCCGCCGCGATAATGTCGAGCATCTGCTGATGACCGGCGGTCCGCAGGATCTGGTGGTCGAAGCCGGCATCGTGCCGCCAGAGCCCGCGCCTGTCCGCCGCCCGGTGCCGCGCAACGCCGCCGAGCCCAGCCACGAGGACATCGATCGTCTGCGCGAACTCGCTCGTCCGGCCGCTCAGCCGCCCGAGCCGTCCCTCCGCCACAACGGCCTTCTCCGCCCGATAAGCGTCCAGCAACCGGGACTTATCCCCACCGGCCCCCAATTGCGCGTCGATAATCTCAGCGGTCCCGCCATCGACTCAGCTAAGAGCGGCGTGTCAAACGGCAGCGGCGGTACACGGCTTGGCGCGGGCAGGAACAGGTTCTTCAGGGGCATCGGCCGCACCGACCGGCCTTGATCGGGTCCGGCCTTCCTACAATGCCGTCCGGTCCCGGCTTCCGCTCGCGCTGACCCTCGCCGCCCTCGGCACGCTGCTCAGCGTTGCCGTCGCCTTCGGCCAGGACGTCTCGATTAATTTCGGCGACGATACCACGCTCACCCAGCGCGCTGTCCAGCTCGTCGGCCTCATCACCATCCTCGCGCTCGCGCCCTCGATCCTCGTGATGGTGACGAGCTTTACCCGCATCGTGGTTGTGCTCTCGCTGCTCCGCACCGCCATCGGTCTTCAGACGGCACCGCCCAATTCGGTGATGATCTCGCTGTCGCTGTTCCTGACTTTCTTCATCATGCAGCCGACGCTGCAGGCGGCCTATGATCAGGGCGTCGCCCCCCTTCTTGCCGGGACCATTCAGGTTCAGGAGGCCTTCGACAAAGGCTCGGTGCCGCTCCACGATTTCATGGCGGCCAATGTGCGCGAGGCCGATGTGGCGCTCTTCTTTGAAATGAGCAACACCACTCCGCCCCAAGACGCCACCGCCATACCGCTTCAGATCCTGATCCCTGCCTTCATGATCTCCGAACTGCGCCGCGCCTTCGAAATCGGCTTCATGCTGTTCCTGCCCTTCGTCATCATCGACATGGTCGTCGCCTCGGTACTGATGTCGATGGGCATGATGATGCTGCCGCCGGTGGTGATCTCGCTGCCGTTCAAGCTGATCTTCTTCGTCCTCGTCGATGGCTGGCACCTGGTGGCCGGCTCGCTCGTCCGAAGTTTCGTGAGCGGCTGACTACACGCTCGCCGGAGGCGTTGGCGCTGCAGGCTCGATCGCCGGATCCTGAGTATAGACCGACTTGTAGGCGTCGAGGAACGCGCTGAGGGAGTCGATGCCCGAGACTTCGTGGGCCGCCTTCTTGAACTCCTCGCCGTCCGGCTCGGCGTCCGGGCTGGTGATGTAGTCGAACATCCCCCATTCCGCCGATTGCGCCATCCGATCGGCGAACTTGGCGCGGATGCGGCTGAGGCCGAGCTTGTCATCGGCCAGCACCAGCCCCACGCCCGCCTTGAGGATGTTGAGCCGCGCCGGCCCACTCAGCGGAATACCTTCGTCGCCGGAATAGACCGTCTCGATGAGGTCCGACGCCGCCGAATAGTTCTTGGTCTGCCAGAACGCATCGACCCTCAGCAGGTCGGCGTCACGACCGTCGATCTTGTTCAGCAGTTCGAGCGCCAGTTCCTGCCGGTCGGCATCGATCAGCGCGCGAGCCTCGAGGATGCGCCGCTGCCGGTCGATCGCTGGCGGCAGTTCCGCGATTCTGGTGCGATTGAGCACCCGCAATGCGGCTTCGGGATTGCGGTCCGCGAGCCGGATCAGCGCCAGGTCGGCCGCCACCTGCGCCTGTGCGATACCCTTCAGCCGGTTGTCAATCTGATACTCCAGCAGGTCGCCCGCCTGTGACAGCAGATCGACCTTCACCAGCCGCCGCGCCAGGTTGCGGATCATTTCGTCGCCGCGCGAGCCGGCCGGCGTCAATTGCCTGAAATCGTAGAACAGGGTCAGCGCATCGACATCGCCCATCTTGTCCGACGCGCCGTTGAGATAAAGCTCGCCGAACACTGTCCGCGACTCGTCGAGCAAATCGTTGATCGGCGCGCTTTCGGGATAGTACGCAACCGCGGCCTTGACCGTATCGAACCCCTCCCGGTACTCGCCAGCCTTGAAATAGAGTTTGGCGAGCAGCCCCTGCATGTCGGCTTCGAGCGGATTGCCGCGCCACAGCAAAGCCTCCGCCGCCAGCGTCGCCGTCGCCTTCTCGGTATCGACCTTGCCTGAATCCTGCAGCAGCAGCACCGTGCGATAGACAGCCTCGGCCCGCGTCGGCCGGACCTCGGCGGCAATAACCTGCCCATAGGTGTCGATGGCCTCGGCCTGCCGCCCCTGCGCCTCGGCGACGCGACCCTGGAACAATTGGTAGAGCGCCGTGTCCTCCTGCGAGAGCTTGGCGAAATCCAACCGGTCGAGGAATTTTTGCGCCAGCGCCACGTCCGAGGTTTCGACCGCCGCGCGAATGGCGGCGAATAGGAACTTCTGCCGTACCCACATCGGGTAGGCCTCGATCGCCGGTTCCGCCGCAATCGCATCGGTGCGCGCGCCGACGAAATCATAGGCGTCGGCACGGGCGATGGTCCGCCACATCACGGCGTCGACTTCCTCGCCGAAACTTCCGGTTCCGAGAATCTTGAGCGCGTCCCTAGGCCTCGCGGCGAGCGTATCGGCAATGGCGAGGCTCAGCCGCGTCTTCTTGCGCAACTCGTCGGATTGCAGGTCCGGCTCCGTCACATTGAGCACACCGATCGCCTCATAGGCGAGTTGGTTGCCCAGATAGAATTGCGCCAGGTTGAGCCGCGCGAGATCGCGTGCCTTGCCCTCGCTTGTTGCTGCCGCCTGAAACAGCTCCTCGCGCTTCTGCATGAGCTTTTGTGGATCGGGCTCCCCAGTGGTCACCAGATCGACAAAGCTCGCGCGGAACTCCGCCGCATCACCGCCGTCGAGACTGCGCTGATTGCTGCGGTCCGACAGCGTCAGCCCACCTTCGAGCGAGATCCTGACGAGATTGCCTTCGATCGCGACATCGAGCCCATCGCTCGCGGGCCGCACGATCAATCCGTGGATCGATTTCAGCGCCTCGAAATCGACAAAGCTCAAGTTGCGCACGGCGCCGCGCGCCGGTGGAAAGATCGTCACCACGTCGAGCATGTCCCCGACCACCGGATCGCGGAACGAATGTACGGCCGCGGGTTTGCCCAGTTGCGCGGTAATTTCGAAATGGCCCTCCTTGTCGCGCTTGCGGTCGAGCGACACAGGCTCGGTCGCGTCGAGCAGGATATCGCCCAGCGAGAGCACCCAGCTCCGCCCTTCCGATCCCAGTGTCGCGAGGCGATCGACGGCAAGGTCGAGCCGGACGATCTGCGTCTTGCCGGCCGGAATCACGGTGAAGCTCTTGGCAATCGCGCTGAGGGACTCGGATGGCGCCGGCGGGTTGATCGCGGCTGGCGTATCGAACAGCATCCAAACCGTATCGCCGCGCCGGAACACCGCCGACGCGGTATCGCGATCGAACGGGAACGTGACACGGATCGTCCCCGAGACGTCCGCGACGGTGGGCGTGATCGGCGCCACGTTCGAAGCCGGCTCGGCGCTCATCGCGTCGGGCTCCGCCGGAGCGGCGTCCGCGGCTTCATCGGCGGAGTTTTTGGCGATGGCCTTTTGCTGCGCCTCAATCTGTGCCTGCTGGATGGCGCGCGCCTCTTGTTCCGCCGCGTCGCTTCTCGCCGTGATCTCGGCGGCCGACAGATCGATGTCTACGATGAATTGCCTTGGAGAGACCGCATAGAAGCGCGGCACGATCCCCTTGGCGACCGTCAGCACGATATTGCTGCCGTCCTTGGTGGTCTTGTTGGTGGCCGCCAGCATTTCGGCCGGCAGGTCCGAGGTCAGCGGGTAAAGGTCGATCGGCACCGGCCAGGAGAAATCGAGCTTGGCGATATCGCCTGTCTGCTCGTAGTTGGCGTCCGCATCGGTATTCCAGTCGAATTGCAGACGCAGAAACGTCGGGTTGCGGCTGACCGAGAGTGTCGCCGTCGGGTTGTTGGAGATCGTCGCTTCGGCCTTGCGTTTCTGCGCCAGTGCTTTTGCCGCGTCCCTGGCGCGATCGGTCAGCTCAGCGACCACTTCTTGCGGCAGCGAGGGCGGCAGCCCTCTCCAGCCCGGCGGCAGCAGGTCGATATAGAGCCGCTCGCCGGCCTCCATTGAATGCATCTCGGCAGGGAACCGCAGCCCGAAGCGCACACCCCGGCTGTCGGGATCGACCCGTGCCGCCGTGACATAGGCCGGCAACGTGCCCGAGACATCCGGCAGGACCATATTCACCGGTTCGTCGAAAGTGACCGCCAGCACGCCATTGTCATAGGCGATCTTGTACTTCGGCAGGTCGAAGCGCTGCGGAAAGTCGATGATCAGCCGGGCGAAATTCTTCTCGGCCGTAGCGACGACATCGGCCCGCTCCTGGGCAGAAGCGGGAACTGCCAGCAGGACAAGCCAGACAGCCGCCGCGGCGGCTAGCCACAGCGGGACGCCTGTCCCCCGCAAACCTGTCTGTGCCGGACGCAACGCAACACCACGAAAATCTGGCGTTAAGCATAAGCGTCCCGGCTTAACACCCGCTTACGAAAGCGCGGCGCCACACGGGCCCTGAGGTGGCTTCAGTGTGCCGAAAGACCGACTTCGGCTGCCTACTTGCCAACGATCTGGGGCAGATTGGCGAGGTCCTCACCCGCCCCGCCGACGACCGGGGGCGGCAGATCCGTCGCCATCGCGGCAGTAAGCGCCTGTGCCTTGGAGGGGTCCATCGCCGCCAGCACCGGGGCCATCTTGCGCGGGTTCATGGCCCGCGCCACGCGCAGCATGATGTTGAGATCGGACTGGTCGAAGATCTTGGCGGCGTCTTTGGGCTTCATGGTCTCGTACATGCTGACCACGGCCTTGAACTGCGCATCCTCTTCGGCCTGCTTCTGGTCGACAAGGGCCGCGATCTGCGCCTCGAGGTCCTTGAGCTGCGTGTTCCGCTCGTCGAGCCGCTTCTCGGCCGCCTCGACCAGCGCCGCCCGCATTTCGAGGTCAGCGGCAAGCTTGTCGAGCTCGGCCCGTCGCGAGCTCAGCCGCTCGAGCACCGCCGCCTCGTTGTTTTCGCCAGCAACCGTGGCCAGCGGCACGATCGAGCCGTCGGCCAGCTTGGTCGTCGGCACGGCATCGCCGAACTCGTTGAGAGGAATCTCTGCTGTCGGGCAATCCGTCGCCGCAGCGGCCTCTGCGCCGGCTGCATGAGGATCGGTCGGCGCATGAGGATCGGCCGGCGCATGAGGATCGGCCGGCGCCTCCGGGCTTGCCGAGTCCGATGTCTCCGCGCTCGCCGCATGAGGCGCCTCGCCGAGCGCGGGACAGTCGATATTGGGAATGGCCTCCGCCTCGACAGCTGCCACATCTCCGTCCGCTTCACCGCCTGTCGGGTGTTCGGCGGTGGCCGGGGCCTCGGCGTCGGCCCTCAGCCCGATCGTTGGGTCCTTGTCCTCAAG
>JBEBGE010000020.1:0-47756 GCA_040081595.1 Devosia sp.
CCCCCAGACCCGCCCCATATGGGAAGCCCGTTTCGGCGGTCTCGTGCTGGAGCTGGAGGTAGAGCAAAGCCGGACGGTCGGCAGAGAGGAATTCCCGAGACGCCGCCAGCGCGAAGCCCAGCACCGCTCCGGCATTGCGCGGCGCATCGGTGAAGACTTCATGCAGCATGGCTTTTGGGAGTGCGAACCCCTGCAAAGCACTCCCGGGCTGGGAAACCGCCGCATCGGCGAGCATCGGGCGCTTTTCGAGTCCATCGATCCTTGCCCTCAGTTCCTCCAAAGTCTGCTGTTTCGAAAGGCCCGCCATGTGGCCCTCCTGTTCGGTGAAAACCAGAACAAATAGAGAACATCACATCAGGGGAGAGAGTCAAGCCCTCCCCGGCTTGCCGCGCTTGCCCCCTACCTTGCTTGTGCTATTCACCCCCTCAAGGGCGTAAATGTCCGGCCTGCCTTGGGAAAAGGGACCCGATGTCGACGACGCCCATCCACATCGTCCTGACCTTCGACGACCGCTACTGGGCACCCGCCTACGCCCTGATGCGCTCGATCTGCCTGTTCACCACCCGCCGCAAGGACCTGGTCTTTCACCTCTTCACCTCCGCCATCAGCCCCGAGCATCGGAAGCTGCTCGAACAGATCACAGTCGAATTCGGCGCCGCCCAGACCTTCTACGACATCCCCAACGATCCCAATTTCGCTCCCCTCGCCCAGCGCGTCCGCCAAAGCGGGCAATTCCCAAATATCGTCTATGCCCGGATTCTCGTGGCTCAGATCCTGCCGCCCGGGATCGAGCGCCTCGTCTATTTCGACTGCGACATGCTGGTCCGCGTGCCGGTCGAACGGCTCTACGACATGGATATGAAGGGCTTCCCGCTCGCGGCCGTCCCCGACTATGTCGGGGCACAGATCGTCACCCGCCGCAACCTCGTCGATCCGCGCGGCATTTTCGATCCCGCCACCCGTTACTTCAATTCGGGGCTCCTGCTGGTCGATCTGGGCAAGTGGCGCAAGCTCGAGCTCGATAGCCGCTTCGGGCAGATGATCGCCGACGGCACGCTCTCCAAGATCTATTTCGACCAGGACGTGCTCAACCTGCTCTTCAAGGACAACTGGCTGGAACTCGACCGCTTCTGGAACCTGCTCGATCCGCGCCCGATCCACGAACAGCTCAACCCCAACGTGCTGCACTACACCGGCAAAAAGAAACCCTGGCTCTATCGATCAAGGGTCGCCTTCGCCCGGCTCTACCGCCACGCCATGACCAATGATATCTTCTACCGCTACATGCTGGAGCGCGTGCCGGCCTGGCGTCGGCCCTTCATCCGCCTCGTCGAGCGCTTCAACCGCCGCTACGGCGCCCGCTGATCAAGATGCCGGGATCGCCCATTGGCCCGGCTCCAATTGCCGCCTATCCTTGCGCAAATCCGGAGACCTGATTGATGTTCGAGGCTATTTCCCGCCTCTTTTCAAAGGGCGCCACCACTGTCGCGGCCAACGATCCCAAGCTCGCCGTTGCTGCGTTGCTGGTGCATCTGGCGTCCGTCGACGGGTCCGTCAAGGACGAGGAACGCGCCGCCCTTCGCGGTGTTCTGATGGACTATTACGCGCTCGATGAAGCCGAGGTCGATAGGCTTGTCGCCGAGGCGACACGGCAGGACAGTGAAGCGGTCGATTTCTATCGCTTCACTTCCTCGCTATCGACCCTCCCCGACGACGAGCGGGTCGAGATCGTGCGCATGATGTGGCAGGTGGTCTTTGCCGACAGGAAGAACCACGAACTCGAAGACAATATGGTCTGGCGCATCGCCGAACTCATCGGCGTGTCGGCGCGTCAGCGCACCGTCCTCCGCAACCAGATGGCGAAGGGCTAGAAGCGACGCAGACTCACTCGAGCTCGAACGCCGCGAATTCGCCGCGCACCTGCGGCATGGTATTTTCGCAATCGAAATCCCCGGCAAGACTGTCCGCCGCTTCGCGCGCCATTTCATTGGCGTTCGAGTTCGCCACCGCATCGATATAGGCGATGTGGCAGGTGGCCCCGATCTTGATCTGGGTGACGACCAGCACCTGGCCTTCGCCCTCACCCTCCTCGCGCTGAGTGAACCAGCGCAGGATCGTCGCCGCTGGCTCATAGCCTTCCTCCCCCTGCTTGAGCCGCCACTCGATCTTGGCGCCCAGATGGTTGAAGGGCGGCAGGGTCTCCTCCGCGGCTTTCTCGGTTGTCGAGGTCAGCCCGAAGGAGACGAACATCCTGAGGTCGCCCTCGCCGACCATAACCGGGATCCCCTTGTAGCCGGGGCAAGCAAACGTGGCGCCCATGTCGTCGGCGATGATGCGCGTGCACTGCTCGAAATCGAGATCGGTATATTCGGAGCGGTAGGCATCGGCGGCCCCCGCCGGCCCAGCCAGCAGTGTCACGATTGTGGCACAGCCCAGAATCCCGCGCATGGCTTCATTCCTCCCCAGCCTCGGCCACGTAACAATGCCTTGCCATTGGCCCGGACGCTAGGCCACAACCAAACGACCGACAAAGCGCCAAGAGCTACCCATGAATATCGATGCCATTGCCATCGGCAAAAGTCCGCCGGACGACATCAACGTCATTATCGAGGTGCCGCTCGGCGGCGAGCCGATCAAATACGAGATCGACAAGGCCTCGGGCGCTCTGTTTGTCGATCGTTTCCTCTATACCCCGATGCGCTACCCCGGAAATTACGGCTTCATCCCGCATACGCTTTGCGGCGATGGCGACCCGCTCGACGTCCTGGTGATGAATTCGCGCCCGCTTGTGCCCGGCTGCGTCGTTCGCTGCCGGCCCTTCGGCATCCTTTTCATGGAGGACGATGGTGGCATGGACGAAAAAATCCTCGCCGTGCCGCAGCACAAGCTCACCGCCATGTACGACAACGTCCATGACATCGGCGATATGCAGGCCATCCAGGTCGAGCGGGTGAAGCACTTTTTCACCCACTACAAGGACCTCGAGCCCGGCAAATGGGCCAAGATCTCCCATGTCGGCGACGTGGACGAATCAAGGCGCGTCATCCTCGAGTCGATCGAGCGCGCCAAGGCCTCCGGCTGATCACATCAAATGGACGGGATGTGGTGGACAAGCCGCGCCGGGCCGCGTTTGCTTGCCTGCCCATTGGAGGTAACGCAATGCGCCTAGCCGGAAACATCGTCAGCGTTGTGCTGGCTCTTTTTGGATTGCTCTGGATTGCCCAGGGCTCGAACATGATGCCCAACACCGTCATGTCGGGACAGAGCCAATGGCTCTATATCGGCATCGTCGTTCTGATCGTCGGCCTTGCTGGCCTCTGGTGGTTCAACTTCCGGCGGCGCTGAAAACAAAAGGCCCGGATCGCTCCGGGCCTTTCCAATTTGCCGAAGCGCGATTTCAGTGCCCACCCCAGCCGCCCTGCGGCTGCGGCTCGGGCTTTTTGAAGAAGAACGTCGTCACCACCGCCAGCAGCGAGACCGCAGCGGCGATGAAGAACGATAGCCTGATGCCCGCCGAGAGTGCCTCGGCCTCCCCTATGCCGAGTGCGATCTGCGAGGACTGCGTCGCTGCCATCACCGAGATCAGCAACGCCGTGCCGGCGGCGCCCGCCACCTGCTGCACCGAACCCAGAATTGCAGAGCCGTGCGAGTAGAATTGCGGCTTGATCGAGCCAAGGCTGAGCGTGAACAGCGGCCCGAACAGGAGCGCGAAGCCGACGCACATGATGGTATAGACCACCAGCACCGCCTGCCACGGGGTCTGCGGCGTCAGCAGCGTCCCCGCCCACAGCACCGCCGAGACGATGATCATACCGGGAATGATGAGCGGCTTGGGGCCAATGCGGTCGTAGAGCCTGCCGACGAACGGGCCCAGAAATCCCATCAGCAATCCGCCCGGCAACAGAATGCCGCCGATATAGATGACGTCGAGCCTGAGCACGTCCTGCAGGTAATAGGGCAACAGGCCAATGCTGCCGAACATCGAGGCCATGGCGATGACGAACATGACGTTGGCGACACTGAAATTGTAGGACTGGAAGGTCCTGAGGTCGAGCAGCGCCGCATCCTTCTTCTGCAGCATCAACTGCCGCCAGATGAAGATTGCCATTGTCACCGCGCCCACACCCAGCGCACCCCAGGACTGAACCGGATCGAAACCATCGCGATTGCCGAAGGCCGACAGTCCATAGACCAACCCGCCAAAGGCAAAGGCCGAGATGATCACCGAGAACACATCGAGCGGCGCATAGCGCGGCTCGCTCACGTTGACCATCAGGCGCCAGCCAAGGGTCAGCGAGATCAGCGCGATCGGCAGCACCAGGATGAACATGAACTGCCAGGGCAGGAAATGGATGATCGTGCCACCCACCACTGGCCCGAGCGCCGGCGCGAGCGACATGACGATCGAGATATTTCCCATCATCTTGCCCCGGTTTTCGGGCGGCACCAGCGTCATGACCGTTGTCATCAGGAGTGGCATCATCACGGCCGTACCCGACGCCTGCACGACGCGCGCGAAGACGAGGAGCGGCAGGTTTTGCGACAGCAGCGCTATGGCGGTACCGGTCGAGAACAGCGACAGTGCGAGGATGAAGACCGGCCGTGTATTGAGCCGCTGCAGCAGAAAGCCGGTAACCGGGATCACCACCGCCATAGTCAGGAGGAACGCCGTGGTCAGCCATTGGGCCGCGCTGGCAGTCACGCCGAGCGAGTCCTTGATGGTCGGAATGGCGACATTCATCATCGTCTCGTTGAGCATCAGCACGAAGGCCGAGACCAGCAGCAGGTTGATGACGAGGCTGTTGCGTGCAGCCACGGATTGATCGGGTGGCGCGGAGGCTACCTCGGGCGAAAGGGTTTCGGAGGTCATGAGCTGAGCCTTGATCTGGGGAGAAACAGGGGGCGGCTGCCGCCGGGGCGGCACCCATTATCAGAAACTTTTGGTTGTGCAAGGAAAACTAAAGTGGTCACTTTAGCGTTACGGAGCTTTCGGCACCTGCCGGAATCCACAACGCTGCGGTCACACTAATGACGATCCAGAATGTCAGAAATCGACAGCAGCAGGACTCGAAAATTCTGCCCCCACCCCGGCAATCGCCGCTTGTCGGCGCGGGATGGGCTCCCCATCTGGTGAAATGCGGGGACCCGATTTATCGTTGCTTGATGCTCACACCGGAGATTCGCCGATGATTGCCCGCCGAACCCTTTTGTCCTTGGCCCTTGCTTTGCCCTTTTCCGGTCTCGTTACTCCGGTCTTTGCTGCCGGCCGGCTCAATCCCAATACGGCGAGCGCCAACCAACTGGCCTCCACCCCGGGTCTCACCCCGCAACTGATCGACGCAATTCATCGCGGCCGGCCCTTCGCCACCATGGTCGAGTTTGACGCCGTTGTGCGTCAAGTGCTGTCCGAAAAGGAGGCCGAGGCGCTCTACGAGTTGCTGTTCATTCCGGTCAACCTCAACACCGCCAGCCGCGCCGAGATCGGGCTTATCCCCGGCATGAGTTCGCGCATGGTCCGCGAATTCCTCGAATATCGCCCCTATACCGGGATCGACGAATTCAACCGCGAAATCGGCAAGTATGTGAGCGACGACGAGGTGGCGCGGTTGAGGAGTTACGTCACCCTCTGACGGGCTTCGAGCACGACCCGTATCGCTTCCAGCGCCGCAATGATCCCCAGATGGACATAGGCGCTGGTCGGGTCGAACGCCGATAGCACCCAATGGACGAACACCAGGGCGGCGGCGATATAGACCAGCCGGTGCAACCGCTTCCACCAGCGCCTCATGGCCCTCACGGCCTGATCGGTGCTGGTGAGCGCCAGCGCGATAAGCACCGCGAAGGCGATCCAGCCCGCCAGCAGCCAAAGATCGAGCCCCTCCTCGATGATGAGTCCGAAGTCGGCCTTGCGGATCAGGTAAGCGACGGTGTGCCCGGCCGCATAGCAGAAGGTCGCAACGCCAAGGTCGCGACGCCGCCGGACCAGCCAGATCAGCCAGGGGCCGCGCCGGAAGATCAGGCGCAGTGGGGTCACTGCCAGCGTCAGGATCAACAGCCGGGCTGCCCATTCGCCGCTCTCGCTCACCGCCGCGCCATAGGTATAAACCCCGGCCGCCCAGAGCCCCAACACGGCAAGGCCCGGAATGGCCAGCACCAGCCAGAGCAGCGGGCGGGAGTCGATGAGGGTCTTGAGCAAAGCGGATGGTCCTGGGTCGCGGCCGGAAGGCGAAACCAGCATGAATCGCTGCGCTTGTCATTGGCCTTTGGGCTTGGCCGATCATCCAGGCTAAGCTCGCACCATGGCGACCCGGCTTCACACACCCTATGACGGCTCGAGCCGCCTGTTCGAGATTGGACTGAAGCCGCTCGATCCCGGCCAGTGGATCGAGGTCGATGAACATCTGTCGGCCCACCTCGCCGAAAAAGACCGGCTCGAGGCTGTGCATTCCCAGAAGGTCTTTGCCGCCGAGCCCGGCACCGAAGCGGCACAGGCCGAAGTCCTGGCACTCCTGGTCGAGCATCTGCCGCGCCGGTTTCCCGACATTTATCGCCGTGACGGCGAGACGATCGAAATCATCCCGGCCAAGAGACACATCTCATTGACCGGCGCCGAGCCCCTGAGGATCGCGTCGCATCTCGTGCAGGAAGACCTGATTCTGATGCGCCGCGGCGAACCCGGCTGGCGTCTCGCTGCGGGTGCTTTGTGCTTTCCCTCTTCGTGGCGGTTGAGGGACAAGTTCGGACTGCCCATCCACGAGATCCACCGCCCCGTCCCCGGCTTCGGCGCCGGCACCCGTCCTGCTGAGCTGATTGCCCGCATGTTCGACAAGCTGCGGCCCGACATGCCGGTGCTGCGCTGGAACTGGTCGCTCTATGGCGACGATCAATTGTTCCATCCCGAAAGCGCCGACCCGAAACGTCCGCGCTTCGGCCCCGGCGCGCACGCCGAGTCGGTGTTCCTCCGCGTCGAGCGGCAGACGCTTCGCAAGCTCCCCATGAGTAGCGATATCCTGTTCACCATCCGTATTCTCGTCGATCCCGTGACCGCACTGGAACACCATTCCGATGCGGCACGGATCAGGGCGGCGCTTGTCGCACAGCTCGAGGCGCTCAATTCCGCCCAACTCGACTACAAGGGCCTGACGCTGGAGCGCGACCGCCTGATTGCCCGGCTCAGCGCGATCGGCGCGAGCCGCTGACGTCTCGTCCTAAATCCGGGACTTGCGCCAACCGGCGGCCTGCGCCTCTGCTTCCGAACAGAACCAGCGCTCGCCATATTCCGGTCTGATGATCGTCTGCGCGTAATAGCGCTGGCCCGGCACATGGTAGATATAGTCGCCGTCATCGAGGCTGATATTGCCCTTGATGACGCAGCTGGCGCTGCTCGCCGCCGCAACCGGCATGGCGGCAAAGGACGGCGCCGCCGCCTGCAACTGGAAGACGCCTTGAATCACGCCAAAGCCAACAATTGCCGCGACCAGGGCGAGAGCAATTTCCCGCATGTCATCCTCACCACACTAAGCAATGACAGGGAGGTAGGGGCCATGTGCCCTTGAACCAATTGGGACATCGTGCAGTGGTGAGCGTTCGGTAGCGCTGGGACCGCTATTGTCATAAAAGGCGATCGAATCTGGTGGCTAACGGCGTCGCCGCGGGAGCATCGTGCAGAGAGGCGGGTTCCCGGTTTTCTGCAACATCGATGCGACAACAAAAAGATAGACTGGGGGTTTGGATGGGGTTCTCGGCGATTTTCGCGCGTCTCGTCGCCATTATCGGCGCAACGATGATCATGCTCAGGCGTTGGAGCACCGAGACACCACCGCCGGCCCAGGGCCTTGCGCCCACCATCCCGCCCGCCGCGCCGCAGCGCATCCCGACGCTCAAAATGCCTACCGCCCGCGGCTTTGATCCCGGCCAGCTGCCGCTCGCCGCGCCAGGCCTCAAGGTCAATGCCTTCGCCACCGGCCTCAAGCATCCGCGCTGGCTGCATGTTCTGCCCAATGGCGACGTGCTGGCGGCGGAATCGCTGACCCAGCCCGGCCCGGTCAACTCCGCCTTCGACTACGCCATCGTCAGCACCATGCGGCGCGCCGGAGCGCTGGGGCCGAGTCCCAATCGCATCATGCTGCTGCGCGATGCCAATGGCGACGGCGTGGCGGAGATGCGCGAGACCCTGCTCGAAGGCCTCAACCAGCCCTTCGGCATGGCTCTTCTCAAAGACACCCTCTATGTCGGCAATGTCGATGGCGTCATGGCCTTTCCTTTTTCCGTGGGTGCCACACGCATTACTGCCAAGGGCAAGCGCCTCACCACTTACAAGACCGACGGTCACTGGACCCGCAGCATCCTGCCCAGCCGCGACGGGACCAAGCTCTTTATCGGCGTCGGCTCGCTCAGCAATATAGGCGATGCCGGCATGGAGGCCGAAATCGGCCGTGCCGCGATCTACGAATTCGATCTCGCCACCGGTACGCAGCGCATCTTCGCCTCGGGCCTCCGCAACCCGGTGGGGCTCGCCTTCGAGCCCAATACCGGCGCGCTTTGGACTGTGGTCAATGAGCGCGACGGCATCGGCGACGAGACACCACCCGACTACCTCACTTCAGTCAAGGATGGCGGCTTTTACGGCTGGCCCTACTCCTATTGGGGCCGGACGGTCGATGATCGTGTGCCGCAAGACGCGGCCAAGGTTGCGACCGCTATCCAGCCCGACTTTGCGCTGGGTGGGCATACCGCATCCCTTGGCCTCTGCTGGATGCCCGCCGGGACCCTGCCCGGCTTCCCCGACGGCATGGTCATCGGCCAGCACGGCTCGTGGAACCGCAGCAATCTCGCCGGCTATCGCGTTGCCTTTGTCGCCTTCGAGAACGGCAAGCCGGTCGGGCCTTTCCGCACCATCCTCTCGGGCTTCCTGACGCCCGACGAAAGCGCCTCCTATGGCCGTCCGGTGGGCGTCACCATTGGACCGGACGGGTCCCTGCTGGTCGCCGACGATGTCGGCGATACGATCTGGCGGGTGACGGGAGCGTAAGGCGGGACGTTTGATCCCCGGGAGATGATGCCGATGCGCCGATGGCCAATTGCACTCCTCCTCGCCCTTGCGGCGGCGCCAGCTTTCGCCGCCGGTTGCGTACCAGGCACGTGGCGCATAGCTGCGCCCTTGCCGGTCGCCCGTACCGAAGTCGCCGCCGCAAGCGACGGTACCGCGCTCTATCTCGCGGGCGGCATGGCGCGAGACCGCGCAACAGACCTCCTGACCCTCTATCGCTACGACCCCACGACCGACACCTGGAAGGGGTTCGCCGTGCTCGATCAGCCAGTCAATCACGCAGGCCTCGCCGTGATTGAAACAACACTCTATATCATCGGTGGCTATGAGGGGCCACGCAACGCCCCTTCGGCCCGGCTCCGGGCCTATGACCTCGCGACGGGCACCGTGACCGAACGTTCGCCCATGCCCACCCCGCGCGGGGCGCTGGCCGTTGCCATTCTCGATGGCAAGCTCCACGCCCTGGGCGGCACCACGGATCGCAGTGTGGCAACGCACGAAATCTACGATCCGGCAACGGACCGGTGGAGCGAGGCCGCGCCCATGCGTGTGCCGCGCAATCACCTTGCCGCTGGGAACCTCGATGGCCGCCTCTACGCCTTTGGCGGCCGCGACGGAGAGACCTTCCTGCTCGATGCAGCGGAGGTCTATGACCCCGTGGCCAACGCCTGGTCCGACATCGCGCCCTTGCCCACCGGCCGCTCCGGCATCGGCGCGGCAGCGGTGAGTGTCAGGATCGTCGTCTTCGGCGGCGAAGTTGGCGGACCCGACAGCCATACCTTCGGCGACGCCGAGGCCTATGATCCTCTGAACGGCAGCTGGACGAGCCTTCCACCTATGCCAACCCCGCGGCACGGCCTCGGCGTCGCGGCGATCGGCAATGAGATCTTTGTGGTCTCCGGCGGTCCGCAACCGGGCCTCACAGTCAGCGACGTCACCGAAGTGCTCTGCGCCGGCTGAGAGTTCCCATCCCGGTTTGACTCAGGTCAGGGCACGCCCCGCGCTCCGGCCCATCATGACCGCTGATGGGAGAGCCCAATGGCCGCCAAATCTCACGCAGAACACCAGCACGATATCGATGCTCTCGCGGCCCATCGAGACGGCAGTGGTGGCACGTTCTGGGCCAGCCCCGATGGCCGCTGGGGTGTGGGTAATCTATTCTCAACGCTGGATTGCGGGCTGATCCTGCATGAACTCGGGGTCGCCAATTCCGACCCCATCATGGCTGGCATTGCCGGCCTTGTGCTGGCCTGCCAGACCGAGGATGGGCGTATCCGGCCAGGGCCGCATCTGGCGGTACAGCCCTGTCACACGGCGAGCGGGGCGCGCTTGCTCTGCCGGCTGGGCTACGCGCGAGACAAGCGCCTGTCGCTGACCTTCGAGCACCTGCTCGCAACCCAGGCGCCGGACGGCGGCTGGCGCTGCAGCGTTCTCAAATACGGCGCCGGGCCCGACACGGACTTTTCGAACCCCGGCGTGACGCTGGGCGTCCTCGACGCCATGCGTTTTCGAAAGACTCTGCTGACCGAATCCGCAGTCGAACGAGCCGTGGAGACTCTGCTTTCACATTGGCGCATCGAGCGGCCACTCGGACCCTGCCGCTTCGGCATCGGCTCGCGCTTCATGCGGGTCGAATATCCGTTTCTCCGCTACAACCTGTTCAACTACGTGTTTGTATTGTCGTTCTACCCCCGCGCACGGGCGAGCAAACCGTTTGCCGAAGCGCTCGCCGCACTCGAGGCGCAGCTGCGCGACGGCGAAATCGTCGTCGCGCACACAAAGTCCGGCCTCAAGATGCTGGAATTCTGCCGCGAGGGCGCGCCGAGCCCACTGGCGACCCGGCGCTATCGCGAGATTCTGCGAAACCTCGGCTAGGGGGAACTCACTAAGCCTTGAGCGCGTAGGTCGTCACCACATTGCCCTTTTCCGTCTTGTATTCGTCGGTGAGCACGAGTCGCGTCTTCGGATCGCCTGCCTCGAACAGATGCCGCTTTCCCGCGCCCGCGATCACCGGATGAGTGATCAGCTTCAACTCGTCGAGCAAACCGTTGAGGAACAGCTGCCGGACCAGCGAGATTCCGCCCATGACGGCGATCTCGCCACCCGGCTTCTGCTTGAGGTCGCGAACAAAGGCGTCGACATCGCCCGGGACTAGCGTCGAATTGCTCCAGCCCAGCTTGCCGTTGAGTGTGCGCGAGGCGACATGCTTGGGCACGCTGTTGATGAAATCCTTGAAGCCGTTGTCGAATGTGGCATTGGGCCAGAACCCTGCCCATTCCTCGTAGCCCTTGCGGCCCATGATGACGGTGTCGGTGGCTTCAAGCACCTTGCCCAGCGCCGCGCCCAGCCCATCGTCGAATTGATCGAATTGCCATTCATTGGGGGCCTCGACGACGCCGTCGATCGAATGAAACAGGCCCGCGGTGACTTTGCGCATGAGGGTCTCCCAGTGTTGAGCGGCAGCCGGAACTGGCGCCATTACCAGCACGACGAACGACAGGGAAGCGGATCGACAAAGCCGGTGCATTGGATTCCCGCCCACCTCTGGCCGCCGCGCGAGCCTTGATCCGGGTCAAGAGCGATGACGGAGCCGCCAACTAGCCTGCCCGGTGAAACAGCCGAGGAGGCAAGGCTATGGATAGCATGACCGCCGTTTCCCCCAAACCGGGCGCCGCGCGCCCGCAGCGCGCCATGATGAAGGCCACGATCTTCATCGAGCCGGGGCGCATCGAGCTCGCCGACAAGCCCATTCCCGATGTCGGGCCGCTCGATGCGCTGATCCGTATCACCAAGACCACCATCTGCGGCACCGATGTTCACATCCTCAAGGGCGAGTATCCCGTCGCCAAAGGGCTGACGATCGGCCATGAGCCGGTGGGCATCATCGAAAAACTCGGCTCGGCCGTGCTCGGCTTTTCCGAAGGCCAGCGCGTCATTGCCGGGGCGATCACGCCCTCGGGCCATTCCATGGCCTGCCTCTGCGGCTGCCACTCGCAGGACGGGGCCGGCACCAAGAATGGCTTCAAGGCGCTGGGCGGCTGGCGCTTCGGCAATACCATCGACGGCTCGCAGGCCGAGTTCCTGCTGGTTCCCGACGCGATGACCAACCTCGCCGCCGTGCCCGACACCCTCACCGACGAGCAGGTGCTGATGTGCCCCGACATCATGTCGACCGGCTTTTCGGGCGCCGAGCGCGGCCGTATCCGCATCGGCGATACCGTCGCCGTGTTCGCCCAGGGCCCGATCGGGCTTTGCGCCACCGTGGGTGCCAAATTGATGGGCGCAACCCGCATCATCGCCGTTGAAAGCGTGCCGGCCCGGCAGGCCATCGCCCGCCAGTTGGGTGCCGACGAGATCGTGGATTTCTCCAAGGTCGATCCCGCCACCGAGATCATGCGCCTGACCGATGGACGCGGCGTCGATGTTGCCATCGAGGCGCTCGGCAAGCAGGCAACTTTCGAAGGCGCGCTGCGCTCGCTGCGGCCGGGCGGTACGCTCTCCTCGCTCGGGGTCTATTCGGGCGACCTCACCATTCCGCTCGGGCCCTTCGGCGCCGGGCTTGCGGACCTGAGCATCGTCACCACTCTCTGCCCCGGCGGCAAGGAGCGCATGACCCGGTTGATGGATGTCATCGCCTCGGCTCGTACCGACCTCCGCCCGCTGGTGACCCACCGCTTCAAGCTCGACGACATCGCCGCCGCCTATGACCTTTTCAGCCATCAACGCGATGGTGTGCTCAAGGTCGCCATCACCCCGTAGGGCAACAGCGTCAGTGCCGGTCTCCGACGGCCCGGGAGCGATCCCGGGCCTTTCTTCATGGAGGCGATAGAACGATCCGCACGACCCCGCTATGCTGCCCCCGGGGCGGCGGACCAAAGAACCGTGCCACGGGGAGACCTGCTCGATGAAATACCGCTATCTCGGCCGCTCGGGCCTTCTGGTGTCGCGCCTCTGCCTCGGCACCATGACCTTCGGCATGAAGGATTGGGGCTGCGACCTCGAAACCTCGCGCCTGATCGTCAAAAGTTTTGCCGATGGCGGCGGAAATTTCCTCGATACCGCCGACGCCTATTCGGCCGGCGAGAGCGAGCGGATGATCGCCGAGATCATGAAGGATTATCGCCGCTCCGATTTCGTCATCGCCACCAAGAGCTGGTTCCCGACCGGCGAGGCCGCGACCGCCCGTGGCTCTTCGCGCAAGCACATCACCGAAGCCTGCGAGGCCTCCCTCAAGCGGCTCGGCACCGACTATATCGATCTCTACCAGTTCCATGGGCCCGATCCCTACACACCCATCGAAGAGACGCTGCGCGCCGCCGACGACCTCGTCCGCGCCGGCAAGGTCCGCCATGTCGGCTGCTCCAACTATTACGGCTGGCAGATCGCGCGCATGAACGGCGCGGCGCGGCTCGACAAGCTCACTCCGCTCATTTCGGCGCAGCATCTCTACAATCTCGTGCGCCGCGACGTGGAGCGCGAAGTGCTTCCCGCCTGCGACGCCGAAGGCGTGGGCATGATCTGCTTTTCGCCCCTCGCGGCGGGCATGCTGAGCGGCAAATATCGCGGCCAGGACAAGCCCGAGGAAGGCACCCGCCACGCCCATCAGGCCCGCATCGTCGTCGACCGCTTCTGGTCGGACGAGGCCAAGAAGATGGTCGAGACGCTGGTGGAAGTCGCGACCCGCATCGGCAGGACGCCCAGCCAGGTGGCGCTGAGCTGGCTCTTCGGCGATGCCCGTGTCACCGCCGCCATCGTCGGCGCGCGCCGCGTCGAGCAGATCGCCGAGAACATGGTCTCGGGCGACTTTGACCTCCCCGTCGAGGTCAGAGACGAACTGACCGGCGCCATGCCGCTGCATTTGGGCTATCCGCACGAATGGATCGCCCTCAACCTGCCTGGGGCGCTCGAACGGGCGGAGTTCGCACCGGGCCATGTGACGCGGGTCTGAGGCGGGCGGCTCCCGGTCTCCGGAACCTCAAAAATCACCCTCATCGGGCAGCCATTGCATCATATTCGATTCTGAGGTACGTACCTCATTGTCTCGGAGGGGAGGCAACAATGGCCTTCGACATCAATCCGGATTTCGTCCTCAAGGACGAAGAGGCCCTGCGCAGCCTGTTTCAGCCGGTCCACACCCTGGCGGCGCTGAAGAGCCAGCCCGGGCTCGATAAGCACGCCCAGGCCTTCATCCGCCGCTCGCCTTTCCTCTGCGTCGGTACACAGGATCGGGAGGGCAAGGCCGATGTCAGCCCGCGCGGCGATCCGCCCGGCTTCGTCCACATCCTCGACGACCGCACGCTGGCGATCCCGGACCGGACCGGCAACAACCGCCTCGACAGCCTCGTCAACATCCTCGCCAACCCGAGCGTCGGGCTGCTCTTCATCATTCCGGGCTTCGACGACACGCTCCGCGTCAACGGCACCGCGCGGCTCGTCACCGACCCGGCGATCCTTGTGCCGATGGCCGTCAACGACCGCGTCCCCAAACTCGCGATCCTCATCGACGTGCGCGAGACCTTCCTCCACTGCGCCAAAGCCTTCCGCCGCTCGCATCTGTGGGACCCGTCCCATCACCAGGACCGGACCACCTTCCCCTCGCTCATGCACGTCCTGCTCGACGAAACGAGCGGCGTGCCGAGCGAGGAGGTGATGCGGAAGAAGGATGCGGATCTGGAGGAGGAGTATCGGCAGACGATGTACTAGGGAGCGCTGAAGTGGCGGCGCTGGCGGAACTGATCAGCGAGAATATGGCCTCAGACGATTTCGACCTGCCGCCGGACTTCCGCGAGGAACTGACAGTCGCGATGCCGCTGAAGCTCGGCTACCCGCATGAGTGGATCGCGCTCAATGCATCCGCCGCCCTTGAGACGGCAGAGATGAAGCCGGGGTACGCGGTAGGGGCGTAGGTTGGCAGCCATCCCTCATCCCGCCCCACCCACCGTCATGGCCGGGCTTGACCCGGCCACCCAGCCAGATGCTGTATTTGCACCATGGCTGGCGTCGTCTATTTCATGGCGAACAAGAAGCGCGGCACCATTTACGTGGGCGTGACTTCGAACCTGCCGCGACGGGCGTGGGAGCATAAGGAAGGGATCGTTCCGGGCTTCACCAAGACCTACGGCTTGCACGACCTCGTCTATTACGAGGCGCATGACACCATTGTCGGCGCAATCCAGCGTGAGCACAACATCAAGCACTGGCCGCGGCGCTGGAAGATCGAACTGATTGAGACCCTCAACCCCGATTGGGACGATCTCTATCCGACGCTGATCTAGCCGGACCACTGCCCCCTCAGTCGTCATCCCCGGGCTTGACCCGGGGACCCAGAAGAGCCCCCGTCGCTCGCGGGCCGTCCATCTGGGTGGCCGGGTCAAGCCCGGCCATGACGGTGGAGGGATTTGTGCTAAAAAGGGAAGATAGAGAAGTGGTGATGTTCGACAAGATCGAACTGATGCGCGGCAGCGGCAATGTCTTCCGTGATTTCGGGAGAACCAATGCCGAGGCCGAACAGCTGAAGGCAACGCTTGCGGCGCAGATCACTCGCGTCCTCGACGCGCGAGAACTCACGGTGCGCGCCTCTGCCGAACTGACCGGCACCGCCGCCGACTTCTCCCGCATCCGCCGCGCCAAGCTCGAACGGTTTACAATCGACCGGCTGATGATTGTGCTCGGGAAGCTGGATCAGAAGGTCGAGGTGAAGGTGAGGTTTTTGGGAAAGCAGCATGAATGAAGAGTCGATGGACAGGTACGAACTTCGCCCGCCATTCATGTCCAGCCAGTTCTCTCACCCGCTGAGCAAGGCTGAGTATCTAGCTTTGAAAGCAGCGAAAGACTTCCTCTTGACCTATATGGCCTTCGAAGAAACGGTCCTACAAGTTCTCTACGCGAGCCAAAATTTTGAGGAATATTTGCTGCGCGGCGCATTGGATTTCTACCTCCTCACCACGCATGAATTCGACTATTTCCAAGACATGCGACTCAAAGCCAACCTGTATGTGGTCGGCGTTTTGAACTCCGTCACGGGATTCCGCGATCAATTCCCAACTTTCAAGGGGCTAACCGGCTCCCTGAGTGTGCGGTCGCTCTTCGTAGAACGCTGGAGTCAATTGCTGGCTACTTCGGTTGCCCTTCAATTCGGCGAGGCGCTGCGCAACTACGCCCAGCACAAGAGTCAACCGGTTAGTGGCGCCACGACAGGCGGCGGCTGGGATGAGGGTCGGACGTTGATGGAGTCGCATCTCACCGTGTATGCCGATGTAGCTCCGATCCTCTCAGATAGAAGGGTCGGCAGAGCGGCCAAGGCCGAATTTGAGAGGGCATATGGCGAGAAGGCAGATTTGGCACTGATCTTGCGCGAGATGCTTGGCGCGGTAGGTACCGTCACTAAGCAAGCGCGCGAAGACCTTAAGCCCTATTTTGACAACGCTTGTTCCACATACGAGCGCGAGCTCAGCGCGGTATCTCGGTACGTTGAGCGGCTTGTCGTGGCAGATGCAGCTCTCATTCGGTCCGGCTCGGTCATAGAAAAGTTCGGCATTCTTGAAGACTTTCTGCAGCGCGCCTAGCGCTTGCATGGGACAGCGCTGATGACGAACAACCAGAGTCACTACATCTCCAATCGAGCGCGCGGGCACAAACAAAAGAAGTAGGCCCGGGATCGCTCCCGGGCCTCCTTCATTCCACCGCTAGAACAGCGCCTCACACCACGCCGCTATACCTTGCCAAAACCGCCAGCAGCAGCAGCGCCACGATGTTGGTGATCTTTATCATCGGGTTCACGGCGGGGCCCGCAGTGTCCTTATAGGGGTCGCCGACGGTGTCGCCGGTGACCGAGGCCTTGTGCGCGTCGGAGCCCTTCAGATGCTTGACGCCGTGGCTGTCGACGAAGCCGTCTTCGAAGCTTTTCTTGGCGTTGTCCCAGGCACCGCCGCCCGCCGTCATCGAGATGGCGACGAAGAGGCCGGTGACGATGACGCCCATGAGCATGGCGCCCAGCGCCTGGAAGCCGGCAGCCGCGCCGCCGATCCAGTAGATGACGAAGAACACCACGATTGGCGACAGCACCGGCAGGAGCGAGGGGATGATCATTTCCTTGATCGCCGCCTGGGTCAGGATGTCGACGGCCCTGGCATAATCGGGCTTACTCGTGCCCGCCATGATCCCGGAATTCTCCTTGAACTGGCGGCGCACCTCGATCACCACCGACATCGCGGCGCGGCCGACGGCCGTCATGGCCATGCCGCCGAACAGGAACGGCAACAGGCCACCGAACAAGAGACCCACGACGACATAAGGATCGGCGAGCGAGAAGGTGAGTGGGCCAAGGCCGGCGAGGATGCCGGTCGTGGCTTTGCTTGAATATTCGATCAGGTCCTGCGTATAGGCCGCAAAGAGCACCAGCGCGCCCAGGCCCGCCGAACCGATGGCGTAGCCCTTGGTGATCGCCTTGGTGGTGTTGCCCACCGCGTCGAGCGCGTCGGTATTGTGGCGCACGGCCTTGTCGAGACCGGCCATTTCGGCAATGCCGCCGGCATTGTCGGTGACAGGGCCGAAAGCGTCGAGCGCCACCACCATCCCGGCAAGAGCCAGCATCGTCGTCACCGCGAATGCGATGCCGAACAGGCCCGCGAGGTTATAGGTCACGATGATGCCCACGACGATGACGATGGCCGGAAGCGCCGTGGCTTCCAGCGACACCGCAAGGCCCTGGATGACGTTGGTGCCGTGGCCGGTGATCGAGGCTTCGGCAATCGAGTTCACCGGACGCCGGCCGGTGCCGGTGTAATATTCGGTGATGACGATGATGAGGCCGGT
This sequence comes from Devosia sp., assembly GCA_040081595.1. Lineage (GTDB taxonomy): Bacteria > Pseudomonadota > Alphaproteobacteria > Rhizobiales > Devosiaceae > Devosia_A. The sequence goes on from JBEBGE010000020.1 coordinate 17,864, forward strand.
GATGACGAGACCCGAGACGCCGCACCAGAACAGGCTCCACGGCGTAAAGGCCTTGCCACCCACTGCGCCAAGCGCGGCGTTGAGATCGCCGAACACCCAGTAGAGCACCGGGAGCAGGACAATGAGCGAGAGGACGCCCGTCGCGATGATGCCCTTATAGAGCGCGCCCATGATGTTGTTGTCCGAACCGAGCCGGACGAAATAGGTGCCGATGATCGAGGTGATGACGCAGGCGCCGCCGATCGCGAGCGGCAGAACCATGCCCGCGAGCTTGAACGCGTCGGGCAGAACGATCGCCGCGAGCACCATGGTGGCGACTGCGGTCACCACATAGGTCTCGAACAGGTCCGCCGCCATGCCGGCGCAGTCGCCGACATTGTCGCCCACATTGTCGGCAATCGTCGCGGGGTTCCGCGGATCGTCTTCCGGAATGCCGGCTTCGACCTTGCCCACCATGTCGCCGCCGACATCCGCACCCTTGGTGAAGATGCCGCCGCCGAGACGGGCAAAGATCGAGATCAGCGACGCGCCGAAGCTCAGGGCCACCAGCGCGTCGATCACCGTGCGCGAGTTGAACGCAAAGCCGAGGAACTGGGTGAGGACGATGAAATAGAGCGTCACGCCGAGCAGACCCAGACCCGCAACGAGCAGGCCCGTGATGGCGCCCGCCTTAAAGCTCAGGTCGAGGCCTTTGGCGAGCGAGCTGATCGCCGCCTGGGCGACGCGCACATTGGCGCGCACCGACACATTCATGCCGATGAACCCGGCCGCGCCCGACAGCACCGCGCCGATCAGGAACCCGATCGCCGCGTAGATGCCGAGGAGGAAGTACGCGACGACGAGGATCACCACGCCGACAATGGCGATGGTGGTGTATTGGCGGCGCAGATACGCCGCCGCGCCCTCGCGTACGGCTGCCGAAATTTCCTGCATGCGGGCCGAGCCGCTATCGGCGGCGAGCAGGCCACGCGTGGTGACGATGCCGTAAACGATCGACAGCGCGCCCGCGACGACGATCGCCCAGAGTAGAAAGGTCATGAATGGTCCCTCGATGTGGTCGCCGGAAGGCAGCGCAAACAAGGGGACGAACCCGTCCCTCCCCCCTCCAGGCGGATTGTGGACGTGCTTCTGCCAAAACGGGGCGGACGTTTCAACCGGTTTTGGCTGGTTTGGCCGGGATTTCCGGGGCTTTCAGCCTGTGAGAAGCTTGAGGCGGGCGGCCAGCGCCTGCCCATCGCCCGAAATCTCGAGAGTCTTGAGCCGCGCGGTTTCGCCAGCGACCAGCGCCAGGGCACTTTTGGGCACGCCCAACCCCTTGGCGACAAGAGCGATCACCGCCTTGTTGGCTTTGCCGTCCTCGGGCACGGCCCGGACGCGGAGCTTGAGCACACTTGTGCCGTCGTCCCGGGTTTCGAGCCCTTCGATACGGTCGAGGCCGGAATTGGGAGTGACCCTGACGGTCACCACCAGCCCATCGGGCGTGAGGCGGATGGCGCCGGACACCGGCGTGAGGGCGCTCAGTAGAGCCGCAGCATCCGGGGCAGGTCGTTGGCGATGAAGCTTTGCAGGAAAAAGATGATGATGAAGACGATGATGGGCGAGAGATCGAGTCCGCCCATGGGCGGGATCACCCGCCGGATCGGCCGCAAGATTGGCTCCGTCACCTGGTTCAGCACCCGCCACAGGCCCGCGACGAACTGATTGCGGGTGTTTATGACGTTGAAACTGATGAGCCAGCTCATGATGATCATGATGAGAAACACCCACCAGACCAGGGTGAGGATCATCGAAAGCGTCGAGAGCAATGCGATCATGCGAGCGGGTCCGCCGTTTGTGCTGGAGCCTTAGATAGGGCTCGACGGGCCACGGAGCAAGGCGGGCATTGCCAACCGGCTTCCTCATTCATATTGCTTGGGAATGGCGATCCAGTTCGCGCTTCCACCCGGAACCATCGTTCTATGCGACTATTCGATGGGCGGGTTTCGTCCGCCTGAGATGGTGAAAAGGCGGCCAGCGGTGATCGTTTCTCCGCGATTGCCGCACAGAGACGGACTTTGCACTGTCATACCGCTCTCGGGGTCGTTTGAGGGCAAAGAACTTGCTTATGTGATCAAGCTCGAGCTGCAGCAGCCCCTGCCCACCCGTTCCCGCTCAGCATATTCTGGGCCAAGTGCGACATGCTCGCGACGGTTGGCTTTGACAGGCCGGACATGTTTCGAGCCGACCGCGACCAGACGGGCCGACGCAAGTATCTGAGGCCGATGCTCGACGAGCCGCAAATGAACGCCCTGCGGAGAGGAATTCTACATGCTCTCGGAATGCGGCAAGTTTAACTTGACATTGAGCGAATCGGCACCACATTTGCGCCGTTCGCTCGCGGGCAACCGTTGAGCCTCAAGACCTCGTGAGAGGCGTGCCCCGCGGAGCGATAACAAGCTCCAGCGGGGCTGTCATTTTCAGGCGCTGGCGCGGGCCCGGAACTGCTTCTTGCGCTCGTTGGGGTCGAGCCAGATCTTCCTCAGCCGGATGCTCTTGGGCGTCACCTCGACATACTCGTCGTCGGCGATATAGCCCAGGCTCTGTTCGAGCGTCAGCTTCTTGGGCGTCGTCAGCCGCACCGCCTCATCCTTGGAATGGGTGCGGATATTGGTGAGCTGCTTGCCCTTGATCGGGTTCACTTCGAGATCGTTGTCGCGCGTATGCTCGCCGATGATCATGCCCTCATAGACCTCGACGCCGGGGTCGATCATCATCGGGCCACGGTCTTCGAGGTTCCACAATGCATAGGCAACCGCCGTGCCATTGGCGTTCGAGATCAGGACGCCGGTGCGGCGGCCAGGCAGCGCGCCCTTATAGGGCTGGTACTCGTGGAACAGGCGGTTGAAGATCGCCGTGCCGCGCGTGTCGCTCAGCAGTTCCGGCTGGTAGCCGATCAGCGACCGTGTCGGCACGTAGAACCTCAGCCGCGTGCGGCCCGTGCCCGACGGACGCATATCGACCAGGTCGCCTTTGCGCTCGGTGAGCTTCTGCACGACGATGCCGGAATGCTCGTCATCGACGTCGATGATGACTTCCTCTATGGGCTCGAGCTTCTGCCCGCCCTCTTCGCGCAAGACCACGCGCGGGCGGCCGATGGTGAGCTCGAACCCTTCCCGGCGCATGTTCTCGATCAGCACCGCCAACTGCAATTCGCCGCGCCCGGCAACCTCGAACGAATCCGAATCCGTGCCCTCGGTGACGCGGATGGCGACATTGCCTTCCGCCTCGCGCAGCAGCCGCTCGCGGATGACGCGGGACTGCACCTTGTCGCCCTCGCGTCCGGCGAGCGGGCCGTCATTGATGCGGAACGTGACCGACAGGGTCGGCGGATCGATCGGCTTGGCCGCGATCGGCTCGTTGTTCGAAGGGACGGTGAGTGTGTCGGCGACCGTGGTCTCCTCGAGACCGGCAATGGCAACGATGTCGCCCGCTTCGGCGACATCGACGGGGGTGCGTTCCAGGCCGCGAAAAGCGAGGACCTTGCTGACGCGGCCCTTCTCGACTTCCTTGCCGGTTCGGCTCAGCGAATGGATGGCATCGCCAGCCTTCACCGACCCGGAGAAGATCCGCCCGGTCAGCAGCCGGCCGAGGAAGGCATTGCGCTCGATGGTGGTGACCAGCATGCGGAACGGGCCCTCTTCGACCTTGGGCTCCTTCACATAGGCGACCACCTTGTCTAGCAGCGGACCCAGATCTTCTTTGGGCCCCTCCGGCTTCTCACTCATCCAGCCTTGCTTGGCCGAGCCATAGAGCACCGGGAAATCGAGCTGCTCGGGAGTCGCCTCGAGCGCGATAAACAGGTCGAAGATTTCTTCGAGCACCTCGAGGTGCCGTTCGTCGGGCCGGTCGATCTTGTTGATCGCAACGATCGGCCTCAGCCCCTGCGCAAGGGCCTTGGAGAGGACAAATTTGGTCTGCGGCATCGGGCCTTCGGCGGCATCGACGAGGATCACCACGCCATCCACCATCGAGAGGATGCGCTCCACCTCGCCGCCGAAATCGGCATGGCCGGGCGTATCGACGATATTGATGCGCGTGTCCTTCCAGACCAGCGAGGTGACCTTGGCAAGGATGGTGATCCCGCGCTCGCGTTCGAGATCGTTGGAATCCATGGCGCGCTCTTCGACGCGCTGATTGTCGCGGAACGAGCCGGACTGCCTCAGCAATACGTCGATGAGGGTAGTTTTGCCATGGTCAACGTGCGCGATGATCGCGATGTTGCGCAACGCCATTGGGAGCCGCCTAACGAAGGAAGGGAGGTTATTGGGCGCTCACATAGAGAGGAAACCCCGGATTCTCAAGACATTTCGCCGAATGGGTGCCTTGCGCCGCCCGGAATGGTGAACCGGCAGGTGCTTCACGGTGATTGCGGCCCCGCGGAATGCTCCTCAGATGGTGATCCCGCCATCGGCGACGAAATTGGCACCGGTGGCATAGGCGCTCTCATCGCTCGCCAGGTACACCGCCAGATGCGCGATCTCCTCGGGCTGGGCCATCCGGCCCATTGGCTGGCGGGCAATGAAGGTCTTCCAGATCTCGTCATGGTCGCCCAAGGCATGCGCCCGCTCGTGCAGCGACGGGGAATCGACCGAACCGGGGCAGATGGCGTTACAGCGGATGCCCTGCTTCATGTAGTCGAAGGCGATGGACTTGGTGAGCCCGATCACCGCCGCCTTGCTCGACATGTAGCTGATGCGGTTGGGCACCCCGTGCAGCGAAGAGGCGACCGAGGCGATATTGACAATGGTGCCGCCGCCATTCTTGAGAAACACCGGCAGGAACGCCTGGCAGGCGACGAACATCGGCGTCACATTGATGTCAAAGCTGCGCTGCCAATCCGCAACGCTGGTATTGCCCAGCATCCCCTGATGCACCCAGCCGGCGCCGTTATAGAGCACGTTGACGTCCGGGTATTTTGTCGCCGCCGCCCGGATCGCCTGATGGTCGGTGACGTCCATGGCACAGGTCACATGCCCCGCGCCGGGATAGAGCCGCCCGAGCTCGGCGCCAACGGCGTCGATGGCTTTCGCGTCGCGATCGGTCGCGATCACCCGCGCGCCCTCCCGCGCATAGGCCAGCGCGGTCGCGCCGCCAATACCGGCGCCCGCCGCCGTCATGAATACGATCTTGCCTTCGAGCCGGCCCATAGAGTCCTCCCATTTCCCGGTGAGAGAATTGGGGGAGGATGAACCGATTGGCAAGCGCCGGAGGCTGCGGCACCCGAACGTGTTCAGGAAAAGTGGCTCCCGCTTTTGCGGTTCGAAAACGCGGCAAACAAGGACATGCAGCATGCGTTCCGGTTCCATCGGAACGCATGCTCTTGGCCCTAGGAGACTTTCTTGAGCTGCGGGCGGAATTCTTTGTCGAGCAGGTCCGCCACCTGGCCGATTTCGAGCGGCGGCGAGAAATAGAACCCCTGCACCTCGTTGCAGCCCTGCTCGCGCACGGCATCGAGCTGCTCCTGGGTCTCGACGCCTTCGGCCGTGGTCGACATGCCCAGCGAATGCCCCAACCCGATCACCGCCTTGATGATAGCCAGGCTGTCGCCGCGGCTTTCGAGGTCGCGCATGAAACTCCGATCGATCTTGATCTTGTCGAAGGGGAAACTGCGCAGATAGCTCAACGAGGAGTAGCCGGTGCCGAAATCGTCCATCGAGATGCGGATGCCGATGGCGCGCAGGCGGTGAAGGGTCTGCAGCGTATGCTCATTGTCGTTGAGCAGCAGCGACTCGGTGATTTCGAGTTCGAGCCGTGTCGGCGGCAATCCGGAATCGGCGAGAGCGGCATGCACTGTCTCGAACAACCGCTTGTTCTTGAACTGCACGGGTGAAAGATTGACCGCGATGCGCACATCCGCCGGCCATTTCGTCGCCGTGCGGCAGGCCTGGCGCAGAACCCATTCGCCTATCGAAACGATGAGCCCGGTTTCTTCGGCCACCGGAATGAACTCGGTGGGCGAGATCGTGCCCTTGGATTTGTGGTCCCAGCGCAGCAGGGCTTCGAAGCAGGTGATGCGGTTTTCCTTGAGTCCGACCAGCGGCTGATAGACCAGCCGCAATTCGCCATTGGTGAGCGCCAGCTTCAGCCCCGCCTCGATGGTTCGCCGCCGCTGGATCGCGGCATCCATGTCCTTTTCGAAGAAATGATAGGTCGAGCGGCCTTCGGACTTGGCCCGGTACAGCGCCAGGTCGGCATTTTTCATCAGCACATCGGCCGTTTCGCCATCCTGCGGCGCCATGGCAATGCCGACGCTGGCGCCGACAAGGATGTGATGGCCATCGATCGAGAACGGCGCCGACATGGACTTGACGATGCGCTCGGCAATGGCCGCCGCATCCGCCGGCTTGTCGACCGGCCTGAGCAGCAGCGAGAACTCGTCGCCGCCTAGCCGCGCCAACAGGTCGCTTTCGCGCGTCGTGCCCCAAAGCCGCGCCGAAGCCTGCTTGAGCAGTTTGTCGCCGATGGCATGGCCCAGCGTATCGTTGACAGCCTTGAAATGATCGAGGTCGATGCAGAGCACCGCCAGCTTGTCGCCGCGCTCGATCCCGGCTTCCGAAGCCGCCATCTCTTCGAGGAACAGCGTGCGGTTGGGCAATTCCGTGAGCGCGTCGTGGCGCGCCAGGTGTTCGATCCGCGCCTCCTGCTGGCGCTGTTCGGTAATATCCTCATGGGTCGAGACCCACCCGCCATCCTTCATCGGATGGTGCTGCATCAGGATGATGCGTCCGGCGAAGTCGAGGATCACCTTTTCATAGTGACCCTTGGCGATCACCTCGTGGCGCCAGGCGATATATTCCTCGCGCGTGCCCGATGTGCTCATGCCGTTGTCGAACAGCCGGCCGAGAATCTGCTCGAGCGGTGTGCCGGGCCGCACCAGTTCGTCCGGCAGATTGTAGATCCGCTGATAGGGCGCGTTGCAAATCACCAGCCTTCCCTTTGCATCGAACATGCAAAGGCCCTGGCTGATATTGTTGACCGCCGCCTCAAGCCGGATGTTTTGCCGCTCGAGTTCGTATTTGCGCTTCTGGACGATCTCGGAGGTGGCAATCTCCTCGGTCACGTCCTCATGGGTGACGACCCAGCCCAGACCCGGCGAAAACACATGCGCCGTTTCGATCGTGCGCCCGCCAGACAGAAGTTCACGGGCCTTGGACCGCATGCCGCCGCGATTGTTTCTCAGCTCTTTCTTGTAGGCCGCGAGAAATTGCTGCGGTGTCTGGTCGGGGTGGTTGCCCATCTCTGAAGAGAGGCTGACCACCTCTTCGAGAGTTATCCCCTTGTAGATCTGGTCTTCGGGAAAGCTGTAGATTTCGAGATAATGGCGGTTCCACATGACGAGCCGAAACTCGCTCGACCAAACGCAAAACCCGTAAGGTATGTTTTCGAGCGCGGCATCCAGCAACAAAGCGCCATCGGAATGGCTCATATCCGCCATCTCAGAACTCACACCGCCAAATGCCCAAAATATCGACGCCGGGCAACAACACTAGCCAGTGTTGGCTTAAGAAGCGTTTAAGTCCCTGAAATCGATTACAGAGCCAGAAACGGGCCCGCTACCGTGAGTTCGGCGGGCGAGAGTCCGCGGCGTGGTGGTAAGGTTGGAAACTACTTATGCCGCTCCAGCGCCAGCCGCCGCGCCGCGTAGGTCTTGAGCCTGAGGCCATTGAGCCGGATGAATCCCTCGGCATCGTGATGGTCATAGGCCACCGCACCCTCTTCGAAGGTGACCAGATCCATCGAATAGAGCGAATAGGGCGACGACCGGGCAATGACGCTGGCAGAGCCCTTGTAGAGCTTGATCGTCACCTCTCCGGTCACCATTTGCTGGCTCTTGTCGATCAGGGCCTGCAGCATCTCGCGCTCCGGCGAGTACCAGAAGCCGTTATAGATGAGCTCGGCATATTTCGGCATCAGCTCATCCTTGAGATGCGCCTCGCCGCGGTCGAGCGTGATCGACTCGATGCCCCGGTGCGCCACCAGCAGGATCGTGCCCCCAGGGGTTTCGTAAAGCCCCCGGCTCTTCATCCCCACGAATCGGTTTTCAACCAGGTCGAGCCGGCCGATGCCGTGCTTGCCGCCCAATTCGTTGAGTTTTGTGAGCAACATCGCCGGAGACAGCTTCTGGCCATTGACGCTGACCGCATCGCCCTTTTCAAATCCGATGGTGATGATTTCAGGCGTATTGGGAGCCTTTTCGGGGTCGACCGTGCGCTGCGGCACATAGTCGGGCGCCGGCACCGCAGGATCCTCAAGCACCATGCCCTCGGACGAGGTGTGCAGCAGGTTCGCATCCACCGAGAACGGTGCCTCCCCGCGCTTGTCCTTGGCGATCGGAATCTGGTGCTTTTCGGCGTAATCGAGCAGTTGCGTGCGGCTGCGGAGATCCCATTCGCGCCACGGCGCGATCACCTTGAGGCCGGGCGCAAGCGCATTTGCGGTCAATTCGAACCGCACCTGGTCATTGCCCTTGCCGGTCGCGCCATGGGCAATCGCGTCCGCACCGGTCTCTTGAGCAATATCCACCAGATGCTTGGCGATTACCGGCCGCGCAATCGAGGTCCCCAGCAGATACTGCCCCTCATAAAGCGCATTGGCGCGGAACATCGGAAACACGAAATCGCGCACGAATTCCTCGCGCACATCGACGATCCTGATGTCCTTGATGCCGAACATCTCGGCCTTGCGCCGTGCCGGCTCCAGTTCCTCGCCCTGGCCGAGATCGGCCGTAAAGGTCACGATTTCCGCCTGATAATGCTCCTGCAGCCACTTGAGCATGATCGAGGTGTCGAGGCCGCCCGAATAGGAGAGGACGATTTTCTTGATGTCTTTGGTCATGGAAAGCCCGGGGTCGGTGGCCGAAATCGGCGCACCTAAAGCAAATTGCCGCGTACGCTACAATGGCCCTCGCGGCCACACCCTTGAGAGCGGGCGGCTCATCACATAGTCCATGAAAGCAAATGGGCCCATTCTGACCGGCACATGGGCCTCAACCTCGAACCCGTGGGATTTGTACCAGGCAATCGCCGGCGCATTGCCGTCATTGACATAAAGCCCAAGGCTCGCCGCCCCTGGAAAGCCGGCCAGAACCGCTCCAACCAGCCTGCCGCCGAGACCCCAACCCCGCTGATCGGCAAGCACATAGAGCTTCTTGAGCCAGATGCGCTCGCTTTCCCGATAGGCGGACGCAAAGCCCAAAGGTACGTCCCCGGCGCTCGCCAGCCAGAAACGATGGCCGCGCGCGACAATATCGGCCTCGAGCGTGGCCGGCGCATAGATTTCGTCCAGCATCGGCCCGATGCGCTCCGCCGGAAGGACGCCGGCATAGCATTCGGGCCAGATCCGATACGCGAGATCGCGAACGGCACCCAGTCTGTCCGTCCCGATTTCGGCGATGATATTGTCCGGCATGGGCACTCGCGAGGAACCGGGGTCAAATGCCCCGGCAAGCTATTCAAGCGGCCCATTGCATGCAATCTGCTCCAAACCGGATCCCGTCCCGCGATGAGCGCCTTGTTCCCCGACCTCTCGACCATCCTCACATTTGCCTTGGCCTCGGTGGTGCTGATCGTCACCCCCGGGCCGGACATGGCGCTGCAACTGAGCCGGACCATCAATTACGGTCGTGTCCACGGCGTCGCCACGGCGCTGGGCAGCAATCTCGGCATCCTCATCCACGCCGGGCTCGTCGCCTCCGGCATTTCGATGCTGATCGTCGCCGCGCCCATGGCCTTCCTCGCACTAAAGCTTGTCGGCGCGATCTACCTGATCTGGCTCGCCATCCAGGCCATCCTGTCGAGGGGCGGATTGAAGATCGCCGAAGCTGAGGGCAGGCGCCCGCGCCTCATCGAAAGCGTCTTTGCCGGCATCGCCATCAACCTGCTCAACCCCAAGGTGGTGCTGTTCTTCATCACCTTCCTTCCCCAGTTCGTCTCGGCCGATGATTCCGCTGCAAGCGGCAAGCTCTTCCTCCTCGGCGGCGAATTCGCCCTGATCTACCTGCCCTGCTGCCTGCTGCTCGTTCTCGCGGCCGGAGGCATTGCAAGGGCGTTGCGCACCAGCCATTGGCTGAACCGCGCATTGAACTATGGATTTGCGGCCGTGTTCACCGGCTTTGCGCTCATGATCCTCAAGACCCAGACGCGGCACGCGTGAACTACCGCCACGCCTTCCATGCCGGGAACTTCGCCGATGTGATCAAGCACATCATCCTCACCCGGCTGATCGAATATCTGAAGCTCAAGCCCGGCGCCTTCCGCGTCATCGACACCCATGCCGGCATCGGCCGCTACGACTTGACCAGCAACGAAGCCAAGCGCTCGCCCGAATGGAAGGAAGGCATCCAGCGCCTCTTCAACAAGGGCCTGCCGGAAAAAGCCGCCGAGTTGATTGCGCCCTATATCGAAGTGGTGCGCAGTGAAAACCGCGGCAACGCGCTGACCGCCTATCCCGGCTCGCCGCTTCTCGCCCGCAAGCTCTTCCGCGAACAGGACCGGCTCTCGGCGCTCGAACTCCACCCCGAGGACGCCCAGACGCTGCGAACGCTGTTTGCCGGCGACGTGCAGGTGCGCGCCACCGCCCTCGATGGCTGGCTGGCGATCGGCGCCTATGTACCGCCCAAGGAAAAGCGTGGCCTGGTCCTCCTCGATCCGCCTTTCGAGGAGCCGGGCGAGTTCGGGCGGCTGGTGGATGGGTTGGCCAGGGCCCACCGCAAATGGGCCACCGGCATCTACGCCCTCTGGTACCCGCTCAAGGACAAGCAGGAGATCAACAGCTTCGTCACCGAATTGAAGGCGACCAGGATTCCGAAAATGCTGCGCGTCGAGTTGACCATCGACACGCCCACCAATCCGCCCAAACTCTTCGGCTCGGGCATGATCCTCGTCAACCCGCCCCACACGCTCGAAGCCGAGTTGAACGTCATTCTACCAGCGCTGGCAAAACTGTTCGGCGAAAGCCGTGGCGGGCATAGGATTGAGTGGTTGCGCGGAGAATGAGGGCTCCTACAACGTGAACAGATAATACTGGATCGCCTCATCCTCTATGGGCCTGTAGCCCCGATAGAGTCCGTTCGCCTCGACATTGTCGAGTTCGGTACCGAGCCATGCCTCCTCGCAGCCCTGCTCGCGACCCCATCTGAACATCTCGTCGAGCATTGCGCGCGCAACGCCTTGCCGCCGATGCGTCGAGGCGGTGCCCACCTCATCGATATAGAGCTCAACGGGCTTGTCCGGATGGTAGTGCATCGCGGCCGCGCATTGCCCGATCACCAACTCGCCTTCGAAAGCGAGAACGATCATGTGGCTGGACTGGCGCAGATATCGATGAAGGCGGGCCGGATCGACGGGCTCATCGAACACGTCCGGCGCGATGCTTGCAAAGGCCTTCTCGTCGCCGGCAAGAATTCGGCGGACCGCAAAGACCATCAGCCGATCTCCCGTACCAGCGGCACGATTTCGCTAAGCGCTGCAAAGCGCCGGAAGCGGGCGACGTCCTCCGGATCGGAGTCCACGTCCATCGACCACACATGTTCGGACGGCACATGGACGCCCCAGGCACCGGCTGCGAGGGCGGGGACCACATCGGCCCGCATCGAATTGCCGATCATCATCGCACGCCCTGGTCCATCGCCATGGCGCGAAAAGATGCGCTCGTAGACAGGCCGCGTCTTGTCGGAGACGATTTCGATCTCGGCGAAATAGCCCAGTAGGCCCGAGGCCGCGAGCTTGCGTTCCTGGTCGAAGAGATCGCCGCGCGTCACCACCAGCAGCTTGTGTGTCGGCCTCAGCGCCTCGAGCGTCTCGTGAACGCCGGGGAAAGGATCGACGGGATGCACCAGCATCTCCCGCCCCAGCGCCAGCATGTCGCTGATCACTTCGGCTGGCACCCGGTCCCCGGTTACGGCGATTGCCGTCTCGACCATGGACAGGGTGAAGCTTTTCACCCCGAAGCCATAATGCGCGACGTTGCGAATTTCCGTGTCGTGGAGGGCCGTATCGACTTCTGCCGGCTCGGCGTGGAGCGCCAGCAGATCGACAAATCGCGCCTTGGTCGCGACGAAATACTTTTCGTGATGCCAGAGCGTGTCGTCGGCATCGAAACCGATCGTTGTCAGTTCAGGCACTGGTCAGCGCCTCGCGGTCCTTCTTGCTCAGCCGCTCGGTTTCGCTCTTGAGCTGTCCGCAGGCGGCAAAGATGTCGCGGCCGCGCGGCGTCCTGACCGGCGAGGCATAGCCTGCCTTGTTGACGATATCGGCAAACTTCTCGATCCGGCTCGAGCTCGAGCAATCATAGTTTGTACCCGGCCAGGGATTGAACGGGATCAGGTTGATCTTGGCCGGGATCCCCGCCAAGAGCCGCACCAGTTCGCGCGCATCGGCGTCGGAATCGTTGATGTCCTTGAGCATCACATATTCGAAGGTGATGCGGCGCGCATTGGAAAGTCCCGGATAGTCGCGGCAGGCCTGGATCAGCTCCTTGAGAGGATACTTCTTGTTGATCGGCACCAGCATGTCGCGCAGGTCATCGCGGACCGCATGCAGCGAGATCGCCAGCATCACCCCGATCTCGCGACCCGTCGGCTCGATGAACGGCACGACGCCGGAGGTCGAAAGCGTGATGCGGCGCTTGGAAAGCGAAATGCCGTCCTCGGCCGAGGCGATCAGCAATGCGTTCTTGACCGCCTCGTAGTTGTAGAGCGGCTCGCCCATGCCCATCATCACCACATTGGTGATGGCGCGATTGTCGCCCTCGCTGCCCCCCGAGCCGCGCGGCGCCGGCACGAGGCCGCCATCGTCCGGACGAACGCCGCCCGGGAAATCGCCGAGCCGCTCGCGCGCCATCAGCACCTGGCCGAGGATTTCGCCGGCGCTCAGGTTGCGCACCAGCGTCTGCGTCCCCGTGTGGCAGAACGAACAGGTCAGTGTGCACCCGACCTGGGAGGAGACGCAGAGCGTGCCGCGATCTTCCTCGGGGATATAGACGGTCTCAATCTCGACCGGCGGCAGGTTGGGGTTCTTGGGGTCGCGATAGCGGAACAGCCATTTGCGCGTCCCGTCGATCGAAACCTGCTCGGTGACGATCTCCGGCCGGTCGAGCAGGAAATTGTCGGCAAGCGTCTGCCGGAAACCCTTCTGGATATTGCTCATCCGCTCGAAATCGGTGACGCCGTGATGGTAGATCCAGTTCCAGAGCTGGCTTGCGCGCATCTTGGCCTCGCGCTCGTCGAGCCCGATGCCCGAAAGCGCCGCGCGCATCTGCGGCTTGCTCAGCCCGACCAATGACGATCGCCGCGGCACGCTGGCGCGCGCCTCGTTGGCGGCATGATCGAGATTGAGGGCGATGCTCATGGGTCGCTTTGTCAGTCCAGCAAGAGGCGCGCTGTAACATAGGTGCGCCTTTACGGCAAAGCAGCCCCGGGCCTCAGCAGCCGCCGTCTATGGCCCGGCTGGCGGCGGTCGCGCCCGAAAGCGAGAAGGTCTCGGTGACCTTGACCCCGCCGGCATTGGTGCCCTCGATGATGAGCGTCGTGCCGGCCCGCATCGCGCCCGCCAGATCGGCGCCCCGCGAAGGATCGAGTAGCCAGGCAGAATCCTGCTGCGTGAACAGCTCGAAGCTGTTGTCGCCGATGATCAGGGTTGCCGGCTGGTCGGGCGCGAATTCATAGCCCGCCACGACATTGACCTCGTTGGCGACATCCTCGGCCGGCCTGTGCGTCAGGTAGAGATAGGCTTCTGTGAATCCGTCAGGCGTCGGCTCGACCGAAACCGGCTTGGTCATCGCAAAGCAGAGCGCGCCCGCCGACTCAGATGCCGAATAAGCCGACCAGTCCCGGAACTGGCCGAGCAATTGCACCGATTGGGCCAAGGCCGGCACCGGCGTGAGGAGCGTCAGGAAAACCAGTCCGGAAGCGGCAATGCGTGACGTCATGGCTGGCCTTTCCGGGTGCATGCGGGCAATTCTAAGGCACGTTGCCCCCGCCCTGGCCGGGTTAGCCGCAGGCCTTGTCGATCGCCGTAATCGCGGCGGTGAACCCGGCCAGCGAATAAGTGTCGGTGGTCTGGGTACCGCGCAGCGAGGTGCCCTTGACCACGAGCTTGGTACCCGCCTTGAGGCTTTCGACGAAACTGCCCTCTGCCGCCGAATCGGCGAGCCAGGCCGCCGAGTCTTCCGAGAGCATCGTGAATTCCTTGCCATCGACCAGCGCCACCGGCCGTACTTCCTTGGAGAACGGGTAGCCGATCTTGGTCTGCGCCTCGTTGCGGATGCCCAGCCCCTTGCGGTGAACGATCAGGAAGACCGGTGGATCGCGGTTGATCGGCTTGCCGCCCACTTCCCTGGGTTCGCTCGATTCCGGATCCGAAGAGATAAAGCAGATCAGGCCGCTATCGTCGCTCCCTTTCCAGGCCGTCCAGGACTTGGTGGTTCCGAGATTCTCCGCACCCGTCGTCGATTGGGCCATGGAGGCCGGGATGCTGACGCTCGCCATCAGGGCAAAGCTCAGAAGGCCGGAGACAATCCGGCGCCGTGTCGATGTCATGAACGGAACACCCTTGAACATTAGGCGGCCACTCCGGCGGGCCGGCTGGCATCGTGACGATTTATGGTTACCAAGCTCTCAAGGCCGGGACCGATTTCTTCTATCCGGGACAATAGCTTCAATCTTGACGGTAATTTGACCTGATCGGCGTTGCGGCTTGTGTTGCCCCGCCAGGGTGAAGGAAGTGTTAATCCGCCCGCCGCGCGTCGCGGGCGATGTGAAAGTCCAGTCAGGCGGCGAACCGCGCCAGGGGATAGCTCTGCTCGACCAGATACGGGCCCCCGCCCACCGAACTCTTGGACGAAAACAAGACGAACCGCCCGACCTTGAACTGCAGCGGGTGAAAATGGCCGGCGTGGTGGATGAATTCGGCCAATTCGATCGCCGAAGCCCCCCTCAGCCGCGCCAGCGACACATGCGGCACGAATTTGCGCCCCTCGGGCTCGAGCCCGGCGCGCCTCAGCACCCGCTCCTGCGCCGCCTGCAGCCGTTGCAGGGCCTCGTTGTTCTCGACCCCCGCATAGAGCGCCCGCGGCTTGTCGCCGCCGAACGTGCCCAGGTGCGACAGCCGGATCGCAAAAGCCTCCGAATGGCTCAGCCGGTCCAGTTCCGCGGCCACCTCATAGGCGGTGTGATTGTCGACATCGCCGATGAATCTGAGGGTGATGTGGTAGTTTTCCGGATCGATCCAGCGTGCCCCCTGGATGCCGCCCCGTTTGAGGCTAAGGGCAAGCTGGACATCGCGAGGCACTTCGAGACCGGTAAAGAGCCTGGGCAAGAACCCCGAGCCTCCGCCAGAGCCTAATCCGGAACATCCGCAAGTCCCGGGCCGAATGCGCGAGCGAGGAACCTGTGCGATTCGCCCCCGCGCGAGAGAATCCTAACATAGTCGCCCCATGCTGCAACCACATGACAATCGGCGCGAGCCGCTGGGGCTAACCCCTTGCCGGCCCGGGATTACATTTGCGTTAGGCCCGGACCGGCGGTCTTGTATTCGCCCTGTCCCCCGTCCATATTCTCCCCCAAAGCGCCAGTTCGTGATGCGCTTTAACGCTTGAAGGGAATTTGACCATGGCAGAATTCGACCGACCGACAGTCGCCGCGCGGACCGGAACCGCCGCGGTCATCGACGAAGGCCTCCGCTCCTACATGCTGAAGGTCTACAACTACATGGGCATCGGCCTGGTGGTCACCGGGCTCGTCGCCTACTTCACCTATGCCAACGCCTTCATCGAGCAGAACGGCCGCATCGTCGGGCTCACCGGTCTCGGTGAAGCGCTCTATGGCAGCCCGCTCCAGTGGGTGGTGATGCTGGCTCCGCTGGCCTTCGTGCTGGTCCTGAGCTTCGGCATCAACAAGCTTTCGCCCTTTGCGGCGCAGGCCCTGTTCTGGGTCTTCGCGGCCGTGATGGGCCTGAGCCTCAGCTCGATCTTCGCCGTCTATACCGGCGGCTCGATCGCCAAGGTGTTCTTCATCTCGGCGGCCATGTTCGGCGGCATGAGCCTTTACGGCTACACCACCAAGCGTGACCTGACCCAGATCGGCTCGTTCCTGGTCATGGGCCTGTGGGGCCTCATCATCGCCTCGGTGGTCAACCTCTTCTGGCCGTCGGGCCCGTTGGGCTTTGCCATCTCGATCGTCGGCGTGATCGTCTTCCTCGGCTTGACCGCCTGGGACACCCAGAAGATCAAGGAAAGCTACAACGTCTCCTTCGGGGCCGACGTCCTGGCCAAGGGCGCCATTATGGGCGCGCTCAACCTCTATCTCGACTTCCTCAACCTGTTCCTGATGCTGCTCCGCCTGTTCGGCAACCAGCGCAACTAACCGGGGAAAGCCCGTCTGGCATTCGAGAGGGCCGCAGTCTAAATGGACTGCGGCCCTTTTGTTTTGAGCGCATCATGTCCGAGATCGCCTTCCGTCCCTTTGACTGGTCCGATGTGCCGGCGATCACCGCCATCTACCGCCATTATGTCGAGGCGACCGTCATCACCTTCGAGACCGAATCGCCGAGCGAGGCGGTGATGGCCGACCGCTTCGGCAAGATGCTCGATCTCGGCCACCCGATTATCGTCGCCGAGGCCGAAGCCGGGCCAATCGGCTACGCCTACGCCTCCTTCTACCGGCCGCGCGCCGCTTACCGCTTCACCTGCGAGGATTCGATCTATCTCGCCCCCGATGCCGTGGGCAAAGGCACCGGCGGCGCCTTGCTGGCAAAGCTCCTCGAGGCGAGCAAGTCACATGGCTTCAAGCAGATGCTGGCAGTGATCACCGCCGAGCGCGCCAATTCCATCCGTCTCCACGAAAAACACGGCTTCCGCATGATCGGTCGCTACGAGGCCCTGGGCTTCAAGTTCGACCGCTGGCTCGACATCGTCCACATGCAGCGGGCGCTGTAGCTACCGCACCACGGCCAGTTCCAGCACCCTCAGCACCGTCTCGAGTTCGTGACCGCGCTTGAGGACCCGGCCCTCCTGCCCCGTCACCATGTATTGCCCCTGCTTCTGCCTGAGCTTGGGGTTCTTTTCGATCACATAGAGCGGCCGTTCGCTGGCGCGCTTATAGACCGAGAACAGGGCCCGGTCCTTGAGGAAGTCCAGCGCATAGTCGCGCCAGTCGCCATCGGCGACCTTGCGGCCATAAAGATTGAGAATGGTGTTGAGCTCGCGCCGGTCGAAGCTGACGAAAGGCTTCGGGCGGGACGGCGGCCCGGATTGTCCGGAGGCCGGCGGAAACAGATCGAGCAGTTCGGCGCTACGCTGTGGATCGCCCTCGGCCATCGACCTCGCCTTGTCACAACACCTTCATGATCGCGGGAAACGCCGAGATTGGCAACCCACGGGCGTCGCCACGCCCGGCATCGAACCGGCTGCCCACCGCAAAATCCCCGATTTTGTCACAAAGTGTCCCCGCTTCGGACAGATTGCGCGGCGATAAACTTCCCCATTGCCTCCAATGTGCGGCACCCGGGCTGACCGAGCCCCCAAACCATGATGCCCGGGTGCCGTTCATCTCCATGCACAGTCACCTACGCCCGTCGGGAAACCGGCGGGCGTTGTGCTTTTCGGGATGTAGAGTAAGCCTTGGGCGCTAGAGCTGGTACGACGCCGCGCCGACGATCGGGCCCGGCAGGCCCTTGTTCTCTTCCTGGATCATGACCACCAGCCCGTCGCTGCCCTTGGTCAGCAATTCGGCGAGCGGCAGCTTGAACGTCGACCCGTCCTTGGGGTCCCACATGCCCAGCACCTGCTTGCCGGTGACCACGCTGATATAGTCGATCACCTTGCCGGCATTTTCGCCGCGCTCGATCGAAACCTGCTGGCGATCGGCATAGGTCACCAGCCACACCGTCGCGTCATGTCCACCGGCAAGGCTCGCGACATTGATCTCGATCATCCCGTCGGCGATGGTAAGGTCCACCGGCACCGGGAGCCGCGCGCCGCCGATGGCGCCATCGACCTCGCCCGAGCGCGACCCGACCACCCCGGCCCTGCCATTGACCACCAGTTGCGGCGTGAAGATGCGAGACGAGCCCCAGCTCTTGGCATAGCCCCGCTGCCGCTCGGTATTCTCCGGCGAGCCGAACGTGTCCTTCCAGCCGATATAGTCCCAATAGTCGACGTGATAGGCGAGCGTGATCAGGTCCTTGCGCTGGCTCAGCGTCTCGAACAGCGCGTCCGCCTGCGGACAGGAATTGCACCCCTGCGACGTGAACAGCTCGAGCACCGCCTTCGGCTGCTCGCGCAACTCGGCCCCGAAGCTGGGCACAACAACCAGCGCGGCCGCCACGGCGGCGGATAGGATTGAGATCGATTGCATGGCCAAGGTTCTAGGCAAACCCCGGATGAACTGCGAGTCAAAAACACGTGTCTTGGACGCCGGCCCCGACCAGCGCAGGCGAAAGGCCCCGGCGGAGCCCTTCGAAGTCGCCGGCACCGTTGGCCTGGAGCGCTTTCGGGAAAAATTGACAGACTTTTCTGGTTCGAAAGCGCGACAAAACAAGGACGTAGAGCATGCGTTTCGATTCTGTCGAAACGTGAAATGCTCTAGGCGGCAACCAGATTGCGCAGCACGTAGTGCAGGATGCCGCCATGACGGTAATAGTCGAGCTCGTTGATCGTATCGATCCGGCAGCGCGTCACGGCTTCCTTGACCGTCCCGTCCGCCCCGACGATCCTGACCGTGACCGATGAGCGCGGCGTCAGTTCGGGGAGCCCTTCGATCGAGACCGTCTCGGTGCCCTTGAGCCCGAGGCTCTGCCAGCTTTCGCCATCGGCAAACTGCAGCGGCAAAACGCCCATGCCGATGAGATTGCTGCGATGGATGCGTTCGAAACTTTGCGCGATCACCGCGCGCACGCCGAGCAGCCTTGTGCCCTTTGCCGCCCAGTCGCGCGACGAGCCCGTGCCATATTCCTTGCCGGCAAAGATCACCAGCGGCGTGCCCTGCTTCTGATAGGCCATCGCCGCATCGTAGATCGGCATCTGCGAGCCGTCCGGCCCGACAGTAAAACCACCTTCTACTCCAGGCACCATCTGGTTCTTGATACGGATATTGGCGAAGGTGCCGCGCATCATCACCTCGTGATTGCCGCGCCGCGCGCCATAGGAGTTGAAATCCTTGGGCCCCACCTGCCGCTCGACGAGATATTGCCCGGCGGGCGTGCCCGCCTTGAACGAGCCGGCCGGCGAGATGTGGTCGGTCGTGATCGAATCGAGGAACAGCCCCAGCACCTTGGCGTCCTTGACGTCGGTCACCGGTTCAGGCGTCATCGTCATGCCTTCGAAATAGGGCGGGTTCTGCACATAGGTCGAAGAGCTGTTCCAGCGATAGGTTTCGCCCCCATCGACAGCGATGCCCTGCCAGTTGCTGTCGCCCTTGAACACATCGCCATAACGGCCAAGGAACATCTGCGGCGTGATCACCTTGCGGACGATCTCCGAGATCTCCTTGTTGGTCGGCCAGATGTCTTTCAGATAAACGGGCTTGCCATCCTTGCCGGTCCCGAGCGGATCGTTGGCGACATTGACGTTGAGCGAGCCGGCCAGCGCATAGGCGACGACCAGCGGCGGGGATGCGAGATAGTTGGCGCGCACATCGGGGTTCACCCGGCCTTCGAAATTGCGGTTGCCGGAAAGCACCGAGGCGGCGACCAGATCGTTCTCCGAAATGCACTCGGAAATCGCCGTCGGCAGCGGCCCCGAATTGCCGATGCAGGTCGTGCAGCCATAGCCGACGAGATTGAAGCCGAGAGCATCGAGATCGTCCTGCAATCCCGCCGCCGTCAGATAGTCGGTCACCACCTGCGAGCCCGGCGCCAGCGAGGTCTTGACCCAGGGCTTGACCGTAAGGCCAAGCGCGCGCGCCTTGCGCGCCACCAGGCCCGCCGCGATGAGCACCGATGGGTTGGACGTATTGGTGCACGAGGTAATCGCCGCGATGACCACATGGCCATCGTCGAGCCCATAGGCCGAACCCCTGACCGGGAAAGCCGCCTCTTCGGGGATATCGTCGACACCCGTCGCGCCTTCATCGACGAAGCGGCTTTCGCCCACGGATTCCGGCAGCTTGGTGCGTTCTTTGCGGCCGCCGGCGATCTCCTTGAGCGCCTCCTTGAACCGGGGGGCCGCATCCTGGAGCGACACGCGGTCTTGCGGGCGCTTGGGGCCCGACATCGAGGGGACGACGCTCGTGAGGTCGAGTTCGAGCGTATCGGTGAACACCGGGTCGGCGCTCTGGGTCTGGCGGAACATGCCCTGCGCCTCGGCATAGGCCTTGACCAGCGCCACCCGCGCCGGATCGCGCCCGGAGGTCTGGAGATAATTGAGCGTATCGATATCGACCGGAAAGAACCCGCAGGTCGCACCATATTCGGGCGCCATATTGGCGATCGTCGCCTGGTCCTCAAGGCTCAGGTAATCGAGACCCGGCCCATAGAACTCGACGAATTTGCCGACGACGCCTTTCTTGCGCAGCATCTCGGTGACGGTGAGCACAAGGTCCGTCGCGGTGATGCCCTCGTTGATCCGGCCGGTCAGCTTGAAGCCCACGACTTCGGGGATCAGCATGGTGATCGGCTGGCCCAGCATCGCGGCTTCCGCTTCGATGCCGCCCACGCCCCAGCCGAGCACGGCAAGCCCGTTGATCATGGTCGTATGCGAGTCGGTGCCGACCAGCGTATCGGGATAGGCGATGGTCTCGCCATCTTCGTCCTTGGTCCACACCGTCTGCGCCAGGTATTCGAGATTGACCTGGTGACAGATCCCCGTTCCCGGGGGAACGACGCGGAAATTGTCGAACGCCTTCTGGCCCCAGCGCAGGAATTCGTAGCGCTCGCCGTTCCGCTCATATTCGAGCTCGACATTCTGGTGAAAGCTCAACGGCGATCCGTAGGAATCCACCATTACCGAATGGTCGATGACGAGGTCGACCGGCACCAGCGGATTGATCTTCTGCGGATCGGCGCCCAGCGCTGCCGTCGCATCGCGCATCGCGGCAAGATCGACCACCGCCGGCACACCGGTGAAATCCTGCATCAGGACGCGCGCCGGTCGATAGGAGATTTCGTGTTCCGATTTCCGTGTCTCCAGCCACTCGGCGATCGCAAGGATATCGGCCTTGGTAACGGTGATCCCGTCCTCGAACCGCAACAGGTTCTCGAGCACCACTTTCATCGAGTGCGGCAGCTTCGAAATGCCCGGCAGACCGTTCTTCTCGGCCAAGGGAAGCGAGAAATAGGTATACGTCTTGCCGCCCACGTCGAGCGTGGTTCGGGACTTGAAGCTGTTGAGGGATTTGGCCACGGATCCGCCTGTCAATATCGGTTGCGGGACACCTCGGCGATCCGCATGCGGGGGGAGTTCGAAACGGACCGGAGGCGCTGTCTGGAAGCGTTCTAGACTTAACCGGCTTATAGAGAATGAACATGAGGCTTGCCAGTGCGCCGAAGGGCCGAATAGGCATGGCATCCATGAGCCCGTCACAAGCCGCCCCAAAACCGGAACTGGTCCTGTCCGGCCTCTGTCTGTCGCGGGGCGAGCGGCAGCTGTTTTCGGAGCTGAGCTTTGCCGTTTCCGCCGGGGAAGTGCTCTTCATCCGGGGGCCCAATGGCGCCGGCAAGTCGAGCCTGCTGCTGGCGCTGGCCGGCATTCTGCGCCCCGACGCCGGAACCATCGCCTGGCGCGATGGCGGGTCCGGCACCGAGCGCGGCGAGGCCACGCATTTCCTCGGCCATCTGCCGGCGGTCAAGCCCCGGCTAACGCTGGTCGAAAACCTCTCATTCTGGGCGGCGCTCTATGGCGGTGGGGGTCTCGCGCCTGAAACGGCGCTGGAAGAGGTTGGCCTCGCGGGTCTCGGCGCCCTCGAAGCCGGCCATCTGAGCGCCGGCCAGACGCGCCGCCTCGCGCTCGCCCGGCTGTTGATCGCTGAACGCCCCATCTGGCTTCTCGACGAACCCACTGCCGCGCTCGACGCGGAGGGCGAAAAACTCGTCGGCCGCCTGATCGCCGCCCATTGTGCCGCGCCGAAACCCGGCCTCGTCATGGCCGCGACGCACCAGGACATCCCGCTTCCCGGCGCCTCCCGCAGCATCATGCTGGGAGCGACGCCATGAATGCGCTCCTCGCCATCGTCGCCCGCGACATCCGCCTCGCCGCCCGCTCGGGGGGCGACGCCCTGACGCTGGTGCTGTTTTTCGTCATGGTCGGCGCCGTGGTCCCCTTCGCCATCGGCCCCGACAAGCTGCAACTGGCCCGGCTTGCCCCCGGAATCGTCTGGATCGCGGCCTTTCTGTCGATGCTGCTCGGCCTCGACCGTCTGTTCCGCGCCGACGATGAAGACGGCACGCTCCTGCTCTTCCGTCACGCCGCCCTGCCGCTCGAGGGCGTGGTCTTTGCCAAGCTTATTGCCCATTGGCTGCTGACTGCCCTGCCGCTGATCGTTGTGAGCCCGGTCCTCGCCATTCTCCTTGCCATGGACTGGACCACCTGGCTGGCAACGCTGCTGGCGCTGCTCTGCGGCACCCCGGCCCTCACCGCGCTGGGCACAATTGGCGCCGCCGCGACCGTCTCGCTCAAGCGCGGCGGACTTCTGGCGCCGGTACTGATCCTGCCGCTCTCGATTCCCGTGCTGATTTTCGGCGTCGGCGCCGTCAACGCGCCGACCGGCAGCGGCGCGGCGCTGCTGTTTCTGAGCGCCTTCAGCCTCGTTGCCGTGGCGTTTTGTCCCTTCGCCGCGGCGCTGGCACTGCGCGTAAGTGGGGAATAGACTCGCTTTGCCGGCGTTCAATTCCCGTGTCATTCCCGCGAAAGCGGGAATCCAGACCGGGCTTTCGGAGGTCCGGCGGCTTCGCCTCGAGTCCCCCCGGGGGGAATGACACTGTGGAAACACCCATGAGCCTCGATAGCGCCGCGCCCAAAGCGAACTGGTTCTCCCGCCTTGCCCATCCGGGCAATTTCATGGGCTGGAGCCGACCGCTCATTGTGCCGGTCGCCGTGCTTGCCGCCCTCTGCCTCGCCGCGGGTCTCTATCTCGGTTTCTTCGCCGCGCCGCTCGAAACCGCCAATGTCGGCACCACGCTCCCCATCCTCTATATCCACGTCCCCAATGCCTGGCTCAGCCAGTTCGTCTACGGCGCAATGGTGGTGGCGAGCCTGGGCACGCTCGTCTGGCGCCACCCGCTGGCCGATGTCGCAGCGAAAGTTGCCGCCCCGCTCGGCGCCACCTTCACCGCGCTCGCCCTCTATACCGGCTCGCTCTGGGGCCGGCCGGCCTGGGGCACGTTCTGGGAGTGGGACGGGCGCATGACCTCAACCCTCCTCCTCTTTTTCATCTATTGCGGCATCATCGCGCTTTGGCGCGCCTTCGACGACCAGCTCCGCGCCGCCCGCATCGTCGCCGTGGTGACGCTGGTCGGCGCCCTCAACATTCCCGTCATCAAGTTCTCGGTCGATTGGTGGAACACCCTCCACCAGCGCTCGACCAACCTCGCCAGCAGCATGGACCCCTCGATCCGCCTGCCGCTGCTGCTGATGGTACTGGGCTTCACGCTGTTGTTCCTCGTGCTCCACATCGTTTCGATGCGCACCGAGATCCTGAATCGCCGCGCCCTCTCCCTCGCCCGGCAGGCCGCGATGGGGGCCCGCTGATGCCCGATCTCGGACCGCACGCCGTCTATATCGCCTGGGCCTATGCCGGCGTCGCGTTGGCAACGCTCGCCATCATCGCCTATGTGGCGCTCTCCTCGCGCCGCGCCGGCGCGCGGCTCAAGGCGCTCGAGGCGCAGGGTATCCGCCGCCGCTCCGCCGGGGCGCCGCCGGCGTGAATCGCTATCTCGTCGCCATCCTGCCGCTGCTCGCGCTCGCCGCGCTGATCGCCGTCTTTGCTCTCAACATCGACCGCGATCCCTCGCTGGTCCAATCCGTTCTCATCGGCAAGCCCGCCCCGCAATTCGACCTGAAGCCGGTCGAGGGTCTCCCCGTTCCCGGCTTTGGCACCGCAGCGCTCAAGGGCGCGGTGACCGTCGTCAATGTCTTTGCCAGTTGGTGCATCCCCTGCCGCGACGAACATCCCGTGCTCGAAGCGCTGAAGCAGGTCTCTTCGGTCCGCCTTTTCGGCATCAACCAGAAGGACGCGCCCGAAAACGCCCGGGCCTTCCTCGCCGAACTGGGCAATCCCTATGACGCCATCGGTGCCGACACCACCGGCCGCGTCTCGATCGACTGGGGTATCTATGGCGTGCCCGAAACCTTTATCGTCGACGCCGAGGGCATCATCCGCTTCAAGCATGTCGGGCCGATTTCACCAGCCCAGCTCGCAAGCGAAATCCTCCCGGCAATCGACAAGGCTAAAACGCCGCTCTAGGTGTCTTCTCTCCCTCCCGCTTGTCGGGACTTCGAGCCGGCCGCAGGCAAATTCGCGCCAGTGGCGTGAATTTAGGTGAGAAGGCCGTGAGCCCTATGCGCGAATGGCGTCGGGACCAGCCGAAGGCCGGTGGGTGGGAGCCGCTAGCATCAAGGCAACGGATCCATCGGTGGCACGATGTCCGGAGTGGCCTTGGGATCGATCGCGTATTTGGTCAGCACCGGAAACTGCCACGCTGCAAACACCAGGGTCAGCGGCATTGTCGCCCAGACCTTGAACGCCACCCAGGCGTCGGTCGCTTCCTTGGCGGGGAGATAGAGCAGGGTCCCGCGCCACACCACTTCGTTGAGCACGGCGAGAACGACGAAGAACAGCCCCCAGCGCAGCGTCAGGATCGACCAGCCCTTGGGCTTGAGCTTGTAGACGTCGCCGAACACATGCCTGAGCAGCGAATGGCCGAACACCAGCCCGCCCAGCAGCACAACCGCGAACAGCGAATTGACGATGGTCGGCTTCATCTTGATGAAGGTATCGTCGCGGAGCAGCAGCGTCAGCCCGCCGAAGATCAGGACCACGATGCCCGTCACCAGCGGCATGATCGCGACCTTCTTGAGCAGCAGCCAGCTCAGCGCCAGCGCCACCACCATTGCGCCCATGAACCACGCGGTCGCCGCGAAAATATCGGCGCGGCCATTGACGATGAAGAACACCACCAATGGTCCCAGTTCGAGCGCCATCTTCAAAAGCTGCGGACGCAACTCGTCCCAGTTCACTTCGGCGGGTTTGGATTGCTCGCTCATTGGACCTCGCCCAGTATTGCCCTGGCGAAATCGCCGGCGGAAAAGGATTCGAGATTGTCGACGCCTTCGCCGACGCCGACAAAATGCACCGGCAGGCCGAACCTCTTGGCAATCGCGACGAGAATCCCGCCCCGCGCCGTGCCGTCGAGCTTGGTCATCACCAGCCCCGTGACCCCGGCACGCTTGGAAAAGATTTCGACCTGATTGAGCGCGTTCTGTCCGGTCGTCGCGTCCAGCGTCAAAAGCGTTGCATGCGGCGCGCCCGGATCGACCTTCTTGATCACCCGGACGATCTTTTCGAGTTCGCTCATCAGCTCGTCGCGGTTCTGCAAGCGCCCCGCCGTGTCGATGATCAGCACATCGGTCCCGTCCTGCCGCGCCTTGGTCACCGCCTCGAAGGCAAGGCCCGAGGCATCCGAGCCCGCCGGCCGCGTCACCACTTCGGCGCCCGTCCGCTGGCCCCAGACCTGCAATTGCTCGATCGCCGCCGCGCGGAATGTATCGCCCGCCGCGAGCATCACGCTCTTGCCTTGGGCGCGATAGAGTGACGACAGCTTACCGATCGTCGTGGTCTTGCCCGAACCATTGACCCCGACCATCAGGATCACGAAAGGCTTCATGTCCGGATCGATCACGAGCGGCTGCGCCACCGGGCTCAGCACCTTTTCGACCTCGCCGGCCAGAATGTCGCGCACCTCTTCGGGCGAGATCGAGCGATCGAAGCGGTCGCGCCGCAACAGGGCCGTGATGCCGCTCGCCACCTCGATGCCGAAATCGGCCTGGATCAGCACATCCTCGAGTTCCTCGAGCATTTCCGCATCGAGCTTGCGCTGCGTGAAGATTGAGGCGATGCCGCCGGTCAACTGATCCGACGAACGCCTGAGCCCGGATGCCAGCCGCTGGAACCAGCTTTGCTTGGGCGCCGCCGCCGTCGGCACCGATGCTTCGGGCGGCCCCGGCGGCGGCTCATGCACCGGCGCTTCGCTACCGAACAGCCGCTTGAACAGGCCCGGTTTCGGATCGGCCATCAGGCCGCTTCCCTTATGGCTTCGCCGGCAAGCCCTTCGCCAGCAAAGCCGGTGACGCGCGCCGCGATCAATGAGCCTGCCTCGAATCCGGGCACCGCGATCGGCACGTATTGCTCGGTGCGACCCACCCCATGCCGTTCGACAAGCACATTCTCGATTGCCCCGATCCGGCTCGCCCGCAACTTGTGGAGCTGCGCCGCGCCCAGGTCCCTGAGCCGTGCCGCGCGGGCCTTGGCAATGCCCCTGGCGACCTGTGGCATCCGCGCCGCCGGCGTGCCCGGGCGAGGCGAATAGGGAAAGACATGGAGATAGGTGAGATCGGCTTGTTCGACGATCGACAGCGTGTTCTCGAACATGGCGTCCGTCTCTGTCGGAAACCCCGCGATGATATCGGCGCCGAACACCATCTCGGGCCGGAGCGCCCGGACACGGCTCACGAATTCTAGCGTATCGGCCCGCAGATGCCGCCGCTTCATCCGCTTCAAAATCATGTCGTCGCCCGATTGCAGCGACAAATGCAGATGCGGCATTAGCCGCCGGTCTGATCCGATCGCCTCATAGAGCGCCTCGTCGGCCTCGATCGAATCGACCGATGAAATCCTGAGCCGTGGCAGCTCGGGAATATGCCTGAGGATCGATTGCACCAGCTTGCCAAGACTCGGTTTTCCCAGCAGGTCCGCGCCATAGGAGGTGATGTCGACACCCGTCAGCACCATCTCGCGATAGCCATTGCCGACGAGCCGCTTCATCTGCTCGACCACCACCCCCATCGGCACCGAGCGCGACGGCCCGCGCCCATAGGGGATGATGCAAAAGGTGCAGCGGTGATCGCAGCCATTCTGCACCTGGACGAAAGCGCGCGTCCGCTCGTCCATGCCCTCGATGAGGTGCCCCGCGGTCTCCTTGACACTCATGATGTCGTTGACCTGCACCTTGTCGTTGAGCGGGATGCCGAACGCCATCGGCCGATAGGCTTCGGCCTTCATCTTGTCCGCATTGCCGATGACGAGATCGACTTCCGCCATCTCGCCGAACGAGCGCGCCTCGGTCTGCGCCGCGCAGCCGGTAACGATGATCCGCCGTCCGGGGTTCTCGCGTTTGGCCGAACGGATCGCCTGCCGCGCCTGGCGCACGGCCTCTGTGGTCACCGCGCAGGTGTTGACGATGAGCGCGTCGTCGAGCCCGGCTCTTTCGGCCTCGGCCTTCATCACTTCCGATTCATAGGCATTGAGGCGGCAGCCGAAGGTGAGGGTTTCGACGCCCATCAGGCGACCTGCTTGTCGCGCGACCAGAGTCCCGACTTGGGATCGAAATTGCCGGAGAACTCGAACTCGGCTGGTCCGGTCAGGACGACGTGATTGTCGGCGCGCCATTCGATGGTGAGGTCCCCGCCCGGCAGCGTCACCACCGCCTTGCGCTCGCTGCGGCCGGTACGCACCGCATTGACGAGCGCCGCGCAGGCCGCCGTACCGCAGGCCCGCGTCAGCCCGGCGCCGCGCTCCCAGGTCCTGACGATGATGTGCGTCGGCGAAACCACCTGGGCCAGGGAGATATTGCAGCGCTGGGGAAACATCGGATGGTTCTCGAGCAGCGGTCCGAAGCGCTCGAGCGCATAGGTGTTGACGTCGTCCTCGACCCAGAACGTCACATGCGGATTTCCCATCGAGACCGCCGAGGGCGTATGCAGCACCGGCGCATCGATCGGCCCGATCTGCAATTCGATACCGGTCGTATCGGAGAATTCTTCCCTGAGCGGGATCTCGTCCCAGCGGAGCCGCGGCTGGCCCATATCGACCGAGATCAGCCCGTCAGCATGTTCCTCGGCGGTAAGGATGCCGGCCGGCGTTTCGAACACATAGGACTTGCCGCCGGTCTCCGCGCTCAGCGCCTGCACCACGCAGCGCATGCCGTTTCCGCAAGCCTCGGCGAGGGACCCGTCGGAATTGAGAATTTCGACATAATTGGCCGTGCCCGGCGTCCTCGGATCATGGATCGCCATGATCTGGTCGAACTTGGTGGCCGGATCGACATTGAGCACGATCGCCGCCGCCGACGTGACCCTGTCGGCGCGCCCGCGCATATCGGCGACGATGATCTCGTTGCCGAGCCCGTTCATCTTCAAAAACGGCGCGTCGCTCATGACCGTCCCTGCAAGGCCTTCGATCTGTCTGCGGCCCGGCAAAACAACGTTGGGACCGCTTGGCGGGCTATATGGCGGAACGGCGCGCGAAAAACCAGTACCGCCATCCCGCCACTGGTTAAGCCTACCGCTTAACCAGGCGCAAAGCCGTGAACCCACAAGGCCTCTCCGATCGCCTATTTCTGCGACGGAACCGGGGCCACCGGTCACTCTGAGCCGGAGTTGCTGTCACATGTCCGTCCTCGACAATTCGCCCATCCTCACCAATTGGCAGAGCCATCATGCGAGGCTCTTCGGCGAGCATTCGCTCACCCTCGAGCATCGCCTCGCGACTTCCGAACTGTTCTCGGACGCCGCCTTGGCACGGCTGATCGAACTCAGTCCGCGCGAAAAATATCATGTCAATTATTCGCAGAAGACGCCGGGCAATCCGCCCAAACGCCGCGAAGGCGAAATCCGCGACCTCTCGGGCTCCGAGGTGCTCGATGTGGTGCGGAACGGCAATATCTGGATCAATCTCACCGCCCCCGCCGATGTCGATCCCCGCTACGGCGAACTGCTCGAAGCGATCTATGCCGAGTTCGAAGCCAATGTGCCGGGCTTTTCGAGCTACAAGCGCCGGCTGACGCTGCTCATCTCTTCGCCCAATGTCTCGGTGAAGTACCATTCGGACGTTCCCGGCCAGAGCCTCTGGCAGGTGCGGGGCGAAAAAAAGCTCTATGTCTATCCCAACAAGGCGCCCTTCATTTCCCAGCCGGCGCTCGAAAAGCTGATCCTCGGCCAGCTGCGTGAAACCGACATGCCCTATGAGCCCTGGTTCGACGAGTACGCCGAAATCCACGAGCTGACCCCGGGCCGGATGATCCACTGGCCGCTCAACGGCCCGCACCGGGTGGTCAACGGTAATATGCTCAATGTCAGCTTCACCACCGAGCACTGGACCGACGAGCTCAGGAAATCCTACGCCGTCAACTACGCCAACGGCATTCTGCGGACCAAGCTCGGCGCCCGCCGTCTCGGCCAGGCGACCTCGGGCCTCGGCTACTATGCCAAGCTCGGCCTTGCGGCAGGCGTGAAGTTCACCCCGCTCAATCCGCAGAAAAAGAAGGTCTACAAGGTCGATTTCCGCGTCGATCCGCACGCGCCCGAAGGCGTTCGCGACATCGAGGGCTATGCCTTCGCGAAATGACCGTAACCGCCGACGCCCCGTCCCGCCGGACCCTTGCGCCACCCGCTTTCGTCGCGCCGCTCGGCGAGACGTTTGTGGTCGCGAGCGCGGCTGAACTCGAGGCGATTGCTGCGGATTGGAGCGATCTTGAAGCCACCGCCCCAGGGGCAACCCTGTTCCAGAGCTATGGCTGGGCCAGGGCCATCTTCGATTTCGAGGCGGCGCGCGGCAATGAGGGCTTCACGCCGGTCATCGTCACCCTCCGCCGCCGCGGCCGGCTCGTGGCGGTGCTGCCGCTCGAGCGCATCGATGGCCGCTTCCGCA
>JBEBGE010000073.1:0-13555 GCA_040081595.1 Devosia sp.
ATTTGGAGACGCGTACGCCGATGGCGGCGATCTTGGACTCCCCGCCGGCGCGGCCTGGCTGGCGGACCCAGACGCCGATCCGCCCCTCGCGGCGTTCGCCTTCGATGTTGAAGTTGGCCAGAGTGTCGATGACCCAGCCCTCGAGCCCCTGGACGAGGCAGCGCACGTCGCGGCCACGGGCCCTCAGGTCGAGCATGATGTACGCCACCCGCTGGCCGGGCCCGTGATAGGTGTAGTCGCCGCCGCGCCCGGCATCGAACACCGGAAAGCGTTGGGGATCGAGCAGATCCGACCGGGTCGCCGAAGTCCCCGCCGTGTAGAGCGGCGGATGCTCCACCAGCCAGACCGCCTCGGGCGCCGTACCGGCGGCGATGGCAGCCGCCCGGGCCTTCATGGCTGCCAGGGCCCCGGGGTAGGGCGTGAGCCCGTCCGAGACGATCCAGTCCGCAATCCCGCCATCGGCACGCATCAGCTTGCCGGGGACATCGCAGGCCGCAGAAACGGGGCGGATTAACTCTTCGGTAATCATCGGCGGCTGATGCTCGCTACGGCCCGCCGGGCTGATTCAGCGCGGCCATCCGGACCTATATATGAACACTCTCGACCAGATAGAAGTCGATATCACCGTGGAACTCGGCGCGACCACCATGCCGATCCACCATCTGCTCCGCATGGGCCGCGGCGCCGTGATCGAACTGGGGACGACCGAAAAGGACCCGCTCAAGATCTACGCCAACAACACCCTGATCGCGCTCGGCGAAATCAAGGTCGATGACGGCCATCTGTCGGTCGAGATGACCCAGAAGGTCCGCCGCCCGAGCTAGCGTCCATCCCCACCTCGATTGCGCTCAGGAGCCCGGTTTTAGCGCTTGAGCGGCACACCTTCCCCTGCTACACGCAGCGTCGCTTCGTCCCTCGGGCGCAGCACCTACCATGGCGTGCGGTCGTGGCGGAATTGGTAGACGCGCAGCGTTGAGGTCGCTGTGCCGCAAGGCGTGGAAGTTCGAGTCTTCTCGACCGCACCATCTTCCTGAAATCGGCGCATCTGGCGCCGTTCCCGGCTAGGCCTTCTTGGGCCGGGCCAGGCTTTCGGGCGCCTTGAATGCCCACGCGTCGGCGATCCTCAGGCTCAACTCCTCGTCGCTGATCGCATCGAGCCGGACCAGCAGCCCCGGCCAGCCCTTGAAGTGCGCGGTCTGGTAATAGATGGCGGGCGCCGACTCCATCAGCAAATCCTTGATCTCGAGCGGGCAGGGGAGGACCATCGTGTCCGCCGCCTTGATCGTCACGAAAGCCTTGCCGCGGACCTTGAGGGCGGGGTCGCCATAGCTGGTGCCCTCCGCGACCTCGGCGAGCTGCAGCGACTTGGCGAGTGCCGCGACGCGCTTGAAGGCGATCTGCTTGCCATCCGGTGCCATCTCGATCTCCTTCGCGCGCGAGGGTTCAAGCGACGTTTTGCCAGCGTCGTCATCGTGCTCCAGATGGCCGCATATGGCGATGCAATTCTGGGCGTCCCGGTCGCCCTCAACGAAAATGCCGCATCGCGCCGCCAAGGCTGGAAATACCTTCCCCCATTGGCTACACCAGCCTTGAAGCGCGGTCAGGACAAGTCGCTGCCGGTCCGTTCCGGCCGTGCCTCAAATCAAGAGCAAAGCCGGTCCCTGTCACCTTGAGCTGAATTCAGCTCGGATCAACATTAGCCCGCGGGTCGCCTATGTCTGAGAGCGCTGACATCGCTGTGGAGGAAGTGGCCGCGATCGATCCCAATGCGCTGCGCGACGCCGAGGATCACCTCAATCCGCTCTGGGTCGAAAAGCTCCGCGACCTGCTCAAGACCGACGACACGCACGAGCTCGCTGATCTCTTCTCGCCGCTCCACGCTGCCGATGTCGGCGACATTCTCGAGGCGTTGGATTCCGAGGAGCGGCTCAAGCTCGTCCAGACGCTCGGCGACAAGTTCGACTTCTCGGCGCTGACCGAAGTCGACGACTCTGTCCGTACCGAACTCCTCGAAGATCTGCCCAGCGCCGATGTGGCGCGCGGCGTCGCCGAACTCGACAGCGACGACGCCGTCTACATTCTCGAGGACTTCAACTTCCCCGAACGCGAGGAAATCCTTGCCCAGCTCCCCGCCTTCGAGCGGTTGAGCCTGAAGCGCAGCCTCGACTTCCCCGAGGATTCCGCCGGTCGGCTGATGCAGACCGGCTTCATCGCCATTCCGCCATTCTGGACGGTGGGGCAAACCATCGACTATCTGCGCACCGAGCAGGACCTGCCCGACGAGTTTTACCAGATCTATGTTGTCGAGCCGGGCTACACCGTGCTCGGGACCATTCCGCTCGACAAGTTCCTGCGCGCCAAACGCGGCGTGCGCATCGAAGACCTGATGAACCGCCAAGTCCTCTCGGTGGATGCAACCGAGGACCAGGAAGAGGCGGCGCGGGACTTCGAGCGGTACGACCTTGTCGAGGTCGCCGTCGTCGATGAGAACAAGCGGCTTGTCGGTGTGCTGACCATCGACGACATTGTCGACGTCATCCATGAAGAGGCGACCGAGGACATGCAGCGCCTCGCCGGCGTGGGCGACGAAGAACTGTCAGACAACGTCATCAGCACCGTGCGGAGCCGAGCCACGTGGCTCGTGGTCAATCTGTTCACCGCCGTTCTCGCCTCGCTTGTCATCGGTCTGTTCGACGCGACGATCGAGCAGATGGTGGCGCTCGCTGTGCTGATGCCGATGGTTGCGTCCATGGGTGGCAATGCCGGCACCCAGACCATGACCGTCACGGTGCGCGCGCTCGCCATGCGGGAACTCGACAGTCGAAAAATCAGGCGCCTCGTCCTGCGTGAAATGCTGGTCGGTGTCGCCAATGGTTTCATCTTCGCCCTGCTCATTGGTGCACTCACCGCGCTGCGCTTCTTCAACCCCGGCCTTGGCCTCGTCATCGGCCTTGCAATGATCGTCAATATGGTCGCCGCCGGGACTGCGGGCATTCTCATTCCGTTGACCCTCAGCCGGCTGAAGATTGACCCCGCGGTCGCCTCGTCGGTGTTCGTCACCACCGTCACCGACGTGGTCGGTTTCTTCGGCTTTCTTGGCTTTGCCGCCCTGTGGATTCGGTATTTCGGAGGGGCGGCATGAAGCTGATTTTCGGCAATCGCAACTACTCGAGCTGGTCGCTGCGTGCCTGGCTGGTGCTGAGGCACTTTGGAATCCCGTTCGAGGAAGATTTCGTCCAGCTTAGCGGTCCGGGCTGGCGCGACTCCCTCCGCCGGAAGTCTCCGAGCGGCAAGGTGCCGGTCCTCGTGGACGGCGATGTCGTCGTGCCCGAAACGATCGCCATCATCGAGTATCTCAACGACAAATATCCCGCCAAGCTCATCTGGCCGGGCGGCCGCGTCGAGCGCGCCATGGCACGTTCGATCTCGGCCGAAATGCACGGCGGTTTCTCGACGCTGCGCGATTTCGCGCCGATGAACCTGAGGGCCAGCCATCCCGGCCGCATCGATCTCGATGTCATTGGCGCGGACCTGCGGCGGATCGAAGAAATCTGGGGCGACTACACCGCCGATTCCGGCGGCCCCTTTCTCTTCGGCAAGTTCACGGCCGCCGATGCCATGTTCGCTCCCGTAGCGACTCGAATCCGGACTTACGCCCTGCCGGTCTCGGAGGCGGCGGCCGACTATGTCGATGCGATCTATGGCCTTCCGGCCTTTGCGGAATGGCATGCGGCCGCGCTCAAGGAGACATGGGTCCTCGAACGGGATGAGATCGATGTTGTTCAGGGCCTCAAGCCCAAGAGCGACGATTCATGATGCACATGATCAAGCTTTGCGTCGGCGTCGCAACGCTTGAGGAGCTCGAATCCTACCGCGCCGAGCGCGCCCATTGGTGGGGCGCCGACTATGGCGAAGACGTTCATGTTCATCGCACCCGCACCATGCCCAAGCGAAAGCTGGAAATCGAAGGGCAGGGGTCCATCTATTGGGTGATCGCCGGCGTGGTGCGCTGCCGGCAGCCGATCCTCCGCCTCGCCGAAGCCGTCGACGAACAGGGACTTGCCTGTTGCGACATCATCATGGCACCCGACATGGTGCGCGTCGCCCCGCGCCCCAAGCGGCCGTTCCAGGGCTGGCGCTATCTCGACCCCAGGGACGCGCCACCCGATCTCGGCGGCGGATTCGCCGAGGACAGTTCCGCCGAACTCGTCGGCGAGCTCGCACGGCTGGGGCTGCTCTGACGACTCGCCGCGTGGGTCTTTGCGTCAAGCTCGGCCTCCTCCGTAGTCACTGCCGAACACGCGCTTGTGGCCAAACTGCATCTTGAACCAAATCACCATTTTGCCTCAGTCTTGCCGCGGGGCATGTCTGGAGTCGCCAATGGGTCGCACGGGGACGCATGTCATTGTCGTGGGCAATGAGAAAGGCGGCTCGGGCAAGTCGACCACCGCGTTCCACCTGGCGATCTACCTGCTCTATCAAGGCTTTCGCGTCGCATCGATCGATGTCGACAGCCGCCAGCAGACCTTCACCAACTACGTGAAGAACCGTCGCAACTGGGCCGGGGCCCGCGACCTCAAGCTGCCGCACACCACCCATTTCCATCTGCCGCTCACCAAGTCGGATTCGATCAAGGAGAATCAGAAGGTCGAGTTCGATCTGTTCCGCCAGGCGGTGGTCGAGGTGGAGGGCCAGGTCGATTTCCTTGTGGTCGATACACCCGGCTTTGATACGCACCTGACGCGTCTTGCGCATTCTCTTGCGGACACCCTGATAACCCCTCTCAATGACAGCGTTATCGACCTTGACGTCATGGCCCATGTCGACCCGGTGACGGGTGAGCCCAAAGAGATGAGCCACTATGCGAGACTGGTGCAGCGGGCCCGCACCGAGCGGCTCGCCATCGACGGCCGCACCATCGACTGGATCCTCGTGCGCAATCGCATCTCGATGCTCTCGTCGCGATCGATGCGCCTCGTTCAGACCGCCATCGAAAAAATAGCGGTCAAGCTCGGGTGCCGGGTGGCCGAGGGGATCGCCGAGCGCGTGATCTTCCGCTCGCTCTTTCCCACCGGGCTGACGGTGTTTGATCCCCTCGACGAGGAATTGCTGGGCGGCTTGCCGTCGATGTCGCATCTGAGTGCGCGTCAGGAATATCGCCAGCTCCTTGAGGCCCTGCGTCTGCCGGTCAACGAGCGCGCCGACGCCCGCCGGGCCGCCCTTGCGGCCTGGTCGGAGAACGAAAAAGCCCCCCTCCAGTTCGACCATATGGCCGGCTGACGGCGCAGGTTTTGCGCTGCGATTCAGCATGCCTAAACACCTGAGGCGCTATGGTCATGCGTTTCTGGCGGAGCGGTTATTGCACCTCGATAGCTTCACAGTGCTGGTCGCCGGTTGCGCAGTCCTGATCTTTCTGGGCTGCACCTTTGTCTATTTCTGGTCCCGTGACCGGCAGACGACGGCGCTGCTCTGGTGGGGGATTCCGCTGATTGTCGGCGGCGCCGCGCTTTCGCTCTATGCGCGACCCGGCTGGGACGCCGATTTCCTGTCGATTTCCATCGGCAATGCCGCCCGTATGATCGCGGTTGGCTGCCTCTGGCAGGGGGTTCGCGTCTTCCATGGCAGAAAGCCCCTGATCTCCGTCCTGGTCGGACTGAGCGCTGCCTGGGTGGTGCTGTGTCTCGTCACCGATTTCGCCGAAAGCATGCTGCTGCGCGTCATCGGCACTTCGATCGTCAACCTGACATTCTGCTTCCTCGCGGCCTACGAAGCGTGGCGGGGCCGCGCCGAGGTGCTGCCCTCGCGCTTTGCCTTGATCGCGACGTTCTGCAGCTTCGGCACGATCATGGCGTTTCGCGCCGCCTTCGCGGCCGTTACGCCCTTTCCGTTTGGAGCGCTTGATCCCGATCCGATCTGGCTGGGCGCCTTCATGTTCGCGGCCTTTGCCCATTCCGCCTTCGGCGCGTTCCTCTTCATCTCGATGATCCGCGAGCGGCGCGAGGCGACGCAGCGCAACTTCGCCCTGTCGGACCCTTTGACCGGACTGATGAACCGCCGGGCCTTCGGGGCCTATGCCGAGCGCAATGCCCGCCGCCGGAGCGGACGCCAGCCGGTGGCGCTGCTGGTGCTCGACATTGACCATTTCAAAGCGGTCAATGACCGCCACGGCCACGAGACCGGCGACCGGATGCTCGTAGCCTTTGCTGCCGCGGCCGAGGCCAGTGTCCGGCCGGCCGATCAATTGTTCAGGATGGGTGGCGAAGAATTCTGTTTCGTGCTTCCCGATACGGCCCTGCACGCGGCCATCCAGGTTGCCGAGCGGATACGCGCCAATTTCGAGTTGACCGAGGTTCCCTCCTCAGCTGGTTCCGCGCGCACCACGGTGAGCGTCGGGGTCGCTGCGACCGAATACACAATCGATCTCGAACTGCTGCTCGCCGCAGCTGATGCGGCGGTTTACGAGGCCAAGGCCCGCGGCCGCAATCGCGTCGTGGTTGCAGCCCCCAATGCCGTCATGCACCCGGACGAGCCTGCGGCCCTGATTGACCGGCGGCGAACCGCCTGAGGCTCGCTAGAGCATCGAGTGAAAAAGTGGTCTTGCGGTCTTTCGCGAAAGCGATGCGACAAAATAGGGCGAAGAGCGCAAAGCGCTTAATTCCCTCAAAACGCATTCCGCTCTAGCGCGGCAGCCGCATGCGCACGGCACGGTGTCCACCGGGCGAGAACACGTCGAGATCGATCTCGACCTTGGGCAGCACCATGCGCCGCGTGCGGGCGGAGAGCGACAGCACCACGCCGAGGAGATCGGCGACCTTCGGCTTCCCCGGCCGGGCTGCCGGCATCAGCCGGCTGCCTGCATTGACCGCCACGCCGCGCGCGTTGGCGCTTTCCATTTCGAGACCCGAACGACCCACGAAGCGGGCCAGTTCGGTCAGGCTAGATACGTCGCTCATTTGGGCTACTCCAAACACATGCCACAAACGCGCTTCCCTGGGGCGGCTGTCTCTCCGATGCTTAGCTCTGCATCGCGAGGCAGCTCATTTTCACCTGCTTGAGTTGCTTGCACATCTCGTTGGCATCGTCCTGAGCGGCGAAGCCTCCGAACCTTGCGCGATAGAATACCTGACCATTCTTTTCGAACCGTTGCACATAGGCGTCGGCGGCGCTGAGTGAGTTAACGAGCCCGGCCGCATTGCTGAGCAGCGACTGTGCGCCGGCCTCGGTCGGCGCCGCACCGATCTGAACAATCCATCCAACCGGCAGTGTCGCCGGCATGGCCTGAGCGGCCGGCGCCACTTCGGCGACCTCGGTTGCGGGTATGCTGCCAGAGGTCATCAGGTCGATCGGCTCGCCG
The DNA here is from genome assembly GCA_040081595.1 of Devosia sp. GTDB lineage: Bacteria > Pseudomonadota > Alphaproteobacteria > Rhizobiales > Devosiaceae > Devosia_A. The sequence continues at coordinate 7,355 of JBEBGE010000073.1, forward strand.
TCCTCGCCCACGCCCACCGGCGGCAACAGCGGCGCGGAAGGCCGCGTCGATCCGAGCGGAGCCGGGGCCGCACCAATTGAGTAGTTTTCGGTGAGCCATGCCCCGATCACATCGGTCACCAATGGCCGCCCGCCGGCCTCTGCCGCAGGTTCGAGACCAAGCTCGCCGGGCCGTTCAATCGGCTCCGGTGCGATGCTGGCGACGGTGAGGCCCGGATCGATATCTCCGATACCGGCTTCCGGCATTGCAAGCGGCTCCGCAGCTATACCCGCGCGGAAGCTCGGAAGCGGCATCGGGAAGGGGGCAATACTCGCGACCTGGATCGTCTCGCTTGCCACGGCCGCGCCCTTGCGGCCCGGCATCGGGATCATCGCGGTCTCGAGGTAGTCGCCCGAGCGGGCCTTGGGCAGATATTTGACGACCAGATCGCGAACCTTGGCGTCGCGGGTCCCGGCCTTTGAGAACCCAAAGCCCACCACCACGATGTGTCTGCCGTTCTGGCGAGCCGCCGTCAGCAGGTTGTAGCCGGCAGCCGAAGTATAGCCGGTCTTGATGCCGTCGATGCCGTTCTTGCCCAGCAGGTTATTGTGGTTGCCGTACGTGCGTTTGCCGTAGCTGAAGCTCTTGGTCTGGAAATACGCATAGTATTTCGGGAAGTGTTCGTAGATCGCCATGCCTAGGATCGCCTGGTCGCGCACGGTGGTCATCTGCCGGCTGTCGGGCAGGCCCGAGGCGTTGTAATAGACCGTCCGGGTCATCCCGAGCGCCTTGGCGGTCTTGGTCATGCGGTTGGCGAAGGCGGATTCCGAGCCGGAGATATGCTCCGCAATCACCCTGGCCATGTCATTTGCAGAGAGGGTCACCAGCGCCTTGATGGCGTTTTCGACGCTGATGGTCGATCCGGCCTTGAGCCCGAGCTTGGTCGGCACGGCGCTGGACGCGAATTTGGAAACCCGCATCTTGTCCGAAAGCTTGATATTCCCGGCTGCCAGTTCCTGGAACAACACGTAGAGGGTCATCACCTTGGTGACGGAAGCGGGGTAGCGGTACTCGTCGGCGGAACTCTCGTAGAGCACTTTGCCTGACTTGGCGTCGACGACAATGCCCGCAAAGGCCCGGGGAACGGTGGTTTTAGCTTCGACGGCCATGGGGGCGACCAGCCCCGCGATGAACGCGCAGATGGCCGCTACGCGTCCAAGGGAACTCAGAATTTTGTGGGAAGCCAACCCCATACTCCGGACAATGCGGGGCTACGGGCCCCGGAGATCGACTCGGAATGCATGCTGGTTCCCCCGCCCGCTGCCGCAATCCGTCCGCGGCAGAATAGGGGCGCGCCGTTACCATTCAGTAAAATGCCGCGAGCCGGCGACGGTGCTTAAAGGCTTGTTGCGGCGCTCGAATTCGACTCTCGGAACGATCGCAGATCGAGCCCCTTAACACCGGGCGACTTTTGCCTACATAATGGTCTCACCATGTTGCGCCGTTTCGACTCCGAACCTGCACGAGCCACGCGGAACGCGCCGCGCTTTGCCGCGACCGCCCAATGGCATGCGGCTGGAGCCAAAGACGGCGCGGGCGGTGGGGCCGGTGACGGCCGCAGCGACACGGGTACGATCACGCGTACCAAGCCGAAAACCAAGCGGCCGAACCTCTATCGGGTGCTGCTGCTGAATGACGACTACACACCCATGGAGTTCGTCGTTTTGGTTCTGCAGGACGTCTTCAACAAGACACGCGAAGACGCCATGCGCATTATGCTGCACGTCCACCAGAAGGGGGTTGGGGAGTGCGGCGTCTATCCATACGAGGTGGCCGAAACCAAGGTCACGCGCGTCATGGACACTGCACGCAAGAACCAGCATCCGCTGCAATGCGTGATGGAAAAGCAGTAGGAAAACCATATGCCCTCTTTCTCCCGCGGACTGGAAAAGGCCCTGCATCAGGCGATGAACCTCGCCCGCGAGCGCGCCCATGAATTTGCCACCCTTGAGCATCTCTTGCTGGCCCTCACAGACGATCGCGATACCATCGCGGTCCTCAATGGTTGCGACGTTGATATCGAGGCGCTGAAAGGCGACCTCGAGGACTTCATCAACGAGGAGCTCGACAGCCTGGTCGTGCCCAATGGGCAGGATGCGCGACCGACCGCGGCATTCCAGCGGGTCATTCAGCGCGCGGTGATCCATGTCCAGTCATCGGGCAAGGAAGAGGTCACCGGCGCCAATGTGCTGGTTGCGATCTTCGCCGAGCGCGAGAGCCATGCGGCCTATTTCCTCGAACAGCAGGATATGAGCCGGCTCGACGCGGTCAATTTCATCTCACACGGCATCACCAAGTCGGGTCCCAATGAGAGCCGGCCGGTGCGCGGCGCCGAGGGCGGCCCGGGAAATGGTCATGGCGAGGAAGGGGAGCGCACGGGCGGCAGCAACGCTTCCTCGGCTCTGGCCGATTTCTGCGTCGACCTGAACGCCAAAGCCAAGGCTGGCAAAATCGATCCCCTGATCGGCCGTGATGCCGAGTTGCGGCGTACCATCCAGGTGCTCTGCCGGCGCTCGAAGAACAATCCGATCTATGTCGGCGATGCCGGCGTCGGAAAGACCGCCATCGCCGAAGGCCTCGCGCGCAAGATCGTCGAAGGTGACGTTCCCGAGGTGCTGCGTGAAGCCACGATTTATGCGCTCGACATGGGCTCGCTGCTGGCAGGCACACGCTATCGCGGCGACTTCGAGGAGCGGCTCAAGGCCGTGATGAAGGAGCTCGAAAAACACCCGGACGCGATCCTGTTCATCGACGAGATCCACACGGTGATCGGCGCCGGCGCCACTTCCGGCGGCGCGCTCGATGCGTCCAATCTGCTCAAGCCAGCGCTGGCTTCGGGCAATATGCGCTGCATCGGTTCGACGACCTACAAGGAATACCGCCAGTTCTTCGAGAAGGACCGGGCGCTGGTGCGTCGCTTCCAGAAGATCGACGTCGCCGAGCCGACCATCCCCGACGCCATCGAGATCGTGAAGGGCCTGCGTCCCTATTTCGAAGACTATCACAAGCTCAAGTACACCGATGAAGCCCTGAAGGCCGCGGTGGAGCTGTCGGCGCGCTACATCAACGACCGCAAGCTTCCCGACAAGGCGATCGATGTGATCGACGAGACGGGCGCCAGCCAGATGTTGCTGCTTGCCGAGAACCGCAAGGCGATCATCGACGTCGAGGACATCGAGGCGACCGTCGCAACGATGGCGCGCATTCCGCCCAAGTCGGTTTCGAAGTCGGATACCGAGATGCTCTCGGGGCTCGAGACCAACCTCAAGCGTGTCGTGTTCGGTCAGGATCCCGCGATCGCGGCGCTCTCGTCTGCGATCAAGCTGGCGCGAGCCGGGCTGCGCGAACCGGAAAAGCCGATTGGCTCGTACCTGTTCACCGGCCCCACCGGCGTCGGCAAGACCGAAGTTGCCAAGCAATTGGCCGATACTCTCGGCGTCGAGCTCCTGCGCTTCGATATGTCGGAATATATGGAACGCCACACTGTCTCGCGATTGATCGGCGCGCCTCCGGGCTATGTCGGCTTCGACCAGGGCGGGCTTCTGACCGACGGTGTGGACCAGCATCCCCATTGCGTCGTGTTGCTCGACGAAATCGAAAAGGCGCATCCGGACCTGTTCAACATCCTGTTGCAGGTCATGGATCACGGCAAGCTCACCGACCATAACGGCAAGGCTGTCGACTTCCGGAACGTCATTCTGATCATGACCTCCAATGTCGGCGCGATGGAGCTGCAGAAATCGCCCATCGGCTTCGGCCGCAAGCGCGAGCAGGGTGACGACGAGGAAGCGGTCAACCGGATGTTCACGCCGGAATTCCGCAACCGTCTCGATGCCATCATCTCCTTCGGCCCGCTGCCGCCGGCAGTCGTCCGCCAGGTGGTCGAAAAGTTCGTGTTGCAACTCGAGGGGCAGTTGGCCGAGCGCGGCGTCAGCATCGAGCTCACGCCCGAGGCGGCCGAGTGGCTGGCGAGCCGTGGTTACGACGAGCGAATGGGTGCGCGCCCGCTGGGTCGTGTCATTCAGGAATACGTCAAGAAGCCGCTGGCCGATCAGGTGCTCTTTGGTGAGCTGGTCAATGGCGGCCAAGTGACGGTGGCCGTTGTTGGCATCGGCCCCGATGCCAAGCTCGAGCTGATCGCAACGCCGCCGCGGCCCGCACGGCCCAAGGCCATACCTGGTCCGAAGGCGACCAAGAAAGCGCCCAAGGCCGAAGAGAAGAGCTAGCAGGCGGGATCTGAGCCCGGCCGGCTAAGTCTATGATTTCTAACGAGTATGTGACGCTCGTTGGAGAGGATTGGCTGGCCGGGCTATCCGCATTTGCGCTGCACCGTGTCCTGCACATTCTCGCCTAAGTGGCTGAAAATGCTGTCCCGGTGACGAAAACACCCCCTCGGGGGTTCACCTGATCGCCGCATGGGCTGCTGAGACCGCTTCATCGAGGGTCGCGGCGAAGCGAACCTCGGGAGGCAGGACGCCATGCGCATTGAGCATGTGGCGGATCGGCGCCGAAGCACCTGACACCAGCAGCAGCACACCGCTCTTTCGGGCTTTGCGGGCGATGGTCTCGATCGTGTTGGCGGCCGTCGAGTCGATGAACGGTACCGCCGAAAAGTCGATGATGAAGGCCCTATGACGGTCGGCAATGCGGTCGAGTACCGAGCCCACCGTAGCCGCCGCGCCGAAAAAGAACGCCCCCGAGATCCGATAGACCGCAACATCCGGGTCGGCGGCGACGGACGGGTCATAACTCGCCTGGTCCCTATCGTCGGCCTGATCCTCTGGCACCGGCGGCAGCTGCGCGGCGACCCCGGTCGATTGCGCCATGCGATGCAGGAACAGTAGTGTCCCCAGTGCAAAGCCCACAATAATCGCCTCGGTCAAACCGACGAAGATTGTGAGCCCGAAGGTGGCGAGCAGCACGACGGCATCGCCCTTGGAGGTCCGCACGAGCGTTGCGAAGGCATGCTTTTCGGCCATGTTCCAGGCAACGATCACCAGGACCCCCGCAAGGCCCGCAAGTGGGATGAAGCTCGCCAGCGGCGCGGCGACCAGCATGAAAAGCAGAATGAAGACGGCATGGAACATGCCGGCCAGCGGACCCCGCGCGCCGGAGCGCACGTTGGTCGCCGTTCGCGCCACTGTGCCGGTCGCGCAGATGCCGCCGAACAGCGCCGACGCGATATTGGCGATGCCCTGCGCCACAAGTTCCATATTCGAGCGGTGGCGCCGCCCGGTCATGCCGTCGGCGACCATCGCCGAGAGCAGCGATTCGATGGCTCCAAGTAGCGCAAAGGAAATCGCGTCCGGCAGGACCGCCTGCACCTTGGCCAGCGAGATGCTTGGCAACGACGGCGTCGGCAACATGCTCGGGATGCCGCCGAAACGCGTCCCGATGGTTTCGATCGGCAGTTTGAACAGCGCCACCGCTCCGGCACCCAGCACCACCGCGATCAGGATGCCCGGCCACGTCGGAGCATACTTCCTTAGTCCGACAATAACCCCGACCGTCACCAGCGAGACCAGGGCCGCAACGGCATTGAAGCTGGGCGCCGCGGCCCAGAGTGCCTCGAGCTTGGGCAGAATGTCGGCAGGGGTGTTGGGCAATGTCAGCCCGAACAGATCGCCGATCTGGCCAACTAGGAGGATCACCGCAATGCCTGAAATGAAGCCGACCGTGACAGGATAAGGGATGTACTTGATGTAGCTGCCCAGCCGGAACGCACCCAGCAAAAGCAGGAACAGCCCGGCCATGGCCGTCGCGAGAAACAGCCCGTCGAGACCGTTGCGCGCGACGGTGTGAGCGACCAGCACGGTGAAGGCGGCGGCCGGCCCACCAATCTGGAAGCGGCTGCCGCCCAATGCGGAAATCAGGAAACCGCCGATCACCGCGGTGAAAAGGCCCCGCTCCGGCGTGACCCCCGACGCAATGGCGATCGCCATGGAGAGGGGCAGGGCAACGATGGCTACCGTCAGGCCCGCGAGAATGTCCGCCCGCAGATCCCTGGCTCCGTAACCTTCTCGCAGGACGGTCATGATCTTGGGTGTAAACAAGTCGGCCGCCGTTGGCGGCGTCACGAACCGCGGCGCTTCTGCTTGAGTTTCCATGAGCTTTCGCCTCGTGCCCGCGCGGGCCGCATCGCAAGCGTTAGGCGTCGGCCCC
>JBEBGE010000074.1:0-13419 GCA_040081595.1 Devosia sp.
CCGTCAGCAGCTGTCCTCGACCGCTCTGTCGCTGGCTTCGCAGGCCGACCAGAACGTGCTCCGCCTGTTCTAATCGACTGGCAGACGCTCTATCGGAAAGGCGGGCCCCGGCCCGCCTTTTCTGTTTCCCGGGGCCCGCCTGCCTCCACCCCGACTCGAACAAAGACACCCAAGGCTCTGGCGCGACTCTGCAATTTCGGCCAGCAGTCATATCTCCAGCAGCGTGGGGCACCTCCATGTCACTCAAGGTCGAGTTGAAGCCGAACGAACGCCTGATCATCGGCAATTGCATCATCACCAATTCCGACCAGCGAGCGCGCCTGTTCATCGACGGCAAGTCGCCGGTGCTGCGTGAAAAGGACATCCTCTCGGCCGCCACCGCCGATACGCCCGCCAAGCGTATCTACTTCGCCGTACAGCTGATGTACCTCAACGACGCCGTCGAGCAGGTCCGCGGCGACTATTTCGCGCTGGTGAACGATCTCGTGCGCGCCGCGCCCTCGACAATGGCGCTGATTGATGAAGTCAACAACGAGATATTAACGGGTCAACTCTATAAAGCTCTGAGGGCCGCAAAGAAGCTCGTGAAATACGAACAGGATCTTCTTCTCCATGCACAATCAGGCGACGCAGGCGTACCAGACGGTCGCCAAGCGGACCGGTAATCCCCGCGATCTCGAGGCCAATCTTCTCTCGCGCTCGGCAATCAACTTGCAGCGCGTCCGCGACGAATGGGAAACGTCGCGCGAGGACCTCCACCGCGCACTCAAATTCAACCGCAAGCTCTGGAACGTGTTTCTGAATTCGGCAACGCGCGATGACAATCCGCTGCCGGTACAGATCCGGCAGAACGTCGCCAATCTTGGCTTGTTTGTGCTCAAGCACACCATCAAGGTCGAAGCCAACCCGCAGCAGACCCAGCTCGATGTGCTGATCAACATTAATCGCGAAGTCGCGGCCGGCCTTCGCTCCAACGTCGCGGCGTAACGGCGATTGGTGTCGTTACGGGCCTCTAGCGCCGGCGCCTAGAGGAAGTTCACCATCGACAGCTGCGCGATCATCGAGGTCGCCTGGTAGCTCGCCTGGAGGCGGGTCTGCAGCGCCAGCAATTCCATCGCTACGTCTTCCTTCGGGATTGTCTCGATGTCGGACAACATCTGTTCGAGATGCGCGCCATAGGTCTCGTGGCGCTCGCTGACATTGGCAGCGGCCGCCTTGGCGTTTCCCAGTTCCGCGGCGATCATTTCGATCGAGCCGGCTTCGCTATTGTGGCTCTCGGCGAGCCGCGAGATATTGCGATTGGCGATGGCGTCGAACCGGCCCTGGGCCGTCGGATCGGCGCTAGGAAAATTCTGCACCGCGACCGCGGCAAGACTCCGCACCAATTCCAGCGGCCCGCTCTCATTGGCTTGCGCGCCATAGGAGATGTTGATCGCTTCGTCGATCTTCGAGGTCACCGAGTGGCGCGCGCTCGCGGCGTCGCTGCCCTGATACCAGATGACTGTCGTCGCCGGATCGGCCACGCCCAGCGCCGTCGCTGTCGCCGGCGGACCGACGACGCGCAGCACGTCCTGACCCTGGCCGTTGAAGAAATTGTCCGCGGCCGCGAAGGTCGAGGCGGCGGCCAGCTTGGTCTGCGCCATGTCGGTCAGCGCGCCCTGCAGCGATGCTGCAAAGTTCGCGGCAGTCGTATTGGCATCGACGCCCAGACTGAACTCGCCATCGGCGGCGGTACCTGTGACCGCCTTGAGTCTGATCGCTTCCTCGCTGCCATCCGGCAGAGTGAGTCCGACGGTCACCGACTCCCCCGCCAGCGGCACGGCCGTGAATTGCACCGCCAGCGTCTGCGGCGGCGTTCCCGCTGGTGGCGTGAGGGTAGCGGCCGAACTGGTCGTCGTCAGCGTCGAGAGCTTGAAGCCGAATGGATGAGCGCCATCTTCGCCCAGCGTCACCGTATCGGTGGCGGTCGAAAGGGTCAGCCGCCCGAGACCAGTTCCCAGATCCGCCGCCGTGCGCTCCGAGACGATCTGCTTGAACCCGGCCTTGCCCGCAATGCCGTCGAGAATGGCGTCGACATTCTGCACCGGCTTCTTGTCGGCGACACTGCCACCGAAAATATAGCGCCCATCGACATCGGTATTGAGCAGGTTCAGCACTTCGTCGAGCCGCGAGGTGGCCAGCGTCGGCGCCGTGCCGAAATTGATGTTGCCGGTGCCATAGCCGCCCGGAGTCATGCCGACGCGGGAATCGCTTTCGAGCGTGTCGAGCCGCGCCAGCACCTTGTCGAACACGTCGAGACGCAACCCCATCGTGCCGATATTGTTCTGGTAGCCCTCGATGCGGCCCAGCCGGTTGCGCACCGTGAGGTCGAGATAGCGATCGTCGCCGAGTTCGGAGAGCGTGGAGGCCTTCTGGCCCGTCGCGAGCTGCATCTGCAGCGTCGCGAAACGCTCCTGCATTCTGGCGATCTGGCGGGCCCCCGACTGCACGGGGAACATGGTGCGGTTGACGCTGGTCATTTGCGCGCGCTCACAACTCCATCAGGCGGTTGATCAGATCCTGCACGGCCGAGATCACCCGGGCATTGGCGGCATAGGCATTCTGCAATTCCATCAACCGCGCCATTTCCTCATCGACATTGACGCCGTACTCGCTGTCGAGACGTTCCGAGAGTGCATCGAGTGTCAGCGCCTGCGTCTGGGTCGCATCGCTCGCCGAAGTCGCGACGCCACCCTGGTAGTTCATGGTCTGCGCGATCAGGTCATCCACAGAGCCGCCGAGCCGGAAGCCCCCTTCACCATCGGCACCTGGCGCGGTTGAGAACGTCATACCCTGAAGCTGCTCGAGCAGATAGTCGGGCCGGGCTGCATCGCCCAGCGACAGTCCAGGCGTATACTGGACCAGCAGCTTGCTGTCGGCGATGACCGCGCTGTTGACGGTGATGCGTCCGGCAAAGCCGCGCAACTGCCCCTTTCCGTCGAGCGCATTGGTAAAGTCGGTATCGTCCTTGTCGACAAACAGGCTGAAGCCGAGCCCGCCACTTTGCAGCCCGGTCGCGGTACCGCGCGCAACCAGTGAATCGACATGGGTGGTGTTGGCCGCACCATCGTCGAGAATGGTCAGCGTCGAGCCTGAGCCGGTGACATCGAAGCCGGAGCCGAGAACGCTGCGCAGTGCCGAAGCGACGCTTGCCGCACCACCCGAGAAGTCGAGACCGACAACCCGCGTACCGTTGGCGTCGACGTAGTCGAGCGGCAGTTTCGTGGTGTCGTCGACGCGCACGATACGCAGCGATTTGTCGATGCCATTCTGCGAATAGTCGAGCAGCGCGTCATTGCCGTTGCGGATGCTCGAGAGGTCGAGATCGAATCCTTCCGCCGGGCCGAGGCTGGTCGCGGTGCCATCGACCTTGACCGTCGACAGCGATTGCGCGAGGCCCGCCGCGATCTCGTCGAGCTGATTCTGCGCATTGACCAGCGTCTTGTCCCGCAACTCGACCAATGCCGCCAGCGAACCGGATTTGAGCGCGCCCTGCTGCACAAGATCGATCGCCAGTCCCGAAGGCGTATTGAGCACGAGCTTGCCGACGCCGCTCTTGGCCGGGTCGGAGTTGAACTGCGCATCGGCCGAGAGCGCACCCGTCTTCTGAAATTCGAATGTCGATGGCTTGCCGTCGAGGATGCCGACGCCCGAGCGGGTCATCAGCGCCACGGTATCGTCCGCTCGGTAGTCGACGCGGACATCGATCATCCCGGCAACGTCTGCCACCAGGCGATCGCGCTGATCGAGCAGGGCCGCGCGCGAGCCGAGATCGAGCGTCTGCTCGGCCAGCCGGTCATTTACCTTGGCCAGCGATTTTATGGAAAGGTTGAGTTGATCGACGCTGCTGCCGATCTTGACTTCAGTCTCCTGGCGGAGCGCCTGCACTTCATTGGTCAGCGAATTGAGCGTACCTGAAAGCGATTGCGCCGCCGAAACCAGCGAGGCGCGCGTGGCGTAGTTGTCGGGACTTGTTCCCAGTTCCTGCAGCGAGGTCTGGAAGCTGAGGAACATCTTGTCGAGCGAGCCGGGATCGCCCGGCTTGCCCAGAAATGTCTGCAGCCGGTCGAGCACATCGGCCCGCATCGACGAATAACCCGCATCCGACAATGCGCGGGAATAATGGGCCTGCAGGCTCTGGTTAAACGCCCGCTCGATGCCACCCGATCGCGCATAGGACGAATTAACACCCTTGGTGTCGATGACGCTGAGGGACTGCCGGTGATAGCCGGGAGTCCCCGCGTTGGCGACATTGCGCGACAGGATGTCGAGGCTGTTCTGGCTGGTATTCATGCCAGACAGCGCATTACTGAGCGAAACGCTGAGACCCATGCCTTGCCCCTACTCCACTCTCTCCGAGATCAGCGGATCATGTTCAGCGCTTCCTGAAGCATCTGGTCGGCGGTCGAGACGATGCGTGTGCCGGCGGCATAAGCCTGCTGGGTGACGATGAGCTTGGTGAACTCTTCCGAGATGTCTGTGTTGGAACTCTCGAGCGAAGCGGAAAGAATGCCGCCACTCGAGTTGAAGATCGGCTCGCCCGAGTCCGAGGTCGCCGCGAAGATACCGCCGTCGAGGCGCTTGAGCTGATTGGAGGCGTTGAAATCGGCGGTGACGACCTGCGCCACTTCGACCTGCTGGCCGTTATTGTAGGAGGCAACCACGCGCCCCGAGTCGTTGATCGCGACCGAGACGAAGTCGCCGGCCGGGTAGCCGTTCTGGCTGAGTGCCGTCACCTCCGCCGAGCCGTTGGGGTCGTTGAACTGGGTGATACCGCCAGCGCCGTGCATCAGCGAAACATTGCCGATCAGCACACCGTTGACAGTAAGCCCGGTCAGGTCAGTCTGATTGACAGCCGGACTCAGCCCGCCATCGGCGCCAAAGGTGTAGTCGATGCCGACATTGGTCCACATGTCCTGAGCACCAGTGGCGCCGCTGTCCGACATGTAAAAGTGATTCCAGCGATCAACGCCGCCAACATCGCTGCTGGCAATCTTGGCCCAACGCATTTGCACGTTCGCCGGTGCGCCGTTCTGCGCGTAGACGGTGATCGCGCCTCCAGAGATCGACTCCGAGATAAACGCGTCGGAGTCCGACGCGGCGACTGCTGGAACGCGCGTCGCCAGCTGGGTCGCCAGCGAGACCGTAGGGTCGTAGGTGCCGTTGGTGAAGCCCATCCCGGTCGTGCTGTCCGTAATGGCCACGGTATCTGTGACGTTGCCCGCCGTGACCGTGAGTTCGCCCCCGCTGATGCTGACCGAGCCGCTCGGAAGGGCGGCATTGATCGATGCGATCACCGCGGCGACGGTGGTATCGGCCGTGATGTCGATGGTCGTGCCGAGTGTGCCGCCGGAGTTGGTGAAGTTGAACGTCGTCGGCACGCCGCCCACGTCGATGATGATCGAATCGCCGGCGGAAAGGATCGTGCTCGAGGCGTCGGTGCCCGCCATTGCGGCACCGGACGTTTCGGCGGCCTGGTCCGGTGTTATCGGGGTGAAATCCTGCGGCAGAAAGATCTCGCTACCTGGAGTCTTGGCATCAGTGTAGGCGGTATTCTTGGGCAGCTGCGGCAAGTTGAGCTGGTAGTTGACGCGCGTCGTGGGGGCCGCCGGCAGGAAGGCGTTGGAGATGCGCAACACCTGCGGCACAGAGCCCGAGATATTCTGCGTCAGCGGATCGATGGGCAGGCCCTTGAGGTAGTAGCCCGAGCCGTTGACGAGGTAGCCCGACTTGTCGACGTCGAAATCGCCGCGGCGTGTGTAGAAATTGGAGCCGCCGAAGGTGGCGACGCCGTCCGCCTGACCGATGGCCGGTTCGACCACGAAGAAGCCGTCGCCATTGATCGCCATGAAGGTGGTGGTCGAGTAGGATTTCACATCGCCCTGGACATTGTTGGTGGCCCGCGACTGCGCCAGCACCGAACCCGAGGTCTGCTGATTGACTGGGGCGTCCGGGATCAGGTCGAGGAAGTCGGTGTCGATGCGCTTGAAGCCGGTGGTTTGCGAGTTGGCGATATTGCCTGAGATGTTCTCGAGCGAGAACGACTGGGCGCGAAGCCCGGTGACCGCGGTAGACAGTGCCCCGTAGATACCCATCGAATTCCTCTTGTGCCTCTTGGCGCATGGACGCGCCGATCCGGTACTTGCGATGCAATCCCGATGCCAAATGGATAGCGCATTGATTTCAAAGCGATTTTGGTCTGCCTGAGCCACGAGAAGGACTGCCGCCCGGCAAAGCCGGCCGGGCACCTCGGCACATTCTGCCGGTTCGCTTGTGCCCCTTGGCCTCTTGCTCTAAACGCTCTGACCCAACCGGAGCCGCCCAAACACGATGCTTTTCAAGTCACCCGACGAGTTTGCGAAAGCGCCGCGTCATGCGGTGACGGTGTTCGGTATGGCCGGCGTCGGCAAGACGCGGCTGGCCGCGCTGCTGCGCAAGTCGCAATGGTTCCACTACTCGGTCGACTATCGCATCGGAACGCGCCACATGGGCGAGTTCATCACCGATAATTTCAAGGCCGAGGCCATGAAGGTGCCGTTCCTGCGCGACCTGCTGCGCTCGGACTCGATCCGCATCGGCTCCAACATCACCTTCGAGAATCTCGATCCGCTCTCGAGCTATCTCGGCCGCCCCGGCAATCCGCGCAAAGGCGGCCTCGCGCTCGAGGAATATCAGCGCCGCCAGGAGCAGCACCGCCGCGCCGAGATCGCGGCGTTGACCGAGGTGCCGCGCTTCATCGGTCGTGCCCACGATCTGTACGGCTACGACAATTTTATCGCCGACACGGGCGGCTCCTTGATCGAAGTCGTCGATCCCGACGATCCCGCCGACGAAACGATCCAGACGCTGAGCCGCGCGACCGCCCTCGTCTACATCCGCGGCACCGAAGCCGATGCGGCCGAACTGGTCCGCCGCTTCCACAAGAGCCCCACGCCCATGTATTACCGGCCCGCCTTCCTCGTGAAGAAGTGGGCCGAGTACAAGAAGAAGAACGGCATCGCCGAGGATTCCAAGGTCGATCCGGCTGGCTTTGGCGCCTGGGGCTTCGAGGCTCTGCTGCGCGACCGGCTGCCGCGGTACCAGCGGCTCGCCGACCGCCACGGCTACACCGTTGAGGCCTCCGATCTCGCCACCGTCCGCGACGGCGATGAATTTGTCGATCTCGTCGCGGCTGCCATCCGGGCCCGAATGCGCTAGCTCATCTTTGGAGCCAGCGTCTTCCCTCAAGCCCGAGACCGATCATGCCCATCCGCATCCCCGACAACCTCCCCGCCCGCAAGACCCTCGAAGCCGAGGGCGTCGCCGTCATGGATTCGACTCGCGCCGCCCGCCAGGATATCCGCCCGCTGCAGATCGGGCTCCTCAACCTGATGCCCAACAAGGAACGTACCGAGACCCAGTTCGCACGCCTCATCGGCTCGACGCCGCTGCAGGTCGATCTGACCCTGGTGCGCGTCTCCGACCACAAGTCCAAGAACACCTCCGAGGAATATCTCAAGACCTTCTATTCCACCTGGGAAGAGGTCCGCGCCCATAAGTTCGACGGCTTCGTCATCACCGGCGCGCCCATCGCCAATATGCCCTTCGAGGAGGTGCGCTACTGGAAGGAGATGGTCGAGATCATGGACTGGACGCAGACCCATGTGCACCGGACCATGTTCATCTGCTGGGGCGCGCAGGCGGCCCTGCATCATTTCCACCACGCCAGGCGCTACCGCATGGAAAAGAAGGCTTTCGGCGTCTTCCGCCATCGCGTGCTGAATTCGCGCGCGCCCTGGCTGCGCGGTTTTTCCGACAGCCCGATGGTGCCGGTGTCGCGTTACAACGACATCGACCGCGCAAGCCTTGGGCCCGACCTCGAGATCCTCATCGACAATGCCGAGATCGGCGTTTGCATGCTCAATGACCCTAAGCATCGTGCCCTGCACATGCTGAACCACCTCGAATACGACAACCGCTCGCTGGCCGACGAATATGAGCGCGACGTCAAGGCCGGGCTCAATCCCGAGCCGCCCGTCAACCTCTTCCCCAATGGCGACACCAGCGCCGAGCCCGAGAACCGCTGGCGCAGCCACGGCCACCTCCTGTTCCAGAACTGGATCAACGAGATCTACCAGACAACGCCGTTCGAAATTTCAAAGGTCGGAAGCTAAAGCGACGGACGCAGCGCCGGCGGCGCTGCGCTCCCACCCGGCACTAGCTCCAGCATCGCGCCGCGCCATGCCGGATCGTCCCACAGCATCGGGGTGACCCAGCTCATTGTCGCCGAGACAACCAGCATGACCACGGCGAGAATCCGCAGCCCTAGCGGCAAGCGCACCACTGCCAGCCATGAGACCATCGCCGCGATCAGCGCCAGCGGTGGCGTCAGCGCCGGCATCGCCGTGTTGAGAAAGACCCGCGCCACTGCCAGATAAAGCGGCAGCGCCACCACGGCGAGCGCGCTGACGATGTGCCGGCGTTCAGGCAGCGCAGGCCAGAAGCAATACGCGATCGGGACCACAAGGCAGGGCGCGAATGCCGTGAGTGTCGCGATGCTCCCCGCCATATTGCCGACTTGCAGCCGTCCATAGGTCGCGACATACGGCACGAGCACATCGAGGGGGTTGAGACCCGCCTGCGCTGTATAGCCGAGGATGCCGAAGATCACGATCAGCGTCGGCAGCGTCGCTACCAGTATCATAGCGATGAAGGCGCGCGGATCGCGCCGCGCATCGGGATCGGCCAAGGCCGCGCCGATCGCGAGCGGGGGGATCAGCAATGCGGGCGTCGGTCCGGCAAGCACCAGCAGCGGCAGCACCATGCCGAGCCCGATTGCCGCCTGCACATCGCCGACATCTTCAAGCGCCCGGATGAAGGGGATCAGCACCGCGAACGCAATGAACAGCGGAATGGCCGTTGACCAGGCTGTGAACGTATAGAGCGTCCCCGCGTGAGCAAGGATAGCGGCAATCACGGCGATGGTGCCGGCCGCATACCAGCCATTGCGCCGCAACCGGTCATAGAGCGCCGCGAACAGTACGCCGGATGTGGCTGAGGCCAGCAGCGACAGCACCAATTGCTGCTGCGCCAGATTGGGCAGCATGCCGACGGCGTGGACGACCATCCGCGACAGCCAACCGCCGCTCCTCAGGTCCTGTCCCGAAAGCAGCACCTGGATGTCGCGGCGCACGTAGCCGGTCTGGAGTACGCCGATGGTCAACGCGATCAGCAGCGTACCGACCACGATCCCGACGGCAATGGTCGAGGCCCGCCAGAACCGCCTGACCCGCACCGGACCTGCTGCAGTCGAGACATCCGCCATGCTGCTCATTTGCCGGCCTTGGCGGCTTCGAGCGCCGACTGGGTGACCTTGGACGTGCCATGGGTGGTCTTTTCCCAATAGTGCGGATTGTAGATGAGCTGCCAGAACGCCTTGTAGGCAGCAATGGAATGCAGCACCCAATAGGCCGGCAGCAGGATGCCGACCGGGACGAGATCGTAGTAGCGGCGCTTGAGCGCGGCGATCACCCCGAAATAGACGAGGAACAGATTGCCGACCACGAGGTTGAACAGCGCCATCGTCCGGAACGGCTCGGGAAACAGCCAGCCGAAATTGGTGAGGTGCATGAACCAGATCAAGAGCGTCATCACCCATAGCACCGGCGCGAGCAGCATCGTGAAGGGCGGCGCGCCGATGAAGAACTGGAAGGCGAAGAATCCCTTCGTGCCGATCGAGCGCCAGAGCTGGATCGGATGGCGCATATGGACCAGCCAGGTCTGCATATAGCCTTTGATCCAGCGACTCCGCTGCTTGATCCAGCTCGGCAGCACTCCGTTGGCTTCCTCATAGGTCGTCGAGTTGATGACGCCGACGGTGAAACCCTCCTGCGCCAGGCGGATGCCGAGATCGGCATCCTCTGTGACGTTGTAGGGGTCCCAGGCGCCGACCTTGCGCAGCGCCGCGAGTTTGAAATGGTTCGACGTGCCGCCCAACGGAATCGGCACCTTCAGCCAATCGAGCCCAGGCAGCAGGAAATCGAACCACTGGCTGTATTCCAGCGTGAACATCCGCGTCAGCCAGTTTTCGGAGCGGTTGAAATAGTTGAGCCGGCCCTGCACGCAAGCAAGGTTGGGGTCGCCCCTGCGGAAGGCGATCACGGCCTTCTTCAACTGGTCGGGCTCGGGCTGGTCCTCTGCGTCGTAGATGGTCGCGAACTCGCCGCGTGAAAATTGCAGCGCATAGTTGCAGGCCTTGGGCTTGGTCTTGGGCTGGCTTGGCGGCACGCGCACGATTTCGAACGTGCCGGGCAGTTTCAGCGCCTTTGCGGCCTCGATGGTTTCGAGGTCGTCTTCCTCGAGCACCAGCTTCACTTCGAGCTTCGAGGGCGGATAGTCGAGGCCCTTGAGCGCCCGCGTCAAGAGCGGCAGCACTTCGGCTTCCTTGTACATGGGAACCAGCACCGTATAGACCGGCAACTCACTGTCCTCGAGCGAAGCGATGTCCTCGGCCGAGATCTCCATGTCCGCTTTGCGCGACGACCCGATGAAGGTGAGGACGAACTTGAAGGCGAAGGTGAGCGTATAGAGCGAGGTCACCGCCGCCATCAGCCCGACCGCCATCTGATAGGGCACGATCGCGAAGGCGACGAGCAATGCGGCGAGCATCAACTGCCCCGCACCCCGCTGCGCATCGGTCATGGTCTGCTTGGCGGAGTGTTCGGGCTTCCACGAGAACAGCGCCTCGCGCGCAAAAAAGCTGTCCCAATCACGGAACAGCTTCTGCGTCTCCCACAGGATGTCGAAGGGCGAGGTGATGACAAAGTCGTAGTTGTCGGCGCCGTAACGCGCATCGGCCCAGTCGAAATGCTCGGCAGTGATTTCGGTGGCCGCGAGAATGGTCCGTCCATTGACGCGCCGCCACGGCACGAGGTTGCGCTCTGGATAGTCGGCGCGGTCTTCGATCTCAGTGACTTCGGGGTCGATGGGGTCCTGGCTGAGATCGACAAACGGCAGGCCGTAGATTTCGGCGACCACGCGATAATAGTCGACCGGCCGTACCTGGCCGCTGGCGATCAGCGTCTGGGCCAGGCTCGACCGCCACTCCGCCGCCTGCCGCATGGCATTGGCGAGACCCGTGAGCGTCACCAGTTTGCGTTCGATAAGGAGTTTGGCGACTTCCAGATGCAGCCTGTCGCCGAGCGTCTGCTGTCGCGAAGCACCCAGCATCGGGGAGTCGTCGTCATCGCTTCTTCGTGCGGCATAGGCCATGCCGCCAGTTAAGTCAGCTAAGGTGAAGAAATCGTCCAAAACGGCGGGGAATTGGGGCCGACCGGCCGTGTTCGGGCTCGCCTTTAGCGGTGCCGCCGGTTGCAATAGCGCCGGGACTGCCTACCTTCGCTGCGAACCGGATCCGCCATGCCCCAGCCGCCAACAACAATCGCCGATGAAATCGGCATCGCACTGGGCAATCTGGCCGACGCCGCGACCGGCGCTTTTACCCCGACGCTCAGGCTCGGGATCACCGGACTCAGCCGCTCCGGCAAAACCATCTTCATCACCGCGCTCGTCCATAACCTCTTGACCGGCGGGAGACTCCCCGGCTTTTCCTCGATGGCTGTAGGCCGATTCATCGGCGCAAGGCTGGCCGAATATCCTGACGCCGGGATTCCCCGGTTCGCCTACGAGCAGCACCTTGAGGCTCTGACAGGCAAGGAGCCGCGCTGGCCGGAATCCACCCGGCGCATCAGCCAGCTCAGGCTGTCGCTCAAATTCCAATCCAGTTCCTGGCTCAGCGGCTGGCGCGGCCCCTCAACTCTCAATCTCGACATAGTCGACTATCCCGGCGAATGGCTGCTCGACCTGCCGCTCCTCTCGCAGAGTTTTGCCGAATGGAGCGCCTCTGCCCTCGAACGGGCAAGGCGGCCGGGTTCGGCTAAGGAAGCGACGGACTTCCTCTCCGTTCTTGCCGGCATTGACATCCTCAAGGACGCCAACGACGCCGACGCGGAAGCGCTGGCGAAAGCCTTTACCCGATATCTGCGCTTGAGCCGCGAGGATGGCCGCGCGCTCTCGGCATTGCCGCCGGGACGCTTCCTCATGCCCGGCGACCTCGAGGATTCCCCCGCACTGACCTTCGCCCCCTTGCCGCCACCCGCCGCGACCCCGCGCGGCCAGAGCCTCTACGCCATGCTCGAGCGGCGCTACGAGGCCTACAAATCCATCGTCGTCCGCCCTTTCTTCCGCGATCACTTCGCCCGACTCGATCGCCAGATCGTGCTCGTCGATGCATTGCGTCCGCTCAATGCCGGGCCTGAGGCTGTCGGCGATCTTGAGACGGCATTGACCGATATCCTCGCCTGCTTTCGCACCGGAGACACCAATCCGTTTCTGCAACTCATTTCGCGCCGTATCGACCGCATCCTCTTCGCCGCGACCAAGGCCGATCATTTGAACTCATTGAGTCACGACCGGCTCGAAGCGATCCTCAACCGGCTCGTCGCACGCGCTGCCCGCCGCTCGAAATTCGCGGGCGCCGAAACCGCCTCGGTGGCACTTGCCGCCATCCGGGCCACGCGTGAAGCCGAGATCAAGGGGCACGGCGTCATCGTCGGCACACCCATGGCGGGCGAGAAGCTCGACGGCACCGTCTATGACGGCAAGACCGAAATTGCGTTCTTCCCCGGCGACCTGCCGCCGGTCCCCGACGCGGTGTTCGAGGACGGTGTGCCCGTCCATCTCAATTTCCTCCGCTTCCTGCCGCCACAGAAGCTCGATCGCAACGCCGAGGGCGCGCCGGTCCTGCCCCATATCCGCCTCGACCGCGCGCTGGAATTCTTGATCGGGGACCGGCTCAAATGAAAACGCCCACTGCCTTTCCGATCGGTGACGCCAAGGACGAACTGCCGCGCCCGCGGGCGCCGCGCGCCTTCGAGCCCGGCGACATCGTCGACCTGCCGGTGACCGTTCTTTCGCTGTCCGATCCCGACGCTGCACCCGAAACCATTGTGCCTGCGCTGCCCCGCCGAAACTGGCTGACCCGGCTGCTGTGGTCCACCGCGGGGATCCTGATCTCGCTCGCGCTCGGTCTCGCCGCAGACAATCTCATCCACACCCTGTTCGAAACCAACCCGGCACTGGGTTGGGTCGGACTCGGTGTGCTCGGGCTCTTCGTTCTCGCGCTGGTGGCGTTGGTCGTTCGTGAGGCCGCCTCGCTCTGGCGGCTGAGGACTCTCGATCACCTCAAGACACAGGCAGCTGCCGCACTCGCGCACGACAATCTGCGGCAGAGCAAAGCCATCCTCCGGGAGCTCGAGACCATCTACGCGCCGCGCCCCGACATGGCCCGCGCAATGACAAAGCTCAGAGCCGACGAGGCCCAGCTCTTCGATGGCGGCGAAT
>JBEBGE010000117.1:0-3597 GCA_040081595.1 Devosia sp.
TTCTCTAGCTGCACGAAGGGCTGCAACACGCGCGGCAGATCGGCCTCGGCGATGCCAATCCCCGTGTCGCTGACGGTGATGCCGACGCGGCCATCCGGTGTCAGGCAAACGCCAGCCGTGACCCGCCCGCCCTGCGGCGTGAACTTGATCGAATTGCCGAGCAGATTGAAGATGGTTTGCTTCAGCAACCGTTGGTCGGCGCGGACTTCCGGCACATTCGGGTCGATGGAAACGGTGATCGCAATGCCCTTCTCGTCGGCCCGCTCGTGCACTACGCGCAGGCAGCTTTCGAGTATCTCGGACAGATCGACGTCGGACTCCTCCAGTTCGAGCCGTCCCGCCTCGATGCGAGCGATGTCCAGAATATCGGTGATAATGGCCAGCAGATGCTGGCCGCTTTCCTGAATCGCCTGCGCATATTCCTGATAGCGCGGACTGCCGATCGGGCCCATGCGCTGATTGCACATCAGATCCGAGAATCCGATGATCGCGTTGAGCGGCGTGCGCAGTTCATGGCTCTTGGTCGCGAGGAACTGGGTCTTCGCCTGGTTCGCGCCTTCGGCTTCGTTGCGGGCGGCGATCAGCGCGATCTCGCGGTGTTTCAGTTCGGTGATATCGGTACGGATGCCGACGATCGCCCCGGTTGCCGTGCGCCGGTCGCTCACGCGCACCCAGCGCCCATCCGACAACGGCAATTCATAGGGGCCGGCGGGTTCGCGCTGGCGGACGACCTGATTTTCGACCCAGCTTTCGCGGTCTTGCCCCGACGGCACGGCGCGGTCGGCCACCGCGCGCATGAGCTCGCCGAAGGGCCGTCCGACCGCGGCGGCCGTCGCCTCATGACCGAATATCTCGCCGAACCGTCGATTGAGCAGCAGGACATGATCGTCCTTATCGGTCAGCACGAATCCTTCGGAGATGGCGTCGATGGCCTCGGCCAGGCGGGTCCGCGCCAGTTCCGCCGCGCCCTCCGCCCGTCGAGACCGCCGCCCCTCCATGAGAAGCAGGCCGATGAAGACGCCCCCGGTGATGAACGTCCCGATCAGCGCGACCAGGAGTTCGATATGCACCCGGTCCAGGCGCTCGTTGCGGAACGCCGCGCTGCCCTCACTGTTGACGAAAATATTGGTGATGACGTCGTTCAGCGGGCGATCGAGCAGGATCAGCCGACGACGTAGTTCGCGATAGGTCTCCATATCTCCGCGCTCTAATGCGCGAAACTCGGGCTCGATCGCTTCCAACGTCGCCAGGCTCCGGCGCACCAGATCCCACAAGCCGGTGATACGCGAAAAGCGCGCGCCTTCTTCGCCTTCGAGATAGAGGGGGAGACGACTCCAGTAGGCATCGAGACGCCCGCTCAAGGCGTCCATGTCCACGGACTCGTCGCCGTAAGCGTAGAGGGCGAGCGCATCGAGCAGGCGATGAAAGTCGATTTTGGTCTGGGCGACGATCCAGGTCGAATCGGTCAGCTCGATCTGGCCGACGCTTTCGTATTTCCGCAAGTTGTAGAAGCTGGTGGCCAGTGACGCGGCAAAGCCGAGCGTCGCCGCCAATATTATCACATAGCCCCAGCCTCTACGCAGCATGCTATTCGACTTATTCGACGATCAGCTCTTTGACCTGCCACACCATGCGACGATCGGTGTTGCGGTTATTGAGCTCGGGAAAATCGTCGCGCGGATAGACGACCCAGATCGGCCCCTTGTCCTTGGCCGTCATGACGGTGCCGTTCATCTCCATGGCCAGAAGCACCGGATACTTCTCGGCATCCTCGACCGGGATGGCGAAGGAATAGTTGTCGAGAGCGATGGCAGTGACCTTCGCCCCCTTGGCGCCGATCGCCTTCAGCAAGTCGGAGAGCAAGACGCCGGTGAATTTCGGCTTGCCCTCGGTCCAGGGCGTGGCCGTGGTCACGGTCTTGACGCCGATCTTGTTGAGGGTCTCGCGATCGAAGCGCGCGCCTTTGTCGGAATTGGTAACGGCGATATTGCCGGAAATCGTCAGCACGACGGCGGTCTTCGGCGGCTCGAGCTTGGTGATCGGGTCGGCGCCAGCGACCGGACCGGCGGCAAGCAGGGCTGCAATCGCGCCCAGCAGTGGCATGGCCATACGAGAGAGCATCGCTTCAACCTCCAATGAGTGCCGCGGGAAAACGGGGCCGAACTAGTGGATAAAATCTGACACTTGAATCCCGTGGGGGATTCCGGCCGGGCGCGCGGTGTGCGAGTCTGGCCGATGCGTCCTGGCATCATTGTTACTGTTACTCGCGCCGACCGTCGCCGTCTTGAGGCGCTGGTTGCCGATCGCAACGCCGCCCAGAAGCACGTCTGGCGAGCGCAGATTGTCCTGCTCAGCGCCAACGGCGTTGGCCTGAACGAGATCAGGCGTCGAACGGCCAAGTCGAAGACCTGCGTCTGGCGCTGGCAGGAGCGCTTCGCCCAGGAGGGCTTTGACGGCCTGTTGCGCGACAAGACGCGGCGCCCGCGCATTGCGCCGCTCGGCGCCGCGGTGGCCGAGCGCGTGGTCGCGCTCACGCGCACCGATCCGCCCGTCGAGGCGACCCACTGGACCGCTGCGATGATGGCGGCGGCGACCGGCATCAGCGTCAGCTCGGTTGCGCGCATCTGGCGCGCGCACGGCCTTCAGCCGCATCGCGTTCGCTACTTCAAGCTCTCGACCGACCCCGACTTCATCGACAAGCTGCGCGACGTGGTCGGGCTGTACGTCGATCCGCCGGCCCACGCCATCGTGCTGTCGGTCGACGAGAAGAGCCAAATCCAGGCCCTCGACCGCACCCAGCCCAGCCTGCCGCTGAAGAAGGGCCGCGCCGGGACCATGACCCACGACTACAAGCGCAACGGCACGACAACGCTGTTCGCAGCCCTCAACGTCCTCGACGGCACGGTCATCGGCCGCAACATGCAGCGCCATCGCCATCAGGAGTTCATCCGCTTCCTCAACGCCATCGAGACGGAAGTCCCGGCCGGCAAGCTCGTCCATGTCGTTCTCGACAATTACGCTGCCCACAAACACCCCAAGGTGCGCGCTTGGCTCGACCGGCACCAACGCTTCACCTTCCACTTCACGCCGACCTCGTGCTCCTGGCTCAACGCCGTCGAGGGCTACTTCGCCAAACTGTCGAAGCGACGACTGAAACGCGGCGTCTTCCGCTCCGTCGTCGACCTCCAGGCCGCAATCAACCGCTTCCTCGCCGAGACCAACGACAACCCCAAGCCCTTCACCTGGACCGCCGACCCGGATAAAATCATCGCCGCCGTCAGGCGCGGGCACCAAGTGTTAGATTCGATCCACTAGGCGGCTCGCTGAACAAGCTATGTCGCGCGACGCGTCGTTTGCGCCGGCCTTTATCTGGTACTCGATAGCAATGAACGCCATCTACACTTCGCGTTGGAACGAGGAATTTGGAACGAGGGTCACCTTGGAACGGATGGTGGCGGCGACAACAAAGGCCGTTAGCCTTGCGCCCGACGACGCCCTCGCGCACGCGCGACACAGCGCCTCCTTGACGGTCTTGGGCCAGTTCGACGCCGCGGCTGCAGCCGCCGATCGTGCCTTCGCGTTGGCGTCGAACGATGC
>JBEBGE010000021.1:0-45068 GCA_040081595.1 Devosia sp.
CTATCCATGCGGTCGACCCGCTCCGGGGTTCGGAGCCTCGCCATGCCGCTTCTCAGCAAGCGGCAATGACCACCCCAAACCCGGGCGCCACGGGCGGCCCGGCGCATGAACACGTCCCCGTGTTGTCACGGCACTGGATATCATATAAAGATATCTTTATATCCCGTGCCCTAGACTTTGGCTTTGCGTTGGCGCCTGCCGGCGCCAAGGATAGAGACCTCGCCATGTATGATCCGCTTCCTTCGCGTACCGACGCCCGCGCTGCCCTGACGGCGGCGGCATCCGAGCGCATCCTCGTGCTGGACGGCGCGATGGGGACGATGATCCAGCAATTGAAGCTGGATGAGGCCGGCTATCGCGGTGCGCGCTTCAAGGACTGGCACCGGGATGTGCGGGGCAACAATGACCTGCTGATCCTCACCCAGCCCGACGCCATCCGGGCGATCCATCTGGAGTATTTCCTCGCCGGTGCGTACATCTGCGAGAGCAATACCTTCTCCTCGACCTCCATCGTTCAGGCCGATTACGGCATGGAGGCCCTCGCCTATGAACTCAATTTCGAAGGCGCCAGGCTGGCGCGCGAAGCCGCCCAATTGGCCTTCGAAAAGGATGGTCGCCACAGGTTCGTGGCGGGCGCTCTCGGGCCGCTCAACAAGACCGCGTCCATGTCGACCGACGTCAACAGCCCTGGCGCGCGCAATATCACCTTCGACCAGATCGCGGCGTCCTATGCGGAAGCGATCAATGGCCTGATCGATGGCGGTGCGGACCTTTTGCTGTTCGAGACCATCACGGATACGCTGAACACCAAGGCGGGCATCTTCGCCGCCCAGAGGATCTTCGCCGAGCGCGCCTTCGACTTGCCGATCATGATCTCGGGCACGATCACCGACCTCTCGGGCCGTACGCTATCCGGCCAGACGCCGAGCGCGTTCTGGTATTCGGTGCGCCATGCCCGCCCCTTTACCATCGGGCTCAATTGCGCGCTCGGCGCCAACGCCATGCGTCCACACGTAGCCGAGTTGAGCGACGTCGCCGACACCTTCATCTGCGCTTACCCCAATGCGGGCCTCCCCAACGAATTCGGCGGCTATGACGAGAGCCCGGAATTCATGGCGCGGCAGATCGAGGCCTTCGCGCGCGAAGGGCTGGTCAATATTGTCGGCGGCTGCTGCGGCACGACGCCCGATCACATTCGTGCCTTTGCCGAAGTCGCCGCCCGCCACAAGCCGCGCAAGATTCCCGAAGTCGCGACCCAGCTGCGCCTTTCAGGTCTGGAGCCGTTCACGCTCACGCCGGAGATTCCCTTCGTCAATGTCGGCGAGCGTACGAACGTCACCGGCTCGGCGCGGTTCAAGAAACTCATCACCGCTGGCGACTACACCGCCGCGCTCGAGGTCGCCCGCGACCAGGTGCAGAATGGCGCCCAGATCATCGACATCAATATGGATGAGGGCCTGATCGACTCCGAGAAGGTGATGGTCGAGTTCCTCAACCTGCTCGCTGCCGAGCCCGACATCGCGCGCGTTCCGCTGATGATCGACAGTTCGAAGTTCTCGGTCATCGAAGCCGGCCTCAAATGCGTCCAGGGCAAGCCGCTGGTCAATTCGATCTCGATGAAGGAGGGCGAGGCAAAGTTCCTCGAGACCGCCCGGCTCGTCCGGTCCTACGGCGCGGCCGTCGTCGTCATGGCCTTCGATGAGCATGGCCAGGCCGATACCGAGGCGCGTAAGGTCGAGATCTCGACACGGGCCTATAAGCTCCTGACTGAAGAAGTCGGCTTTCCGCCCGAGGACATCGTCTTCGATCCCAATATCTTTGCCGTCGCAACCGGCATCGAAGAGCACCGCAATTACGGCGTCGACTTCATCGAGGCGACACGGCGGATCAAGACCACCCTGCCCCACGTCCACATCTCGGGCGGCGTCAGCAATCTCAGCTTTTCGTTCCGCGGCAATGAGCCGGTGCGCGAGGCGATGCATTCGGTGTTCCTCTATCATGCCATCCAGGCAGGCATGGATATGGGCATCGTCAATGCCGGCCAGCTCGCGGTCTACGACTCGCTCAATCCCGAACTGCGCGAGGCCTGCGAGGACGTAATCCTCAACCGCCGCACCGACGCGACCGAGCGCCTGCTCGAACTTGCCGAAGGCTATCGCGGCGGCGCCGGGCAGGAGCAAAAGGCCAAGGATTTGACCTGGCGCACCAAACCCGTCGCCGAGCGGATTTCGTACGCGCTGGTCAACGGCATCACCGAGTTCATCGAGGCCGACACCGAGGCCGCGCGTCTCGAAGCGACGCGCCCGCTTCACGTCATCGAGGGCCCCTTGATGGCCGGGATGAGCGTCGTTGGCGATCTCTTCGGTACCGGCAAAATGTTCCTGCCGCAGGTGGTCAAGTCCGCTCGCGTCATGAAGCAGGCCGTCGCCCATCTCCTCCCCTTCATGGAAGCTGAGAAGGACGCGAATGGCGATGCGCAAGGCGTAAAATCAGCCGGCAAGATCCTGATGGCGACGGTCAAGGGCGACGTCCACGACATCGGCAAGAACATCGTGGGCGTGGTCCTGAGCTGCAACAATTACGAGATCATCGACCTCGGCGTCATGGTGCCGACAGCCAAGATCCTCGAGACGGCCAAGCGCGAGAAGGTCGATGTGATCGGGCTTTCGGGCCTCATTACCCCCTCGCTCGACGAGATGGTTCATGTCGCCTCGGAGATGGAGCGCGAGGGTTTCGACATACCCCTCCTCATCGGCGGGGCAACAACCAGCCGCGTCCATACGGCAGTGAAGATTCATCCCCAATATCATGGCGGGCCGACGGTCCATGTCCACGACGCCAGCCGGGCGGTGGGCGTCGTTTCGGCATTGCTCAGCAAGGAGCAGCGCCCCGCCTATGTCGCGGACGTCAAGGCCGAGTACGAGAAGGTTGCTGCCAAGCACGCACAAAGCGAGCTCGAAAAGCAGCGCCTGCCGCTCAGCTCCGCCCGCGACAATGCCTTCAAGACCGATTGGTCGGCCTATGCGCCGCCCAAGCCGAGCTTTCTCGGGACCAGGGTGTTTGAGAGCTACGATCTTCACGAGCTCGCGCGCTATATCGACTGGACGCCGTTCTTCCAGGCCTGGGAGATGAAGGGCCGCTATCCCGCCATCCTCGAAGACGAAGAGCAGGGGCCGGCCGCGCGCCAGCTTTGGGACGATGCCCAGAACCTGCTGCGCGAGGTGCTGCAGAAAAACTGGTTCCGTCCCAAGGCGGTGATCGGCTTCTGGCCCGCCAATTCGACTGGCGACGACATCAGGCTCTACACCGATGACACGCGCGCCGAGGAACTGGCGACGCTCTATACGCTCCGCCAGCAGCTTTCGAAGCAGAAGGACAGACCCAACCTCGCGCTCGCCGATTTCGTCGCGCCCATAGGTACGCCAGACTATGTCGGGGCTTTCGTCGTCACTGCCGGTCTTGAGGAGCAGCTCATCGCCGAGCGCTTCGAACGCCGAAACGACGACTATTCCGCCATTGTCATCAAGGCCCTCGCCGATCGTTTCGCCGAAGCCTTCGCAGAAGCCCTGCACGAGCGCGTACGCAAGGAATTCTGGGGCTACGCCGCGGACGAGCACGCCTCGCCCGATGATCTTCTGCAGGAAAAGTATCGCGGCATCCGCCCGGCGCCCGGCTATCCGGCACAGCCTGACCACACAGAAAAGACCACGCTCTTCCGCCTGCTCAATGCCAAGCAACGCATCGGCGTCGAACTCACCGAGAGCTACGCCATGTGGCCGGGCTCCTCGGTAAGCGGCATCTATCTCAGCCATCCGAACGCCTATTACTTTGGCGTGGCCAAGGTCGAGCGCGATCAGGTTGAGGACTATGCAAGGCGCAAGGGTATGAGCGTTCGCGAAGTCGAGCGTTGGCTCGGCCCGGTCCTCAACTACACGCCGGTACCGGACAAGGCGGGATCGTGAGCACACCGTTCGAGCCTGCCGCAACTTCAATCCCGGTGACCGTCGTCACGCACGGCGTCGCCACCGTCGATCCCGGCGCGAGGCTGCTTCACCTTGAGCCGGCACTTCACGATCATCAGCCCGGCGACGAATGCGTCGCCTGTGCGGCGAGGGGTGACATCCGCGCCCTGCTGTTTGATCTGCTGCAATCCTCGCGGCAGGATCGTCGTCCGCTGACGGCCGTCGTCGTCGATGCTTCAGAGATCAGGGACGCGCAGGCGGTGATCGACCGGCTGGAACGCGGCAAGGTTCCCGCATTCGGCCTGCGCGACCACACAGTGGCGCGGAGCTTTCACCTGAGCCGGGTGATCTAGCTCAGGCGACCGCCTGGTCCGCGGTGTCGTCATCGTCCTCGCAGACAACACGGTTGCGGCCGTTCTGCTTGGCTTCCAGCAGGCAGCGATCGGCGCGGGCGAACATCGAAACGATCGTGTCTCCCGGTTGGAACTGCGCGACGCCAATGGAAACCGTCACGCCGCCCAGCACATCGGGCCCGAGAATTTTCGAGACATCGTTGCCAAGCACCTCTTCGCGAATCTTCTCGGCGGCGACGCGCGCGCCTGCGACACTGGCGCCGTGGAGGATGGCGATAAACTCATCGCCTCCAAGCCGTCCCACGGCATCCCCGGTGCGCACCGAGGCAAGCAGCGTCCTTGCGACAATGCGCAGGACTTCATCCCCCGCAAGGTGCCCGCATGTGTCGTTGAGGCCCTTGAACCGGTCGACATCGAGCACGGCGAGTGCAAATGACGATTCGGATTTCTCGGCAGCTGCCAGGGAGGTCGATAGGGCAACGTCCAATCCGGCGCGGTTGGAGATGCCGGTAAGAGGATCGATCAGCGAGTCGCGGCTCAATTGAGCGAGTTCGGATTTGGTCACCTTGAGTTCGGCGCTCGAAACGTCGAGTTCGGCACGAAGGTTGGAATTCGCCTCGATCAGGCAGGCATTGGCATGGGATAGGCGACCCACCCATTCGCGCAGCAAATCCAGGTGCTGCCCATCGCTGTCCATCTCGGCGCTGATGAGACCCAGCGACCTCGACTGTTCGCGGGTCTCGGCACTGGTGGCGACGAGAGTCTCGTCCAACGTTTTCAGACGGCGGACCATCCGGTCGATGGCCGTCGCGGCGGTCGTGTCGTCCGCGTAGGGCCGCACGAATTCTTCGTACAGCCGCTCGCCGGCCGTTCGCTTGGCTTCGGCCGTGTCGGCGACGATCTCGCCGATGCGGCCAGACGCAAGGCTTTGGACGCCGGCGACGTAATCGTAAAGGAGTCGATAAAAGACCGGCAGAGGCGCGACCTTGGACCGCTCCAGCAGCGCCAGGACGGCATCGGCCCGGCTCACACTCAAATCGAAATTATCGAGCGACACGTTCTGTTTTGCCCGCATTCCCCTAGGATAAGTTCTAGCGCGGCAGGTATTGCGAAAGTCCCAACGTGTCCGTGACTAAAGGGAATTTTGCTGAACTTGCCTGTTGTCGAGACTCAGGGGGTCAAGTCGCTGGGCGGGAAGAGGCCGTTGATCAGGCAGGCGGTGGTGACGGTGTTGGCGAGGAGGCAGGCGATCGTCATTGGTCCAACGCCGCCCGGGACCGGGGTGATGGCACCTGCGACCGCGATGGCCTCGCCGAACGCCACATCGCCGGCGAGGCGGGTCTTGCCCTCACCTTTTTCGGGCGCCGGAACGCGGTTGATCCCGACGTCGATCACCGTGGCACCGGGCTTGATCCAGTCACCGCGGACCATTTCCGGGCGGCCGACGGCGGCAACGACGATATCGGCCTGACGGACGATTTCGGGCAGATTCCGGGTCCTCGAATGCGCGATCGTGACCGTGCAATTCTCGCGCAAGAGCAATTGGGCCATGGGTTTCCCCACGAGATTGGAGCGCCCGAC
The DNA here is from genome assembly GCA_040081595.1 of Devosia sp. Classification (GTDB taxonomy): domain Bacteria; phylum Pseudomonadota; class Alphaproteobacteria; order Rhizobiales; family Devosiaceae; genus Devosia_A. The sequence continues at coordinate 5,897 of JBEBGE010000021.1, forward strand.
AATCACCGCATGCAGCCCCTCCAGCTTGCCGATCGTGTCGCGGAGCAGCATCAGGCAGCCGAGCGGGGTGCAACTCACCGGGCCGGGCAGGCCGATCTGGAGCTTGCCGACGCTGGCCGGGGTGAAGCAGTCGACATCCTTGTCCGGGGAGATCGTAGCGATGACGCGGTTGGGATCGATCTGGCTGGGCAGCGGCAATTGCACCAGGATGCCGTGGATTGCCGCGTCGCGATTCAGTTTCTCGATGAGCGCAAGAACCTCGGACTCAGGTGTGGTTTCAGCAAGTTCGTACTTTTCGGAATACATACCGACTTCGACAGTCTGCCTCGCCTTGTTGGTCACATAGACCTGGCTCGCAGGGTCATGGCCGACGATGATGACGGCGAGTCCGGGAGTGACCCCGCTCTCGGCCTTCAGCCGCGCCACGTGACCGGCAATGCGGACACGCAGGCCCTCGGCATAGGCTTTGCCGTCAATGATCTTTGCACTCATGCGCGGGTTCTTTCAGAAGGCGGACCTGATCTCAACCCCCGCCTCGAGCAGCGTAGATCTGACCGCCCGGGCGATATTGACCGCGCCCGGGGTGTCACCGTGGATGCAGAGCGAGACCGCGCTGGTCGCGATTTCGGTACCGTCATTGCTAAGGATCGAATGGCTGGCAGCCAGCTTTTTTGCTCGGGCTTGGATCGCCGTCGCGTCATCGATCACCGCCCCGGGGTTGGAACGTGGCACCAGTAGGCCGTTGGGCAGGTACGCGCGGTCGGCATAAGCTTCCCGGACCACAGGAAAGCCAAGGCCTTCGGCCACTTCCGCCTGCGCGGAATTGTCTATGGCAAGGACGCCCAGTCCCTGGACCAGTCCCTCGACCGCCGCAAAGCACAGCGCCGCAATGGCCGGCTCTTCGGCCGCCATATTGGCGAGGGCACCGTGCAGCTTCACATAACGGACCGGCCAGCCCTCTTCGTCTCCCAGCTCCACCAGAGTGCGAACCTGAGTGCGAATGCTGGCGTCCAATTCCGCCGGAGGCAGGATGAGGCGTCTTCGCCCGAAATTCTCAAGGTCCGCAAAGCCTGGATGGGCGCCGACCGTCACACCGCGAGCCTTGGCAGCGCGCAGGGCCGCCCGCATCGAGGCTTCGTGCCCGGCATGGCCACCGCAGGCGATCGATGCGGAGCTGACGATCTCGAGCATCGCCTCGTCATCACCCACACCCTCACCGAGATCCGCATTGAGGTCGAGCCAGGTCATCGGCGATGTCCGGGCACGACAGACTGGAAGTGGACGGTGCTGCCGGGGCGCATCTGGGCAAAGCGGTCGAAATCCACACTGACAATGGTGGCGATGCGCGGATAGCCGCCGGTCGGTTGGTGGTCGCGCATCAAGACGACCGGGGTCCCGTCACCGAGAATCTGGATGTCACCCACCACAATGGCTTCCGAAACCAGTGAGAGCTGCCTCAGGCTCGTGAACACGCCTTCGGGATCTTCGAGGCGAACCCCCATGCGGTCGAGACGGGTCGAAACAAGGAATCCCGCCTGGGTGAAGCGCTCGCGGACATCCCTCGGAATCTGGTCGGCATGGACGCCCCAGGTGAAGCGGATCGGTCCGGGCTGGGATGGTGCTGCCAGTTCGGCCTTCCCAATTGTGCCCAAGGCACCGAAGGCAATCTGATCGCCCGCCTTGAGTGCCCTTCCGCGGTAACCGCCGAGACCGACTGCGAGATTGGTCGAGCGGCTGCCCAGTAGCGCGGGCACGTCCAACTCCCGCTCAAAGCGCAGATAGCCGTAATTGCCCGCGCTGCCCGGGGCGACGTCGACACCATCGCCGGCAGCGAGTGCGAGTGTTGCGGGCCATTCGCGGCGATCGCCGTTGACGGAAAGGCTGAAGTCTCCACCGGCGGCTGCGGCACGGAGCGGTCCATCAACCGTGAAGGCGAGGCCCGCCGAGGTGAATTCGATACCGGTGGTGCCAGGAGTTTCAAGCAAGCCACCAGCTTCATGAAAGGCCGAATTGACCGTCGGCCCCGAAGCGCTGATGCCGTGGGCCAGCACGCCGTAGCGGCCCTGGTCCTGCAGCGTCGCGAGCGGCCCTGCCCTTGTGATGGTGATCGTCGTCACCGTGCAACCTCAAAACTGATTTCGTCGCCGGGTCGAAGCACTGTCGGCGGGTCGGTCGCTGCGTCGAAGTTGCGGAACGGCGTTTTCCCGACCACATTCCAGCCGGTGCGGATGGGGGTCGCGGCGATAGCGGTCTGTCGCGCCGCAAAAAGCACAGTGCCCGCCGGGACCACAGCGCGCACCTCGCGACGGCGTGGGACATTCAGGTCTTCGCCATGCAGGCCGCAATAGACGAAGCCCGGGGCAAAGCCGGTCGCCAAGACGCGCAGCGGCGACGTGTTGTGGCGCTCGATGAAAGCCGGGACAGTGAGCCCCAGCAGGGAGGCGATCTCGGGCAGATCCTCGCCGTCGAAAAAGATCGGCAGGCGACGCGAACGTGCCTGCGCCGCGATCGCATCGTTGGACCGGTCTAGTGCGAGCCGGACTTCACCGGACAGAGTGATGAAATCGGTAACTCGAGGATCGTAGCGAACCAGCACCGAGACCAATCCCGGGACGATCTCCAATGCCCCCCTCGGCTCCTCCGACTGGAGATGGCGTGCCGCCGCAATTGCCGCGCGGTTGGCGGCATCGTTCAGGCTGCCCGCATATCGAATGAGCAAAGCGGCATCGCCGAGGGGCGCTAGCAGCGGCTTTGGAAATGTGGGCTCCGATCGCACTGAACTACCCTAGGAGGCTTTGGCCGCTGCACAAAGCGCGACACCTTATGGAGGCACGCCGCCGGCAGATACCGGGAACCAGACGGTCCGGAAGCCGTTTCGTTCTCGCACGCGAACCCGGAGGCCAAAATGGCAAAACTCGAAAAGTCCCTCGACGACCTGTTCCTCGATACGCTCAAGGACATCTACTATGCCGAAAAACAGTTGGTCAAAGCCCTGCCCAAGATGGCCAAGGCCGCGCAGGATGGTCGCCTGCGCGACGGGTTCGAGAAGCACCTCGTCGAAACTGAAGGCCATGTCGAGCGGCTCGAAAGGGTCTTCGAGATCATCGGCGAAACCCCGCGCGGCAAGACCTGCGACGCGATCCTGGGCATCCTTGAAGAGGGAAAGTCGACGATGGAAGACTATAAGGGCACCGCGGCGCTTGACGCCGGTCTCATTGCCGCCGGCCAGGCGGCCGAACACTACGAAATTGCTCGCTACGGCGCCCTAAGGAGTTGGGCGGCGCAACTCGGCCTCAACGAAGCGGTCAAGCTCTTCGAGCAGACGCTGAACGAGGAAAAAGCCGCGGACAAGAAGCTGACTGAACTCGCCATGGGCGGCGAGAACGCCAAAGCCGCATGACTGTCTTCGGACCGCGGGTGGCAGGGACTGGCGGGCAGGGAGGGATTCGAACCCCCGGAACGCTTGCACGTTCGCCGGTTTTCAAGACCGGAGCAATCAACCGCTCTGCCACCTGCCCAGCGGCTTGGGATTAGCCAATAGCGGCCCGCTCGTCCAGTTCAGGGAACAAGGACACTCGCTCCGGTGGTCTCGCGTCCTTCAAGTGCGCGATGCGCATCCGCCGCATTTTCAAGGGAAAAGCGCTGGCTGATGGTCGGACGGATACGGCCGGCCGTGAAGGCATCGAAGACGGCGGACATCGTCGATTTGAGAGTCTCGGGTGTCCCGAAATACTGTCCGCTCGTCGGTCGCGTGACATAGAGCGAGCCACGGCTTTGCAGCATCGAGAGCGCCACCCCGGTGACCGGACCTGACGCGTTACCGTAGCTCACCATGAGCCCGCGCGGCCGGAGGCAATCCAGCGAGGCTTCGAACGTCACCTTGCCGACACCGTCATAGACGACGTCGACTCCCTTGCCGCCCGTCACTTCGCGCACTTTGGACACCCAATTATCCTGCCGGGAGTTGAATGCGAAGGCCGCGCCGTTCTGTCTTGCAATGTCGACCTTTTCATCCGATCCAGCAAGCCCGATGACTCTGGCGCCGATCGCCGCGCCCCACTGGACCAGCAGCGTCCCGACACCTCCCGAAGCGGCGTGAACGAGGATCGTTTCGCCGGGCTTTACGGGCCAGGTCTCAAAGAGGAGATAGTGCGCCGTGCCGCCCTTGATCACCAGCGTCGCGGCGATCTCCGTGGAAATCCCCGCAGGAAGCGGCACGGTCTTACCGGCGGGAACGGCGACTTCGTCGGCATAGGCACCGGTTGCGATATTGTAGGCGACCCGATCGCCTGCCTTCACTCCGGTGACACCCTCCCCCACCGCGGTCACCACCCCGACGCCTTCGCCACCGGGGGTGAAGGGAAGCTGCAGCTTATAGAGGCCCGTGCGCTGATAGACGTCGACGAAATTGAGGCCGATCGCCTCGTTGCGCACAATTACCTCACCTGCCTTGGGCGTCAGCGCGGGTTGCTGCTCCAGCTTCAGGACTTCCGGCCCGCCAATGGCGGAGACGACTATGGTGCGGCCCATCACTTCTTTCGCGGCGCCGATTTGGGGCGCGACTGGGATCGCGCGACATTGGCGGCCTTGGGCTTGGGAGCCGGCTCGCTCAGCGCGTGAGGCGCGTTGGCATGTACGGGAGTAGCGGTGCGCGCCAGACGCCGCTGCTTGGCAAGAATATTGAACGACTCCACCACGACCGAAAAGCCCATGGCGGCGTAGATGTAACCCTTCTCGATATGGAAGCCGAGCCCGTCGGCGACCAGCGAGATGCCAATCATCAGGAGGAACGCGAGCGCCAGCATCTTTGTGGTCGGGTGCTTGGCGACGAAATCGGCGATCGGGCCGGAAGCAACGAACATGATGCCGACCGCGACGATCACGGCGGCGATCATCACCTCGACATGCTGCGCCATGCCGACAGCCGTGATGATCGAGTCGATCGAGAACACCATGTCGATGAGGATGATCTGGACGATGATCGCCGAGAATGCGGCTTTCGCCTGCTGCGCAAGCGTTGCCTCATGCGGCTCCTCGATCTCGGCATGCATTTCGCCCGTCGCCTTGTAGATGAGGAAGAGGCCGCCGCCGAGAAGAATGATGTCTTTCCAGGAGAAGCCGAGACCGAAAGCGGTGAACACGTCGGTGTCGAGCCCGATGATCCAGCTCAGGACGAGCAGCAGCAGGATGCGAAAGATCAGCGCGAGTGCCAGACCAAGCCGGCGCGCATTGTCGGCCTGCTGCTTTGGTAGCCGCGCGACGAGGACGGAGATGAAGACGATGTTGTCGATGCCCAGAACGATTTCGAGAACGGTCAGCGTCCCAAAGGCGGCCCAGACGGCCGGATCGGACAAGAGGTCCAGCATGCGTAACTCCACTGCTTTTCGGTAAGCGCCAATCTAAGTGCCCGCTCAGTGAGTTGGAAGTCTAGGCCGCAGCAATTTCGCAACCGTGCTTTTTTACCGGGTGCGACGATTGGAGCATGAAGCACTCGTCCGGAAGCTGGCTTGGCACCTGCCGCGGATGGTACAAAGACGGCAATTCGTCAAAGGATATCTCGATGGAAGCCTTCTCTCCCCTCCCCGCGCTGGTCGGCGGCGCGCTGATCGGCCTTGCGTCGGCCGTGCTTTGGCTCGGCAATGGCCGGATCGCCGGCGTTTCCGGCATTTTCGGCCAGTTGCTGCCCCCGGCCTCTACTGTGGTCTGGCGCTTGGTCTTCCTGATCGCCCTCGTAGGCGGTGCGCTCGCTGCGGCCTATCTGCTCCCCGGCTTGGGTGTCGGCGGGCCGGGCGGACGACCCGCAGCCCTCGCCACCCCGCCGGCATGGTTCACCGGCGGCGCGCCGCTCTGGATCGTCGCGTCGGGGCTGCTAACCGGCTTTGGCACCAAGATCGGCAATGGCTGCACCTCGGGACATGGCGTCTGCGGTATTGCGCGGCTGTCGAAGCGCTCCTTCGTGGCCGTCGGCATCTTCTTTGCCGTTGCCATCCTGACCGTCACCCTGACCGGGATCGTCTGATCATGAGCAAATCCACCTCCCTTCCTTATCTCCTCACAGCCGCCGTATCGGGCGCGCTGTTCGGGGCAGGCCTCTACGTTTCGCAGATGGTCGATCCGCTCAAGGTGCTGCGTTTTCTGGATTTCACCGCCATCCCGACCGGTGGCTGGGATCCCAGTCTCGCCTTCGTCATTGGGCCTGCCATCGTGGTGATGTTCATCGCGGTGCGAATCGGAAATCGGCAGAAAGCGCCGGCCTTCGACATGCGCTTCCACGAGCCGCAGTTCACGCGGATCGATGCCCCGCTCGTTCTCGGCGCGGTGCTCTTCGGAATCGGCTGGGGCATGTCGGGGATCTGCCCGGGACCGGCGATTTCGCTGATCGCCTTCTGGCCCTCGAACCTGCTGATCTATCTGCTTGCGCTGTTCGTGGGCTCGTATGCGGGCGCGTTTGTGCTGCCCAGCGGACGGACCAAGAGGTTGGCCGTCGCCCAATGACCGAACGCGACAGCGACGCCATCGTCGTCGGCGGCGGGCTTGCGGGGCTTGCCGCCGCCGTTGCTGTCGCCAAGGCGGGCCTTTCGACCATCCATATTGTCCCCAGGGCACCTGCGGACCGGCGCACCTCGGCATTGATGCAGCCTTCGGTTGCCTATCTCAAGGCGGCGGGACTGGTCAGCGATCCAGCGGCGATCGGCCACCCCCTCACGCAAATCCGGATAATCGATGCAACCGGGCGCCTGTTCCGGGCACCAGAGACACTGTTTGACAGCGCGGAGGCCGGGCTCGAGGCTTTCGGCTGGAACTTCCCCAATGTGAAGCTCGCCGAAGCGTTCGAAGCCGCGCGCGCGCAACTCGGCAACCTCACCAGCATCGAGACGACGCTCGAGGATCTTGAGCCAGACCCCGGCGGCATCACCGTCAGGCTTGCCGATGGGCGATCGCTCACCACCGGATTGCTGATCGGGGCGGATGGCAAGAAATCGCGGGTGCGCGAAGCTGGCGGGTTCAGGGCGCGGGAGAACTGGTTTCGGCAAGCGGCGCTGGTGTGCGATCTTGGCCTCGGCAGGCCCATCGGCGGCACTTCGGTCGAGTTCCACTACCCCGAGGGGCCATTCACCCTTGTCCCGGCGGGCGGCAACCGCGCGAACCTGGTCTGGATCGATGACCGCGCGGTGTTGAAGTCAGCCCAGGAGGGCGGCAAGGAAAAGCTGGTTCAAATCTTCGCCGAAAAGACCCAGCGCCTTTTTGGGGCGGTGGAACTGCTCACTCCGACCCATATGTTCTTGCTTTCCAATCTCACCGTGGATCGGGCCGGGCGCGACGGCATCGTTCTGGTCGGCGAAGCGGCCCACGCCTTCCCGCCGATCGGAGCGCAAGGGCTCAATCTCAGCCTGCGTGACGTCGCGGACCTGGCGGCGGCGCTCGACGGCATCGACCGAAGCCGGCCGGATTTTGCGCAGACGGTGGCCGAGGCCTACGCCAACCGCCGCGCCAGCGACCTCATGCGCACCGGCACCATGGTCGATATGCTGTTCCGCTCGCTCCTCGCCGATTTCTTCCCGGCCCAGGCGATGCGGGCGGGCGGTCTCTGGGCGCTCAAGCTCCTGCCGGAAATGCGCAAGGCCGCGTTCCAGGTCGGCATGGGCGCCAACTAGACGCCAAAGCAAAAGGGCGCCTCGCAGCGCCCTTCTTTCTTACCCTATGGACGAGCCCTACTGCGCCGGCGGTGGCGTTTCAGTGCCGCCCAGCTGCTGGCGCAGCGCTTCGGCTCGGTCCTGCAGGACCTTCTCGAGCGCTGCCTGTCCCGACTGCTGCTTGTTGAATTCGTCAAAGGTCAGCGCGGCTTCGCCCTCATAGACGGCGGTGAAGCCCGCGAGATTGATCGAGACGATCAGGTCTTCGTTCTTGCGGTTCTTGGCGAGGAGCTTGAGGACCGACCCCTTCTTGAGCAGGTCGATATACTTCTCGTTGACGAACTGCTGGGTCGAACAGGAAAGCGGGTCGCAGGTATAGTAGTCAGTGCGGATCGGCTTGCCGTCGTCGATCTGCCAGTAAAGGCCCATCGGCAAAAGTACGCCCACCGGAACGGCTGCGACCGCGGTGAGCCGCGCCTGCTGGCCCGGATCGTCACGCAACAGGAAAGAGCCGAGAAACTGCTTGTTGGGCGTCAGGATCACCTGGCGCATGAAGCAGGCACGCTTCCCGTCGGCCAGCGGTTCGCAGATCTTGAGCCAATTGTCCTCCGGCTTGGGGGCCGGGGCCGGCTCCGTCGCCGCTGCGGGGGCCGCAGCCGGATCGGCGGGAGGTGTTGCGGTGGCGTCCTGTGCCAGGGATGACCCGGCGAGGGTGGCCATGGCGGCCAAAGTCAGCCCGGTGGCAAGGAGCGTTTTGAAGGTCATGAAAAGTCCTTGGGGTTCCCGGGCGGCGTGGCGGCGTTGTCGGCCATCTTGGATTTGGTGCCCTTCAAGGGGGCGAATTCGGGCAATAACATGACCGGTAGAGCTTTCCAATTCTTTCTGCCGCCAGTGTTGCCGCTGTGCATGACGCCGCCCGGCGTTGATGCGCGATCAGCCGAATCTGACAGGCTTTTCGGGCGCTTGTTTGTTCCGGAGCGGACAATCGTGCGACCGGCGCACTAGGCTCCCTCGGCCAGCTTGGCCATGCGACTGAGGATGCCGGCCGTGCCCTTGAGCCGGGAGCCGGCATTTGGCCAGTCGCGGGCGAAGACCAGCTTCTGGTCGGGCTTGAGCCGCACCTGCATGGACGGATCGGAGACCATCTGGACGAGCCCAACCGGGTTGGGGAATTCGTTGTTGCGCAGCGTCACCACCGCGCCTTTGGGCCCCGCCTCCACCTTTTCGACATTGGCCTGCCGGCAGAGCGCCTTGACCAGGATGACCTTGAGCAGCGACTCGACTTCGTCGGGGAGTGGGCCGAAGCGGTCGATCAGTTCCGCGCCGGCAGCATCGATCTCGCGAGCGTCGGCCAAATCGCCGAGTTGTCGATAGAGCTGCATCCGGACCTGCAAGTCCGGGACGTAGTGCTCGGGGATCATCACCGGCATGCCGAGCGAGATCTGCGGGCTCCACTCGTTTTTGTCCTCATAGTCGGCAGCGCCGTCCTTGAGCGAGGCAACCGCTTCTTCGAGCATTGCCTGATAGAGCTCGAAGCCAACTTCCTTGATATGACCGGATTGCTCCTCGCCGAGCAGGTTCCCGGCCCCGCGGATATCGAGATCGTGGCTGGCAAGCTGGAAGCCGGCACCGAGGCTCTCGAGCGATTGCAGCACGCCCAGCCGCCGCTCGGCGGTATCGGTCAGCTTGCGCTGCGGGGGGACGGTGAAGAGTGCATAGGCGCGCTGCTTGGAGCGGCCGATGCGGCCCCTGATCTGGTAAAGTTGGGCCAATCCGAACTGGTCGGCGTGATGGACGATGAGCGTATTGGCGTTCGGGATGTCGAGGCCGGATTCGACGATGGTCGTCGCCAGCAGCACGTCAAACTTGCCGTCGTAGAAATTGTTCATGATGTCGTCGAGTTCGCCCGCCGCCATCTGGCCGTTGGCGACGACGAACGAGACCTCGGGCACCTGCTCGCGGAGGAACTCGGCAATGTCGGGCTGGTCCTTGATGCGTGGCACCACATAGAAGGCCTGTCCACCCCGATATTTCTCGCGCAGCAATGCCTCCCTGACCGAGAGTGGATCGAAGGGCGAAATGAAGGTGCGGATGGCGAGGCGATCGACCGGTGGGGTCGCCAGCAGGGAGAGATCGCGGACACCGGTCAGCGCAAGTTGCAGCGTTCGCGGAATGGGCGTCGCGGTCAGGGTGAGCACGTGCACATGTGCGCGCAGCTCCTTGAGGCGCTCCTTGTGGCCCACGCCGAAATGTTGCTCTTCGTCGACGATCAGCAGGCCGAGGTCCTTGAACGCGATCGATTTGGACAAGAGTGCATGGGTGCCGATGACGATATCGACACTGCCACTTGCGATGCCCTCCTTGGCCGCCTTCATGTCGGGGGCACTGACGAGACGGCTCGCCTGGGCGACACGCACCGGCAAGCCAGCGAAGCGCTCGGTGAAGGTGCGGAAATGTTGGCGGGACAACAGCGTTGTCGGAACGACAACGGCCACCTGCTTTCCCGACATCGCAACTGCGAAGGCCGCGCGCAGTGCGACTTCGGTTTTGCCGAACCCAACGTCGCCGCAGACGAGACGATCCATGACCTTGCCCGAAGTCAGGTCGTCAAAGACCGCCGAGATCGCGACGAGCTGGTCTTCGGTTTCGTCATAAGGGAACCGGGCAGCGAACTCGTCATAGGCGCCGGAGGCGACTTCAACCGGCTCGGCCTTCATCAGCAGCCGTTGCGCCGCGATCTTGATGAGCTGCTCCGCCATGTCGCGGATGCGCTTTTTGAGTTTGGACTTCTTGGCTTGCCAGGCAACGCCGCCAAGCTTGTCGAGCACGACGTCGCTGCTGTCCGAGCCATAGCGCGACAGCAGTTCGATGTTCTCGACCGGCAAATAGAGCTTGGTGTCGCCGGCGTACTGGATCTCGACGCAATCATGCGGCGCGCCCATCGCCTCGATCTGCTTGAGGCCGAGAAAACGGCCAATGCCGTGATCGACGTGAACGACGAGATCGCCGGCCGCAAGGCTCGTCGCCTCGGTCAGCGCATCCGAGGCCTTCTTCCGCCGCTGCGGCCGGAGCAGCCTTTCGCCCAGGATGTCCTGCTCGGAGAGAACGACGATATCGTTGGTCTCGAAACCATTCTCGAGCGGCAGCAGTGCCAGGGCAGTGGTGTCGGAAGGTGTCGTGACCGCATCCTGCCAGTTCTCGGCGAGGCGCGGGTACGCAAGGCCATGATCGGCCAGCACCTGCGCCATGCGGTCGCGCGATCCGGCAGACCAGCAGGCAACGACGGTGCGGCGCTTTTTGCGGCTTTCAGCTCTGAGCAGTGCGACGACCGCTTCGAACAGGTTGACGTCGGCCTTCTGCCGCTCCGCGGCGAAATTGTGGGCGATGCGCCCACCCGCGTCTTCGGTGCGGGCCTCATCCGGAGAAGCAAAGCTCGAAAGCTGGATCGCGGGCGAAGCCGCCACCGAATAAGGATGCGCGTCCACCTCATAGAGCTGGACCGGTGGTACAGGCTTATAGGGAGCGCCGGGCGCGACCTGCTTTTGCGTCCGCGCGGTCTCGCGGGCTTCGTAATAGTCTTTGACCTGCACCTGGCGTTCGACAAACGCCTCTCGCGACTGATCGTCGAAGACCAGCGGCGCGTCGCCTGTATAGGCGCCGAGACTGTCGAGATGATCGTAGTAAAAAGGCAGCCAATGCTCGAGCCCGGCAAAGCGCTGGCCGGCGGAGACCGCGGCATAGAGCGGATCGTCGCCGGTGTTGCCGCCGAAGGCCTCGGTGTAGCGGGCGCGGAAGCGGCGGATAGTGTCGTCGTTGAGCAAGACCTCGCTCATCGGCGCCAGCGCCACCACGGGCAGCGTTCCGGTGGTCCGCTGCGTATCCGGATCGAAGGTGCGAATGGACTCGAGCTGCTTGCCGAAGAAATCGAAACGCAGCGGCGTCTCGAGGCTCGCCGGAAAGAGATCGACCAGGCCCCCTCGCACCGCATATTCCCCGGTCTCGCGCACGGTGGGAACGCGCAGATAGCCGTTGAGGCTTGCCCATTCGATCAGCCGGTTGGAATCGACCACCTGCCCCGCCGCGGCCGCAAAGCTCATCGAGCGCACGATGTCGAGCGGTGGCAGCTTCTGGACGAGCGCGTTGACCGCCGTGAGGACGATGGCGCCGCGAGTGGCAGGATCGGCAAGGGTCGAGATCGCCGTCATCCGCGCGGCAATGGTGACACCATTAGGCGAGACGCGGTCATAGGGCAGGCAGTCCCAGGCGGGCAGAGTCAGGATCTGGTGGCCGGGCAGCATCGGCCGGAGCACATCGTCCATGCGCTGCAACCTCCGGCCATCTCGCGCGACGAACACCAAAGCGGCGCGGGCATCGGGTGCCGCCTTCAAACGCTCCTCGATCAGGCGCGCGAGCACCATCGGCTGCATGCCGTCGGGAACATTGACGATGGCGCGGTTGGGGTGTGCCAGTTCGGTCATTGGCTCTTCAATCGAAATGCGATGATGGTTGCGAGCAGGGCGGCATCAGCGTTTGGTGGGACCGCCTCCTGCCCCATGACCCATTTGAGGAGATCGGTGTCTTCCGCGTCCATGAGCGTTTCGAGCCGGTCGAGGTCTCCGGCCCCGTAGAGTTCGACATGGGCGTCGGCGAATGGCCCCAGGACGAGGTCCATCTCTTTGGTGCCGCGGTGCCAGGCGCGGTAGCGCAAGCGGCGGCGGCGCATAGGCAAATCTTCACCGGCTGCTTTTTCGGGCGCCATGATCTGGGTGGTCTCGGGGGATGTGCGGCCTGTTTACGCTGCCCCATCGCCAACCTCAACCCACCGTGTCATTCCCGCGAAAGCGGGAATCCAGTACGAAGTCTCCATGAGCTTCGCACCTCGCCCCAGCGCATTCGACCGGTCCGGTCTGGAATCCCGCCCTCCCGGGAATAACATGGCGGTTGGGGCCTGATGCCCCGCCCGACCAGCCTCGACCCGCTGTTCCGCTCGCTGCGCTCCATCAAGGGCGTCGGCCCGCAACTGGGCGCGCTGCTCAACCGCTTCTTCGGCACCGGCGATGGGCAAGACGCCATCGCGCTCGACCTCCTGATGCACATGCCCTCCGGCGTGGTTGACCGGCGGCGGATGGAGGGAGTCGCCGGCACCTTCGTTAATCACATCGCGACACTGAAGCTTCACATCGACCGGCACCAACCGCCGCCAAAGGGCAAGCCCAAGTTGCCCCACCGCGTCTTCGCCCATGATGAGACCGGCGAAATTCAGCTCGTCTATTTCGGCGCTCAGGGCGGCTGGGTCGAACGAGCGCTTCCGGTCGGTGAGACCCGCTTTGTCTCGGGCACTATCGGATTCTTTGGCGGCGAAAAGCAGATCACCCATCCCGACTATGTGGTCGAGCCGGACAAATTCGGAGACCTGCCGTTGGTCGAGCCGGTCTATCCGCTCACTCAGGGCCTCAGTTCCAAGGCCCTGACCAAGCTGGTGCGTGCTGCGCTCGCCACCCTCCCCGATCTGCAGGAGTGGATACTTGCCGAGCGGGTCAGGCAATTCGGCTGGCCGACCTTTCGCGAGGCGATGAACGCCGTCCATGCGCCGGCAAAGCCCGAAGATGCGGAACTCTTGGGCAAAGCGCGGATGCGTCTGGCCTACGACGAGTATCTCGCCGGCCAGCTGGCGCTCCTTATCGTGCGGTCGACGCTGGTCTCGGCGCGTGGCATTTCGCGCCACTTCACGGGCGAGATCACCGCGCGTATCGAGGCATCCCTGCCCTTCGCGCTGACGCCCGGACAGCATAAGGCGGTCACCGACATTCGCGACGACCTCGCGGCATCGACCCGCATGTCGCGACTGCTGCAAGGCGATGTCGGCGCCGGCAAAACCGTCGTCGCGCTGATGGCGATGGCGGCGATGGCCGAGAGCGGAGCGCAATCCTCGCTGATGTCGCCTACCGAATTGCTGGCCGCGCAGCACTACCGGACGCTGAAGCCCCTGGCGGAAGCGGCGGGGCTCATGGTCGCGCTTTTGACCGGCAAGCAATCGGCGGCTGAGCGCCGCGCGGTTCTCGCAGGCATCGCCTCGGGCGAGACGCATATTGTCGTCGGCACCCATGCATTGTTCCAGTCTGGCGTTGAGTTTCACAACCTTGGACTCACCGTCGTCGACGAGCAGCACCGCTTCGGCGTTCATCAGCGACTGGCGCTCAGCGAAAAGGGCAAGCATGCCGACCTGCTTGTGATGACGGCGACGCCCATCCCGCGAACTCTCGTCCTCACTCATTTCGGCGACATGGCGGTGAGCGTGCTGCGCGAAAAGCCGAAGGGCCGCCAGCCCATCGACACGGCCGTGCTCCCCATCAGCGAATATGACCGGGTCGTTGCGCGGCTTAAGGCGCGGATCGAAGAGGGGGCGCAGGCCTTCTGGGTCTGCCCGCTGGTCGAGGAAAGCGATGTGCTCGACGTGGTTTCGGCCGAGGACCGCTTCGCCGAATTGAAGAAGGTCTTCGGCGACGAGGTGGCGCTCGTTCACGGCCGCGTGTCGGCTGCCGCCAAGCAGCAGGTGATGGACCGTTTCCAGGCCGACGAGGTCAAGATTCTCGTGGCGACCACCGTGATCGAAGTCGGCGTCGATGTGCCAAATGCCACGATCATGATCATCGAGCATGCCGAGCGCTTCGGCCTCGCCCAGCTCCATCAGTTGCGCGGCCGCGTCGGGCGCGGCTCCCAGCGCTCGGCGTGTCTCCTCCTCTACAAGGACCCGCTCAGCGAAACCGCTTCCGCCCGCCTCGACACCATCAAGAACACCGAAGACGGCTTCGAGATCGCCGAACGCGACCTCGAGCTGCGCGGCCAGGGCGACCTGCTCGGCACGCGCCAATCGGGCATGCCGGGCTATCACCTCGCCGTCCCCGACGTGCACCGGCATTTACTCGAATGGGCGCATGACGACGCCAGGGAGGCGCTCAAGCGCAATCCGGGATTGGCTGGCACCGAAGGCGAAGCGCTGAGGACGCTGCTCTATTTGTTCCGGAAGGACCTGGCGCTGCCACTGATCAGGGCGGGTTAGGTCCGTGCGTGCAGCATCTCGCTCAACTTCATTGCCGTCTGCCAGCTCCGGATCGTCATCGACTTGTAAGCTGGCGTGGCCATCATCTTGTTGAGCCGCGTCTGTGTGCGCCGCGCGCTCAACCGCCGATGATAGATCACGCCTTTCCCCGGCCAGAGCTCATCGACGCCCTCGCGCGGATCGAATGCCTTGAGCGCCTCTGCCATCGTGATGTCCATGAGGAAGATAGCGTCGGAGTGATACTTGCCTGGCTCATCGCCGAAGCCGATCGGCCTGCCCTTCATCATCGCTTTGAAGGTCGCGGCGCTCAGCGCCAATACCTTGACGAGATCGCTGTCGAGCTTGAACCGCTTGGGTAGTTCCGTCTCGATCGCGCGCGCCAGAGCGCTCGCGCTCTTACTGGAGTTGAGGATCACGTTGCCGCTGGCGAGATAGGTTGCGACGTTGGTATAGCCCAACTCTTCGAGCCATGCCTTCAGCGCACCCATCGAGAGCTTGTTCTGGCCACCCACATTGATGCCGCGCATCAGCACGACATAGGTGGTCATGGCGCTCAGGCGCCTGCCCGAGCCTCAGCAAGAGCCTTCAGGTCGGCAGCCTTGAGCGTCACGCTCTCCCCGCAGCCACATTCGCCGGTCTGGTTGGGGTTCCTAAAGGTGAAGCCGGACTTGAGGATGTCTTCCTCGAAATCCATCACCGTCCCGAGCAGATAGAGCGTTGCCTTGGGCTCGACATAGACATCGACACCTTTGTCCGCGATGTGGTCGTCGCCCGGAACCGGAGCGCTGAGATAATCGAGGGTGTAGGATTGGCCGGCGCAACCGGCATCCTTGATGCCAATGCGCACGCCCACGACCGGCGTCTCGCTGTCCGCCATGATCTCCCGCACACGTTCGGCGGCAGCTTCTGTGAGGCTCATGATCGGCAGGGGCATGCGAAATCTACCTTCATCGTTCAATGACGATATAGCGCGATTTGGCGCCGATTACCACCAGTTCAGCGCAACCTGCGCTTCCTCGGACATGCGCGACTGATCCCAGGGGGGATCGAACACCATATTGACCGTAACGCCCTGAATTCCCTCGACACTCTGGGCGGCATTTTCAACCCAGCCGGGCATTTCGCCGGCCACCGGGCAGCCGGGCGCTGTCAGCGTCATGTCGATGGTAAGGTTCCGGTTGTCGTCGAGATCGACTTTGTAGATCAGCCCAAGCTCGTAAATATCGACAGGAATTTCAGGGTCATAGACGGTCTTGAGCACTCCGATCAGATCTGCGGTGATCCGAGCGACCTCTTCGGGCGGTATCGCTGACGACACGCTGGGCACGATACGATTGCCGTCGGTCCGGGCGGCCTCGGCTTGCGGTTCGACAGCGATTTCAGCGGGTTCGTCGGCCATCAGAAAAATTCCCGGGCTTTCTCAATGCCCTCGACGAGGGCATCGACGTCGTCCTTGCCCGAATATAGGGCGAGCGAGGCGCGGCAGGTAGAGGTGACACCAAAGCGTGTCAGCAGCGGCATGGCGCAATGGGTGCCGGCGCGGACGGCGATGCCGTAGCGGTCGAGAATGGTCGAAACGTCATGGGCGTGGGCGCCCTTGAGCTCGAACGAGAATATGCCGCCCTTGCCGGGCGCGGTGCCGATCAGGCGCAACGAATTGATCCGGCTCAGCCGCTCGGCGGCGTAGGCTGCGATTTCGGCCTCGTGCACTGCGATGACGTCGCGGCCAAGCGTGTCGAGATAGGCAATGGCTGCGCCCAGCCCGATGGCCTGGACGATGGGCGGCGTGCCCGCTTCGAAGCGGTGCGGCGGGTCGTTATAGGTAACCGTGTCGCGCGTCACGATGTCGATCATCTCGCCGCCGCCCTGATAGGGGCGCATCTGGCGCAGGTGATCGAATTTGCCATAAAGGGCGCCGATGCCCGTCGGCCCATAGAGCTTGTGCCCGGTGAAGACATAGAAATCGACGCCCAGCGCTTGCACGTCGACCTTGTTGTGGACAGCGCCCTGGCTGCCGTCAACCAGCACCGGAATGCCCCTTGCATGGGCGATCTCGACGATCTGCTTGATCGGCGTGACGGTCCCCAGCACGTTCGACATGTGAGTGACTGCCACCATTCGCGTCCGCGTGCCGACTGCGGCCGCGAAGGCGTCGAGATCGAAGCTGCCATCGTCGCGGACATCCACCCATTTGAGCACCGCGCCCTGCCGCTCGCGCAGGAAGTGCCAGGGCACGATGTTGGAATGGTGTTCCATGATCGTAAGGACAATCTCGTCGCCCTCGCTGATGCGTGGCGAGGCGAAAGAAGAGGCCACGAGATTGATGGCCTCGGTGGCCGAGCGCGTGAAGACGATCTCTTCCGGCCGCGCCGCATTGAGAAAGTGCTGCGCAGCTTTGCGGCCGTCCTCGTAAGCCTCGGTCGCCCGATTGGCGAGGGTGTGGACGCCGCGATGCACGTTGGCGTATTCATGCCGGTAGGCATAGTCCATCCGGTCCAGCACCGCGTTTGGCTTTTGCGCCGAGGCACCGGAATCGAGGTAGACGAGCCGGTGGCCGTGGATCTTTTCTTCCAGGATCGGGAAGTCGGCGCGGACGTGGGCGAGATCGAGGCTCACTTGGAGTCCAGCCACCTCTCCACAACACCCTCGAGCGCGGTGCGCAGTTCCTCGTCTTCGATGGGATCGAGCACCTCTTTTAGGAAGCCGCGCACGAGCATCGCCTCGGCTTCGGCTTTCGGCACGCCGCGGCTCATCAGGTAGAACAGCGAGTCCTCGTCGAGTGCGCCAACCGTGGAACCATGGCCGCAGACCACGTCGTCCGCGAAGATCTCCAGCTCGGGCTTCGAGAGGATTTCCGCTTCGTCGGAGAGCATCAGGCCCTGCATCATCAGCTTGGCGTCGGTCTTTTGCGCATGGCGCGCGACAACGATCTTGCCCTGGAAGACAGCCTTGGAGCGGCCGCGTGCCACCTGCTTGAACAGCGGCTTCGATGAGCAGTGCGGCACCGCATGCAGCAATTCGAGCGTGATGTCCGAATGCTGCCCTTCGGTGGCGAGGTTAAGCCCGGTGAGGTCTGCATGGGCGCCCTCGCCGGTAAAGCGGGCAAATAGATTGATCCGGCTCAGGGCCGAGCCGACATGGATCGTGACCGTGCGCAGTTTGGCGTCAGCGCCGATCTGGTATTCGGCGGTAGCGAAGCTCGTTGATCCAGCGGCAGACAGGTCGAGCAGGACGTGAGTGAGTTCGGCGCCCTTCGCCAACGCAACATAACTCGCATGGTTGGCGACGTGGGCTTCATCGGACCCGGAGAAGGTCTCGATGACCGTGGCTTTGCCGCCATCGGCAAGGAACAGATGGACGCTGTCATTCATATGGCCCGCGCCGCCTCCGGTCCGCCGGTCGATATGAAGGACGGTTCCGATCGTGCCCGAGAGTTCGAGCTTCAGCGTCTTGACCGCAAGCGCGGAATTGATACGCACCAGCACGTCATCGCGCTCGCTTAGCGCCGACCCCTTGGTGGTCGAAACGCGAACGCCGGTGGGCTCATTCCCGTCGAGGTCGGGAACGTCATTGGTCATTGAGATGCGATGCGCGCCCGGAACGCGGAGCGCCGGTTCGCCTAGCGCTTTCTCGACATGCGAGAGTCCCGGTACCGCGCGCAACAGCATCTTCAAATCGGTATAGTGATAGCTCTCGACTTTGCGCGTCGGCAGCCCACTCGCGGCAAGGCGCTCCGCGGCCGGGTTATCGCCCCGCTCGTTGAGCTGGGCGATCAGCGTCGCCTCGGCCGGTCCGATCCTGACGGGAACATGCATACTCAAGCCGCGACCTCGTCGAATCCGGCATAGCCCTTGGCTTCGAGTTCGAGCGCCAGTTCCTTGGGCCCGCTTTCGACGATCTTGCCGTCGGAAAAGACATGCACCACGTCCGGCACGATGTGGTTGAGCAGGCGCTGATAATGGGTGATGACCAGCATCGAGCGCTCCGGCCCGCGCAGCGCGTTGACGCCATGCGAAACCACCTGCAACGCGTCGATATCGAGACCGGAATCGGTTTCGTCGAGCACGCACATCTTGGGCTTCAAGAGCGCCATCTGCAGGATCTCGGCGCGCTTCTTCTCGCCGCCGGAGAACCCCACATTGAGCGCACGCTTCAGCATGTCGGAGTCAACATGGAGATCGCGGCCGGCGTCCTTCACTGCGCGCATGAAGTCCGGCGTCGAAAGCTCGGCCTCGCCATGGGCCTTGCGCTGCGCGTTCATTGCCGCCTTGAGAAAGGTCATCGTGGCGACGCCCGGAATCTCGATCGGGTACTGGAAGGCGAGGAACAGGCCCGTGTTCGCGCGTTCGCTGGGATCGAGTGCGAGGATATCCTCGCCGTCGAGCAGCACTTCGCCCTCGGTCACCTCATAGTCTTCCTTACCCGCGAGCACATAGCTCAGCGTGGATTTGCCCGAACCGTTGCGACCCATGACGGCATGCACCTCGCCCGCCGGGATGGTGAGGTTCACACCCTTGAGGATTTCGCGATCCTCGATGCGCGCGTGGAGGTTGCGGATTTCGAGCATGGGGGTGGTCAATTGCTTTCTCCGGTGTCTTCCCCGTCCCAGTAGTCGAGCGAGGTCTCCTTGCGGCCGATATAGCGCACACCGCCGCTCATGCTGGCCCAGTCGAAGCGCGAGCTGACCGCGAACTTGCCGGAGTCGGGATACTCCACCACATCGCTGCTTCCGGGGTTCGCCGAGATGCCGAGATACTTGAGCGTTGTCGATCCAGTATTGACGATCTGGTGGGCGGCCTCTGCCCCGCCTGTTGGCGCGGCGAGTACGTCGTGCGCCTTGATGGGGTAGCTGTCGGGCCCGAAGCGATAGGTCCCCTCGCCTTCCAGGATCACGAACAGCTCGTGGGTTTGGTGGTGGGCGTGGAATGGAAACGCCTTTTTGCCGGGTGCGACCTCGTAATACATCACGCCGATGCCCGGCGATCCGATCAGACGGCCGAAGCTCCCTGCCTGCGCAACAAAGCCCTTGCCATTGCCGACCGTGCGCATCGGCACATCGGCGAGGTTCATCACAGGCTTGGTCTTTTCGTTGGCCATTACTTGCCTTCTTCTGCGCCCGGCTCATCCACCCAGTAGTCGACGCCCTTGTGGTCGAGATGCTGGAGGTGGCGCAGGGTCGCCTTGTCATAGGGATTGCGGGTCGAACGGCTGAAGACGCCGAACTTTCCGGAGTCGGGATATTCGCACACGTCGGCAAGCGACATGGTCGAGATGCCGAAATAGCGAAGCGGCACGGAGCCCGTATTGATGATCTGGTGCGCCGTCTCCTGCCCGCCCGCCGGCGCGCCGAGCACATCGCCCGCCTTGATCGGGTAGGAGACCTTGCCGAAGCGATAGGTCCCCTCCCCTTCGAGAATGATGAAAATCTCATCCTCGACATGGTGGTTGTGGAACGGGCAGCCCGATTTGCCGGGCGGCACTTCGGAAAACGAAATACCGAGATCCTTAACGCCGATCTTCGGTCCGATGCGCACATCGGCGCCGCCGTAGAGCGTGCCCTTGCTCCAGCTTTCGAGTTCGGCCGTGTTGATGTTGAAGACGGGTGAGGTCATCCCACGCTCCCCTCAAGGCTCACCGAGATCAGTTTCTGCGCTTCGACCGCAAATTCCATCGGCAGGTGCTGCAGCACGTCGCGGACGAAGCCGTTGACGATCAGGGCAACCGCCTCTTCCTCGTTGATGCCGCGCTGCTGGCAATAAAACATCTGGTCGTCGGAGATTTTCGACGTCGTCGCCTCGTGCTCGAACACCGCCGAGGCGTTGCGGCTTTCGATATAGGGCACCGTGTGGGCGCCGCACTGGTCGCCGATCAGCAGGCTGTCGCATTGCGTGAAATTGCGGGCCCCCTTGGCCTTGGCATGGGCCGAGACCTGGCCGCGATAGGTGTTGTCGGAGCGGCCGGCGGCGATGCCCTTGGAAATGATCCGGCTCGTCGTGTTCTTGCCCAGATGCAGCATCTTGGTGCCGCTGTCGACCTGCTGGTAGCCATTGGAGATGGCGATTGAATAGAACTCGCCCGACGAATTGTCGCCGCGCAGGATGCAGCTTGGATATTTCCAGGTGATGGCCGAGCCGGTCTCGACCTGCGTCCATGAAATCTTGGAGCGATCCCCGCGGCAGTCGCCGCGCTTGGTGACGAAGTTGTAGATGCCGCCCTTCCCATCCTTGTCGCCGGGATACCAGTTCTGGACCGTCGAGTACTTGATCTCGGCGTCCTTCATGGCGACGAGTTCGACCACTGCCGCGTGGAGCTGGTTCTCTTCGCGCATCGGCGCGGTGCAGCCTTCGAGATAGCTGACATAGGCGCCCTCGTCGGCGATCAGCAGCGTGCGTTCGAACTGGCCGGTCTTGGCGGCATTGATGCGGAAGTAGGTCGAGAGCTCCATCGGGCAACGCACACCCTTGGGTACGTAGCAGAAGGAGCCGTCGGTAAAGACCGCCGAATTGAGCGTCGCGTAATAGTTGTCAGAGACCGGTACGACCGAGCCGAGATACTGCTTCACAAGGTCGGGGTGTTCGCGGATCGCCTCACTGATCGAGCAGAAGATGACGCCGACCTTGGCGAGTTCCTCGCGGAAAGTCGTCGTCACCGAAACGGAATCCATCACCGCATCGACGGCCACCTTGGGCCGCTCGACGCCGGCGAGAATCTCGCGCTCCTTGAGCGGCACGCCGAGCTTCTCGTACATTTCGAGCAGGGCCGGATCGACCTCGGCCAGCGACTTGGGCGCGTTCGCCTTCTTGGGCGCCGAATAGAAATACATGTCCTGGAAATCGAGCTTGGGGTAATGCACCCGGGCCCAGCGCGGCTCGTCCATGGTCAGCCAGCGGCGATAGGCCTCGAGCCGCCATTCGAGCATCCAGGCAGGCTCATTCTTTTTGGCGGAGATGAAGCGGATCGTATCTTCGCTGAGCCCGATCGGAGCTTGATCGCTCTCGATCTGGGTCTCGAAGCCGTATTTGTATTTGTCGACATCGAGGGCCAGCACGCTGTCGACCGTTGCGTGGTCAATCTCGCTCTTCAGCGTCGGAATGGCGTCCTTGTAGGTGTTGTCTGCCATGGTGGTCACGCTGCCTTATGCCGTTCGCGGTGCCGTCCCAGCACCTCACTGAACCCTGCGAGGAATGCCTCGATGTCCTCGCCCGTCGAATTCCAGCCCACACTCAAACGCACTGCGCAGTCGCCGAGTTCAGCCGGCACGCCCATCGCTTTGAGAACGTGGCTCGGACCAACCTTGCCCGAGGAACAGGCGGACCCCGATGACACCGATATCCCTTTGAGGTCGAGGCCCATCATGGTGACCGAATTCTTCAAGCCGGGAACGGCGAAATTGCTGGTATTGCCAATACGCGCGCCGGCCTCCCCGAAGACCGCGAGACCGGGCGCGAGGTTGCGCATGGCTTCCTCGGCCGTGCGGATGAGTTCGCTGACATTGGCCCGGTAGAACTTGTCGCCGAAAGCATTCGCGGCTGCGCCGAATCCGGCGATTAACGCCGCCGCTTCCGTCCCGCCGCGCCGCGCCGTCTCCTGCCCGCCGCCGGGAATGAGTCTGACCTGATCGGCGTGGCCCTTGACCAGCAAGGCACCAATCCCCGCGGGTCCACCGATCTTGTGCGCGCTCACCGCCATCATATCGGGCGCGCGCGTGGCAAATTCGAGGGGCAGTTTGCCGAAGGCCTGCACCGCATCGACAAACAGGAAGTGCGGCGAGGCGCCGACGAGCACTTCAATGCGTTCGATCGGCTGGATGATGCCGGTCTCGTTGTTGACCCAGTGGACGGCAACCAGCAGCTTTTCGCCGCGCGCATCCGCTGCGGCCAGAGCTGCCGCGATTTCATCGAAGCGGACATAGCCCGTCGCGTCGAGACTGACGGTTGTCACCGGCAATCCGGTCGACTCGGCGGCCTTGAGGGTGGCGGTATGCTCGCCGGCCGAAACCACGATGCGGGAAAACTCAAGCGCTTTTGCCCCGCCAACGATCGCCTGGGTGATGGCCTCGGTGGCCGAGCCCGTGAATACGACCTGCTCGCGGGTCGCGCCGGCCAATTTGGCGACCTTGGCACGCGATTCATCGACCAAAGCGCGCACTGCCCGGCCATGTCCATGAACCGATGAGGGATTTCCGGTCAGCGCCAGCGCGGCCACGATTGCGTCGCGGGCTTCCGGGAGCAGCGGGGCCGAGGCGTTGTGGTCGAGGTAGGTGGCGCTTTCCATCATTGCGACAGCCTTGGGCGCCTCGCAGCGCCTCCGCCTCCAAACAACTTCTTGAATTTTCAAGCGCAGTTTCAGTAGAAGGAGCGCTCGCAAAGCTCGGCTTCAGGGCAGAACCGCCCGGTCGCCGCATCGAAAATATCAGTTTCGAACTGTTCTAAACTGATAAATCGAGCCCTGTTTTAGGGAGCTACGACCCTTTCGTCAAGCCGGACTCAACCGGCTCCGACGTGGCTTTGCAGCCGCGTTTCGGCCTCAAGGACTGATCGATGCCAGAAGTTATCTTCAACGGGCCGGAAGGCCGCCTCGAAGGCCGTTACCAACAGGGCAAGGACCCCAATTCGCCGATCGCCATCGTGCTGCATCCGCATCCGGAATTCGGCGGCACGATGAACAACCAGATCGTCTACAACCTCTTCTATATGTTCGCTAAACGCGGCTTTTCGGTGCTGCGTTTCAATTCGCGCGGCGTCGGCCGTTCGCAGGGCCTGTTCGACCACGGCGTCGGCGAATTGTCCGACGCGGCGTCGGCGCTCGACTGGCTCCAGTCGCTCAACCGTGAGTCGCGCGGCTGCTGGATCGCTGGATTTTCCTTCGGCGCCTGGATCGGCATGCAGCTCCTGATGCGGCGCCCGGAGGTCGAGGGCTTCATTTCCGTGTCGCCGCCCGAAAACCTCTACGATTTCTCCTTCCTCGCCCCCTGCCCGTCCTCGGGCCTGATCATTCATGGCGACAAGGACCGGGTGGCGCCACCGGCTTCGGTCCAGAAGCTCGTCGACAAGCTCAAGACCCAGAAAGGCATCACCATCGAGCAGCAGATCGTCGATGGCGCCAACCATTTCTACGAGGGCAAGATCGACGAACTGACTGAGCGCTGCGCCGAATATCTCGACCGCCGTCGTGCCGACATCGCCGCCGGCAAGGGGCGCTAAGGGTCACCGATGGCCGCCAAGTACAAATCCGATTTCCTCAACGTCCTCGATCAGCGCGGCTTCATCCACCAGATCTCGGACGCTGAGGGGCTGGATGCCCTCGCAGCAAAAGGCCGTATCACGGCCTACGTCGGCTATGACGCAACAGCGACCTCGATCCATATCGGCAACTTGATCACCGTCACCCTGCTCTATTGGCTGCAGGAGACCGGGCACCGTCCCATCAGCCTTATGGGCGGTGGTACGTCGATGGTCGGCGATCCATCGTTCCGCGACGAGCAGCGGCAATTGCTGACGGTCGAAAAGATCAACGCCAACATCGAGAGCATCAAAAAAGTCTATGGCCGCATCCTGCGCTATGGGGACAGCCCCGACATCGATGTTGAAGGCGGTGAGGGCACCATGCTTGCTCTCAAGGAAAACAACGCGATCATGGCCAACAATGCCGATTGGCTGTTGAAGCTGAACTATGTCGAGTTCCTGCGCGATGTCGGCCGGCACTTCTCGGTCAATCGCATGCTCTCATTCGACAGCGTCAAGACCCGGCTCGATCGCGAGCACTCGCTGAGCTTTCTCGAATTCAACTACATGATCATGCAGGGCTACGACTTCGTCGAGCTCAACCGGCGCTACGATTGCGTCTTGCAGATGGGCGGCTCCGACCAATGGGGCAACATCATCAACGGCGTCGATTTGAGCCACCGCATGGGCGGCCCGCAGCTCTACGCGCTGACCACACCGCTATTGATGACCTCGTCGGGCCAGAAGATGGGCAAGACCGCCTCAGGCGCCGTCTGGCTCAATGGCGATCTCTTTTCGCCCTACGAGTTCTGGCAATATTTCCGAAATACCGAGGATGCCGATGTCGGCAAGTTCCTAAAGATTTTCACGCGCCTGCCGCTTGAGGAGATCGCTAGGCTCGAGGCACTGGGGGGCGCCGAGATCAACGAAGCCAAGAAGATTCTCGCAACTGAAGTCACGGCCATCGTTCACGGCCGCGAGGCCGCCGAGCAATCGGCGCGGACCGCTTCAACCACTTTCGAAGCCGGCGCGCTCGACCTTTCGCTGCCGACGGCTGAACTCGCAATGTCCGAACTCAAATCCGGCGTCGGGTTACTCGCGGCCCTGGTCCTGGCTGGACTTGCTACCTCGAACGGAGAGGCGCGTCGCGCCATCCAGTCGGGTGCCATTCGCGTCAACGATGTGGTTATCACTGACGAGAGGCTGGCCCTCAGCGAGGCGAACCTCTTGCCCGAAGGCGTGGTCAAGCTCTCGTCCGGCAGGAAAAAGCACGCGCTGCTCAAGCCCGTCTGAACTGCGCCCGTCTGAGCTACTCCGCCCGCGGCTGTTCCTTGGCCCGGTACTCGAACAATGAACGGAAAGCACCGGGCATCAGCGCCGAGAGCGGGTTGACCTTGAACACCGGCGCGGCCAGGGGGCCGGTCACCGCGAACGAAATCCCGAACAGGCCCTCGCTGTTGCGGCCGCCCAGCGGGCCGAACAACTTGGCAAAGGCGTTGTTGACGCCGAAGATCGGCACATAGGTGCCGGTCAGATCGAGCTTCTTGGTGTTGGTATAGACAAAGCCCCGCACGGTGCCGCCGAGGCTGTCGCCCGAGAGCAGGCCTTCGGTGATCTGGATGCGGTCGGAACGGCGGATGAAATCGAGCTTGGCGCTGCGGAAGGCCAGCTTGTTTTCCTTGGCGATGAGCTTTTTCGACTCCGAATGTGTGCCGAGGATTTCGGCGACGTTCTTTTCGTCCACAATGGCGAAATTCTTGATGGTGAACTCACCGACATCGACCTTGTCCGCGGTGTTCTGCTGGATGACGAGGCTGCCTTCGCCGCCCTCGACCTGCGCATAGACGCCGATCAGCCGCAGCAGCGAGCCCATGTCGTTGAAGGCGACCAGCAGTGTGCGGCCAGCATCGGTCGGATTGGTAGTGACCGAGATCGAACGACCCGCCCCGAGCTGCGCCTGAAGCGAGAGCTTGCGCAGCTCCTCGCCCTTCAGCACGACACTGGCGCTGACATTTGAAGCGACGGCCTTGTAGAAGCCGATGGCGCGCTTCAGCTCGGCATCGACGGCAATCGTCTGGGTGAAGGCTGGGACGGGTGTCGTGTTCGCCGCCTTGGTGTCGGTTCCGCCGCCGCCGGTCGTGGCATTGAGATCGAAGAAGCGCTTGAGGATCGGCCGCAGGTCGAACTGGTCGCCCCGGATGCGCAACTGGAAGCCGTCCTTGATCGGGGTCAGCGACAATTGCGTGGCGTCACCATCGGTGAGAGCGAAATTGCTGAATTCTGCCGATTGCAGCCCCTTCTTGGCATCGAACTCCATGCTGCCTTTGAGCTTGACCTCGCCGAAGCCCAGGTCGATGCCGGTGATCTCGCTCACATTGCCGGTCTGCTTGATTGTCGCCTTGAGCGATCCGGGCTCGCCGCCGGGCTTGGTGATGCCGAGGTCCTTGATATCGAGCGCGGCGTTCTTCAAATCGACCGCCATGTCGATCGAGCCGTCGGGCTTGGGGCTCGCAACGAAGCTGACCTCGCCCGATGCGAACTTACTGGCATCGAATCCGAGCTTGGCGAAATCGGCGACGGCGATAGTGGAACTCAGCGACATGTCGGGCGCACCGCCCTTCATGTCGCCGGCAATGATCACATCGGCGCTCATCCCGTCGATATCGGCCTGCCCGCCGACATGAAAGCCGTCCTGAGTGGCAAGAAACGACAACTGCCCGTTGGCAATGGTGTGGGCCTGGATAGGCTCGGTGCTGCCGAAATCCTGAACGCTGCCATTGATCGAGTACTCGTTGCTCTTGACGGCCCCTTTGGCGTCGAGAAGCGTCGTGATCAGCATGCCGACGCTGAGCGTACCGCCGATCTTGGCCGGGTCGATCGGCAATTCCTGCGATTTGAGTGCGCCGGGCTGGATCTGTTCGACCGCTGCCAGCACGGCCGGGATGCCGCCCGACAAGCTCCCCGAGATTTCGACGATCCGCTGGTCAGGCGAGTCCTGCGACATGACCAGCGCGGCATTGGCGATACCGACCGGCCCCTTGTCGGTGTCGATGCGCGCACCGTCGCCCGCCACGGTGAAGTCGGCGTCATGTACCTGGAGCCGCGTCTTGCCGTCGACCTTGATCGGCGCGAGCTTGTCGACCAGTTGCAGCTTGACGTCGCTAGCAACCATTTCGATGAAGATACCGTTCTGTGGGATCGGCATCGGCTCGCCGGTGGTCGAGATGCTGCCCACCGGGAATGAATATTTCATCGTCGCGGTATCGACGACGCCCGAAGGAATGTTCTTGACGAACCAGTCGCGGGCATCCTTGGCGACGAAATAGGGCCAGACGCGCTTGAGATCGTCCGCGGTTATGCCCTGCCCCGCTACCGACATGTCAAAGCCCATGCCGCGCCGCAGCATGTCGATACGGCCGCGGCTTTCGATCCGGGCGCCGGGCTTTGACATGATCGCCTGATCTATGCCGACCGCTCCATAGAGCGGTGCCGCCCAGCCCTTGAAGGTGACGGTATCGAACCCCGTCTCAGGAGCCGACATGTCGTTGGGACGGATCATGACATCGGTGCCGGTCACCGATATGCCCACCGTTGGGCCATAGAGGTCGTCGAGCCCGAGGACGAAGACGCCCTGAAGCTTGCCGGACGACTGGCCGATGGTCATGGCGGCCTCGGGCATGGTGAATATGCCCTCATGCGGCTGCCAGTCGATCGCGATGACGCTGGTTGCTATCGGAAAAGCGTCGGGCCCGATCACGATGTCCATGCCGGTCAAATCGACATGGAACGTGCCGTCGATGATCTTTCCGGTGTCCTTGGCGAAGCCGACATCGATCGAAATCGCGGCCGTGCCGTGCAGCGCCGGACCCGCACCGGTCCCGTCGGCCGAGGGCACGAAGGCGGCAAGATTGAAGTTGTTGATCGAAGCCTTGAGCCGCGCGACACCCGTGTCGTCAATGACCCGCTCGAGAACGCCTTTCATCACCGCCCCGCCATACTCGGCGGAGAACAGGCCCTGCGCGACTTTCCCGTCAGGGCTGGGCGCAATATCGAAGCTGATATCGTTGAACGTCCTGAGCGTCGAATAGAGCGCATCGTTCATTTCTAGCGTGGCGTGCTTGACGATCAGCCGGGAGAAACGACCCATCTCAGCCTGCTCGATAATGCCCGCTACGCCGAGCTGCGCCGCTTCGAGGTTGTAGATCAGCCAGTCATTGTCCGAGCGGACTTTGGTGCCGTCAGGGCCGCCGATTTCAATCCCGCCCTGCTTGAATCCCACATCGGGAAAGCCGGATGTGCCTTCGAGCACACGGACCGTAGATGGACCGCCCGCTGGGTCAGGCACGATGTCGAAATTGGAGAGCCGTGGGCCGAAGATGTCCTGGTTCACCTGGATATGGGGTCCAACCATGGTGATGCTGGCCCCGGGCTGTCCGATCAGGGCGCGGACGGGCGAGAAGCCAACTTCGAGTGCATCCATGTGGACCTTGGCGCCCGAAACATTGTCCTTGTAAGTCACCGGCGCGAATTGGATCACGGGCCAGGCGAAACCCTCGATGGCCAGCGCCATGTCGCCCAGTTCGAGTTCGCTGCCCGGCGGCAGCGATGCAACGACGAGGTTGCGCACCGGGGTCGAGATGAAGGGCAGCGGGATCGGATGGATCAACAGGACGACGTAAGTCACCAGCGCCAGCACAGCCGGCAGACCGAGGATCCAGGTCATGGCCCGGCCGATTCTGCGCACGAGCGAGCGTCGGCGAACCGTTTGACCTGGTGGTGGCGTTGGCTTCAATTGCTGTCCGGCAAACGAAAATACGGCGATTCCCAAAGACCCCCAGAATCAACCGTCAGCCCTTGAGTTGTCGTCGATGATACCGGCTGCAATGTGGCGCTAACACCCTGAAACCGCATTCGAAGGAAGGGCGACAAGTTCATGCCCCAATTGAGCGTTGGCAAACCTGCCCCCGAGATCTCGCTTCCGACAGATGACGGCGGCACCTTCCGGCTCAGCACTTTGCGCGGAAAGCCCGTGGTTCTGACCTTCTATTCTGATGGAACCACAGAGGGTTGCGCGATCCAGAATGGCGAATTCACCGCTCTCTTGCCCGACTTTGCCCGGCTCGATGCGACGGTCGCAGCGATCGCGCCGCAGGACGCCAAATCCGCCGCCGCCTTCCGCAAGAAGCACGGCCTCAGGCATATTCTGTTGGCTGACAAGGACTTGAAGGCCCTCACCGCTTACGGGCTCTGGGCGCAGAAGAAACTCTGGGGGCACGAATATGTGGGGGTGCTCCGGACATCGGTCGTGATCGATGCCGCGGGCAAGGTCGCCGCGATCGTCAAAGCCAACCGCATCAAGGGCCACGCCGCGAAGGTACTCGAGTCCACCCGGGCACTTGGCAAGCCGTAACAGCCACTTAGCCGGTCCTTTGCCAGCCATTAACCTTAACGGATCATGATTTCCTGAGCGTTTTAGCCTCCGGGAGTCGTTGTCGGTGCGTCACAAACCCCACCCGAAGCCGTTCGGAGAACCCAAGCGAGCGGCGGGACGGATTGCCAGGGCCGCGGGCGTGCGGCCTTCGATCTTTTATGGCCTTATCACCCTGCTGCTCCTGACCAACGCCGCGACGCTCGTAGGCTTGTTGATGGCCCCCGACATCGCCCGCCTGCTCAATGGACAGAATGAAGCGGTGCTGATGGCTTACGAGGACCGGATGGCGCAGTTGAGGCTCGATGTCGACCGCCTCCATTCGCGCCAATACGCACAGTCGGGCGATATCAACCTGCAATTGCAGGAGCTGATGCAGCAGCAGGAAGTGCTGAGTGAGCAGCATGAATATGTGAAGCTCCTTGCCGACAAAGCCGTGGAGCTGGGGCTCAGCACCTCCAAACTCGAGGCACCGGCTACCGACGCCGCCCTCATCACCGGTTCGATTTCGCCCTCAGCCGAGATAAGCCCCGCCGATCAGGTCTCGGCGGTCGCCGGCCGGATCAACGACATGATGACGGATTCGCGGACTGCCCTCGCCGCGCTCTCGGACGAGGCCACAAGCCGCACCGACGAGATCGTCGATGTGCTTGCCGGGATCGGCATCAAGCCGAAGCTCCCGGTCTTCAGCGAGGGCGAAGCGGTTGGCGGCCCCTACCTGCCCCCCAGGGTAGGTATTGATTCAACTTCGATGATCGACGACGCCAACGCTGTGGTCGAGGCACTTGAGCGATTCAAGGCTGCGCGGGCCGCCGCGGAGCTTGCCCCAATCCACAAACCGACGCTCAGCGCCACCCGGATCAGTTCGACCTTCGGCAACCGCACGGACCCGTTCACCCAGCGCAAGGCCTTCCATTCGGGCATCGATTTCGCCGCGCCTTGGGGCTCGACCGTCCTCAGCGCCGGCTACGGCAAAGTGACCTTTGTCGGCACTATGTCGGGTTACGGCAACGCCATCGAGATTACCCACGGCAACGGGCTGGTGACGCGCTACGGGCACCTGTCATCCTTCCTCGTCGAGGAAGGCGATATCGTCGAAGCCGGGACACCGATCGCCAAGGTGGGCTCGACTGGGCGCTCGACCGGCCCCCACCTCCATTTCGAGGTCCGACGGGCGGATTACGCGGTCGATCCCTCGCGCTACCTCAATGCCGGCAAGATCCTCCAGAAGATCCTCACCGGCTGATCTCGCCTATTCCACATCCTTGACGGTATCGGCATAGCCGGTGACGCGCGCCGCCAGCGAGGCTTCCATGAAGTCATCGAGGTCGCCGTCAAGCACCGCGCTTGTGTTGGACGTCTCGTGGCTGGTGCGCAGGTCCTTGACCATCTGGTACGGCTGCAGCACGTAGGACCGGATCTGGTGGCCCCAGCTATTGTCGGTCTTTGAGGCAGCCTCCGCGTTGGCGGCCGCTTCGCGCTTTTCGAGTTCCTGTTCGTAGAGCCGTGCCTTGAGCATCTGCATCGCAGTGGCACGGTTCTTGTGCTGGCTGCGCTCGGCCTGGCAGGCGACGACGATACCGCTGGGGATATGAGTAATGCGGATCGCAGAGTCCGTGGTGTTGACATGCTGGCCGCCGGCGCCCGAGGAGCGGTAGGTGTCGAACTTCAGATCGGACTCGTTGATCTCGATATTGATGGTCTCGTCAACCACCGGATAGACCCACGCCGACGAGAAACTCGTGTGTCGCCGCGCGGCGCTGTCATACGGGGAAATACGTACAAGCCTGTGCACGCCGCTCTCGGTCTTCAGCCACCCATAGGCGTTGTGCCCGCTGATCTGGATGGTGGCCGACTTGATCCCTGCCTCTTCGCCGGGATGCATTTCCATGGTCTCGACCTTGAACTTCCGCCGCTCGGCCCAGCGCGTGTACATGCGCAGGAGCATCGAAGCCCAGTCCTGGCTTTCGGTGCCACCCGCCCCGGCGTGAATTTCGATGTAGCAGTCGTTGTGATCGGCTTCGCCCGAGAGCAGCGTCTCGATGCGGTGGCGCGAGGCGGTCTGCCCAAGCGCCAGGATCGCCGCCTCGGCATCCTTGACCACTTCGGCATCGTTTTCGGCTTCGCCGAGCTCGATCAACTCGACATTGTCCTTGAGCTGGCGGCTGAGGTCGCGGACAGCGCCAACCTGGACGTCGAGCTCGTCACGCTGGCGCATGATGTCGCGCGCCTTGTCCGGGTCGCTCCAGAAATCGGGAGATTCAGTGCGGTTATTCAGGTCTGCGAGGCGAGCTTCGGCCGTGTCCCAGTCAAAGATGCCTCCTCAGCAGGCTTATGACCTGCTCGATTTCGGCGACCTGCTTTTCGATCTCGGCGCGCATAGCGGTTCCACAATCTCGTTGCCGCCCATGTAGTTGAGCTGTGCGGCGGGATCAACCGGCGAGTTTGCGCGCTTTCTTGAGAGCGATCTCGCGTTTCAGCCGTGACAGACGCTGGAGGAAGAATATCCCCTGCATCTGCTCGATCTCGTGGATGGCGACCCGCGCCGCAAAGCCCTCCAGGCGGTGGGCTCGGGCTGCGCCAGTTTCGTCCATACAAGCGATCTCAGCCCAGACTGGCCGCTCGACCCGCACCCGGATACCGGGCAGCGACACCGACCCCTCCTCCCCGCTCGCCACCTTGTCGCTGATGGCGGCGACCTGTGGATTGAAGAGCAGCTGGTAGGCGCGCGGCTCGCTGGCGCCACTGACGACGACCACGGGCGCAACTTCGCCGATATGGGCTGCGGCGAGGCCATAAGCTTTCGCCTCCTGCGCCGCCGCGAGGAGTCGCCGCCCAATGTCGCGCAACTCGTCGTCGACCGCATCTCGCAACGGCGCCGCCATGTTTAGGCGCCGATCGGGATAGGTGACGAATCTCAGAACAGCCCGCCCCGGCCCTGCGTCAGATCATCCGTTGGCGCATCGCCGTTCTGGATATTGAGGAAGGCGTTGGAATCGACCCCAATCACCGAAGTGATGAGGTTGGGCCCGGTGCCGGGCTTGAAAGCCTCATATATCGCCGCCTCGCCGCCCGTCGCCTGCACGCCGGTTGCGGGGTCGATCCAGACTTGCGTCATGCCGGCAGGCAGGTTGAATGGGGTCGGCGGTTTGCCCTTCAGCGCGTCACCCATGAACTCCGCGAAGATCGGCACTGCCAGCTCGCCGCCGGTCGCTGCATTTCCCATGCTTTTAGGTTTGTCGAAGCCGATATAGACGCCCGTCGTCAGCTCCGGCGTGAAGCCGATGAACCAGGCGTCCTTGTAGTCGTTCGAGGTGCCGGTCTTGCCCGCTACCGGGCGGTTGAGCCGCTTCGCGAAGGTGCCGGTGCCGCGCTGCACCACGCCCTCCATCATCGAGGTGATCTGGTACGCGGTCATCGGGTCCAGCACTTGCTCGCGATTGTCGATGATCAGCGGCTCGCTCTGGTGTTCCCATTCGGTGGTTGAGCAGCCGTCGCAGATGCGCTCGTCATGCTTGTAGATGGTCTTGCCGTAGCGATCCTGGATGCGGTCGATCAGCGTGGGAATGATCTTGCGTCCGCCATTGGCGATCGTGGCGTAGGCCGCGGTCATCTTCATATCGGTGGTCTCGCCCGAGCCCAGCGCCATGGCGAGGACCGGCGAAAGCTTGTCGTAAAGGCCGAACATCACGGCGTAATCGGCGACGAGCGGCATGCCGAGGTCCTGCGCCAGCCGCACCGTCATCACGTTCCGGCTGCGCTCGATCCCGCGCCTGAGGGTTTGCGGCCCATAGAAAGTCTGCGCGTAGTTTTCCGGACGCCAGACCGAGCCGTCCTGATTGATGACCTCGATCGGTGCATCCAGCACCACGGAGGCCGGCGTATAGCCGTTGTCGAGCGCCGCCGAATAGACGATCGGCTTGAACGAGGAGCCCGGCTGGCGCAGCGCCTGGGTGGCGCGGTTGAACTCGGATTCCGCATAGGAGAAGCCGCCGACCATGGCCAGGACGCGGCCGGTGCGGGGATCCATGGCGACTAGCGCCCCTTCGATCTCAGGAACCTGTTCGAGCGTATAGGCGCCAGCCTTGTCGGGAACCGCCGACACATAGATCACGTCGCCGACCTTCAGAATGCCCGAGAGCTTCTTGCTGATCCATTTGATATCGGGACCGGCGAGCGTGCCGGTCACGCGGTCCTTGGACAGATTGCCCTCGGCATCGTTGCCGGGGCGCAGCCCGATCATCGCCTCGTTGGAGTCCATGGTGAGGATCACCGCCAGCGTCCATTCCGGCACGTCGCTCAACGGCTTGATGGCAGCGACTGCCGGACCCCAGTCGCCCGAAATATCGACGGTCGCGACCGGTCCACGGAATCCTGCCTTCTGGTCATAGTCGATCAACCCGTCCATCAGCGCCTTGCGCGCGAGTTCCTGGAGCCGGGGCTCTAGCGTGGTCCGCACCGAGAGGCCGCCGCCATAGAGCTGGTCCTCGCCATAGAGCGTTCCCAGCTGGCGGCGGACTTCCTCGGTGAAATACTCCGCCGCATAGACCCGCGTGCCGGTTTCGCGCGGCACGACATTGAGGCCTTCGGCCTTGGCGGCATCGCGCTGCTCGGCGGTGATGTAGCCATTCTCCTCCATGCGATCGAGCACGTAGTCGCGGCGTTCGAGCGCCGCCTGCGGATGCTTGAAGGGGTGGTAATTGTTGGCGCCCTTGGGCAGCCCGGCGAGATAGGCCATTTCGCTGAGGGTCAGCTGGTAGAGCGCCTTGTCGAAATAGTTGAGCGCGGCGGCGGCAACCCCATAAGTCTGGCCGCCGAAGGAACCCATGAAGATCTCGTTGAGATAGAGCTCGAGGATCTTGTCCTTGGAAAAAGTCGAGTCGATGCGGATCGCCAGAATTGCTTCCTGGATCTTGCGGTCCCAGGTCTGCTCGGTGGTCAGAAGGAAATTCTTCGCCACCTGCTGGGTGATGGTCGAGCCGCCGCCCTGGATCGAGTCGTTGCCGCCGAGTCGCGCGAGGAAATTGTCGCGCAGGGCCCGGATGATGCCGTCGACCGCGATGCCGTGGTGACTGTAGAAATCCTTGTCTTCCGCGGCGAGGAAAGCGTCGATCAGCAGCGGCGGGATAGTCTCGATCGGCTGGAACAACCGGCGTTCGCGCGCATATTCGGCCAGTAACGTACCGTCGGCGGCATGGACGCGTGTCGTGACGGGCGGCTGGTAGTCCTTGAGGACGGTGTAATCCGGCAGCCCCGCCGAAAGCTGGTTGAGATAGACGGCGCCTACGCCGATGCCGGCCAGCGCGAGGAAAGCGCCGAAACCGAAGAGCCAGCCTAATATGCGCAGCATCGATGCCTAACCCGGAAAGCGCCCGGCCGGCGCGGGAGGCGCGGCGGATTGGCGAGTGGAGTCATATCAGAGAAGGGCGAAAATGTGGACAAAGGCCCTGTCTCTCAACCTGTTGACGCGCCGCACTAGTGGATCGTTGCGCAAGTGTCACGCCTCAGCGTCCTCATTGGGCGGCCAGTTCCTTGAAATAGGCGTCGATCCCATCGGTGATCGCGGCCACGACTTTGTTCCGCCAGTCGTTGTTTTCGAGATTGGCGATGTCCTTGGCGTTGCTGAGAAACCCGAGTTCGACCAGCAATGACGGGACATCAGGAGCCTGTAGGACAAAGAAGTCGGCCTGGCGGACGGGAAAGCGCCTCAGCGCTATGCCGGGCTGCATGGATTTGAC
This sequence comes from Devosia sp., assembly GCA_040081595.1. Lineage (GTDB taxonomy): Bacteria > Pseudomonadota > Alphaproteobacteria > Rhizobiales > Devosiaceae > Devosia_A. The sequence goes on from JBEBGE010000021.1 coordinate 40,981, forward strand.
GATCGCGCTGGCCGCCACATAGGCCTGCTGGCGCACTTGCCGCCGCATCAGGTCGAGCAGGATATCGGCGACCGCCGGCGTCATTTCAGGCAGAACAAACCCGGCCACCACGTCGCGGCGGTTCTCTCCGTCGGCCAGCACGGCATCTAGGATGTCGGACGCGCGTTCGTCGCGGGTATAGACACTGGCGCCATGGATGGTCGCTTCCTGAAACGTGTCGGCGTGGAGCGAGATGAAGAGATCTGCCTTGTTCTGGCGCGCGAGGTCGACCCGCTGGTTGAGCGTCAGGTAAGTGTCGTCGTCGCGAGTCAGCGCCACGTCGTAGCGGCCGGAGCCGACCAGCGCGTCTCGCAGTTGCAGTCCCACCGCAAGAGTGATTTCCTTTTCCTGGATACCGCTCGGCGCTTCGGCACCACCGTCGAAGCCGCCGTGACCGGGGTCGATGACAATCAGTGGCCGGGTCCCCGCTTCGGCCGTGGGAGCCGGGGTCTCGGCCGGCGCCGGCACCTGGGCGACAGGCTCGGCGCTCGAGGGCGCCTCCTCCGAGCTCGAAGGCGGGGCGTTGATCGTCGCCATGGTGGCCCGGGCAATGGAATCTGCGAGGTCCTTGGCCGCCCGCGCCGCAAAATCCGCCGCGTCGGTCGGGATCAGGTCGACGACGAGCCGAGCCGGCTGATCGTCGATCGCGTCCAGCACCACCGCCTGCTGCACCACGGCGGGCGAAGAGAGCACCAATTCGGTTCGTGCCCTGCCCGCTTCCGCCATCCGCGTCGAAAAACTCGCAACCATGCCGCTGCCCGCCACGGCGCCCGGCGCGCTGATGGTCACGTCCTTGGCGCGCACATCGATGGCGATGCGGTCGGGGCCCGAGAGCGAAACGATCGCAAATTCGGTGGTCGCGGACAGGTCGAGGATCAGCCGCGCCCGTTCGGGTGTGGTGGTGACCCGTGCGCCCAGCACATCGGGCAAATCCTGTGCCTCGGCGCTGCCGGCAACAAGCAGCAACCCGACAAGTACGGCCGCATGCTTAAGCAAAATGGTGGAGCTCCCGGACCCGGCAGTGCGAACAAGCCTCAAGGATTAGGCGATTCTGCGGCCTTTCGGCCAAGTTTGAGTAGATCGCGATAAGCTGCTGCCGCCGCTCATGGTTTCGTGAGCAGGGTAGTTTCCTGTTGCCAACCGGAGGCAACGGCCCTACACGCTGGTACTGAGGCGGGCTGTCCCACATCCCGGTACGACACGGCGTTGGCCGTTCCCGGAAACTGTGGCGGCAGAGGAACTTAGGTTCAATTTGACCGGTTCCGGATGCGGCACATTTCGCGTCTCGACATGAGTTTTCGGCCACCAGGCCGAGCGGCCCGGCGGCAAGTTCGCCGGCCACATAGGAAGAGGTTGAATGACCATCGGGTCGACAAAGCCTGTCGCGACGTTGAGTACCACTCGCGCTTTTGTCCGTCAGAATCCCGCGGTCGCCGGCCTCGTATGCACCGACGGCGCTATCAGCGCTTCCCTTAAACCTTTCGCCGCGCATGGCGCCACGGACAGGAGACCGGTTCGCCGGTCCCGGACTGCTGGCGCGCGACGGCGTGGAGCAATTCTCTATGGCTACCAAAAGAATGCTGGTCGACGGCACCCACCCGGAAGAAACCCGGATCGTCGTCACTAACGGAACCCGGCTCGAGGAATTCGACTTTGAATCACAGAGCCGCCGCCAGTTGCGCGGCAATATCTATCTCGCCAAGGTTACGCGCGTAGAGCCCTCGCTGCAGGCCGCCTTCATCGAGTATGGCGGCAACCGCCACGGGTTCCTCGCGTTCAGCGAAATCCACCCCGATTACTACCAGATTCCCGTCGCCGACCGCGAAGCGCTGATGCGCGATGAGGAAGAGGCCGATCGCGAGGAGCATGCCGCGGCGGAGGCCGAGAGCATTGCCTCTGTCACCGATCTGGCCAACACCGGCGACAACGGCGAGGACTCGGCAGAATCCGGCGGCTCTGAGGCCGGCGACGAAGAGTCCGACGAGCCCAGCCACATCGAGCAGGCCCCGGCCAATGCCGAGCCGGTCGAGAGCGTGGGCGGTGGCGCCAGCGATGTGCTCGAGGAAAGTCGCGAGCGGCGGCAGCGCCAGCCGCGCCGTCACCAGTACAAGATCCAGGAAGTGATCAAGCGCCGGCAGGTCATGCTGGTCCAGGTTGTCAAGGAAGAGCGCGGCAACAAAGGCGCGGCCCTCACCACCTATCTCAGCCTTGCGGGTCGTTATTCTGTGCTGATGCCCAATACCGCGCGCGGCGGCGGTATCTCGCGCAAGATCACCAATGCCGCCGACCGTAAGCGGCTCAAGGACATTGTCGGCGATCTCGAAGTGCCGCCCGGCCAGGGGATTATCCTTCGTACCGCGGGCGCCTCGCGCACCAAGGCTGAGGTCAAGCGCGATTTCGAATATCTCCAGCGTCTCTGGGAAAACGTCCGCACACTGACACTCAAGTCGACGGCGCCCTGCCTCGTCTATGAGGAAGGCTCGCTGATCAAGCGCACCATCCGCGACCTCTATTCCAAGGAGATCGACGAGCTGTTCGTGGCGGGCGATGACGCCTATCGCGAAGCCAAGGACTTCATGCGGATGATCATGCCGAGCCACGCCAAAAACGTGGTTCTCTACAAGGACGATCAGCCGCTCTTTTCGAAGTTCAGTGTCGAAGGTCAACTCGACCAGATGTTCTCGCCGCAGGTGACCCTGCCTTCGGGCGGCTACATCGTCATCAACCCCACCGAGGCGCTGGTTTCGATCGACGTTAACTCGGGCCGCTCCACCAAGGAACACAATATCGAGGACACCGCGCTCCAGACCAATCTGGAAGCGGCCGAGGAAGTCTCGCGGCAGTTGCGGCTTCGCGATCTTGCCGGCCTGATCGTCATCGACTTCATCGACATGATGGAAAACCGCTCCAATCGTGCGGTCGAGCGCAAGCTCAAGGATTGCCTCAAGAACGATCGCGCCCGCATCCAGGTCGGCCGTATCAGCCATTTCGGCCTCATGGAAATGAGCCGCCAACGCATCCGCTTCGGTGTGGTCGAAAGCTCGACCCATAAATGCCCGACCTGCCAGGGCACCGGGCTTGTCCGTTCGGTCGAGAGCGTCGCGCTGATGGTCATGCGCGCCGTCGAGGACCACGTGCTCAAAAAGCCGGGCCAGTCCGTGAACGTCCGCGTGCCGGTCGATGTCGCTCTCTACATCCTCAATTCCAAGCGTCATACGCTCACGGGGCTCGAAGCCAAGTACGCCCTCTCCATCACGCTTGTTGCGGACGATCATGTCGGCCCGGCCCACTACGCCATCGAGCGCGGCGAGGCTCGGATGGTTCCCGGCGAGCAGCCGGCGCCCCAGCATGTGAGGGTCGATAGCGCCGGCATCACCGAGGCCGAGGAGGCAGCGGACGCCACTGCGACCGACGACGAGGAAGAAGAAGAGGAACAGTCCGCAGAGTCGGCACCGCGCGAAGCCCGGACCGATGAAGGCGGCGATCGCCAGGGCCGTCGCCGGCGCCGCCGCCGTGGCGGCCGCGACCGGGATGACCGCCCACGCCAGGATCGCCCGCAGCCGGTCCAGGCTGCGCAAGCCGAAGGCGAGGATGATACCAGCGCGGCAGCCGAGAGCGAGGACGGTGACGAGCCTGCTCAGACATCGGATGGTCCGCGCGATGAGAATGGCGAACCGCGCCGTCGGCGTCGCCGTGGCCGTCGCGGCGGCCGCCGCAACCGCCGTCCGGGCGAGGAAGGCACCGAGATCAGGGCTAATGGCGATGCGAGTGAGACTGCCCTCAACGGTGACGAAAACGCCCCGATGATGGAACCGGCCGCCGAAGCCCTGGCATCCGAGCCCGGAGATGCTGCGGTTGAGCCAGAGGCCAAGCCCAAGCGCGCCCGCCGCAGCCGCAAGGCGGCCGATGCCGATGCCGTGGCTCAGGATGCAATTGTCGGCGATACCGAAATTGCGGCTCCCAAGCCCAAGTCCCGTGCGCGCAAGGCCAAGCCCGCCTTGCCAGCCGAAGATGCACCGACCGACGTGGTCGTAGCGGCGGAAGCGACA
>JBEBGE010000022.1:0-44947 GCA_040081595.1 Devosia sp.
CGCCCATTGTCCAATATTCCCCACTGCTGCCTCCCGTAGGAGTCTGGGCCGTGTCTCAGTCCCAGTGTGGCTGATCATCCTCTCAGACCAGCTATGGATCGTCGCCTTGGTGAGCCGTTACCTCACCAACTAGCTAATCCAACGCGGGCTCATCCAGAACCGATAAATCTTTCCCCCGTAGGGCGTATCCGGTATTAGCTGAAGTTTCCCTCAGTTGTTCCGAAGATCTGGGTAGATTCCCACGCGTTACTCACCCGTCTGCCACTCCCCTTGCGGGGCGTTCGACTTGCATGTGTTAAGCCTGCCGCCAGCGTTCGTTCTGAGCCAGGATCAAACTCTCAAGTTTGATATCTGACTTGGTCGACGTCTGCACGTTTGCACTTTTCGCGTCTTGCGACGCAAATTGACGAGGACACACATCCGTCCAAACGCGGCGAACCGCGCTGAACTGGTAGTATGTACCTCTGAGAAACGTACCGTCGAAGTCTGTTTGACCGACCGGTTACCCGGTCATGTCCGCAAGAACCTCGCCGTCCACGTTTCCCTTTCTTCCATCTTCACAATGTCAAAGAGCAGACCCCGGAAGGCCCCTTTCGGGGAGCGGCGTCGTGGAAGCGAAGCTTCCTAATTTTTGGGAACAGAAAGATGCATCCGGTTACCCGGCAGCATCTGTGCCCTTTTCAGAAATCGCCATCGACCGGGCCGCAAGGCCGTCGTCAGCAGCGAGGCGGGTTATATGGCTGGCACTTTTGGGTGTCAACACCCGAAAATGACAAAACCGACAAAAATCGACGGTCCGTTTTGTCGCCCCTGGAACCCGCGGCGCAACGGGTTTTTTTGCTCGTTGCGCGCCAGCATGAAATGGGTGCGGTCAAGCCAAAAAGCAAGCGCGCTTGCTGCCAATTTGGAATCGCCTGTCCGAAACTTGCCGCATTTGGCTGGGACCACATCACCGAGCCATCGGATTGACTCCGGCGGCTGGCCCTCCGCAAGGATCGGGCGTTTCAGAATCCGGCGCGCGGGGGCGCGAATCCGGCAAGTGGGCGGGGCAACCGGCGAGTGAATCCGGCACAGCGCAATCGCAGTCTCGCTTTGGTGCGGGCGGGATTCGAGGACGGCCCGGCGCTCACCGTGGCCTCGACCGATGGCGAGATCCCGCATGGCCGCGAGCTGAGCTTTGCCTGGCTGACCGGCACGGTCATGACCGGCCTCACCTCGGTCCTGATGATGGGCGCCGCGCTTTATGTGAGCTTTCAGGGCCAGGACACCTTCTCGACCGCCTTTGACGCCCTGAAGATCATCACCAGCGCCGTCACGGCCCCCGCCCAGGACTCGATCATCAAGACCGATCGCATCCGGCCGGTGGCCGAGACCCGGTCCGAACTGGAAATCGTCGAGGCCTCGATCAAGGAGACCGTCGACGGCCGCGACATGATCAAGAAGCAGCCCTTCGTGCGCATCAAGGCGACGCTGGCGACTGCCGCCACCGCGCTCAGCGAGGACGTGCCGGCCTATGACCCGGTGGCGCTGATCGAATCGAGCCAGCCCATAAACGTGCCCGAGACCGACGCGGCCAACACCGCCATCTATGGCGCGGAAGTCGATGGCGACGTCTCGATCAAGACCGTCAAGCTTCCCGCCACGCTCGTCCCGCCCCGCCTCATCTCCGACCAGATCGCCGCCGACTTTGTGCGCCAGACGGTCGAGGCCTTCTACTCGGAAGGCGATTCCGAGGCCCTCGCCTATGCGCCGCTCCCCGGCTCGGTGCGTGAGCTGGGCACGGTGGACGGCGATGCCGCGCCCAACGGCGTCGCCGAGAACGTCACGACGCTGCCCAAGACCACGCCGGCCGCCGAAGCGGGCCTCGCCCGCACCGAGCGCATCGTCACCGTCAAGGAGCCGGCCCCAGTCGGCGATCTCCTGCTCAAGAACGGCTTCACTCCGTCCATGATCAAGGCGATCAACGCCACCCTCGCCAACGTCTTTCCGCTACCCACGCTGCCAAAGGGTGCGCGCCTCAGGATCCTGTTCGGCGCCTCGCGCACCTCGGACGTGCTGATCCCCTATCGCCTGTCGATCTATGTCCATGAGGACAAGACCAATAGCGACGAGCACGCCGTCACCGTCGCCCTCACCGACAAGGGCCAGTATGTGGTGGCGCTCGCGCCCTCGGAGATCCCTTTCCCCGACGAAGACACCGAAGAGATCAACGTCTCGAGCCTGCCCACTGTCTATCGCGCCATCTGGGAAACCGCGCGCAAGCACGACATCGACGACAAGACCACCCAGCGCATCATTGCCATGTTCGCCTATGACGTCGACATGACCAAGAAGATCACGGCGGGCGACGCCATCGAAGTGCTGGAGACCGAAAAGGATGCCGCCGGCAAGCAGGACCTGCTTTATGTCGCGCTGAAACTTGGTTCTACAACGCGCGAGCTCTACCGCTTCCGTACCGAGGATGGCGCCGTCGATTTCTATGATCCCTCGGGCGAGACCGGCAAGCGCTTCCTCACCCGCCGTCCGCTGCAGGGTGGCGGCCGCATGTCGTCGCGCTTCGGCTACCGCATCCACCCCATCTTCAAGACCCGCAAGCTCCATACCGGTGTCGATCTCGCCGCGCCCCGCGGCACGCCTATCTACGCGGCCGGCGACGGCCTCGTCGAAAAGGCGCAGCGCGTTTCCGGCTATGGCAATTTCGTCCTGCTCAGGCATGTCAACGGCTTCGAGACCGGCTACGGCCACATGAGCCGCTTCGCCGACGGCATCAAGCCGGGCGACAAGGTCCGCCAGGGCCAGATCATCGGCTATGTGGGCTCGACCGGAAATTCGACCGGCAACCATCTGCACTTCGAGATCAAGATCAACGGCAATTTCGTCGATCCGCTCAGCGTCAAGCTGCCCCGCGACAAGTCGCTGCCGCCCCAGGACGCGCCGGCTTTCAAGCAGATCATCGCGCAGATCCACGACCTGATGGAACGCGACGGCTCGCCGGTTCAGGTCGCGAGCCTCGCCACTCCCGGCACGCAGGGCTGACCCCGGCTACTCGTTGGGCTGGTACACCAACAGCTCGGCGCCACCCGGCTCGCGGAAAAACAACCGCTTGCCACCGGGATAGGCATAGGCCGGCTTGGTGATCGTGCCGCCGGCGGCAACGATGGCCTTGCCGGCCGCGACGATGTCATCGGTGTGGATGCCGATCAATGGCGCGCCGGAGCGCTCCGAAGTATCGCTGTTGAGACCACCGAGAATCCCGGCCTCCCGCACCTCGGCATAGCCGTCACCATAGGACTCGGCGCCGAAGCCGAACGCCTGTGCAAAAAACGCGCTGCTCTTTGAGGCGTCGGGGACCGGAATCTCGAAATAATCGATCACATATTTTGCCATCGCACCCTCCATGTTCTCTATTTGTTCTATTTGATTGCGGTCTGCGCGGCAAGCCGGGAGAAGCCCTCTCAGCTCGTTGGTGAGTCTGAGGCCGGTTCCCGCACCTCAAAGCCGCGCTTTCGCAAAAGCCCGCCAATCTCGGGATCGCGACCGCGGAACAGCCGGTAGGCCTCGGCAAAGTCGCGCGAGCCGCCACCTGAATAGATGTAGGTGTAGAGCCGCTCGGCGGTGGCCTTGTCGAAGGGATCGCCCGCCTCCTCAAAAGCGCCGAAGCCATCATTGTCGAGCACCGCAGACCAGAGGTACGAATAGTAGCCCGCCGCATAGCCGTCGCCTGAAAAGATATGGGCGAAATGTGGGCTCGCATGGCGCAGCACGATCTCGGCCGGCATGCCGATGCGTGCGAGCGTCTCTCGCTCCACTTCGTCGGCGTCCACCGCTTCCCCGCCGCGCGAATGATAAGCCATGTCGAGCAGCGCCGAGGACACGAACTCGACCGTCTCGAACCCCGCATTGGCCTTCTGCGCCGCCTTCATCCGCACCAGGAGCGCCTCGGGGATCGCTGTGCCGGTTCTGTAGTGGGTGAAGCCTGCGAGCACCTGCGGCTGCTCGAGCCAGTGCTCGTAGAGCTGGCTGGGCAGCTCGACGAAATCGCGCACCACATTGGTACCCGACAGGCGCGGATAAGTCACGTCGGAGAGTAGTCCATGCAGCCCGTGACCGAACTCATGGAACAGCGTTCTGGCCTCGTCCAACGACAGAAGTGCTGGTTCGCCCCCGGGCGGCTTGTTGTAATTGCAGGTATTGACCACCAGCGGGATGGTCTCGCCATCAAGCCATTGCTGGTCGCGGAACGAGGTCATCCACGCGCCGCTGCGCTTGCTCGGCCGGGCGAAATAGTCGCCATAGAACAGGCCGATCGTCTTGCCGCCGCGCTCGACAGTCCAGACCATCACGTCCGGATGATAGGCCGGCAAATCCTGGCGCGGCGTGAAGCTCAGGTCAAAGAGGCGCCGCGCCACCTCGAACGCCGCCTCCACGACCTTTTCGAGTTGCAGATAGGGCTTGATCTCGTTCTCGTCGAAATCGTAGCGGGCAAGCCGAAGCTTTTCGGCGTAGTAGCGCCAGTCCCAGGGCTCGAGAGCGAAATCGCCGCCCTCATCGGCAATCAATTGCTGCAGCGCATCGCGATCTTCGGCGGCGTGCTTGCGGCCGGGCGCCCAGATTTTTTCGAGCAGCTCCTCAGCGGCGGCCGGTGTCTTGGCCATCGTATCGGCGAGCTTATAGGCGGCATAGGTCTCGTAACCGAGGAGGCGCGCCAGCTCCGAGCGCAACGCCACCGTCTCGGCGATGACCTTGCGATTGTCATAGGCATTGCCATTGGCACCACGCTTGACGAAGGCGCGCCAGATCTTTTCGCGCACCGCGCGGTCCTTGGCAAAATGCAGCACCGGTTCAACGCTGGAGCGAGAGGTGGTTGCCGCAAAGGGCGCGTTCAGTTTACGCTCGCGCGCCGTCTCGGAAGCTGCGGCCCGTGCGAATTCGGGCAATCCCTCGACCTCGGCCTCGGTCAACGCGAACACCGTCTCCTGCTCGTCGCCCAGCACGTTCTGGCCGAACGCGGTGCACAGCACTGCCAGCCGTTCGACGATCTCGCCGAACCGCGCTCGCTCCCCTGCAGTCAGCCGCGCGCCCGCGCGCTCGAAGTCGAGGTGATAGCGCTCGAGCACCCTGAGCGCCTCGGCATCGAGTCCCAGTGCCTGGCGACTGCGATAGAGAGCATCGATCCGCGCAAACAGATGGGGGTTGAGAAAGATCGCGCTCCAGTGCCGCGCGACCAGCGGCGCGAGCTCCCGCTCAACCGCCTGCAACGCCTCGTCGGTATTGGCCGAAGCCAGTTGCGAGAACACCATGTCGACGCGCCTGAGCAGCTTGCCGCTCCGCTCAAGGGCGACGATCGTATTGTCGAAACTCGGCGCCGCACCATCGGCGGCAATCGCCGCGACTTCGTCGCTGTGGTCCTTCAGCGCGCGGAGATACGCGGGCTTGAAATCGGCCGTGGTGATGGCGTCGAAGGGAGGCACACCGAATGGCGTGGACCAGGTCTCGAAAAAGGGATTGGCGTTCATGACGTGATTCCCCGAGGGCGAAGTTGGCATTGAACCCCCAAACCTCTGCCGTGTCATTCCCGCCCAGGCGGGAATCCATTCAACGTCCAAGCGAGACCAGAGATGGATCCCTGCCCGCGCGGGGATGACACCGAGTAATTTGGCGCCCTCCACTGACTTCGCAAACAAGAAGGGGCGGCCTTAGAGCCGCCCCAGCGAGACTTGCGGTTACGCGGCAGCCGCCGGCGGGGAGATGACCTCGCCCGCAATCTCGGGCACCAGCATCAGTCCGGCATCGCCGGCATCGATGCGGACGGCCTGGCCATCCAGCACGTCGCCGGCAAGAATGGCTTCCGCCAGCCGGTCCTGCACCTCGCGCTGGATGACTCGCTTCAGCGGCCGCGCGCCATAGGCGGGATCGTAGCCCTCGTTGGCGAGCCACTCGCGGCCCTTGGCGGTGAGATCGAGCGTGATGTCGCGATCCTTGAGCAACGCGGCGAGCCGGTGCAGCTGGATCGTGACGATATCGCCCATATGCTCGCGCGCCAGCCGGTGGAACAGGATGATGTCGTCGACGCGGTTGAGGAATTCCGGCCGGAACGCCGCCTTGACCGCATCCAGCACCTTGCCGCGCACCAGTTCGACCGACTCGTTCTCCTTGAGATTGACCAGCCAGTCGGCACCCAGGTTCGAGGTCATAATGATGATGGTGTTGCGGAAGTCGACCGTGCGTCCCTGCCCGTCCGTCAGCCGCCCGTCGTCGAGCACCTGGAGCAGGACATTGAACACGTCCGGATGCGCCTTTTCGATCTCGTCGAACAACACCACGTGATAGGGCCGGCGCCGCACCGCTTCGGTCAGCATCCCACCCTCGTCATAGCCGACATAGCCCGGAGGTGCGCCGATGAGGCGGGCCACCGAGTGCTTCTCCATGAACTCGCTCATGTCGAGGCGCACCATCGCGTGCTCGTCGTCGAACAGGAACTCGGCCAGCGCCTTAGTGAGCTCGGTCTTGCCGACGCCGGTCGGCCCCAGGAATATGAACGAGCCGATCGGCCGGTTCGGGTCCTGCAACCCGGCACGCGAGCGGCGCACGGCACGGGACACGGCCGCAACCGCCTCTTCCTGGCCGATGACACGCTTGCCCAATTGCCCTTCCATGGCGACCAGCTTTTCGCGCTCGCCTTCAAGCATCTTGTCGACGGGAATGCCGGTCCAGCGCGACACTACCTGCGCGATGTCCGACGCAGTCACCACTTCCGACGCCATCGGGCTGTCGGTCGGGCCATTGGCCTGTTCCGCATCTTTGATGCGCTTTTCGAGCCCCGGGATCACGCCATAGGCCAGCTCGCCCGCTTTGGCGAGGTCACCCGACCGCTGCGCGATCTCGAGCGCCGAGCGTGCCTGGTCCAGCTCTTCCTTGAGCTTCTGGCTACCCTGCAGGCGCTCCTTCTCGGCCATCCATTTCTGGCTCAGCGCCTGCGCGTCCTCTTCAAGCCCGCTCAACTCGCCTTCAAGTCGCTCCAGCCGGGTCTTGGAGCCCTCGTCGGTCTCCTTGCGCAGCGCCTCGCGCTCGATCTTCAATTGCATGATGCGCCGGTCGAGTTCGTCCAGCGCCTCGGGCTTGCTGTCGACCGCCATGCGCAACCGCGCCGCCGCCTCGTCCATCAGGTCGATGGCCTTGTCGGGCAGGAACCGGTCGGCGATGTAGCGGCTCGAGAGCGTCGCCGAAGCCACGATCGCACTGTCCGAGATGCGGATGCCGTGATGGAGTTCATACTTCTCCTTGAGCCCGCGCAGGATCGAGATCGTATCCTCGACCGTGGGCTCGCTGACGAACACCGGCTGGAAACGCCGCGCCAGCGCCGCGTCCTTTTCGACGTGCTTGCGATACTCATCGAGCGTCGTCGCGCCGACGCAGTGCAATTCGCCGCGCGCCAGAGCGGGCTTCAAGAGGTTCGAAGCGTCCATCGCCCCATCCGCCTTGCCCGCGCCGACCAGCGTATGCATCTCGTCGATAAAAAGGATGATCTGGCCCTCGGCCGCGGTGATCTCGTTGAGCACGGCCTTGAGCCGCTCCTCGAACTCGCCGCGATATTTCGCACCCGCAATCAACGCGCCCAGATCGAGCGCCATCAGCGACTTGTTCTTGAGCGATTCCGGCACGTCGCCATTGACGATGCGGATGGCGAGGCCCTCCGCTATGGCGGTCTTGCCAACGCCCGGCTCGCCGATCAGCACCGGGTTGTTCTTGGTGCGGCGGCTCAGCACCTGGATGGTGCGACGGATTTCCTCGTCGCGGCCGATGACCGGGTCGAGCTTGCCGTCGCGCACCGCCTGGGTCAGGTCGCGCGCATATTTCTTGAGCGCGTCATAGGACTGCTCGGCCGACGCCGAATCGGCTGTGCGGCCCTTGCGGATCGCTTCGATCGCCTGGTTCAGCGCGTTAGCGGTGACACCCGCCGATGAGAGGAGCTTGCCGGCATCGGTGTCTTTTTCGATGACCAGCGCCAGCAGCAGCCGCTCGACGGTGACGAACGAATCGCCCGCCTTCTGCGCCGCGCTTTCTGCGGTATCGAACACCCGCGCCAGTTCGCGGCTGAGATAAACCTGCGAAGCGTCACCGGAAACCACCGGAATCTTCTTAAGCCCGGCTTCGACGCCGGCGCGAACCGCCTTGCTGTCGCCGCCGGCCCGATCGATCAACCCGGAGCCCAGCCCCTGATCGTCATCCATCAGCACCTTCAACAGGTGCAGCGGGGCAAATTGCTGGTGGCCGCGCCCCAGGGCCAGTTGCTGCGCACTCTGTATGAACCCGCGAGCCCGCTCGGTATATTTCTCGATATTCAAGGCAACTCTCCTTTTGCCACGCCGTCCCGCCCTCAATGGGCACGGGTCCGGTCGCTCGAAGCGTTGGTGTGAGAATACCCGTCAAAGCGGCGCATTCCCTCACTTCGATCAAGATATAGGAACGTCCGGCCAAAGAAAAAGACCGGTGCGTGTGCCATCAATTTCCGCACCATAGGTCGAGTTGCCGCCCGTCCGGCGCTATGGTCGATGCCGCCCGGGGGGCTGATGGATTGAACTGTCATGCCCAGAACACACGAAGAAATGGCCCTGACCGCCGAACTGGTGGCGCTGGTCGAGCGGATCGAACCCGATCCCGGCCCGCGGCCCGGCAGTCACGAGCCCAGCGACGCCGAATTCGCGGCGATGACCCGGGACGTGCTCGCCGGCGCGCCGGGGGACGACCTCTGGCTCTTTGCCTATGGCTCGCTGATCTGGAAGCCCGATTTCGACTTCGTCGAATACCAGCGGGCAACCGCCACCGGCTGGCATCGTGCCTTCTGCATGACCATCACCCGCTGGCGCGGAACCCGCGAGGTTCCGGCCCTGATGATGGCGCTCGATCGCGGCGGGAGCTGCACGGGCGTCGCCTACAGGCTGCCGCGCGGCGACCGCCACGGCCAGATCGAGCGGCTGTTGCGCCGCGAGACCGATGACATCCCGCCCACCAATGTGCCGCGCTGGCTCAATATCGCCGCTGCGGGCAAGCCCGTTCGGGCACTCGCCTTCGTCGCGTCACAGCAGGGCCTCTCCTATGCCGGGCGGCAGAGCCATGAGGAAGTGGCGGCCGTCATCGCCCGCGCCGCCGGCCATTGGGGCTCGGCCGCGCAATATCTCCACCGCACCGTCGCCATGCTCGAGGAGCACGGCATCCGCGACCGCAATCTGTGGGTATTGCAGAAGCTGGTTGCGGAGGAGATCCGCCGCAACCATCGGCGCGTAGGCTGAGCGCTATTCGGTTCGGTTGAACAGCTTGACCGCTGCGAACAGCAGCACCACCGCGGAGACGATCACCAGCCCGATCTGCATCGCGACCGGCACCTGATAGGAACCCCAATAGATGCCGGGGTCGAGAATGGCGCGCGCCTGCGACGAGATCGATAGACGGTCGAACACCACCGAGCGCACCGGCTCGACCGCATAGGTCATCGGGTTGATATGGGTGACGACGGTGAGCCAACCGGGCAGGTTGGACAGCGGAAACAACGCGCCCGAGAGGAACATCAGCGGTGTAATGATGAGCTGCACCAGCGGCATCGCCGATTGCACCTGCTTGACCCGCGAGGCGAGCACCAGCCCCAGCGCCGTGATCATGAAGGCCATGATGAACAACAGCGCCAGTAGCTCCAGCAGCATCAGCGGATCGTAAGGCACCCCGACCGGCCCCGCGAGCGCCAGCACCACCACCGATTGAATGGTCGAGACCGTCGCGCCCCCGAGGCACTTGCCGGTCAGGATCGCCGTGGTCGAGATCGGTGCCACCAGCATTTCGCGAAGGAACCCGAACTCGCGGTCCCAGACCATCGAGATGCCCGAAAACGCGGCGGTGAACAGCACCGACATTGCAAGGACGCCGGGGAACAGGAAGGTCTTGAAATCCACCCCGCCGGTTCCCGCCCGAACCAGCGAGGACAGGCCCCCGCCCATCACGAACAGGAACAGCAGCGGCTGGATCAGGGAAGACACCACCCGCGCCTTGTCGCGCCAGAAGCGGATCATCTCGCGCTCCCAGACGACGCGCGTGGCGCGCAATTCATGGGCGAAGCCGCCCTTGGGGATGGCGACGTGTGCGATGCTTGCCTGGGACATGATCAGCCTCTCGAGCGGCCAGCGGCCAGCATGGGATTGAACTTGCTGCCCTTGGCTTCGGCATCGCGCAGCGAAGTGCCGGTAAAGGACAGGAAGACGTCGTCGAGGCTCGGCTGCGTCACCGTCACCGAACGGATCGGCACCCCGAGCTTTTCAAAGAGTTGCGGCACGAAGGCCGCGCCCTCCTGGACCGCAAAGGTCACCAGCCCTTCGACCATTCGCCCCTCGAGCGCGAACTTCTCCTTCAGCGCCGCGATCGCCGCCGCGTCGTCGCCGGTCGCGATCTGGACGCGGTCCTTGCCGATCCCCGCCTTCAGCGCCGCCGGCGTATCGAGCCCGACGATCTTCCCCTGATCGATGATGGCGATGCGATCGCAATTTTCCGCCTCGTCCATATAGTGGGTGGTGACGAACACCGTGATCTCCTCGCGCTTGCGCAGCTCGTTGAGATATTGCCAGATCGAGGCACGGGTCTGTGGATCGAGTCCGATCGTGGGCTCATCGAGAAACAGCACCCTGGGCGAGTGCAGAAGCCCGCGCGCGATTTCGAGACGCCGCCGCATGCCGCCCGAAAAGGTCTGCACCAGATCGTCCTTGCGCTCATAGAGCCCGACCATGTCGAGCACTTCCTTGCGCCGCGAGGCGGCCGTGGCGCGGTCAACGCCATACAGCTCGCCATGAAAGCGCAGATTCTGGTCGGCAGTCAGGTAGCCGTCGAGCGTCGGCTCCTGGAACACCAGCCCAATGGAGCGTCGCACCGCGTCGCGCTCGGTGGCGACATCGTAGCCCGCGACCTTGGCGCTGCCCGCCGTCGCATCGGCCAGCGTGCAGAGGATCTTGATGGTGGTGGATTTGCCGGCCCCGTTGGGCCCGAGAAAGCCGAAGGTTTCCCCGGCATGGACGGTGAGGTCGATGCCTCTCACCGCCTCGACCGATTTGAAACTCTTGACCAACCCCCTGACCTCGATGGCGGCTTCGGCGCTGTGGACTGAACCGTCCATGATGAACTCCGGGCTTTCCCTAACAGTGTTAGAGAGCTATACTCTAACACCGTTAGAGAGACAAGAGGCAAATGGCCGTTACCCGCGACGATGTGATTCACACCGCCATCCAGCTCCTCCAGGAGGTGGGGCTCGACGGGCTGACCCTGCGCCGGCTGGCCAAGGAGCTCGGGATTTCGGCGCCAACACTCTATTGGCACGTCAAGGACAAGCGCGAGCTGCTCGATCTGATGAGCGAGGAAATGGTGCGGATGGCGCGCGAGAAGATGCCGCCCTTTCCGTTGGATCTGCCGTGGGACGAGAAAATCGCCGAGGGCATGCGCCGGCAATATGAGGCGATCATCGCCTATCGCGACGGCGCACGGGTGGTGGCCGGCAACCGGCCGACCGAGGCGACCCTGCCGCAGATCGAGCAGTTCCTCAAAATATGGGTCGAGGCGGGCTTTCCGCCCGTCGAGGCGCTGGCCTACATCCTGGCCTTCGGCGATTTCGTCACCGGCTGTGCGCTCGAACACCAGGCCGAACTTGAGCGGCAGCGCATGCAGCCGGCCGGCCCATCGTCTGACCTGTGGAAGAAGTTCGAGGCCTACCCGACGCTCCACGCAGCCTCCCTTGCGCGGGGTGCCGGGCATGCTGCTGCGGTCAAGGCCGGCCAGCGCCCCAGCAGTTTCGAGCGCGGGCTGCGCCTGCTGATGGCGGGACTGCGTGCGCGGCATGCGGAGCTAACGGCGCAGGGACAGACCTCGTCGCCTACCTCGCGGCCAGTCAACACCGCTCAGTAGAGCGCCGCTCCAGCCAGCGCCGCGTCGTGCCTCTACGACTTGCTAAGACGCAGGGCCGCGCCCAGCCGGCAATTGAAGGTAACTACTCAGCCGCGGCCGGCGGTCCGCCGGCGGTGAGGAATGCCGGAAGCTCAGGAACCTCAGGCTGCGGCGCGTTGCCGGGATCGGAACCGCTGCCGCCTTGCCCGCCTTCGCCCGGCCCGCGTCCACGGCGGCGGCGATTGCGGTCGCGATGCCGGCGGCCTTCGCCGCCTTCACCCTGGCCGGAGGCCTGCTGACCGTCATCGCCCTGGGTGTCGCCCATGCCCGCTTGCGGCGCCATCGCGGCCTGCTCGCCTTCTTCGGCCTCGAGCATCGCCGGCTGGTCCAGCTGCTGCTGCGGGAAAGACTGGCGCGGCTCGGGCGAAGCGAAACGATCATTGATGGGCGGGAAATCGTCGTCGTCGTCCTGCTCCTGCTGACCCACCTGATCGGGACGGAGCTGGTTCTGCGGCTGCGCCGCCGCAACGATGCGGAAATAGTGCTCGGCATGCTGCAGGTAGTTCTCGGCAAGGACCGGATCGCCAGAACTTTGCGCGTCGCGCGCCAGCTGCAGGTATTTCTCGGCAACGTGGGAGGCATTGCCTCGCACTTTCACGTCCGGGCCGTTGGATTCGAAGTTCCGGCTCAGCGGGTTGATGTGCTTGCGCCCACCATTGTTGTTACGCCCGCGCTGGCGGTTCTTGTTGTTATTCTGATTTGGTCTCATTGGGTCGTTAACGCCTTGATAAATGAGCCTATGGGGTTTCAGTCTCAGTCCCGCTGCACCAATGGCGCCCCTGAGGGCTGCCGCGCTATGCGGGAGCTTTTCCGAGAGCTGTTCGGGCTGAACCACTTTGGGCTCATCACGTCGGGCCGGGGGTCCGTTACAGGAAATCCCTTGCTGGCAATCCAGCATCGCCGATGAGCGGGTGGCCGTCACCTTGGCGCCAACCAAGCGCCTTTGACAGCACCCGGAAGCTAGCCGGTCCTCCCTGATTTTCCAAGCGGAAAATGCCGGAATCCCGTGGACATCGTTTGTACGGGCCTAACGCGGTCCCCTCGGCAATGGTTCCGGCAAAGAGTCCCGCGTCGCCAATTCCCCTAAGAATGGGTACCCGAGACGACCCGATCAAGCCCCGCCAGGTCCTGGGAGAGTTCCACGGCGGAAAAACCGGCAACGCTCATCATTTTGCTGACCAGCGCCCCCTGGGTCGACCCGATTTCGACCGCAAGCGATCCGCCCGGCTTCAGCCGGCGCGGCGCCTGGGCGATGATCGTCCGGTACGCTTTGAGCCCGTCCATCCCGCCATCCAGCGCCCGCGCCGGATCATGATCCCGCACCTCGGGCTTGAGCCTGGGGATCACATCGCTCGCAATATAGGGCGGGTTGGAGACGATGAGGTCGAACCGTTCCTGGCCGGGGAGCGCGTCATACCATTCGCCATGCCGGAACGTGACCCGGCCGGCAACGCCGTGCCGCTCGGCATTGGCGCGAGCCATCTCCAGCGCCTCCGCCGAAATGTCGGTGGCGACCGCCCGCGTCCCGGGCATTTCGCGCAACAGCGCCACCGTGATTGCCCCGCTTCCGGTACCGAGATCGAGAAACTGCCTCTCGGCTTTGCCGCTGAGCCGCGTCACGCCGATCGCGACCAGCATCTCGGTTTCCGGTCGCGGCACCAGCGTTGCCGCGTTGAGCGCAAAATCGAATCCCCAGAATTCGCGTCGCCCAAGAATCCGCGCCACCGGCTCGCCGCCCAGGCGCCGCATCGCGAACGCCTCGAGCGTTTCGAGTCCGGTTGCCGGCGCCATCTCGCGCTCGCGACTCACGAGCTTCAGCGCATCGAGCCCGAAGGCCTCCTGCGCCAACAGGCGCGCATCGATTTCGGCCGTGTCGAGTCCCGCCTCGCGGAACCGGTCCCGCACCTGCCGCCAGGCAAGGCCGATCGTCGGCCAGGCGCCGAACCCGCTCAGTTGATGCCTTCCATGGCGGCCAGTTGCGCCGCCTGGTTCTCGGTGATCAGAGCCTCGATCAATTCATCCAGCGCGTCGCCGGCAATGACCTTGTCGAGCTTGTAGAGCGTGAGATTGATGCGGTGGTCCGTGACCCGCCCCTGCGGGAAATTGTAGGTGCGGATGCGTTCCGAACGGTCACCCGAGCCAATCTGCTCGCGCCGTGAATCCGAGCGCGCCGTGTCGCGTGCATTGCGCTGTTCCTCATAGAGCCGCGCCCTCAGCACCACCATCGCCTGGGCCCGGTTTTGGTGCTGGCTCTTGAGCGAAGACGTGACCACGATGCCTGTCGGCAGATGCGTGATGCGCACCGCCGAGTCGGTGGTGTTGACGTGCTGGCCGCCCGCGCCGGACGAACGCATCGTATCGATGCGGATATCCTCGGGCTTGATGTCGATATCGATCTCTTCGACCTCGGGAAGCACCGCGACCGTCGCCGCCGACGTGTGGATACGCCCCGACGCTTCCGTGGCGGGCACGCGCTGCACCCTGTGCACGCCGCTCTCATATTTGAGCCGCGCATAGGCGCCCTTGCCGGCGATATTGGCAACCACTTCCTTGTAGCCGCCGACTTCACCGGGGCTCTCTTCCATCAGCGTGAACTTCCAGCCGCGCAGGTCCGCGTAGCGCTGATACATGCGCAGCAGATCGCCCGCGAACAAAGCCGCCTCGTCGCCGCCGGTTCCGGCGCGGACTTCGAGAATGACGCTCCGCTCGTCCGCCGCGTCCTTGGGCAGGAGCAGAATGCGGATCTCGTCTTCCATCTTCGCCAGTCGCGGCTTCAGTTCGGCGATCTCGGCATTGGCCATCTCGGCCATTTCCTTGTCGCCCGAACTCAGCAGGTCCTCAGCCGAACGCAACTCGTCGTTCGCCTTGCGCCAGGCGCTGATCGGCCGCACCACCGGCTCGAGCTCGGCATATTCCTTGGAGAGCCGCACATAGTCCTCAGCCGATGGTCCAGCCGAAAGCGCCGCCTCGACACTGTCGAAACGCTTCTCGAGTTGCGCGAGCTTGTCTTCGGGGAGAGAGGGCATGGCTAGATAATCAAGCCCTGCTTGTTGGCCCAATCGAGCAGCAAATCGCGGATGCCGACTGCCGCCTGCCCCTCGCCCAGCGCCGCGGCGACGGAGCGGCGGATGGGTTCGAGGTCGAGCCCCATCACCATTTCCTTGATCGGCCCGATGGCCGGCGGCGACATTGATAGCCGCGTCATGCCGATCGACATCAGCGCCAGCGCCTCGATGGGCCGGCCCGCCAGCTCGCCGCACATCGTAATCGGCACATTGTAGCGCCCTGCCATATCGACGATGTGGCGCAGCGCCCTGAGCCGGGGCAACGCGATCGGATCATAGGCCTTGGCGACCCGCGTATTGGCGCGGTCTGCCGCCGTCATGAACATGATGAGATCGTTCGAGCCGATTGAAACGAAATCTGCCTCCGGCAATACATGGTCGAGCTCGAACAGCAGCGAAGGAACCTCGATCATGGCGCCAATCTCGAGCTTGCTCGGCGGCGTCTTGCCGGCGCGCACCAGACGCTCGAGTTCGAGCCTGATGACGCGCTTGGTCTCGACGAACTCCCACGTCTCGGTGACCATTGGGACGAGGATCTTCATCGGCCCGCCATCCGCCGCCACCAGCAGCGCGCGCACCTGCGTCCTGAGCAGCCCCGGCCGCTCCAGCGCCAGCCGCAGTGAACGGAACCCCATGGCCGGGTTCTCTTCCTGCATGGCGCGCAGGTACGGAATGACCTTGTCCCCGCCAATATCGAGCAGGCGGAAGACGATCGGCTTGCCTTCGCTGAGCCTGATCGCCTCGCGATAAAGTGCAATCTGTTCGGCGACGCGCGGCAGGGTGCTTGCGATCATGAACTGCAATTCAGTGCGAAACAGGCCGACACCTTCGGCGCCTGTGTCGGCGAGCATGGGCAAATCCGCAACCAGCCCCGAATTGTGGAGCAGCGTGATCGTCACGCCATCCCTGGTGATCGCCGGCTTGTCCTTGAGTTCGCGGAAATGCGCCCGCCGCTTGGCCGAGAGCCGCACCTTGTCGACATAGGTCTGCTCAAGCTCGGTCGTCGGCCGCAAGTGCACCGTGCCGGTCGCGCCATCGACGATGATGTTGTCGCCGTTTTCCGACATCGAGACGATGTTGGTCGCCTGCCCCACTGCCACCAGTCCCAAGGAGCGCGCAATGATCGCCACATGCGCTGTCGCCCCGCCCTCTTCGAGGACGATGGCGCGGAGCCGCGTCCGGTCATATTCGAGCAGTTCCGCCGGCCCCATGTTGCGCGCCACCAGAATGGCGTTCTCGGGCAGCTCGCGCGGCACCAAAGTCGAGCTGCCGCTGGTCAGTACCCTCAAAAGCCGGTTGGCGAGATCGTCGAAATCGTGCAGCCGGTCGCGGATATAGAGATCGGTCGAGCGCAGCATGCGCGCACGCGTATCGTTCTGCACCCGCTCGACCGCCGCTTCCGCCGTCAGGCCGTTGGCGATCGCCTCTTCGAGCCGGTCCACCCAGCCGCGGTCATTGGCGAACATCTTGTAGGTTTCGAGAATGTCGCGATGTTCGGTGCCCGCGCCCATGTCGCCATGGCTGAGCATGTCATCGATCGAGAGCCGCATATGGGCAAGCGCGGCCTCGAGCCGCCGCAGTTCCTGGTCGGTATCTTCTGCGATGAAATTGGTGACCACCACGCGCGGGTCGTGCTGGACGACCTTGCCGAGCGCGATCCCGTCGGTGAACCCGGCGCCCGCAAAGGTCCGCGGACGGCGCAGGTCGATATCCTGGCCCGGCTTGATCAGTGTCCCGAATTCCGAGGTGGCGATCATTTCGGCAAGGATCGTTGCCGTGGTCAGCAGCGCCTCGGTCTCTTCCTCGCCATAGATGCGGTGGTTCTTGTTCTGGACGACCAGAACGCCCAGCGTTTGCCCGGCGCGCAGCACCGGCACACCCAGGAACGCGCTGAACGGATCTTCTCCCGTTTCCGGGCGATAGGCGAAAGCCGGGTGGTGCGGCGCATCCTCGAGCGCCAGCGGCTCGGCCTGTGCGGCGATCAGGCCTACCAGGCCCTCGCCCAGCCGCAGCGTCGTCTGGTGGACGGATTCGGCCTTGAGGCCGCGCGTGGCGAACAATTCCAGCGCCCCGTCGCCGCGCAGCACATAGAACGAGCAGACATCGGTCTGCATATTTTCGGCGATGAGGCTGACGATCTTGTCGAGGCGTGCCTGCGAGCCCAGCGGCTCCGCCATGGTTTCGCGCAGCTGCCGGAGCAGGACGCGCGGCCCGCCTATCGCTGTCGCCATCACCCTTTGCGGCCCGCACCGCCTCCTTGGAACACCGCCTTTGAGCCGGACAATCCGGCCCTCGTAAGGCGACCCGACCGTCCGGCCGCGGGCGCCCGGGAGCTCCCGCTCAGGCGCCCGGCCTGTCGAGTCCGTAATACGTATGCAGCGCCCTGACCGCAAGCTCGGCATATTCGTCGTCGATCAGCACCGAGGTCTTGATTTCCGAAGTGGTAATCAACTGGATATTGATGCCCTTGTCGGCCAGCGCCTTGAACATCGAGGCGGCAACGCCCGCATGGTTGCGCATCCCCACACCCACCACCGAAACCTTGGCGCCGCCCTTGGACCCCGTGATCCGCGCATATTCGACATGTCCCGAGGCCCGGGCCGCCTCCAGCGCCTTCACCGCCTTGTCATACTCGTTATCGGGCACGGTGAAGGTGATGTCGGTGACCGAACCGTCGTCGGAGATGTTCTGGACGATCATGTCGACCACGATGGCCTCGTCCGCCAGCGCCCCGAACACCGCGGCGGCCACGCCCGGCTTGTCCTTGACGTCGCGCAGCGTGATCTTGGCCTCGGCCTTGGCGAGCGTCACGCCCGAAACGATCTGCTTTTCCATGATTTCATCCTCATCGCATACCAGAGTTCCCGGCACGCCGGGCGTTCCGTCCGGCGCGACCTGCGGCGCCTCCGGATCATCGAAAGTCGAGCGAACGACGAGGCGCACCTTGTGCGCCATCGCCATCTCGACCGACCGGATCATCAGCACCTTGGCCCCGAGCGAGGCCATTTCCAGCATTTCCTCGAAGGCAATGCGGTTGAGCCGCTTGGCTTTGGGGTCGATACGCGGGTCGGTGGTATAGACACCATCTACGTCCGTATAGATATCGCAGCGGTCGGCCCCGACCGCCGCCGCGATCGCGACGGCTGACGTGTCCGAGCCGCCCCGTCCCAGCGTCGTCACCCGGCCCGTCTCCTTGACGATGCCCTGGAAGCCCGTGACCACCGGCACCCAGCCGTCTTCCATGCGCTTGTTGAGCTCGGTCGGGTCGATCTCGATGATCCGCGCCGCGCCATGCGCGTCATCGGTCAGGATCGGCACCTGCCAGCCCTGGAACGAGCGCGCTTCGATGCCCATGTCGCTAAGAACGATCGCCATCAGCCCGGCCGTCACCTGCTCGCCCGAAGCGACCACCGCATCGTATTCGCGTGCGTCGTGAAGCTTGGAGCTCTCGTTCACCCAGCCGACCAGTTCATTGGTCTTGCCCGACATGGCCGAAACCACGACGGCAACCTGGTTGCCGACGTCCACCTCGCGCTTCACATGCCGCGCGGCCTGGCGAATGCGCTCTACATTGGCGACGGAGGTGCCGCCAAACTTCATCACGATACGGGCCAAGATGCTCCCCTGCGCCGGATTGACGACAATAGTCCGAACCCGGCGGTACGCTTCGGAATACGGCCGCGACATGCCACAAACCCACCGGACGGGCAAGGCAGGCGGCCATTCGGCCAAGTCCCCCGCGTGACCGCCGGCTCGGCATGGTGTAGACCTCCCGGACTTGATCCGAGGGTTCGAGCATGAGCGCCCCGCTCCCCCTGCCTGAAGCCAAACGCGCGGCATTGCTGCTGGCGCTCGCGACCGCCATTGGCGGGTCGGCGGGGCCCATCGCCATCGGCACGGGGGGCCTCGTCGGCATGTCGCTGCTGCCGGCCGATCAGATGGCACTGGCAACTGTGCCGGTTTCGGCCTTCATCCTCGGATCCGCCGCCGCGTCTGTCCCCGCCGCTCTCTCGATGCGGCGGCTCGGACGACGGATCGGCTTTGCGCTCGGCACCGGGCTCGGCGCCATCGGCGCGGCGCTCGCGGCAACCGCGCTGATGATGGGGAACTTCTGGCTCTTCACGGCCGGCATGGTGCTGATGGGCGGTGCCGGGGCTTTCGCCCAGCAATACCGCTTCGCCGCCGCCGATGCGTCCGAGCCCGCCTTCAAACCCAGGGCCATCGCCTGGGTGATGGCGGGCGGCGTCGTCACCGGCATTGTCGGCCCGCAGATCGCCATCCACGCCCAGCCCCTGATACCAGGAGTGCCGCTGGCCGGTCCTTTCGTTGTCCTTGTGGTCCTGTTTGCACTCGCGGCGCTCGTCCTCACCCGCCTCGAGGTTCCCCCGCCACCTCCCTTGGGCGGCGCCTATACCGGACGACCCCTCGTACAGATCCTGTTCCGGCCGAAATTCCTGATCGCGCTGCTCGCCGCTATCGGCTCCTACGCGCTGATGAGCCTCGTCATGACCGCGACACCGCTCGCCATGATCGAGCATCACCATTCCCATGCCGATGCGCAGACCGGCATCCAATGGCATGTGATCGCCATGTTCGGGCCAAGCTTTTTCACCGGCAATCTCATCGCCCGCTTCGGCAAATCGTCCGTCGCCGCCACCGGCCTCCTGCTGATCGCGGCATCGGCGACGGTGGCACTGTCCGGCACAGATCTCTGGCAGTTCTGGACCGCCCTCGTTCTGCTGGGGCTCGGCTGGAACTTCGGCTTCATCGCCTCGACCGCCATGGTGGCTGAACTCTATCGGCCCGAGGAGGCCTTCCGCGTCCAGGCCATGAACGAGTTCATCCTGTTCTCGATCGTCGCCGCGGCCTCTTTTTCTTCGGGCGGCATCCTGGTCAGCGGCGGCTGGACGG
This sequence comes from Devosia sp., assembly GCA_040081595.1. GTDB lineage: Bacteria > Pseudomonadota > Alphaproteobacteria > Rhizobiales > Devosiaceae > Devosia_A. Next base: position 19,950 of record JBEBGE010000022.1, read on the forward strand.
TGGTCAACATCCTCGTCTATCCGATCGTTGCCGTCTGCGTGCTGCTGATCGTCCTTCAGGCGCTGCTTGAGGGCCGCAGCCCGCCTGCCGTCACGACCGCCTGATCGCACCGCTTGCAGGCTTTCACCGCAGTCTGTCTAATGCAACCATGACCGACACCACCATCAACCCCGACGAGATCGCCAAGTTTTCGGCCATGGCCGACGAATGGTGGGACCCGAACGGCAAGTTCCGGCCGCTGCACAAGTTCAATCCGGTACGGCTGGCCTATATCCGCGACCACGCGCTGTCCCATTTCCACCGCGACACCGCCGAACGCCGCCCGCTCGAGGGCCTCAGCGTCCTCGATATCGGCTGCGGCGGGGGCCTTCTCTGCGAACCCCTGACCCGTCTCGGCGCGAGCGTCACCGGCATCGACGCCGGCGGCCGCAACGTCACCATCGCCCGCCTCCATGCCGAGCGCTCGGGCCTTGCCATCGACTATCGCGAGACCACCTCCGAAGCCCTCGCCGCCGAGGGCAGGCGCTTCGATATCGTGCTCAACATGGAAGTGGTCGAGCATGTCGATAACGTCCCGCTCTATATGAAGAGCTGTGCCGATCTCGTCGCGCCGGGTGGATTGCTGTTTTCGGCGACGCTTAACCGCACCGCCCGCGCCCTCGCCTTCGCCATCATCGGCGCCGAATATGTGCTGCGCTGGTTGCCGCGCGGCACCCACGACTGGAACAAGTTTCTGACTCCGGACGAGCTCAAAGCACTCATCACCCGCAACGGCCTCACCATCGCCGACCAATGCGGCGTCGTCTTTCACCCGCTCGCCGACGAGTGGCGGAAGTCGACCGATATGGGCATCAACTACATGGTGCTGGCGGAGCGGGCGGCCTGATTCGGCGCCGGTCGAACTCGGCTAGTTATGCTCTTCGGGGATGCTGGGCAGCGGCATGAAGTCGACGCCGTCCTCGACCAGCGCGGTGACTTCCTCGCGCGTCGCCTCGCCATAGATGCCGCGCTGGTCGACTTCCTTGAAGTGGATCTTGCGCGCCTCTTCGGCAAAGCGGTCGCCGACATAGTCGGCCTCGCTCGTCACCTTGTGGCGCAGCGCCTGCATGGCCTCGCGCAATTGGTGGTGCTGCGGATGGCCGATCGACAGCGACACCTTGTCGGAACTGGCGCGGCTGACCGAGGGGGCCATCATGGCCTTGTCCACCGCCGAAGTCAGGCAGATCGGGCAGGTGATTAACCCCCGCTCTTTCTGCCCTTCATAGGCCGCCGCATTGGCGAACCAGCCATCGAACTTGTGCGATTTGTCGCAGACGAGAGAATAGTGGATCACGCCGGAAAGCCTGAATGACACGCGCTGAGGGGACAGTCTGCGCTGGTATCGTTAACGGATAGCGAAAATTGCGCGCCCCGCGCAAGCGCCGACTATGCGGGAACTGCTCAAGCGCCCAGCAACGGCGCGAGTTTGCCGTCCCGCTCCAGCCCCGCCAGTTCGACATAGCCGCCGACATGGGTATCGCCGATGAAGATCTGGGGCACCGTGCGGCGGCCATGCGCCCGCTGGATCATCGCCATGCGCTCTTCCGGCGTCGCGACGTTGATTTCGTCGAACGCGATGCCCTTTTCCTCAAGCAACGCCTTGGCTGCGCTGCAATAAGGGCACCAGCCCATCGAATAGATCTGAACCTTCTGCATCATGGCTTCTATATGGTGCGCATTGCTGGAATCGTTAGGCCCGCTTGCGGCGTGCGACAATTGCGGCAATCCGCTCCCGGTCTTCTGCCTGGAGATAACGCCCGCGTTCGAGAATCTCGAGCGTATATTCGCGATAGGTCAGCCCCAGCTCCTCGGCCTTTTTCGCCCGCCGCACCGCAGTCGCATAGGGCACCTTGTTGAACGCCGCGTCCGACGCCGCCTTCCACTGGAAGTAATTGCCGACCCCGCCCAGCCCCCATTCCGGCACATGCGGGTCATCGAGGGGCGGACCGCCGTTGTGACCCATGCCGGCAATATCCTCGGCCCGGATCTCCGGAACGCGCGGGAAATGAAAGCGCGAGGGCCTGCCGCGATTGATCCGGTTGTCGCCCATCAGGAGTCGCGGCCTCCGCTCACCACGCGCGCGAAGCTGATGACATCGACCCGCTCGGCACCGCCGGCTTTGAGCGCCTGCGTCACCGCTTTGACCGTCGAGCCGGTCGTGATCACATCATCGACGATGACGGCGCGCCGCCCCTTGAGCCTCAGCAGCACATCGGGATGCGCTACGAACGCTCCCGCCACATTGCGCTGCCGCGCATCGGCACTGAGGCCCACCTGCTGGCGCGTGCGCTTCCGCCGCCGGACGAGCCCGGGATCGACCGGCACGCCGGTGATACGCCCCAGCGCCCGCGCCAACTCGGTCGATTGATTATAGCGCCGCGACAATTGCCGCATCGGGTGGAGCGGCACCGGCACCAGCACGGCGTCCGGTCCCCAGAGCTCGTGCCCCGCCTGCGCCATCAGCCGCGCGCAGAGCCGGGCCAGTTCTGGCCGGTCGCCGTATTTGAGCCGGCTGACCAGCCGCCGCGCCACATCGGAATAGGTCACTGCCGAGCGGGCCCGCTCGAATGGCGGCGGGTCGGCGATCGCTTCGGCCGAAAGCGCGTTCGGTCCCAGCGAAACCTCGAAGGGCAGCCCCAGCACCGGACAGAGCGGCGCGGTGATCGGCCGCAGCGCCGCAAAGCAGCGCGGGCACAGCGCATCGGCATGCGCCACCGGCGCATCGCAGCTCAGGCAGACCGGCGGATAGAGCAGGTCGAGCAGGGCCACGCCGAACCGGCGCACCAGTATGTTCGCGGGAATTTTGACAAGACGCGCACCCGTCTCCATAAGCCCCATGCTAGAGCGCTTTCGGGAAAAGTCGAACGTCTTTTCCGGTTTGAAAGCGCGACGGTGAAAGACGCAGCGTGGCTGGGTTCCGCCAATGCCCGATATCCCGAAAATCTTCGACCGCGCGCTGATCGCCGCCCATCTCGGGCGACGCCCGGCCGGCCACGACGATTTCGTTACTGCGCTGGTGCTTGAAGACCTCGGCCATCGGTTGGGTACGGTGACCCGCCGCTTCGAAAAGGCGCTGCTGTTGTCGCCCGATGCCGCCAATATGCCGGTCGCCGGACGCAGCGCCGAAGGCGCCTTCGCTTTCGATCGCCTGTCGACCGTCCTGGGGTCGCCCGTGGCACCGCTGGTTCCTTCGGAGCCCTTGTCCCTCCCCCACCGCGATTACGACCTCATCGTCTCGATCTTCGATCTTCAGATCGTCGACGATGTCGTGGGCTTTCTCTCCCGCGCCCGGGCGCATCTGCGTGCGGATGGGCTATTTCTCGCGGCTGCCATCGGCGGCGACAGTCTCAACGAATTGCGAGAAGCCTTCCTTTCCGCCGATGCCGAACTCAATGGCGGCGCCTTCGGCCGCGTCGCGCCCTTCATTCCGCTGAGCGAGGGGGGTGGGTTGCTGCAACGCGCGGGGCTCGCTTTGCCGGTCGCCGATGTCGAAACTCACACCGTGCGCCACGCCTCCCCGCTTTCGGTGATGCGCGAGCTCAAGGCGCTGGGCGCCTCCAATCCCCTCGCCGATCATCCCGCCAAGCCCGCGACTCGGCGGCTCATCCTCGCCGCCTCCGATGCTTATGAGAAGCTTGCAAGCGACAGCGATGGCCGCGTCCGCGCTACGCTCGAAATCGTCTGGCTGTCTGGCTGGGCTCCACACGAGAGCCAGCAGAAGCCGCTGAGGCCCGGCAGCGCCGAGATCAGCCTCGCCGACGTTCTGAAGAAAAAGGGTTAGGGGCCACCAACCATCGCGCTGGTCGACTTGCCGCTGACAACGCCGAACATCGAGATCAGGCTGTCGCCGAAAGCCGTGAAGGCAAAGACCAGCCCGATGCCCATGATGGCGGCGAGAATCCCGTACTCGATGGCGGTGGCGCCATCCTCATCCCTGAGGAAACTCGAAATCGCGGCCGTCATCTGGTCCTCCAGGGCTAGAGTAGATCGCAAAGCGGCGCGATCAGAGGTTCGTCCGCCGGCGGCATCGGGTAGTCGCGCAGAGCTTGCGGACGCACCCATTTGAGGGCCGCGTGTTCGCGAGCCTGCGGCAGCCCCTGCCACTTCCGGCAGACGAAAAGTGGCATCAGAAGATGAAAGCTTTCGTAAGCGTGGGACGCAAATGTTAACGGCGCGAGGCAGGCCGATTTCGTTGAAATACCCAGTTCCTCGTCGAGTTCGCGGATCAGCGCCGTCTCCGGACTCTCGCCCGGCTCGATCTTGCCGCCGGGAAATTCCCATAGGCCCGCCAATTGCTTGCCTTCGGGCCGCTGGCAGATCAGCACCCGCCGGTCGGCATCGACTAGCGCGCAGGCGACCACGAGTAGCAGCTTGGATTGGCTCATCCCGTCTCCGGCAATCGATAAATGTAGTCATATTGTCTTGAATATCCGAGGCCGCGATAGAGTGCCTGCGCGGCCCCGTTGTCGCTTGCCACATTGAGCGCCGCGATCGTCGCGCCTGCCGACCTGGCCCAGGCTAGGCCGCACCGCATCATCGCGGCGCCATAGCCCATCCGCCGGTGCGCGGCACCGGTGACCACATTGCCGGTGATGACGATCCCGTCGGCCACCACCATCAACGCCGATGCCACCGGCTCACCCTCTTCCGAATACACCACGATTCCCTTGCCCGGACTCTCGACCACCTCGAGCAGCGCTCTCATCCTTGCCGTCCGCTCTTCCGTGTAGCCCTGCAGTTTCTGCTGCGCTTGGACAAAGGCCGGGTCGAGCAGATCGTAGATGCTATCGCTCAGATCGGTCTCGACAGCACCAAGTTCCATCGCCCACATCTGGCTGTGGTCGACACTCTGCCAACCCGCCGCGTCCAGCGCGATGACGACACGCGGTCCGGCAAGCGGCGTCACCCGGAAAATAGGCCTGAGGTCGCGCGCGCGGAACCATGCAACGCTTTTGGCGATCCGCGCTTCGGCATCATCTTGATCGGCCGGGTTGAGGCTTTGCACGGAATTGGCACGTTGCGTGTAGCCGCCCGCGGCGCGACGGACCCAGCCGCCATCCCATTCGACCTCGATCCCCGGCCAGGCCTTTAGGCCGGCCCGTTCGAAGACCTCGGCTCCCGGCAAAGCCAATTTCAGCTCCGGTAGCTGCCATTGATGTCGATATAGCCGTGGGTCAGGTCGCAGGTATAGACCGTCGCACTACCCGTCCCGAGCCCGAGATCGACACGCAGGTCCAGTTCTTCGTTCTTCATATAGGCGCTGGCCGCGGCCTCATCGTAGCCCGGCGCGCGCTCGCCCTTCTCGGCGACGACGAAATCGCCGAAGGCAATGCTGAGCCGGTCGCGGTCGGCGGGTTCGCCCGCCTTGCCCACCGCCATCACCACGCGGCCCCAATTGGCGTCCTCGCCGGCAATCGCCGTCTTGACCAGCGGGGAATTGGCAATCGCCTGCGCGATGCGGAACGCGCTCTTGTCGCTCGAGGCGCCAGTGACATTTACAGTGACCTGCTTTGACGCGCCTTCTCCATCACGAACAACGAGTAAAGCGAGAATGTGCAGGACATCGTGCAGCGCTTCCGCGAACACCCGCGCCCTCGGATCGGTGGTGGTGTTGATCCCGTCCATCGGCGCTTTGCCGGTCGCAAACACGAGGCAGGTGTCCGAAGTCGAGGTGTCGCTGTCAACCGTGATTGCGTTGAAACTGCGGTCGATCAGCGGCTGCAACAGGTCCTGCAGCACCGGCGCCGCGATCGGCGCATCGGTGAAGACAAAGCTCAGCATCGTCGCCATGTCCGGCGCGATCATGCCCGAGCCCTTGGCGATGCCCGAGATCGAAACCGTCACTCCATCGAAGTCCACTGTCGCTGTCGCGAGCTTGGGATAGGTGTCGGTGGTCATGATCGCCTTGGCGGCGTCCATCCACGGTCCGGCATGGAGCCGGCCAGCCATGGTCTTGGTGATGCCCGCGAACTTTTCAGGATCGAGCGGCTCGCCGATCACCCCGGTCGAAGCAAGGAATACCTCAGCCGGATCGACCCCGAGTGCCGCCGCGGCATAGCGGGCGGAGACCTCGACCGTATGCTTGCCCTTCATGCCGGTAAAGGCATTGGCATTGCCGGAATTGACCAGCAGCGCCCGCGCAATCCCGCCCTTCAGATTGTCGCGGCACCAGTCGACCGGCGCCGAAGGACATTTGCTCGTCGTGAACACGCCGGCGACGGTCGTGCCTTCCTCGAACGAGGCCAGCAATACGTCGGTTCTGTTCTTGTATTTGATCCCCGCCTCGGCGGTCGCAAAACGCACGCCGGCAATCACGGGCAGGTCCGGATAGGTCTTGGGCGCGAGGGGGGAAACGGGATGGGCCATTGCGATATCCGGGTCGAAGGAACTCGGACCCCAATGCCCCATCCCCATGCCGGAGGCAAGGCGCTCAGCGCCGCCCCATCAGGAAGCCGCGAAGGCGCGTCTGGATGAAGGGGATCAACCCATAGATCATCAAGACCACCATCATCGGCGCGAGCACCAGCGTCCGCTGCCACACGTCCCAGCCCGTGGTCAGCGGCCCAATCAGGTAGAGCAGCCCGGTGACGATCGGATAGACCCCGATCAGGACCAGGAGCGCCATCCGGTTGCGGTCGGGCATGGCCGGCTTTGCGGGCGCGCTATTGATTGCAGGCGATATCGTGTTCATTTGCCTCTCCAATAAGAACGGTACGTTCCGTTTTATATATGAAACGGACCGTTCCGTTCTGTCAAGGCCCATGCTAGATCAATCGCAAGGAGACGGAGATGGCCATACAAGCCCGTAGATCGATCGGCGCCCAGCGCAATCCGGATAGCGAGCGCGCCATCCTCGATGCGGCGCGCGACCTGCTGATGGAAAAAGGCCTGTCCGGATTTTCGATCGAGGCCGTGGCGCGCCTCGCCCGCGCCGGTAAGCCCACCATCTATCGCTGGTGGCCCGACAAGACGCGCCTGCTGCTCGCCGTCTATGCCGGCATCAAGAAGGACTTGCCCGACCCCGACACCGGCAGCCTCGAAGGCGACATTGCCGAGTTCCTGCGTTCGATCCTCGCCTTCTGGGCCGACGGCCCGGCCGGATCGGTCTTCCGCTCTGTCCTCGTCGAATCCCAGGACGATCCGGAAGCGCGCGAGGCGCTGGTCACCTATCACCGCGAACGGCGGCGGCACACGGCGGGGCTATTCGCCCGCGCCCACAATGATGCGCCGGCACTCACGCCCGAGCGTGCCGAGGATCTGGCGGAGGTCGTCTGCGCCTATGCCTTCACGCAATTGCTGATGGGCCATCTCGATGTCGAAGAGGGCGAGCTTCGCCGCGTGGCGGCGCAACTGGCGAAAGGGGCGAGGCGCTGACGCCTCGCCGCTGAAGATTTACTGGCCGAGTTGGGCGTCGACCTGGGCCTTGAGCGCCGGATCGGAGATTTCGATCGTGGCCGCGCTTTTGAGCGAGTCGAACACCGCCTGGTAGGTCTCCGAATAGAGCCGCTGGCCGATCTGCGGGGCCAGCTCGCCGATCGTCGGCTTCGTAGCCGGGTGGCGATCGATGGCCCTGATGATGTGCCAGCCGAACTGCGACTGCACCGGCCCCGAAGTCTCGCCGTCCTTGAGCGCGAAGGCGGCGTCGGCAAACGGCTTCACCACCTGCCAATAGGGCACGAAACCGAGATCGCCGCCATTCTGCTTGGCCGAAGGGTCGATCGACTTGTCGGCGGCCAGAGCCGCGAAGTCTCCGCCCGCGTCGAGCGCCGCCTTGATAGCCTTGGCGTCCTCTTCGGTGGTCACAAGAATGTGTAGCAGATGGATTTCGATGTCCGGCGCCGACCCGATCACCTTGTCATATTCGGCCTGGATCGCCTCGTCCGTCACCTTGGCCGCAACTTCCTGCAGCGCATAAGCACGGCTGATGGCGCGTTCGGTCAGATACTGGACGCGCTTCTTGAACACATCGGAATCCTGGAGCCCGAGATCGGCGCCGGCCTTGGCCATCAGCTTGAGGTTGATGAGCTGCGCGAGCAGCACCGCCCGCACCTCGTCCGGTGGAACCTGCTGCAGCTGCGCGCCGATATCCTCCTGCACAAAGGCGAGATCCGCCTCGGTGATCGCTTCGCCGTTAACCACGGCAAGAACCGCATTGGGATCGGGCGTCACGGGCGCGGCAGTGGCAGCATCGGCAGGCGCCGGATTGTCCTGTGCCCGGCTCGCCATCGGCGACACGGCAAAGCCGAGCAGCATGGTGGCAAGCACGAAAATCTTCAGCAGAAGCGGCGCTTTTGCCGCTGGAATATGGGACGTCATCTGACTATTGGCTCCATGAGGGCGCCCTGCCCCCCAAAGCGCGGCGGCTGGTTTGGACGATTTCCCATCCGTTGACAAGCCAGACCCCCGCTCTTACATGTCCAACGCTTTTCAAGCGCTCGGAAAATGGCCGTTTCCGGCCTGTTTCGGCCGGCTTGGATGGTCTGCCGCTCCGCCAAACGGGGCCGCCATCGAGACAAGGACATCCTTCATGGTTTTCGCCACCCTCGCCAAGGCGATTTTCGGCTCTGCCAATGACCGTCAGGTCAAGAAGTACCAGCCCAAGGTCGATGCCATCAATGCGCTTGAGCCCGAGATGGCCAAGCTCAGCGACGAGGAGCTCAAGGCCAAGACCGCCCAGTTCCGTGCCGATCTCGCATCGGGCACCAGCCTCGAAGACCTGCTCGTTCCTGCTTTCGCCGTCGTGCGCGAGGCCAGCAAGCGCGCCTTGGGCATGCGCCATTTCGACGTGCAGCTCATCGGCGGCATGGTGCTCAACGAGCGCGCCATCGCCGAAATGCGCACCGGTGAGGGCAAGACCCTGGTGGCGACCCTGCCCGTCTATCTCAATGCCTTGGCAGGTCAGGGCGTCCACGTGGTGACGGTCAACGACTACCTCGCCCGCCGCGACAGCCAGTGGATGGGCCAGATCTACAAATTCCTCGGCCTCTCCGTCGGCATCATCGTTCACGGCCTCGACGACGCCGAGCGCAAGGCCTCCTACGCTGCCGACGTCACCTACGGCACCAATAACGAATTCGGTTTCGACTACCTGCGCGACAACATGAAATACGCGCGCGCCCAGATGTCGCAGCGCGGCCACGCCTATGCCATCGTCGACGAAGTGGACTCGATCCTCGTCGACGAAGCGCGCACCCCCCTCATCATTTCCGGCCCCACTGAAGACCGCTCCGACCTTTACAACAAGGTCAACGAGATCATGCTCAATATCGGCGAGGGCGATTTCGACCACGACGAAAAGCAGCGCTCGATCACCTTCACCGAAAGCGGCACCGAAAAGCTTGAGGGTCTGCTCCGCGATGCCGACCTGCTCAAGGGCGAGGGCCTCTACGACATCGAAAACGTCATTCTCGTGCATCATGCCAATTCGGCGCTGCGCGCCCACCGGATGTTTTCGAAGGACAAGGACTACATCGTTCGCAACGATGAAGTGGTGATCATCGACGAATTCACCGGGCGCATGATGCCGGGCCGCCGCTATTCCGAAGGCCTGCACCAGGCGCTGGAAGCCAAGGAACACGTCAAGATCCAGCCCGAGAACCAGACGCTGGCCTCGATCACCTTCCAGAACTATTTCCGGCTCTACAAGAAGCTCGCCGGCATGACCGGCACCGCCGCGACCGAGGCCGAGGAATTCGCCAATATCTACAATCTCAACGTCATCACCGTGCCGACCAACGTACCGGTGGTCCGCATCGACGATGACGATGCGATCTTCCGCACCGCAGCGGAAAAGTTCGAAGAGATCACCACGGTGATCATCGATTGCCAGCAGCGCGGCCAGCCGGTTCTTGTCGGCACCACCTCGATCGAAAAATCCGAGATGCTCGCCGAACTTCTGCGCAGCAAGGGCATCACCAGCATGCAGGTGCTCAATGCCCGCTATCATGAGCAGGAAGCCGCCATCATCGCCGATGCGGGCGTGCCCGGCGCCGTCACCATTGCCACCAACATGGCCGGCCGCGGCACCGACATTCAGCTTGGCGGCAATCTCGACATGCGCATCGAAAAGGAAACCGTCGGCCTCGAAGGCGTCGAGCGCGACGTCAAGATCGCGCGCATCAAAGAGCAGATCGCCCGCGACAAGGAAAAGGCGCTGGCCGCCGGCGGCCTCATGGTCATCGGCACCGAGCGCCACGAGAGCCGCCGCATCGACAACCAGCTACGCGGCCGTTCAGGCCGCCAGGGCGACCCGGGCCATTCCAAGTTCTTCCTCTCGCTTCAGGACGACCTGATGCGCATCTTCCCGGTCGACAGCATGGATTCCATGCTCGGCAAGCTGGGGCTCGAGCAGGGCGAGTCGATCACCCATCCGTGGGTTACCAAGGCCATCGAACGCGCCCAGGGCCGCGTCGAAGCCCGCAACTTCGACATCCGCAAGAACATCCTCAAATACGACGACGTCATGAACGACCAGCGCAAGGTCATCTTCGAGCAGCGGCTCGAACTGATGGACAGCGAAGACGTCGCCGAAACCATCGCCGACATGCGCCACGACGTCATCGACCGGCTCTTGGCCGAGACCATTCCCGATCGCTCCTATCCCGAGCAGTGGAAGACCGAGGAGCTCGACACCGAGCTCAAGAACCGGCTCAACCTCACCATCACGACCAAGCCCTGGGCGGAAGAGGAGGGCATCGATGTCGAGACCGTCCGCGAGCGTCTGACCCAGATTGCCGACGAAGCCGCCGCTGCCAAGGTCGCCAAATATTCGCCCGCCATCATGCGTCAGGTCGAGCGGCAGATTCTGCTGCAATCGATCGACAGCCTCTGGCGCGACCATCTCGTCACCCTCGATCATCTGAGCAAGGTGATCGGCTGGCGCGGCCTCGCCCAGCGCGACCCGCTCAATGAGTACAAGCAGGAAGCCTATGAGCTCTTCAACAAGCTGCTCGACGACCTGCGCGAGATGGTCATCGGCCAGTTGAGCCATGTCGAAATCCAGATGCGCCAGCCCGAGCCGCCGCCGATGCTCGACCTGGCAAAGCTGAGCGAAATCCACATCGATCCGACCACCGGCGAGAACGACGCGGAATCCGATGTGACCGGAACCCTGGGCGGCCTCCTCGCCGCTGCCGGCCCGCTCGCCGGCCTTGCCGGCGACGTCGCCGAAGCCGACCCGCGGCTGAGGCCGATCGATCCCAAGCTCCTCGTCGGCGTCTCCCGCAACGCCCCCTGCCCCTGCGGCTCGGGCAGAAAGTTCAAGCACTGCCACGGTAGCTTCTAGCTTCATCGAACCCGAGCGAGACACCGAGGGCCGTCCACGGGCGGCTTAGGTGCCGATCAGCGTCCCGCTGGACTTAAGCCCGCGCCGCTATGACGTCAGGCAGTGACCTCCGGCGGCAAGCTCGACATGTCGAACCCCTTGACGATCAGCCACACCGCCAGAACCATCTCCTGGACGAGGATGGGAAACAGCAGGAACACATAGCCCGTAATGGGGCTGTCGCTGACCAGCGCCAGAAAGCAGGCGGTGAACATCATGAGAATGGCGACGATACCGAAGCCAGATAACCAGCGCGGGATCAGCCGCGACCAGAAGAACAGCCCATAATAGGCCAGCGCGCCGAGGCAGAAGCAGAAGACTCCCGCGAGCCCGGCATGCTCGCGCGCGCCCCGCAATGCGTCGCCGATGGCCTGCAGCACTTGCCTGTCGGGCGCTGCCGCAGCAGCGTAGCGATGGCTCAGAGACAACAGCGACATCAGGAACACGACCGCCATGATGTAGAACACGCCTTCCATGGCCCGGAGGACAACCGAGGCGAGGGCGAGCCCCGTACTCCAGCGCCTCATCACCGGATACATCGCCACAGCAATGGTCGCGCTGGTGAACGCAGCGACCAGGAGGAGCACGAGTCCGACAGCCATCTGCGCGGCGCCAGAATCCACACCCAGAAGGTAATCGGTCCCCGTAAGGTTGGGCAGAAAGGGCGTCGATCCCAAAGCAGCAGCTGTCGCCGCGATGAAGATGATGCCGGCAATCCTTGCATTCCAGCGACCCGAACCCGCGTCCTGAATCGCCTGCGTGACCGAGACAGCCATCTGTTCCTCCCCCGCTGCATCGCAACTGCGGTCAGACCAGATGCCCCTGTGCGTCAGGCGCGATGTTGATGTGAATCAAACCGGGCCGGCCTACTGGCAGCTGACCCGCATCTCTGCATAGCCGCTGGCGAGATCGGCGGTGAACACCATCACGGTGCAGCCGCCGAAGCCGAGCTTGCCGAAACCGCCCGCCGCGACCGGTCCCGCGCTGTCGATGGTTGCAAAGCCGTCGGTGACGTCCGTGACTTTGACCACCACATCGGTCTTGCAGATCGCCGTCTCATCGCCTGCGGTCGCGACGAACCGCGTGCCGAGAGGAATGCAGTCGGTCGTCGGGCCATCGGCAGTGATCGCGGAATTGGCCGGTGTCGGCGCCGCGGCCACGGGCGCCGGAACCGGCTCGGCCTTGGACGCCTCTTCGAGCCTCGCGATCCGGTCCTGCAACGCCAGCAGCGCTTCGGCAAAGCCGGTATCGGCAACCGGCGCGGGCACGTCGAGTGTGCTGATACCCGCGCTCAGAGCCGTGACCTTGGCATCGAGCGCGGCAAGGCTCGCCGCAATCGCCACGCGCTCGTTCTGGCCGTTCAATTGCACGAGGATGGCGCCCGCCAGCGCGATCAGTCCAACCAGGGCCGCCAGCAGCGCGATCAGCCGGTCCATCACACCCACCCCGTGATCGGCGCGCAATCGCCGGCTTCGGCCGTGCCGCCGAAGACACAACGGCCCCCATGGGCCGCGATGCCGAAGAACCAGAGCCCGGCCATTAGCGCAAGGCCGACGATGATCGGCTTCACCACATGCATCTGCATTTGCCCACAGACATCGGGCCCCAATGCACAGCGATCATATCAAAAATGCCGAGATGATCCCCGCAGCGTTTCCAGAAAAAGCGCGAAGCGGTTTTATGGTTCGGAAACGCGACCAAACAGGATTACAGCAGCCAGCTCGGCCGCGGTTCGGGCCAGGGTACGACGATCCCGGAAGTCGTCGCAGCCGTCGTCGGGGCCGGAGCGCCACCTCCGAAGATGCCGCCAACCCAGTTGCCGATCACATTGCCGCGCGCTTTCGCCGCCGCTTCGGCTTCCGCCACCTGCTGCGCCTTGGCGGCCTCGGCGGCAGCCTTGGCCCCAAGCGCCGCGACCTCCGCCACATAGACCTTCTCGTCTGCCGCCTGCTTGGCCGTCAGCGCCGCGAGCAGCGGGTCACTGGTCCGCGCCGGGCACGCCCCCGCCGCGTCGAGCGCCACCCCGTCCGGCGCCTTGAGGTCGAAGACGTATTTTTTCTCACACACGTCCCAGCTCGGTGGCGACTTGCTCAACTCGAACCGGTCATAGCCTTCCTTGAGCGTCTTCCAGAACGGCAGGTTCGGATTGTCGGCATAGGCCGCGAGCTTCTGCGGCGTCATGCGGAACGGATAGATCTGTAACTGAAACGACGGGTTGCCGCCGTTGAGCGTCTCGCGTGCCAGCGCATAGACCTCGGCAATGTCGTCATTGGTGAGCGCGTAGCAGCCACGCGACGAACAATCGCCATGCACCATCAGATCCGAGCCCGTACGGCCCCAGGCGCGGTCGAACTTGTTGGGATAGCCGGTGTTGAAGCTGAGATAGGCGATCGAATACGGGTTCATCAGCCCCGCGTTGATCGTGTAGAAGCCCTCCGGCGCCTGCCGGTCGCCTTCCTTGATCTTGGGGCCAAGATCGCCCGACCATTCGCAGACCTTGTAGGTGCGGAAGAGCCGGAAGCTCCCCGCATTGGTTTTCTTCCAGACCTCGAGTTCACTCGACTGCTTGAAGATGCGGATGACCATCGCGGCGGACGGCGACGACCCCATCGCCTTCAGCGCATTGACCGTCGAATCCTTGAGCGATTGCGTGCCGCGCAGCGTGCTGTCGCGCGGCAGGATGCCGCCGCAACCGACGAGGCTCGCGACCGCCGTCACCATGACAATGAAGCCGAAGAACCGGCGCAGCGAAAACGGCATTGCGGCGAATCTGCCCAAAAGAACTGGTATAGGCTTAGCTTGCGCTGGCCCTAGCGGGTAGTCTTGTGCGGTGAACAAGCCGTTACTGCGGCGCCCCCGCACCAATCAATTCAGCGTTGTGCCGATCGCAAGGAACTTTTCCCGCCGCTGTTCCCGGATTTCAAGCCGTCCCTTGTCGCCTGGGAAATGCTCGAGGAACTCCGCGATTGCTGCCGAAGTATTGGCCATCACCGCCTCGCTGTGGCGGTGCGCGCCGCCCGGCGGCTCGGCAATGACGCCGTCGATCACCCCAAAGGCGAGCAGATCTGTCGCCGTGATCTTCATGTTGTTGGCCGCGTCCTGCGCCCGCGCCGCGTCTTTCCACAGGATCGACGCCCCGCCTTCGGGTGAGATCACGCTATAGACCGCGTTTTCGAGCATCAGAACCCGGTTGGCGGTGGCAATCGCGATCGCCCCGCCCGAGCCGCCCTCGCCGATGACGATGGCGAGGTTGGGCACACCAAGTTCGAGGCACTTCTCGGTGCACCGGGCGATGGCCTCGGCCTGCCCGCGCTCCTCGGCGCCGATGCCGGGATAGGCGCCCGCCGTATCGACGAACGAGATCACCGGGATATTGAAGCGGTCGGCCATGTCCATGATCCGCACCGCCTTGCGATAGCCCTCGGGCTTGGCCATGCCGAAATTATGCTTGAGCCGCGTCTCGGTGGTATTGCCCTTTTCCTGGCCGATGATCGCGACCGACTGTCCGCGGAACCGTCCAAATCCGGCCTGGATCGCCGAATCTTCCGCATATTTGCGGTCGCCGGCGAGTGGCGTCCACTCGGTCACCAGCGCCTGTACATAATCCGAAAAGTGCGGCCGCTGCGGGTGCCGCGCCACCAGCGTCTTCTGCCACGGCGTCAGCCGCCGGTAGATATCGGCCAGCGCCGCGTCCGCCCGTGCCGTCAGCGCGCTCACCTCGTCATCGATCGAAACCGCCTTGTCTCCGCCCGACAGCGAGCGCAATTCCGCGATCTTGCCTTCGAGATCGGCGACCGGCTTTTCGAATTCGAGATAGGACTGCATTGGTTTCCCGCGATTTGACCCGGCGCTCAGTCGCGCCGGATCGTGGCTCAAACGTGGCGACCCAATCCCCGTGAGTCAACCGCCAGAGGCGTGACTATTGCCCGTTGCCGGTAATCGTCACCTGGTCGCCCAGCAATTGCGGGTTCTGACTCGCCTGCATCAGCAGCGGAATCGGCAACCCCATCGGATCCTTGGACACCACCGAAATCGAGACCGATCCCGCCGTGCCGTTGATGAAGTTGCTGAGCGCCGCGCCAAGTTGCCGCGCCGAGTCGGTACTGCCCAGCAGGGCGATCACCATGCCCTCGGCGGTCCCCGCCATCTGCTTGCGGAAGCTCTCCGGGTCGGCCCCCTGCTGCCCGGCGAAGATCGGGATGGCAATATTGGACATGCCCGTATCGGTCAGGTCGATCTTGAGGTTCTTGACCGTCACCCCCATCAGCGAGGCCAGCGCCACATTGGTATCGAGCGCGAAGATCTGCTCGGCGGCATTGCCGATATTGGCCGCAACCGCGAGACTACCCAGATCCTTGCCGCTGACCCCGATATTGCCGATGACGATCGACTTCGTCGCCTCGTCCCAATGCGCGTTGAGATCGTAGCCGAGGTTGACGCCCGACATGCCCGCCGCCATCAGCAAGCCGATCTGCGGGTCGGTGCTGGTCTCGGGGAACGGCACCTCGACCTCCTTTGCGAACGAAGAGATCTGGCTCGGAATGCCGTTGATATAGTTGGCAAGGCTGAGGTCGAAATCGGCGACCTTCACATTGACCCTTCCGCCCGGAACATTGGTATCGGGCACATCGACAGCCAGCCCCGAGAACGCCAGGCCGTCCCACGCCGGAACCAGCAGCCGCCAGTTACGGCTTAGCCATTCCGGATTGACCTCGTCGAGATTGCTCTCGAGCGCCTTGATCCAGGGCTTGAAATCGAGCGGCTTGAAAACCGTCGAGCCGAGCGAGACATTGCCGTCATCGGCGATGAGCTTGAAGTCCTTGAGCGTGATCGCCCGGAGTGCGCCATCGAGATAGCCGTCGCCTGTAACCGGGCCGAGACTGACCGTGAACGGCTTTCCATCCGGGCCCGAGCCGGAGCAAGAGAAACCCGCAAACGTGCTGGGATCATATTCGAAGGCGTGGAAGCCGTCAGCGATGAAGCCGACATAGTCGCGAATCTCCTCGGGGCTCACCTTTGCCGGCTGGCCATCGACCACAGCCATTTTGTTGGAGATCTCGATAAATCTGGCGAAGCTCAGCTTGAGCGGCCGCATTCTGAACCCGCCGCCTGAGCTCTCTCCAATCTCGCAGTTGAACAGCGGACTGGAAATCTTCTGCCCCGCCCCGGTAGAGGATGAATAGATCGTCTGCATCTCGGAGCCGGCCTCCCCACCACCAGTGAAAAACGCCAGCGTCGCCCCGATGTCGAAATCCTTGAGCGTCGTGGTGCCGATGGTCTGGGTCATCTCGGGGCTGATCGTCTCGCCCGATCCAAGCGTCGCCGTCGCCGCCACGCCATCCTTGATATTGGCGAAGACGATGTCCTTGTAGCTGATCGTCTGCTTGGCCGCTCCGCCATAGGCCGAACTCGTCGAATAGGTTACCGAGATTTCCGGAATCGTGATCGAGGTCGCAGTGAGCGACGACAATTCATCCGCATGCTCGAGGAACTTGCCACCCAGCGCATCGCGCAGCGCCGCTTCGTCCATGCTCGAGCCCACCGCCAGCACAGTCGGGATCGACAGCGAGTAGCTGAACCCGGCATCGAAGACCTCATTCCAGTGCTCGTTGACCGCCGGGGCGATATCCTGCGCCAACGCACCCGAAACGGGAGCCGCAACCATCAGCGTTGCGGCCACCAGCGCCGCCTGGGAAATTTTGAGCAATCTCTCTTCCTTCATGCTTGGGGAGTTGTGACGGCGACGAGGCGCTTCCATTCAGGGCCCGGAAACGCAGCAATTCAACACCATAGCGCATCCGCCGCGATTTGACGCCCGGACGAACCACTCTAGAACTTGGCGTGAACAGACGAAGCCTTTGTGGCAATTGAACGAACAATTCGATTGAATCGGCATCCCGGACAAGGACTTTCGCGTGAGCATCGACATCATTGGACATGCCATCGTCTCCGCCGATGGCATGATCGCCAGCGCGGATGGCACGGTTCCTCCGGCCCTGCGCAACGACATCGACTGGCTGCGCTTTCAGGCGGCGCTCGACCGCGCCGCTTTGGTGGTCATCGGCCGGATCGCCCATCGCCGCTTCCCCAACCCGGGCCGGAAGCGGCTCGTCGCCACCCGCTCGGTCACCGCCCTTGAGCCCGATCCACGCGACCCGCGCGCCAGCTTCTGGAACCCTGCCGGCATCGGCTTCCCCGAGGCCGTCGAAAGGCTCGGGGTCACCTCCGGCACGATTGCCGTTACCGGCCTCTTCGACCTGATCCTGCCCCACTTTACCGGCTTCGATCTCGCCGAAGCCCATTCGGTCACCCTGCCCGGCGGCATGGCCTGCTTCGTCTCGGGCCCGCCCGCCGAGGTTCTCACCGCGGCCGGTCTCCAACCCGGAACCGCGCAGGTGCTCGACCCCGTCGCCAATGTCACCCTGACGCGCTGGCGGAAGCCCTAGCCCTTCTTTTCCGGCGCCACGTCGCCAAGCGGGTGATGGGTCTCGACCAGCGTCCTGATCTTCTCGTCGAGCACATGCGTGTAGATCTGCGTGGTCGAGATATCCGCATGGCCCAGCAAGGTCTGCACTACGCGCAGATCGGCACCGCCCTGTAGCAGATGACTGGCAAAGGCGTGACGGAGGACATGCGGCGCAACCCGTGACGCCGAGATTCCCGCGCGGCCGGCGAGACCCTTGAGGTCCCGCGCAAAAACCTGCCGGCTGAGATACCCCTCCTCCCCGCTCGCCGGAAACAGCCAGGGCTGCACCGGCAGGTGTTCGAGCCACCCCTTGACCGCGTCGCGCGCCCGGTCGTTGACCGGCACGATCCGCTCCTTGTTGCCCTTGCCGGCAACCGTCAGAAAGCTCGCGTCCCGCATCACCGCGGCCCGCCTGAGGCTCACCAGCTCCGACACCCGCATCCCCGTCGCATAGAGCAACTCCAAGAGCACATAGAGCCTCAGCGCCGCGTGCCTTTTCGGCTCGGACGCATCCGCCGAGGCCTCCTCTTCCGCAACCTCCAGGAGCTTATCGACTTCCGCCACCGAAAGCACATGCGGCAGCGGCCGCCGCGCCCGCGGGCTGGCGACGATCCGCGTCGGATCGTCCGGCCGGATCTGTTCGGAACACAGGAACTTGTGAAACTGCCGGATCGCCGAAAGCCGCCTCGCGCTCGACGACGCCGCGAGCCCTTCCGCTGAAAGCGAGGCCAGATAACCGACAACTTCCGGCCGCTCGGCATTTGCCGGCGACCTGGCCTTGCCAACAAGGAACCCTGCATAGTCGGAGAGGTCGCGCCGGTAGGCCTCGATCGTGTTCTTGGCCGCCCCGCGCTCGGCGCTCATCATCTCGAGAAAGGACTCAATGAGGTAGGGAGCGTCCACGGCTCACTCGGGCGGCGGTTCGGATGTACTGATGCTGCCATCGGCGGGCGGCGTCACCGGCTCTTCGCTCGATTCCTTGGGCACGATATTGACCGGCGCCGGCAGCACATTGATCCCCAGCGGATCGTTGGCATTGGCGGGCGGCGCCACGAGGTCGCGGGTTGGAATTTTGATCGTGATGTCCTTTTCGCCGGGATCGACGAACAGCGTCAGGCCGACCATGCCGCCGAACACCAGCCCGACCAGCACCAGCAGGAAGACAAACAAACGGATCAGTGTTGGCATGGCGTCCGCAAAACTTCGCGCGCGTCCGGGAAGGCGTCTTGACTGGCTTTCCGCTGCGCACGCGCGACAATTTCAATTACGAGTGGCGGCCTCTTGTCCCCTCTTTCTCGGGCAGGATCAAGGGCGAGGGGCGGCACGAACATGGCGGGCGGACCATTGCGGCGGGCGCCGGGATTGACTTTGCCCACCCCTGACGCTTGATCTCCGCCACAACTCCGCGAGACTGCCACGAAACCGATATGACCGCTGCTGCCACCCCATCGCGCGAAGACCACAAGGACGAGCTGGCGGCTTTCCTCGCCGGCCGGCCGGTCGTTCTCGTCGGCATGATGGGCGCCGGCAAGACCACTGTCGGCCGCCGCCTCGCAAGCCGAATGGGCCGTCGGTTCATCGACAGCGACGAAGAAGTCGAACGCGCCGCCGGCATGTCCATCGAGGACATTTTCGCCGCCCATGGCGAGGCCGATTTCCGGGCCGGCGAACAGCGCGTCATCGCCCGCTTGCTCAAGGAACCCGATCTCGTGCTGGGCACGGGCGGCGGCGCCTTCATCAATGCCGAGACCCGCGCCCTGGTCAAATCTGCCGCCATCTCGGTCTGGATCAAGGCCGATTTCGATCTGCTCTTTCATCGTGTGCAGCGCCGCTCGAACCGGCCGCTGCTCAAGACTGCCAATCCGCGCGAAACGCTGAAAACGCTGATCGAGCAGCGCTACCCCATCTATGCCGAGGCCGACGTGACCGTGCAGTCCAAGGACGTGCCGCAGGACCAGGTGGCGAGTGAAGTGATCGACGCGCTTCTCGCCCATTTCCACGGAGCCTCGTCATGAGCCCGGAGCCCATCACGGTCCACGTGCCGCTCGGCGAGCGCGCCTACGACATCCTCATCGGGCCCGGCTTGCTGGATACGGCGGGCCCGCGCCTCAAAGCCATGTTCCCGGGCCGCCGCTTCGGCATCGTCACCGACACCGAAGTCGCCCGGGCCCAGTTGCCGCGCCTCCTCACGAGCTTCGACGCCGCGGGCCTCGGCCATGCCCAGATCATTGTGCCCAATGGCGAGGCGAGCAAATCGCTCGCCCGGCTCGGCGAAGTAGTCGAGGGCCTCCTCGCCGCCCGGCTCGAGCGCGGTGACATCGTTGTCGCGCTCGGCGGTGGCGTCATCGGCGATCTCGCGGGCTTTGCCGCCTCCGTCACCCGGCGCAGCATGGACTTCGTCCAAATTCCCACCAGCCTTCTCGCCCAGGTGGATTCGTCCGTCGGCGGCAAGACCGGCATCAACTCCCCGCATGGGAAGAACCTCATTGGGGCTTTCCACCAGCCGCGCCTCGTCCTCGCGGATGTGACCGCGCTCGAGACGCTGCCGCCCCGCCAATTCGCCGCCGGTTATGCCGAGGTGGTCAAATATGGCCTCATCGACGATGAAGCATTCTTCTTCTGGCTCGAAGAATCCTATGAGGACATCGCCCACGCGGGTCCAAAACTCACCGAGGCCATTGCCCGGGCCTGCGCCGCCAAGACCCGCTTCGTGCTCGCCGACGAGAAGGAGACCGGCGTCCGGGCGCTGCTCAATCTCGGTCACACCTTCGGCCACGCGCTCGAAGCGGCGACTGGCTATTCGGACCGGCTTCTCCACGGTGAAGGCGTCGCCATCGGCATGGTCCTCGCCCATGCCTTCTCAGCCAGGCTTGGGCTCGCGCCGAGCCAGGATACCGGCCGCATCGTCCAGCATCTGAAGCGCGCCGGCCTGCCGACCCGGCTGGCCGATATTGCCGGCACTTTGCCGCCGACGGAGGTGCTGATGGCCGCCATCGCCCAGGACAAGAAGGTCGTCCGCGGCGCTTTGACCTTCATTCTCACCCGCGGCATCGGCAAGGCGTTCATAGAAAAGCACGTCGATGCCGAAACGGTGGCAACTTTCCTCAACGACTCACGTATCTAGGTCGTTGGGGTTACGTTCAGGTTTGAACGTCTAGTCTGTTTGCGTGTGTGGATCAGGGCGGCGTTAGCCGCCCCGGGTCCGACGTCACCCCAGCCTCTACAAACGCGCGGGCGCACGTTGCAGGGATTGCCTCCAGCCGGGGTCCAGATCGACGCGATACTACACTCTTACCACTGGATTCCGCCCAAGGGCGGAATGACGCCGGAAGGATGGGCCTGACTTGCGGATAGGCCCATCCGATCCCTCCCTGGCGAGGGGGAGGGAAACTGCACGACGCGCGCTCGCTTGGTGTTGATCCGGGGATCCGGTTCGGGCGCGCGTTCATGGGAGGTCGCTAGGGCATTACGGTGATCACCACCCGCCGGTTGTCCCGGAACTCCGGTCCGAACTGGTCAGTGGCGCCCACCCCTGTCGCATTGGCATCAACGTACTTGAGGCCGTGCTCGACAAGATAACGCAGGGTGTTCTGCGCACGTTCGACGGAAAACAGGGCATTGGTCGCGTAGGAACCCTGTTTGCTCGAATAGCCTGTCACTATGACATTGCATTGACGCGAGCCGATATCGGCGATCACCTGGTCGAGCCGCGCCGTCAAAGCCGGGGTCAGCTCGTTCGAGTTCTCGGGGAAACCGACCACGTTGTAGCGCTGGTCAAGATCGCACGCTGGTTCGCCGATCGCTTCCGGATCGGGGTCGAGCGCGGCGACGTCGAGGCTCTCGGCCGGCTCGTCCGGCGGCATCGCCGCCGCCAGCCGGTCCGCCGCCTTGATCGAAGAGGTCGCGACCGGATCGGTCGAGATCTCCTTGATGCCGGCAAGGTTCGCCGGAGGAAGCGGCCAGCCGCCCGCCGGTGCGCGCGAGATCGCATGCGTGTTGCCATCGGGCAGCAGCAGGAACTCGCCGAGCATCGTATTGGGCTCCACTCCGTCGTCGGAGATCGTGGTGAGGCCGGATGCCGTGACGGCACGGCCGTTCACGGTGACCGAAGCCAGATAGAGGTTGCGGTCGCGATTGCTGCCGTCCCCGCCATAGGCTTCGTTGGTGAGTGTCACGCCCACCGTGCCGTTGGGGTCGAACAGCGCTTCGGGAATGGCAAAGGCAAAGCTCTGCACATACGGTGTCTTGTCGGTCACGTCCGCGAAGCGCCCCACGCTCGCGGTATCGATGGCGGCAGCAACGGAACCCTCGCCCAAGGGTCGGCCGTTGAACGTCACCTCGAATTTGGGCGGACCATCATAAGCCTCGCCCCCCAATACCAGCACCAAGGTGCTGTCTGCGCCCATACTAACCGCCGGATACGCGGCGATGCATGCAGCGGCAAGAAATGTCGATACTCGCGACATCTTCTCTGCGCCCTCCTGAGACTGTCTGCACGCAAACTGCTAGGAATCGAGCGGGGCGAGAATTTGCCGCCAAAGCGGCAGCCGATCTTGTGGGCGCCGGAGTTCCGCCGCAAAAATTGCAGGAGCGCCACACTCGGGCGCAAAATAGTCAAAGCGTGTCACGCTCTAGTCGGCCGCCACAACTTCGCCACCGAATCGCGCGCTGGCCCCGATTGAGAAAAACTTTCGCTCACATCCCGCCAGAATTCTTTTCCGCACACCGCCCCAGGTGGACGCATCCGGGCAGATCGGTTCGCGCAGGAGTCGTGCAGCGGTCAATTCGGCTTCCGATGCGCCGCGCATTTGGGCAAATCGCACCGGGCCCGATGATTCGCAGCGGGCGCTCGCGCTTCCAGGACCGCGACCTAAACGAGGACCTCGATGGCGAGCGCATGCACCCCGCCCTTCAATTCGGCGTCGAGCGTCCCCATAATGTCGCGATGCTGTGCGACCCGGCTCAGCCCCTCGAGCGCGTCGGACTTGATGCGGACGCGGAAATGGCTTTCGCCTCCCGGCCGGTGACCGGCATGGCCTTGATGCCGTGAACTCTCGTCAATGACTTCAAGATGGTTTGGCGCGTATTTCGCCGAAAGTTTTGCGACAATCGCTTCGCGAACAGGCATATGACTTGGCCCCTTGGGCTTTGGGTACTTCCGCTCTCATTAGGACCGATGACGATCACTTCCAAGCTTTTCGACCGCATCCGCATCCAGCCGCGGAACTACCACGAGCCCCAGGCGGCTGTTCCCGATTGCGATTGGGAAGGCTGCGCGCTCAAGGGCATCTATAAGGCGCCCAAGGGGCACCGCTCGGAAGGCCAGTATCACCATTTCTGCCTCGAGCATGTCCGCCACTACAATTCGGCCTTCAACTTCTTCGCCGACATGGACGACAAGGAGCGCGATGCCCACCTTCGCCGCACCGTCGAAACCGACGGCAGGCCGAGCTGGGGTCTTGGCGCCAAGCCCGGCAACGCCGGCCCGCGTATGCCCCGTAAGGGCGACAAGCCTGCCGCCGCCAAGCGCTTCAGCGATCCACTCCACATCTGGGCTCGCTATGCCCGCGCCAACAAGCGCGGACCCGATCCCGAACGCGTGGTCAAGCTCCACGAGAACGACCGCCGAGCGTTCGAAATGCTGGGCTTCAAGACCTCGGCCAAGTCCGACGAGATCAAGCGCGCCTACAAGACGCTGGTGAAGATTCATCACCCCGACGCCAATGGCGGCGACAAGACCTCCGAGGAGCGCCTGCGCTCGATCATCGCCGCCTATGCCCATCTCAAACAGAAGGGCTTCGTAGGGGCTTAACGCGAGGAAAAGTTGGCAGGGTACAGCCAGTCGGAACTCGATGACATTCAGGCGCGGTGGGACCTGCGGTTCCCGCCAGACCTCGTTGAGCTCATGCGCAGGCGCCGTCCTCTCATGCCAGGCGAGTTTGACTGGATCACTACGCCCACTTGGGAGGTCAGCGAGATCCTGCGTCATCCCTACGAAGGGTTTCTCGCCGACGTGGAGTGGAACGACGTCTGGTGGCCAAGCTGGGGCCCACGTCCCCAAACGCCTTTGGAAAGAGCGTCTCGTCTGGCGGACGTGATGGCGGAGGCGCCGAAGCTCATCCCGCTGTCGTTTCCTCGCTATTTGCCCGAAACGCCGTTTGAGAACGGCAACCCTGTGTTCTCGGTCTTTCAGACGGATGTGATTTACGCAGGAGTCGATCTTGCGGACTGGATCGTTCGCCACGAGGGGGGAGCTGGTCCCGCGATCGACAGAACGAATTCGCGTCCACCTAAACAGATTCCCTTCTGGTCACTCGCGGTGGACATCGACTGGACGGGGCGGTGAAGCTCATTTAAGCGGGCTCGATCATCGCCGCCTATACCCACCTCAAGCTGAAGGGTCTCGTCGGCGGCTGAGCGCTCGCGAGGAACATCCATGTTGCCATGGGTCGAGTTGGGCACCGCAAAGGTACCCGGAGGCGGCGGCGAACTCCGCCTGATGCAGCGCGGCACCGAATTCTGGATCATGACCGGCACCATCGCGCTGATGACCAGCCGCATGAGCGGCTCGGAGGAGGCGCTCGCGACCCTCAGCGCCGCGCGCCTTTCGGGCCGCAGGGCTCCGCACCTGCTGATCGGCGGGCTGGGCATGGGCTTCACCCTGCGCGCCGCGCTCGCCGCCTTCGGGAAAGACGCCCGCATCACCATTGCCGAACTCGTTCCCGAGATCGTCGACTGGGCCCGTGGCCCGCTCGCGCCGATCTTTGCCGGTTCGCTCGACGATCCCCGCGTCGAAATCGAAATCGACGATGTCGCGGCTCTGATCGGCGGGGCCCGCGGCGCCTATGACGCCATCCTTCTCGATGTCGATAACGGGCCTGATGGTCTGAGCCGCAAGGCCAATGACCGCCTTTACGCCGCCACCGGCCTTGCCGCCGCCAAAGCCGCCCTTCGCCCCGGCGGCCTGCTTGCCGTCTGGTCCTCCGGCCGCGACGAGGCCTTCACAAGGCGGCTGAAGACCGCCGGCTTTGCGACGGAAGAAGTCCCCGTCCGCGAGCGCCACGGCAACAAGGGCGCCCGCCACATGATCTGGCTGGCGACAAGGGGCTGAGGGGCCCAATTCGCCCCCAAAACCTCGCCCTTCCCCCCCGCGCCGCCTTGCTGCTATAG
>JBEBGE010000075.1:0-13160 GCA_040081595.1 Devosia sp.
GTGTTGACGGGCGGCATCGGGGCGCCAACTTCGCGGAGCCACTCGCCCAGTTGTGCCGAGGAGCCGGCATAGACGATGCGGCCGAGGCCAACCCAGCCATGGGCGGCGGCGCACATGGGGCAATGTTCGCCCGACGTGTAAACGGTGGCCGCCGCGCGCTCGGCGGGCGACATGTGTTCGGCGGCCCAGCGGGCGATTTCGAATTCGGGATGGCGGGTCTCGTCGCCGCCGGCGGTGTGATTATGGTCCTCGAACAGCACTTTGCCGTCGGCTGCGACGAGGACCGAGCCGAAAGGGTCGTTGTCACTGTCGAGCGCGGCTTCGGCGAGTTCGACCGAACGGAGAAGGTGTTTGCGATCGGTGGCGTCCATGGATGCGGCTCCCGGCTCAATGTACCGAGATTGCCGGACCCGGCGCGGAAGTCCAGCCCGATCACAAAGCGAGGCCACGGGTTGTTCATGACGCTGGAGTTGGCCAAGATCGGGGCTGCATTTGAGCGGTTCGGGGGTTCGGGCCATCTTCAATATGCCGGAACAGCGTTGCCACTGGGGGCGCCGCGTAGCGCTTTGCGTTGCCGTGGCTTTGGCAATTCTTGCATTTCCAGCCAGCGCCGGCGTCACCAACGACATGGTGGTGCGCTACTACAGCGTTGGCGGCACGACCGAGAAATCCATTGTCCGCTATATGCGCCAGCACCCCTATCGGGGCGATAATGGCCACGCCTATGCCAATCTCAAACACCGCTACACTCTGCAGGTCGAGACGGAAATGGCGGGCGAGATGTGCCGCGCGAAGGACGTCGAACTCGATATCGATTTCACGATGACCCTGCCGAAATCATCGAACCCGGCTGCGCTTACGGCGAGCGCGGAACAGGCGTTCGCGGGCTTCGTGAGCTTTGCCAGGAAGCACGAGGAGCATCACCGGGCGAGTTTCATCACATGCGGCAGGAACTTCGTCGCCAAGGCGAAGCGGATGAAGGCGGCGCAATGCTCAAAGCTGGTGTCGGACATTCGGGCGCTGCTGAAAAAGGCCGATGCGGCGTGCGAGGTGGGCGAGCGGCCGTTCGACCGACAGCAAAGCAAAGCCGTGAATGGGTTGCAGCTGTTCGTGAGGGCGAGGCGGTAGGGGCTATTTCGCGGTGCGACCATCGGGATAGACGGCGGGGCCTTTGAGTTCGAGCTTGTTGCCCCAGGGATCGAAGACGTAGATCGAGTTGCCCATGCCGCGCGCGCCGCCGTGGAAGGCGATGCGCTCGATGGTAACATTGTGGGCCTTGAGATGGGCGAGCATCTCGCTTTCGTCGAAGGGCGAGAGGGCGATGCAGACGTGATCGACATTGCGGCCACCGGCGACGGGTGGAATGGCGTTCTTGGCGCCCGGATGGGTGATGTCCCAGAGAACAATCAGCGCCGCACCGCACCAGACCTGCTCCATGCCGAGGGCCGGATAGGAATAGCCGGGCTGGCAGCCCAGGACATCGGCGTACCAGGTCACGGCTTTGTGCAGATCGTCGACCATGAAGACGACGTGATCGATACCGACCAGGGAGAAGGGGGGCTTGGAAGTGGACGTCATTTTGTCTCCCAACGAGCTTTGGATTTGTCGTCGGCCGCATTGTGCTCGACCCAATGCGTGCCTGAAGGAGTGACTTCCTGCTTCCAGAAGGGTGCGTCGGTCTTGAGATAATCCATGAGGAACTCGGCACCGGCAAAGGCGGCGGCGCGATGGGGCGCGGCGGTCATTACCTGAACGATCGGCTCGGTGGCACTGAGCGTGCCGTAGCGATGGATCACACTGGCGTCGCGTAGCGCGAAGCGCGTAACGGCATCGGTCGCGAGGCGGGTGATCTCGTTGATGGCGAGCTCGGGATAGCACTCGAGCGTGAGGCTCTCGACCGGCGCATCGGGTGCGGAACGGACGAGGCCGGTGAAGGTGACGACGGCACCGGCGCCCGTATGGGCAGCAATGAAGGCATTGGACTCCGCGCCGGGATCGAAGGCGTCAGTCTGGACGCGAACCAGCATCAGGTCTTTTCCCGTTCGCGTTGCGTAGTTGAAAAGCCGGCTTCCACTTTTTCGCGCAACGCGTTCACCCGCCCGTCATCGGCGGCAGCAGCGCGATGGTTGCGGCGCCGGCGATGGGCGCGTCGAGTTTGGCGAGCCGCGCATCGATCGCGGCGCGGATGAGGTTCTCTTTCTCGAAGACCAGATCGGCGGCTTCGTCGCGGGAGCGGAGCCAGGCGATAAGATCGCGGATGGTGACGACCCAGGGCGGCGGCGTCACGTCCTCTTCGCCGCGGCCGAGCCGCTCGCGGAAGAGGGCGAAATAGAGAATCTTCATGGAGGGGGCGGTGGCGGCGGGCTGCCGAAATGCGCCCATGTGGAACTGAGATATTGCCAGCCGGTCCATACGGTGAGCAGGGCGGCGAGCCAGAGCAGGCCCCCCGAGATGAGGCCGAAGCTGGGCAGCAATCCATCGACGACGACGAAGAACAGCGCCACGAGCTGCAGCGTCGTCTTCCACTTGGCAAGGAAGGTGACGGGGACAGTGACGGCCTTGTTGCCGAGAAATTCGCGGAGGCCGGAGACGAAAATCTCGCGCATCAGGATAGCGATGGCCGGAGCCAGCTCCCAAATCGAGAAATCGCGCGTCCAGGCGAAGGTTACCAGCAGGGCGCCAACGAGCAGCTTATCGGCGATGGGGTCGAGCATCTTGCCGAGATCGGAACCCAGGCCCATGCGGCGGGCCAGAAAGCCATCGAGCCAATCTGTGATTGCGGCCACGACATAAAGGATGAGCGCGATCCAGCGCAGCCAATCCCAGCCGATGACGAGCAGCAGGCAGATCACCGGGATCGCGGCGATGCGCAGCAGAGTGAGCTGGTTGGGAAGGGATCTGAGTTCGCTGGGTATTTGCATGGGGGGACACAAACGCATCGGCGTGTCGAGGTCAAGGCAGGGGCATGTGGTTGTGGTCCCCACCCCAGCCCCTCCCCGCGAAAGGGGGAGGGGTGCTCCAGACGTCAGGCAACCTGCTGAGCGCGGGACCGGCGCGCGGCCACCGCATCGGCAAGCCGGTCCAGGACTTCGACCGTCGTGTCCCAGCCGATGCAGCCATCGGTGATCGACTGACCATAGGTGAGCGGGGTGCCGGGGACGAGATCCTGACGGCCGGCCACCAGATTGGACTCGATCATGACGCCGATGATGCGGGCGTCGCCGGCGCGGAGCTGGTCGCCGACATCGGCGACGACCAGCGGTTGGTTCTCGGGATTTTTGGATGAGTTGGCGTGGCTGGCATCGATCATCAGCGCCGGGCGGAGGCCGGATTTGATGGATTCTGCGGCGGCGGCCTCGACGCTTTCGGCACCGAAATTGGGGACTTTGCCGCCGCGCAGGATAATGTGGCAGTCGTCATTGCCGGTGGTCGAGGCGATGGCGGACAGGCCGTCCTTGGTCACGGCGAGGAAATGATGCGGCTGGCTCGCCGACTTCACAGCGTCGAGCGCGATGCGGACATTGCCGTCGGTGCCGTTCTTGAAGCCGACGGGGCAGGAGAGGCCCGAGGCCAGTTCGCGATGCACCTGGCTTTCGGTGGTGCGCGCACCGATGGCGCCCCAGGCGACGAGATCGGCGAAATATTGCGGGGTTGCCATATCGAGGAATTCGCAGCCGGCGGGCAGGCCGAGATTGGCGATGTCGAGCAGCAGGCTCCGCGCGAGGCGGAGGCCATTGTCGATCCTGAAACTGCCATCGAGATCGGGGTCGTTGATGAGGCCCTTCCAGCCGACGGTGGTACGGGGCTTTTCAAAATAGACGCGCATGACGATTTCGAGCCGGTCGCCGAGACGCTCGCGGACAGGAGCAAGGCGGGCGGCATATTCGATTGCCGCCGCGGGATCGTGGATCGAGCAAGGGCCGACAACGACGGCGAGCCGGTCGTCGGTGCCGTGGAGGATGTTGTGGAGCGCGTGGCGCGCGGCGAGAACGGTGCGCGTAGCGGCGTCGGTGCGCGGGAATTCGTGCATCACCTCCGCGGGAGTTCGAAGCGGGCGGATTTCCGTGATGCGAAGGTCGTCGGTGGTTTTGAGCATTTCATTCGATCCTGGCTTGGGGGCGGACCGGCGACAAAAAAGCCGCCAGGTGCTGGCGGCTTTCGGGAATTCTCGGGTTTGAAGTCTCAGATCAAACGCGCCCCTCCGGCTGCCAGCGGCTTCCGTTGCTAAAATACCAATAGAAGTAGGTGGCGCGGACGAGGTTCATGGGCGGGTTTGTAGCTCAGTCCATGACGCCGGGGAAGTAGGTATTTGCCTCGGGGAGGAGAAGCTCCTTGAGGTCCGCGATCGGGGCTTCGAAGAGATCGTCGGCGCAGGCACCCATGACATGGGGCAGGCCGTCGAGGCCGAAGATCACGTGATCGGGCATGGCGAAGCGAATCGAGAGATTGGTGCGCACGAGCTCGGGATAGCCACATTCCTCGTCGGTTTCGGCATCGCCCATGGTGGGGTGTTTGGAGATGATGAAATCGGCGAGGGCCTTGTCGGCGCCCCAGTGATAGCCCTCGGGATCGGCGCGGGCGATGTCGAGATCGATGGGCTCGCCGGTGGCAAAATTGCTTGCGACCCAGCCCTTGAAGAGGCGACTCAGATCGATGGGCCGGCCAGTCGCGACGTCGATGTTGAAGGGGTGGAAGTGGTTTTCGGGATAGGCGTTGCCGCAGAACAGGCTGCCGGCCTCGGTGAAGCTCAGGAGCCTCTCGCTGAGGTAGCCGACATCGATCACTTCCTCGTCGAAACCGCCGAGAGAGCCGGCGTCGGCCGGGACGTGACCACCCATCGTCATGCCCTGGTAGATCTGCGAGCGGCAGTTGAGGGCGGCGAGGCGCATGCCCCAGTCCCGCTGTTCGAGATAATCATTGGCGGGTGAACGCGTGCCGCTACCGGTATCGGTGATGCGCGGATAGGCAAAGAGCGTACGCGGATCGGTGACGTAATCGAATTCGACATTGCCCCAGCGGGTCTTGCCGGAATGGGTTTCCGGCCCGTGGACCTTGAGGAAGTCATAGGGCGAGCTCTCGCGGGTGAGCGGGCCTTCGCCGCCGAGTTGATAGAGCGAATATTCGGCGAGGTCGGCGGGCGAGGGCGGGTCGTAGGGGACGAAGGGCCGCGTGCCGGTGCGCTCGAGATTGACGGGGACGAGCTTGCTGCCTTCTGGGCCCCAGGTACCGGTGAGGCGGGCGCCACCATCGGCGATATCGAGGGTCCAGATCGCCGCGGGCACGCGCGGTGTGATCAGGCCGTTGGGCTCGACCTCGCAATCGTCGCCTTCGCAAGGCGCCTCTTCTGCGAGTTCGAGGCGGTCGGCTGAGACAGCACCGGCGCGGAGCGGGATGTCGATGCCTTCGCTTTGGTAGAAATAGCGGCCGACGAGTTCTGGGGTTGCGGCTTCAGCGGGCTCGGAGAGTTCGAGGACGATGGCGGTACCGTTGAGATCGCCGCGATAGGTGACGGCGTCGGCAAAGGCGGGCGACGCGAGGAGGCAGAGTGCGGCGGCGAGGGCGAGGCGCATGGAAGTCTCCGGGATTGCCTGGCGAGTACCCTGGAGCGGTTGAACCGGCAATGAACGCTTGAATTTAAAGAACTTAACGGCGGTTAACTTGATATGCGACAGATGCATGGCTCGACTGATCATATAATGACTACTCGTCTGGTCGACTAAGACCTATTTCAGCGTCACCAAACGAAGGGAACCGAACATGACCATCCGCCAGAAGCTTGCCCAGTATGTCGCCTTCCGCCGCACCGTCCGTGAGCTTTCCGCTCTCGACAGCCGCCAGCTCCGCGACGTCGGCATCACCCGCAGCGACATCCTCGCGATTGCGCGCGGCCAGAACCACTAAGCTACTTCCAGATCTGGACTACCCGAAGGCGCCCTATGGCGCCTTCTGCGCTTCTCGAAGGTCGTTTTTGCGTTCAGTCGTTGCGATTGAAATGGTCGTAGATCTGTTGGGCCATCGCGCTTGAGATGCCGGGGATGGCAGCGAGGTCGGCCAGCGCCGCACGGCTCACGGCTTTGGCCGACCCGAAATGCTGCAACAATGCGCGCTTGCGCGTCGGGCCGATGCCATCAATCTCGTCGAGCGGGTTCTTGATGATGTCCTTTTTCCTGCGGGCACGATGGGTGCCGATGGCGAAGCGGTGGGCTTCGTCGCGCAGGCGCTGGACGAAATAGAGCACCGGGTCGCGATGCGGCAGCATGAAGGGATCCTTCCCCTCCATGAAGAACTTTTCGCGGCCGGCATCGCGCTCTTCGCCCTTGGCGATGCCGATGAAAGTGATCTCACGCGGCAACTCGAGCCCGGCGATGACTTCGCGCACGGCATTGAGCTGGCCCTGGCCGCCGTCGATGAAGACCACATCGGGCCAATCGGGCATGCCGGTCTGCTCATCTTCGGCCTCGGGCGTGCTCTCGTTGACGAGCCGCGAGAAGCGGCGGGTCAGCACTTCGCGCATCATGCCGAAGTCGTCGCCGGGGGTGAGTTCGGTGTTCTTGATGTTGAAGGTGCGATAATGCTTTTTGGAGAAGCCGTCTTCTCCCGAGACGATCATCGCGCCGACCGCGTTGGTGCCCGAGATGTGCGAGTTGTCATAAACCTCGATGCGGCGTGGAGACTCTTCGAGGCCGAAGAGCTCGGCGACGCCCTCAAGCAGCGTGCGCTGCGTCGCGCCCTCGGCAAGCTGTCGGCCGAGCGCCTCGCGGGCATTGTTGAGTGCGTGATTGACGAGATCGCGCTTTTCGCCGCGCTGCGGGACTTCGACATAGACGCGTGCCCCCAGCCGTGAGGTGAGGGCTTCTTCGAGCAGCGGCTTGTCGGATGGCTCGTGGCTGAGAAGAACCAGCTTTGGCGGCGTGCGGTCTTCGTAGAACTGGCCGATGAAGGCTTCGAGCACTTCAGTATCCGCGAGCGCCGGATCGGCCTTGGGACGAAAGGCATGGTTGCCCCAGTTCTGATGGGCCCGGAAGAAGAAGACCTGCACGCAGAACTGACCGGCTTCGTGGGCGACGGCGAAGACGTCGGCCTCTTCAACGCTGCGCGCGGCGATATCGGACTGACTCTGGACAAGGGCGAGAGCCGAGAGGCGGTCCCGCAGCAAGGCGGCGCGCTCGAAATCGAGGTTCTCGGCGGCGCCATTCATGTCGCTCTGCAGCCGGTCCTGCACGGACTTCGACTTGCCCGAGAGGAACTCGCGGGCTTCCTCGACCAGCTGGGCATAGGCTTCGATCGAGATCTCGCCGGTGCAGGGGGCAGAGCAGCGCTTAATCTGATGCAGCATGCAAGGGCGGGTGCGCGCCTTGTAGAAGGAGTCCGTGCAGGTGCGGAGCAGGAATGCCTTCTGCAGCGAGGTGATGGTGCGCTTGACGGCGAGAGCGGAGGCAAAGGGGCCGAAATAATGTCCCTTCCGGCGCTTGGTGCCGCGGTGCTTCATAAGTTCCGGCGCCTCATGCTCGGTGGCGATGAGGATGTAGGGGAAGCTCTTATCGTCGCGCAGCAGGACGTTGAATCGCGGCTTCAGGCGCTTGATGAGATTGGCCTCGAGCAGCAGGGCCTCGGCCTCGGTCTCGGTGCGGACGAACTCCATGGTGGCGGTCGCGGCAATCATCCGCTGCAGCCGCACCTCGAGCCCCTCGGGCCGCGTGTAGTTGGTGACCCGCGCCTTGAGGCTGCGCGCCTTGCCCACATACATGACCTCGCCCGCCGCATCGATCATGCGATAGACGCCGGGTGCGGAGGGCAGGGTCTTGACGAAGGCGCGGATGATCCCGGCGCCCGTTTCGGGACTCGAACTCATTTGCCGGCTTGGCGCGGCGTGGGTCCGCGTCCGGCTGGAAAGTCGAGATGGCGGCCGCCATCGAGCGCCAGCATCTGCCCGGTAACGGCGCGGGCGCCGACGAGATAGAGCACTGCCTCGGCCACGTCTCTGGCACTGGCGCCGTAGCCGAGCGGCAAGGCCGCCTGACTGCGGGAGAAGGCGGCATCCGACTGGCCGGCCTCCTTGAGCGTGGGGCCGGGGCCGATTGCGTTGACGCGCACTGAAGGCGCCAGCGACTGCGCCAGAGTTTGCGTCATGGTCCACAGCAGGGACTTGCTGAGCGTGTAGCTGAAATAGTTGGGCGTCAGGCGCAGCACGCGCTCGTCGATGATATTGATGATATTGCCCTGGATGCCAGTGGGAAGTTGCGCGGCAAAATCGCGCGAGAGAAAGGCCGGGGCCTCGGCGTGAACGGCAAGGTGGCGATCCCAGAGGTCTTCATCCAAGTCGCGGACCGAGTCCGGGGAAAATGACGAGGCGTTATTGACGAGCAGCGTCAGCGGCCCGAAGGGCTTGGCGGCCCTGTCCACGAGGGTCGCGCGCTGGCGGCGGATGCTCAGATCGGCCTTGAGCAGCGCGACGCGCCCGCCAGCGGACCGGATGGTGTCGCGAAGGGCCGCAGCTTCTTCGGCCCTGCCGCGGTGATGGATCACTACAGCGAAGCCGGAGGCCGAAAGCCTGCGGGCGATCTCAGCGCCAATCCGGTCGGCGGCCCCGGTCACGAGGGCGACCGGCGGGGTGGGGGGATGATTCGATGCGATGACCATTGAACACCCAAGATAGGATTTCCGGCAGGCTACCGAAAGAGGAACCAGATTCCGGCAGCAGCAAGAGGTCGTGCAGCCCAGGCTTCTGGGGGACTTGGCGGGGGAAGACAGGGCCTAAGGACTTTGCGGGCCCCGGATGCGGGCATAGACTCAAGCTTGCGAAGGCGGGGGCTTCCTCGTCACAGGGAAGGAGAGGTTTGTTATGGATTGGGTTGGATTGATCATTCAATTGATCGGCGGCGCTGCCGGTGGGTATGGAACCGGCCGTGCCGCCAAGAATATGAGCCTTGGTGCAACGGGTGACGCTATCGCCGGTTTGATTGGCGGCTTCGGCGGTACCTGGCTAGCGGGTCTCATCCCCGCTCTGGCGCCAATGCTGTCAGGAGGCGGAGCGGCTTATGTCGGCCAGGCCGTCACCGGCGTGGTCGGCGGCGGCATTCTCACAGCGATTGCCGGCCTGATCAAAAACAACATGATGAAATAAGCCGCGGCAAGCGGCACTGGCGCCGGGCCGCGATGGCGGTCCGGCACTCGAGCGGATCCCCACATGACCAATCTGTCCGGCGCCGCAGTGCCCGAAAACACCGGGCGCGGCATTCTTCTCGCGTTGGCCGCGACGCTGGTGTTCTCGACGCAGGACGCCACGTCGAAGTTCCTCGTCGCGTCCGTCTCGCCCTTCCAGATGACGATGATGCGGTTCTGGGCCTTCGCGGCGTTCTCGCTGATCCTAGTGCTTCGGCAGGGGCCGGTACGCGAAGCGTTCCGGTCGCGCCAACCGATAGCACAGGCGCTGCGCGGGCTGCTGCTGCTGGCCGATATCTGGATGTATATGCTGGCGCTGCGCACGGTGCATCTGGATGAGGTGCAGGCGATCACGCTGATCTATCCGCTGCTGGTGACGCTGGCGGCAATCCCGATCCTGGGAGAAAGGGTCGGCATCTTCAGGATCAGCGCAGTGGTGGTGGGGTTCATCGGCGCCCTGGTGATTGTGCGGCCCGGCGGCGTGCCGCTCGACTGGGGCGTCGCCTTCGCGGTGGGCTCGGGCGCCTGCTACGCGCTCTATATCGTGTTGACGCGAAAGGTCTCGGCGACCGACTCGGCGACGACCAGCATGTTCTATGTCGGCGCTGTCGGATTGGTGGTGAGCTCGGCGGTGGGCATCTTCTTCTGGCAGCCGCTGGATCTGCAATCGGGGCTCTTGATCGGCTACATCATGCTGACGGGGGTGGTGGCGCACGGGATGATGATCCTCGCGCTGTCGATGGCGCCGGCGAGCATGCTGCAGCCCTTCAACTATACCTCGCTGCCCTGGGCGATCTTGCTCAGCTACTTCCTGTTCCATCACCTTATCGATCCCTGGTCGCTCCTCGGCGCGGCGATCATCGTGGGCGCGGGGCTTGTGGTGATGGCGCGCGAGCGGATGCGGAAGGTGCCGGCCAAGGTCGAGCCGGCACTGCCGGGGAAGGAATAGGGCCGGGACGGGTCCCGTCCCTTGAAAAGCGGCCTTGCCGTGAGCAAGTCTTGCAAGATGCTTTGACTGTCGCATCGCGCGGAAAAGCCGGAAGACCACTTTTTCGCGCGATGCTTGGGGTTTGGCTGGGAGACGGGCAATGCCGGTATTCATCGAATTGGGGCTGGTGCTGCTGCTGATCGGCACGGTGGTCAGCTATTTCGTGCGCGGGCGCGTTCGGGCCGAGCGGCAGGCGATGATCGACCGGCGGGTCGAGGCCTATATCGAGACCATCCGGCGCGAAGGCAGCAATCGCGAACTGGCGGCCATGAGCGATAGTGAACTGCGCGACCTGCTGCTCTCGAGCGCTCACAATCTGCGCGTCATGCGCGACCGGCGCTATTATCTGCTGTTCGGCGGGGTGCTGGTGGCGCTGATCGCGGCGATACTGGTCGCGACCGAGGACGGCACGCGCGGCTTTGGCATTGCGCTGCTCGTGGGTGCGGCGGTGCTCTATGGCGCCAATGAATTCATCGGCAGGCAGATGGTGGCGCCGATGCTCGACAAGGGGATCGACCCGGAGCGGCTGAGAGTCGAATAACCGGACGGCGGGCTGGAGCATTTCACGTTCCGATAAAGTCGGAACGAATGCTCCAGGTTCTTGTTTTGTCGCGTTTCCGAACCGGAAAACCGCGTCGCACTCTTTCTGGAAACGCTTCAGAGCCGCCGCATCTTGCCATAGACGAAGATGACGGCGCCTGTGGCGACGAGGCCGAGCGGCACCAGAACCATGGCCGAGAGCAGGACGCCGTTGAGATGGGTGGTGCCGTGGGCGAAGCGGCCAAGGCCGATCTGCTCGGCGCTGAACAAGCCCATGCCGACGACCACCAGGGTCGAGGCGAGCTTCACATAGGGCTTCATTCCGGCGGCGGCCATGGGCAGAACTCCTGACGCGGCAGAGATAATAACCGGCAAACGAAAACGCCAGCCCCGGGGGCCGGCGTTTCTTGTTTGTCGCGCTGCCGAACCGCCGAACCGGACGACCACTTCGGCTGGCAACGCTCCAGGTCTACCGCGCTGCCGAACCGCCGAACCGGACGACCACTTCGGCTGGCAACGCTTGGGCGCTTACGAGTTGGCGCAGACGTAGCCGCCGAAGGGGCCAGTGAAGCAGAACTGGAAGCCGGGCGAGGACGGATCGTCTTCATAATCGAATTCGAGCTTGTAGCTGCGGACCCAGCCGTTCGGGCCCGGGATGGCGATCTTGTACCAGTTGCCCCAGTGGCCGATGACCTGAACGATGTCGCCTTCTTCGACATAGTTGACGTTGCCGGATGTGGTGTAGTGGCCGGCCTTCACATTGGTGTCCTGGTCGACCATCGCCCAGGTGGCGGCGAAGGAAGAGGAGGCGGTGGCGATCAGCATGGCGGCGGCGATGGCGCCGGTCTTGACGAGTGAGAGGGTCATTTCTGAAGTCCTTTCTTTCGGGGTGGCAGCGATCTGCCTTGACCCGGAAGCTAGGACTCACCGGATGAACCGGGGCTGACTGAACCGTTTAGACCGGCATTTTATTCAAATGCGGCCGAACCGCGGCGCTTCTACATGAAGTTCTCGGGCCACCCGGGCTCGAAGACCGACATGAAGGGGGTGACCAATGCCTTCTTCGCGGGCGAACCGAGATTGCCGCCACGCACCCAGCCATTGGGGCCATCGTCCCAGATGATGTGGCACCAGTCGGCATCGGGCGGGGTGCAATAGTCGATGGTGACAAGCGTGTAGCGCGGCACGCGGCCGAGGGTGCGCGAGCTGGTGGAGGCGCGCGCATAGATGGTGGCGCCGCTGGTGGCCTTGACGACGGGCCAGGCGGCCGCGGCGGGAAGGGTGGTCGCGGCGAGCGATACGGCGGCAAGCGCGGCGGCGAACAAGAATGAGAGTCTAGTTGTCATGATCGTTTCTCCTGCCCCCCTGGGTTGAAATCTAGCCTCATTGTGAATGAGGTGATAGCCCCGGTTTGTCCTACCTCACGCGCCGCACCGCTTCGCTCCGGACGGCGCCAAAGCCGCGCCTCGTCGCACCGCTTCGCTCCGGCGGGGCGGCGAGCGATCGCCGGGGTCCTCCCTTTGGTCGTCCGGGCAGGCGAAAGCCCCCATTGGGCCCATGCCCTCCGGCTACGGACGCCCGCGGAAAGGATCGCGGGCGGGGCGCGTCGTGCGCCTCGAAATGGATGCACCCGGCCGGAGCCGGGCGCCGCCGCACCTCCCCAGCTTGAACGTTGCGCGCTGCGCGCCGCTGGGGGAAGGCAAGGCAAGGCGCAGGACGCGCCTCGCGAGCGGGGATTTCAGGCACCAGCCTGGAAGCGCTCCATAAGGTGCAGGAGCGGTCCCTTGCGAGGAACCCCAGCGGCACGACTGCCGCCCCCGTTCCGCCTGCGGACCGCTCGTCACGGTCCCGCGAAGTCACAGGCGTGGGAGCACTATAAGGCCGCCCGCCGGCATGCGGATAGATTTCAGAAAAACGAAGCACTGGAAGCATTTGCGCCGCGATTTCCGTCAAAGTCGCCGTCGTCTTCGTCCTCATATTCGTCGTCCGCGTCGTCGTCTTCATATTCGTCGTCGTCGTCCTCGTCGTCCTCCCTGGGCCTGGGGGCCGCACTGAGGTCGACGTCGCGCCAATCTTCGGTGCGCCAGCAATGTTCGCCAAGGGCGGGCACGAAGAACCAGTAGTCTTTCTTGAAGGCGAAGAGCGCCTCGTGGGCGAACCGGAGGCGGGCGTCGAGGCCGCCATAGGTGAGGCCGGCATGGAGAGGCAGGAAGCGCGGCGCCGCTTTCTCGCGCGAGACGACGCGCATGACGCCGCGCAGCACCTCGCGCACGACCACAATGAGGTCGCCGGGGACCGGAAGCTCGGGCCGGCGCCTGGCGATTGTGTCGATGGATTGAAGGAGTGCGCGAAGGCGCGGGGTCACCGCGTCATGGGCGTCGGCCTGGCGTTGCGAGATGTAGTAACCGGTCATGAGAGTCTCCATTGGGGAACGAAGCGGAGAGCATAACCGGGGTTGGAAGGGGTGCGG
>JBEBGE010000023.1:0-44592 GCA_040081595.1 Devosia sp.
GATGAGCTCGATCCGCGCCAGCAGCGTCAGTGCGATCGGCAGCTGGAAGCAGATGCCGAAGGCGATGATCAGCGTCATGATGAAGCCCAGATATTCCGACGTCCGGGTCTGGAGCGTGATGTGGGCGGTGCCCTCCCCGGTCTGCTGCATGCCGAGGAAGAAGTGCATCGCCATGGGCGTGACGACGAAGTAGACCATCGCCGCCCCGAGCACGAAGAAGATCGGCGTTGCGATGAGATAGGGAACGAAGGCCTTGCGTTCCTTCTTGTAGAGCCCCGGCGCGACGAACGCATAGATCTGCGTCGCGATCACAGGGAAACCCAGGAAGATCGCGCCGAACAGCGCCACGTTCATATAGGTGAAGAACAGCTCCTGCGGCGCCGTGAAGATCATCTCGACATTGGTGATGCCCCCCGCCGCCCAGGCATAGGGGATGACCAGCAGGTCGTAGATCTTCTTGGAGAAGATGAAGCAGAGGATGAACAGGGCCGCGACCGCGATCAGCGCATAAATCAGCCGCTTCCTGAGTTCGATCAGATGCTCAAGCAGGGGAGCCTCGCTGCCCTTGAGTTCGTCCTCTTCGGGCGGCTTGGGCGCTTCGAGTTTGGCCTGTTCCGCCATTACGCCTCCGGCTTGCTCATGCGCGTCTTGCGCGGCGCGGCTGGCTTTTTGGCGGGGGTGGGCGCCTCGGCGGCAATCGCTGGCGCGGCAGCTTTCGGAGCGCGGGGCTTGCGCGGCTTCTTGGCCGGGGCCAGCGCCTCGACCGGCGCCGGGCTTTCGAGATGCTTGGGCGCGGCCGGCGCTATCCCGAGCTTGGCGTGAATCTCGTCGACCACGCTTTCGGTCCCCGCCACCGCGGGCTTGATCACGCCCGATGGCGCGACGCCGCCACCGGCGAGCGGCTTGTTGAATTCGCGTGTGATCTCGGCGGCGGTCTTTTTCAGAGGCTCGGCGATCGAACGGCGAAGATCGGTGATCTGGTCGAGGCCGGTGGTCTTGTTGATTTCGCGCTGGAACTCATTGCCCATGCGGCGGATGGTGGCGACGGCCTTGCCAAGCCGGCCCATCAGCATCGGCAGATCCTTCGGTCCGATGACGATCAACGCCACGATGCCGATGACCAGCATCTCCGTCCAGCCGACACCGAGCATGGCGTGTTCCTAAAGCCCTGGCCGAAAGCGCCTCAGGCGTCCTTCTTGTCGGTCTCGCGCATGTCCGCCTGCGCTGTCGTATTGATCTGCGCCGACGGCTTGTCGTCGTCCTTCATGCCCTTCTGGAAGGCTTTGATGCCGGATGCGACTTCACCCATCATGCCCGAAATCTTGCCCCGGCCGAACATCAGGACCACGACCGCGGCAACGATGATGATGCCCCAGATACTTGGACCGTGCATGACAGAACTCCATTGGAACAGGCGGGAAAACGAGGCTCAGAGATAGGTTCAATCGGCCTTGAAGACAAGGACGGCTTTGGGATTAAGGGTGAGCACCACGTCGTTTCCGGGCACAAAGTGGGCGTCCGAGCGCTGCCGGAGTTCGATCGGGCGCTCGATTCC
Organism: Devosia sp.; assembly: GCA_040081595.1. Taxonomy (GTDB): domain Bacteria; phylum Pseudomonadota; class Alphaproteobacteria; order Rhizobiales; family Devosiaceae; genus Devosia_A. Next base: position 1,556 of record JBEBGE010000023.1, read on the forward strand.
CTCGACCTTGACCTCGCAGACGTCGATGCCGATGGCGTCGCGCTTGGCGACGATCCGCCCCGCCGCTCCGAGGCCGGACTCGGCCATTTCCAGCACCCCGACCGGTCGGATGGCGACGATCACCCGGCTGCCCTCGGCAAAACCCGGCGCCGGCACCTTGCCGAACGGCGTATCCGCCGCCCCGGCTCTGACCTCCGCGGCGATTTCGCTCAGCGGAGAAAAGAACCGCGCGGCACTGAGATCGATAGGCGCCCGATAGATCGCGGCCGCCTGGTCGATCTGCGCGATCCGCCCGCCCCTCAGGAGCGCCACCCGGTCGCCCAGCAGCATCGCCTCCTCGGGGTCATGCGTCACGATAATGGTCGTCGCATGCGTCTCGCGCAAAACCGCCAGCGTCTCGGACCGCACATTCTCGCGCATCCGCGCGTCGAGGCTCGAAAACGGCTCGTCCAGCAACAGAATTCCCGGCCGTGGCGCAACGCTTCGCGCCAAGGCCAGCCGCTGCTGCTGCCCGCCCGAAAGGCGGTGCGGGTAGTCGTTCTCCCGATCCTCGAGGCCGACGCGTTTCAGCGCCGCGCGGGCCTGCGCGACGGCCGCGGCGCGGCCAAGCGGCTTCAGCCCGAACATCACATTGCCCAGCAGCGTCAGGTGCGGGAACAGCGCGAAATCCTGGAACATCAGCCCGATGCCGCGCCGGTCGGGCACGACGTGGACGCCCGGGCCTGAAACGATGCGGTCGTTGATACGGATGGTGCCGCCCTGGATCGGCTGGATGCCGGCGGCGGCGCGCAGGATCGTCGATTTGCCCGAACCGGACTCGCCCAGGAGGCACACGATCTCGCCGGGCACCAGGTCCAGGTCGAACCTGTCCAGCACCTTGCGACCACCTAAGGCCAGTTCAACATGGCTGAAGCTAAGTGCCCCCGCGAAACTGACGCCGGCCGTGCCGCGCGGGCCCCATTCGGCAGGGCCATCCAGCCCGGCCTCGAGGCTCATAGCTCCTCGTCCTGGCCCTCGAGATCGTCCGGATCGAGCGGGTCTTCGTCCTCGCGCAGGGCCCCGTCGAAGGGCATCGGAATCTGCATGTTCGGCGGCAACTGGCCCGAAAGCAGGCCGGCGCCCTTGAGCTCTTCGAGCCCTGGCAGGTCGGAAAGTCCCTCAAGCCCGAAATGATCGAGAAAGGCCTCGGTGGTGCCATAGGTCACCGGGCGTCCCGGCGTCCGCCGGCGGCCGCGCATCCGGATCCAGCCTGCTTCCATCAACAGGTCCAGCGTACCCTTGCCGGTCGCGACGCCCCGCACCTCTTCGACTTCAGCACGGGTCGCCGGCTGGTGATAGGCGATGATGGCCAGCGTTTCGAGCGCGGCGCGCGACAGGGGCCGCTGGTCGGTCTGGTCGCGCCGCAACAGGAAGCTGAGGTCGGCGGCGGTACGAAACGCCCATTTTTCACCGCGCTTCACCAAGTTGACGCCACGCGTCGCATATTGCGCCGCCAACATCGCCAAGAGGCCTCCGACATCGGCGCCTTCACCCAGATGCGGCGCGAGTTCCGAGACCGACAGCGGCTCCGCCGAGGCGAAGAGCAGCGCCTCGAGAATCCTCAGCTGCCGCCCGGCGAGGTCGGGCGAGCCGGATTCGACACCGGTTTGGGGTTCAGCTTCGATCTGGTCGGGGTCGGACATCAGGTTCCGGCGGAAGGGCCGTCGCTCTTGCGCCGGCGCACGTAAAGCGGCCCGAAGGCCAAGGATTGGCGGAGTTCTACTTGCCCTTGCCGCACAAGTTCAAGGCTGGATGCAAAAGTCGAGGCAATGGCGGTGGTGCGGTCGGCGGCCGACGCCAGGTATTGTGCCAGATAGGCATCGAGCGGCACCCAGTCCATGTTCTCGCCGATCAGGCGATTGAGGATTTCGCGCGCTTCCTGCAGCGACCAGACATTGCGCTCGCGCGGCGTGTAGTCATTGGGCACGCCCCGTTGCCGCTGGCTGGCATAGGCCTTCAGCAGGTCATAGAGGCTGGCTTCCCAGAGGCTGTGACGGGTGATTGTCACCGGCTCGGGCTCGCCACGCTGGAACACTCTGACGCCCAGCAGCGGGCCGCCCATCAGCCGCTGCGCTGCGAGGCGCATGGCTTCGAGCCGCTTCAGGCGGAACTGCAGCAGCGCCGCCATCATCTCGCCCGTCGGCTCGTCGTCGCCAGCCGCCTGCGGCACCATGAGCCGGCTCTTGAGATAGGCGAGCCAGGCGGCCATCACGAGGTAGTCGGCGGCGATCTCGATGCGCTTTTCGCGCACGGTCTCGATGAAGCCCAAATATTGCTCGGCCAGCGCCAACACCGAAATCTGCGCCAGGTCGACCTTCTGACGCCGGGCCAGGTCCAGCAGCAGGTCGAGCGGCCCCTCGTAGCCGTCGACATCGACATACATCACGTCCTCGTCGGGAGGCGCGGGGTCTTGAAGCCATTCGGTGGAAATGTCGGTCATGGCAAAACCTGTCAGGGCGGCTCCGAAAAGCGGGCCGGCAAGCGCAAGAATAGCGGCAGGAAACCGCACATGCCTGCTTTAGGGCCTCGCGCCGCGAAGGAAAACAGACATTCCAGCCGAACCCGGCGGCGCCTGTGGATAGGCAGGCGTCTAGCCGTTGGTGGCGATGCAGTCGCCGCCGTTCGCCTTGATTTCGTTACAGATTCTCGTCGCCTCGGCCAGCGATCCAGCCGGTAGCCGCACCCGGTACCAAGTGCCCTTCTGCCCAAGATCCGCCGACATGACGATCAGCTGACCACCGCCGAACAAGCTACCAAACCGCGCCGTCGCCGCCCGCGCCGCCGATTCCGCATCGGCCTGACTCGGGCTCGAAGAGAGCTGGACATAGGCTGCCGCGCCGCCTGTATCGGCTTGAGCCACAGCAAGGGGTGTCTCCTCGACGGGCGCGACGTCGATTGGCTGAACCGGCGTTTCGTCCACCGCCGCCAGCGGCTGTGTTTCGAAATTCTGCAGCATCGCCGAGCGGTTAGGCGCCGGAGCCGGAACCGGGGCGACCCTGGTTGGATCGATGATGGCGCCCGGAACGAGAGCGGTTTCCCCGGTCGCCCCGGACACATCGGTGGGGGCGGCATCGACCAGCGCCGCAACCGGATCGGTGCCCGCAACATCGATCGGCGTATCCTTGGCGGCCGCTCCGTCGGTGCCATCGAGCAGATTGACGGTATCCCCGGACGCGCCAGGAATCTCGGGCACGTTGGGCCGGTCGATCGGCAGTTCCTCGGCACCCGCGACGGCGTCGTCGCCCGGGACGATCGTGCCATCCGGGCGGACCGTAACGGTGCGGACCTTGCGGTTGGCAAGGCCGTTCTCGGTGGATTCGGTCTCGGTGCCGACAACGCGGGCCACGTCCTGGCCACCGGTCTCGTCGGTCGAAACCAGTTGCTCGGCGGAAGGTTCCGGGCTGGCGCCGTCGAGTTGTTCGAGAACCGGCGACCGCGCTGTCTCGGTTTCGGCGCTCACCTCCGGCGCGGGCGCAACCTTGACGGGTGTGGTATCGGCCGTCAGCACCGGCGCTGTCGCGGGCGTGCTGCCACGGCCCATGTTGAGAACCCAATAGAGGCCCAGTCCCGCCGCCAGAAGCAGCGTACCGGCGACGGCCATGCCCACATATTGACGCATGCCACCTGAAAGCAGCGACGGGTTCTGCGGCTTAACCTTGAGCCGGCGATAAGGGCTCTCGTCGGTCATCGAAGCATCGAGTCTACCGAGATTGCCGCCGCTATCGGCGGTCGCGGCCATAATGGCCCGCTCGGCATCGTCTGAATGGTCGGCGAGTCCACTACGGCGCGGCGCGAACTGGCTATTGAGGGGCGGTACCACCGGAGGCGGGGGCGGCTCGGGTTTGTGCTCGATCTGCGGCTCGACTGAGGTTTGCACCCTCACCGGACCGGGCGTCAGTTCGACACGCACCGCTTCCCCGATCAGGCTCTCGATCTCAGCCATCGGGTCAAGATCGTCGATCGCCGAAGGCGGCGGGGCGGGCGGCAGGGGCTGCGGATTGAGCGGCTGATTGGCGGCCGGCCTGGCGTTGAGGCCGATGCCCGGCGAAATGGCGAAACGATCGCTCTCCTGCGGCCGCGGCGAAACGCTGACCGGCTTGAGCGGAATCGGCGCCGGGTTGGCCGGCCGGTTCATCGGCGCGGCAACGGGCGCAAAAGTTGGTTTGACGGGCGCCGGAGCGGGCGCCATCTGCGTGCGGAACACCGGCGGGCCTGGCTCGGGTGCCGGTTGGGGGTTCGCGTCTGCCTTGAGTTCCGCGGCGATCAGGTCCGCGATCGGGTCGTGCGATGGCTGGCGCTCGGGGCCGGTATCGAGACCGAAATCGAACTTGAACCCGTCCTCGCCGGTCAACGAAGAATCGGCAACCGGGGGCGGCATCGGCATGGGCCGCAGCACCGGTCCCTCGCCGAACGATCGATTCTCGCTCACGGGCTTGAGGTCGGACGGAACCCGCGGAGCCGTTGGCGGAGGCGACACCGGCCTCGGCGCCGACGCGGCAGCGACAGGCGGCGCCATCGGCCGCGGCGCGGCCGCAGCTGGGGTCAGGACCGGTTCGGGCCGCATCGAGGGAGCAACGGGAGCCTTGCCGAAATCGAATTTCGAAACCGGAGCGCTGGTGGTGACCGGCGCCGGCTGATCCATGCCGGGTATCCGGATGGTGCCGGTAACCGGCGCGCGCGGCGCATCCGTCGGTAGAATCGGCGCCGGGCGGGCAGGACCTGTGTCCATACCGGGAATGCGGATCGGTCCCGGCGAAGTCGCTTCCGGGTTAAGCGGGGCCGGCCGCGAGATCGGCTTGACCGCAGCTTCGCCGCCGCTGGCGCTCGAAGCCATCAGCTTGGCGAGTTCGGAGATCAGGTCGTCGGATTTATCGCCCGGATCGGACATTGGCTGCGGTCCCGCTGGCGGCATTGCATGCACTCGCTGAGTGAACTGACCCCGTCTCGACCCCCGCCGAGATATGGTCAACCATCACGTCAATGCGCCCGAATTATGAAAGCTCATCTGGAGCCGACACTCCCAACACCGTGAGGCCATTGATCAAAACCTGTCTGACGGCGCTCACCAGCGCGAGTCGCGCCAAAGTCAGTCTTGGTTGCTCAGGGTTAACAAATCGTAACGCGGGGTCTTCCTTCCCCTTGGCCCAGAAGCCGTGGAAGGCCGCCGCAAGCTCGTAAAGATAGAATGCAATGCGATGGGGCTCGTGCGCAAGGGCGGCCGCGGAGATGGCACGCGGCCATTCCGCGAGGGCCTTGATGAGCTCGATTTCGGCGGCGGAGGACATCAGCTCGAGTTCGGCCTCGGCCAAAGCCCGCGCCGAAAAGTCGACTCCCGGGAGCTGGTCCTCCGCCTGCCGGAACACCGAATGCGTCCGCGCGTGGGCGTACTGCACATAGAACACCGGATTGTCGCGGCTCTGCTCTTTGACCACGGCGAAGTCGAAATCCATCGAGGCGTCGTTTCGCCGGTAGAGCAGCATGAAGCGCGTCGCATCAACGCCCACTTCGTCGACCACATCGGCAAGCGTCACCAGATCGCCCGAGCGCTTGCTCATCTTGAACGGCTCGCCGTTCTTGAGCAGGCGCACGAGCTGCATGATCTTGACGTCGATGTCGGCTTCGCCGCCGGAGACGGCTTTGACTGCCGCCTGCAGCCGCTTCACATAGCCCGAATGGTCGGCACCCAGCACATTGATCATATGCTGGAAGCCACGCAGATACTTGTTGCGGTGGTAAGCGATGTCTGCGGCGAAATACGTGTAGCTGCCGTCCGACTTGACCAGCGCGCGATCGACGTCGTCACCATATTGGGTGGCGCGGAACAATGTCTGCTCGCGCTCCTCGTAGTCGTCGTCGGTCTGGCCCTTGGGAGGCTCCAGCGTGCCCTGATAGACCAGACCCTGCGACCGCAGCCACGCGAGCGTCGTTTCGATATCGCCGCCGGCGCCATGCAGCGTCCGTTCGGAAAAGAAGACGTCGTGCCGAATCCCCAGATTGGCGAGATCGGTCTTGATCAGATCCATCATCGCCTTGAGCACGTGCTCTTTGACGATCGGCAACCACTCGGCTTCGGGCTTCCAGCGCAATGTTCCCGCATAGGCATTGGCGAGGTGTTCGCCCACCGGGATCAGGTAGTCGCCCGGATAGAACCCCTTCGGTATCTCGATGTTTTCGCCCAGCGCTTCGCGATAGCGAAGGAATGCCGATTGAGCGAGGACATCGACCTGACCGCCAGCGTCGTTGATGTAGTACTCCCGGGTCACGTCATAGCCCGCATGCGCCATCAATGACGCCAGCGCGTCCCCGAATACCGCGCCCCGCGTATGGCCGACATGCATCGGCCCGGTCGGGTTGGCCGAGACAAATTCGACATTGACCTTTTCGCCCTTGCCGATATCGAGCTTGCCATAGGCCGCGCCCTCGGCCTCGATGGATTTGAGCACCCGGTGCCAGGCCGGGGCCGCCAGTCTGAAATTGAGAAAGCCGGGGCCCGCCACTTCGACGCCGAGCACATCCGGATCGGATTTGAGCGCTTCGGCCAGCGCGCCTGCGATCTCGCGCGGGCTTTTGCCCAACGGCTTGGCGACGACCATGGCGGCATTGGAGCTGAGATCGCCGTGCCCTTTGTCGCGCGGCGGCTCAACCACGGCGCGCGCCACCAGGTCAGGCCCAGCCGAAGGATAGAGCGTGGTCAGCGCGGTCGCGACGCGGGCGGTGAAGTCGGCGAAAATGTCCATGAAAGATCTGCTGGTGGATGTGGTGCGCCACCTATCCGCTTTACCGCGGAGCGTCAAACAGGCGCGAATACTCCGCCTCGGCATAAGGGTCGGTCATGCCGGCAACGAAGTCGGCGACAATTCTTGCCTTTTCGGGGGCTCCTGCCGCGGCGCGAGCGGCGTCGCCCCAGCGGCCCGGCAGGTCGCCCTTTTCGCGATAGCGGTCGAACAGCTGGCCGACGAGGTGCTGGCTGCGCCGGACCGGAGCCATTACCGTCTCCGAGCGATAGACGTTTTCGAACAGGAACGCCTTGAGACCGCTTTCGGCCTCGGCGGTCTCGTCCGAGAAGTGGATCAGCGTCCGGCCCGCGTGGCGTACCTCATCGGCATCGCGGGGTGCGAGGCCGGAAATCTCGTATTCGGCAGTAGCGATGACATCCTCGATGGCACGCGTGATCAGGCGCCGCTGCACCTCATGAGTTTGCCGGCTGCGCTCGATGTCGGGATAGCGCGCGACCACTTCGCGAACGATTGGGCCCACCAGCGGCACGTCCGCAAGGTCGCCCAGTTCGATCAGCCCGGCGCGAACCGCATCGTCGATGTCATGGGCGTTGTACGCGATGTCATCGGCAATGGCGGCCGCCTGGGCTTCGAGGCTGGCATAGGTCGAGATCATCAGGTCGGCGCTGGCCGGAATGTCAAAGAGCCCGAACGGCAGCCAATCATGGATGTAGCGCCCGACCGGGCGGTCATCCTTATCGACCAGTGGGCCATTGTGCTTGAGGATGCCCTCAAGCGCCTCCCAGCTCAGGTTCAGCCCGTCATGCTCGGCATAGCGGTTCTCGAGTCGCGTCACGACCCGGATCGCCTGCATATTGTGGTCGAACCCGCCGAACTCGCGCATCTTCTCGTGGAGCACACGCTCCCCGGCATGCCCGAACGGCGTGTGCCCGAGGTCATGCGCCAGCGCCACCGCCTCGGCCAGGTCCTCGTTGAGCCTGAGCGCACGGGCGATCGAGCGCGCCATCTGGCTGACTTCGAGCGTGTGGGTCAGACGCGTCCGGAAATGCTGGCCCTCGTGATGAAGGAACACCTGGGTCTTGTATTGCAGCCGCCGGAACGCCGTCGAATGGATGATCCGGTCGCGGTCGCGCTGGAATTCCGAGCGCGTCGGGCTGCCCGCCACCGCATGGAGGCGCCCCCGGCTCTTCGCAGGATCGCAAGCATAAGGGGCAAGATCGCTCATCAGACCCTTTTCATCGGCGTTTTACGATATTACAATGGCAGTTCGCGAGCGCATGGCTTCGCAGAGAAAGAAAATGACCGAAGCCGCTTTAGCACCCAATCCCGTGCGGATGACAGACCGTGCCGCCAAACGCATCGGCAGGGTGCTCGCCAAGCAGCCTGCCGGAACCGTGCTTCGCATCGTCGTCGCTGGCGGCGGCTGCTCGGGCTTTCAGTATGAGTACAGACTCGTCCAGGAGCAGCCGGCCAACGACGATCTGGTTCTTGCCACCGACGAAGCGACGGTGCTCATCGATCCGCTCAGCCTCGAATTCATGGGCGGCGCCGAGATCGATTATGTCGACGACCTGATTGGCCAGAGCTTCCAGATCAGGAACCCGAACGCCGTCGCCTCCTGTGGCTGCGGCACCAGCTTCTCGGTCGCCGTCTAGCCGCTGCCGGACATTGTAAGTTCGGAAACCGGGCCCTAGCCTCGACCGGAGAGGGAGATCATGACTCTTGCAAAACGACTGGACGCGGCGATCGATGCCGCGCTTGGCAGCCGCATTGTCGGCTGCGTCGTACTGGTGAGCGCCGGCGGCAAGCGCGTCTATGCGCGCGCAGCCGGTTTTGCCGATCGAGAGGCCGGAATCCGGGTCGTCGAGAACACAGTCTTCCGCCTTGCCTCGATCACCAAGCCGATCGTCGCGTCGACTGCCCTCCGCATGATCGATCTCGGGCTACTCTCCCTCGACGACAAAGTCGCCACCCACCTGCCCTATTTCACCCCGCTTGGCCCGGACGGCTCGCACCCCGACATCACCGTCCGCCACCTGCTCACTCACACCTCCGGTCTCACCTACGACATCCCTGCCGACGTCTCGCGCGGCTCCGATCCGCGCGATCTCATGCCGCTCACCGAAAACCTCCGGCGCCTTGCGCGCGCGCCACTCGCCTTTATGCCCGGCACCCAATGGAGCTACGGCATGTCGATCGACGTGTTGGGCGGGGTGCTCGCCGCCGTCAACCGCTCCGATCTCGAAGCTGTCGTCGCAAAATATGTGACCGACCCGGTCGGCATGCCGGACACGCATTTCTTCGTCACCGACCGTGCGCGGCTCTCCCATCCCTATGGCGATAGCAAGCCCGAGCCGATCCGCATGGCGGAGCCGCAACAGATGCACAACGACCCGGCCAATCCCGACGCGATCGAAACCTTTTCGCCGAAGCGCATTCTGCAGAAGGACGCGCCGCAATCGGGAGGCTCAGGCATGGCCGGCACCGCCGGTGATTTCCTGAGGCTGCTCGACGCCTTGCAGAAATCCTTTCTCAACCCCGCAACCCGGGGCGCCGCGTTCTCCAACCAGATCGGCGATCTCCCCCGCGATGTACCAGGCCAGCGCTTCGGCTTTCTCGGCGGCGTCATCGCCGACGCCGCGGCCTCCGGCTGGCCGCAGGCAGGCGCCCTGCAATGGGGCGGCATCTGGGGCAATTGCTGGATCCTCGACCCCGTCCGCAAGCTCAACATGGTCGTCTATACCAACACCATGCGCGAGGGCTGCAACGGCCCGTTCCGCGACGAGATTCGCGACGGGCTCTATGGCTGAGCTTGCCCGGGCCTGGCGCCGCCGCTAGGCTACCGATCATGCGCATCGCGACTTGGAACATCAACGGCATCAAGGCCCGGCAGGCCCTGCTCGAAACCTGGCTCAAGCAGGTCGGCCCCGATATCGTCTGCCTCCAGGAAATCAAGACTGTCGACGAGGGTTTCCCACGCGCCGAGATCGAGGCGCTGGGTTATCACGTCGAGACCTTTGGGCAGAAGAGCTGGAACGGCGTTGCAATCCTGTCGAAGTTCCGCTTCGACGAAGTGACGCGCGGCCTGCCCGGCGACGACGGCGACGAGCAGTCCCGGCTAATCGAGGGCGTGTTCTCAACCGAAACCGGCGTTGTTCGCGTCTGTTGCATCTACCTGCCCAACGGCAATCCGGTCGACAGTGAGAAGTTTCCCTACAAGCTCAAATGGATGGATCGCCTGATCACATTCGTCGAAAGCCGTTTGGCTCTTGAGGAACCCTTCGTGCTGCTCGGCGATTTCAACATCATCCCCACCGCCCACGACGCCAAGGAGCCAGAGAGCTGGGTAGGCGACGCGCTGTTCCGGCCCGAAAGCCTGGCGCGTTTCCGCGCGCTCCAGCATCTGGGACTGACCGACGCGCTGCGCGCAGTCAGCGACGCGCCCTGCTATACGTTCTGGGATTTCCAGGCCGGCGCCTGGCGTCGCGACAACGGCATTCGCATCGACCATTTGATGCTGTCACCACAAGCCGCCGACCGGCTCGAAGGTGTTACCATCCACCGCGACGTACGCGGCTGGGACAAGCCATCCGACCACGTCCCCGTGGAAGGCACCTTTGCACTGTAGCGAGTCGAGGAAGGCTCGACTAGAAAGTCGCTCCACCGAAGCGAGGGCCAAGCGAGTCCGCGAGGCTGACCGCTTCTTCTCGCTGTTCGGGCGTTGCGACCGACATGGCCGCATAGAGCAGATCGTTGACCCAGCCTTCGTCGGGCGTACCCGCGGAGTGGCGCGAGGCGACAGTCAGCCACATCAGGCCCTCGACGGGATTGGCCTCGACCCCGCCATCGCCGTTGAATAACAGATTGCCGAGATTGGCCTGCGCCGCGACATGGCCCTTGCGAGCGGCCAGCGTGTACCAGCGCGCGCTTTGCAGCGGATTGACTCCGAGCTCTTCGGGATCCTGATAGGCGAGACCGACCTTGTACTGCGCCTCCGGGTCGCCGAAATAGCTCGCGGCGTGCAGGATCAGCTTGATCGAGACGCCCTCGTCCTTGGTAATGCCGGCCTCGGGCAGGCCCTCGTTGTAGTACTCGCCCATCTTGACGAAGGAATGGGCAACGATCTCGGCTTCGGTTCCGGTCGGTGAAGCATCGGCATGTTGGTCAGCGATCTGCGCGAAATACCCGAAGGCTTTGGCCTTGTCCTGCGTGACCCCCTCGCCGCTTTCATACATCAACCCGAGCTGCCACAGTGCCATCGGATCGCCGGCCGCTGCCGCCGCTTCGAGCGCCGCGAGCTGATCGGCGGTCGATATCCCGCCTACCGCGCCATCGAGAGCGCTCGCCAGTTCCTGCGCGGCATCGACCGCGTTCTGGCCAAAGGCGAGCGGGCTGGCGCCAAGAACCAGCGCCGCGCCCATCATCACGGAACACAAGGCACCACGGCCTCTAGATATCCGCATACTGCTCCTTTTCGCCCCTGGCTCCGGGATTGGTCAGCGCGCCATAGCGCGCCGGCCCCACGAGCTGGGCATACTTCCAGATGGCGCCGGAGCCGTATTCGGTCTCCCGCGGTGTCCATGAACTCTTGCGGCGGGCGAATTCCTCGTCCGACACATTGACCGAGATTTCTCCGGTGACCGCATCGAGCGTGATGATGTCGCCGTCCTTGATGTGAGCGATCGGGCCGCCGACCGCAGCTTCAGGCCCGACATGGCCGACGCAGAAACCGCGTGTCGCACCCGAGAAGCGTCCATCGGTGATGAGCGCAACCTTGTCGCCCATGCCCTGGCCGTAGAGCGCCGCCGTGGTCGACAGCATCTCGCGCATGCCGGGGCCGCCCTTGGGGCCCTCGTAGCGGATGACGAGCACATCGTCTTCCTTGTAGGTGCGATTGTTGACCGCCTCGAAGCACTTCTCTTCAGTATCGAAGACGCGCGCAGGTCCGACAAAGCGCTGGCTCTTGAGGCCGGCGACTTTGACGATAGCGCCGTCGGGTGCGAGGTTGCCCCTGAGCGACACGACACCGCCCGTCGCGGTGATCGGATTCTTGGTGGTGCGGACGACGTCCTGCTCGGTGTTGAACTTCACCTTTTCGAGGTTCTCGGCAATTGTCTTGCCGGTCACCGTCATGCAGTCGCCGTGGAGGTATCCGCCTTCGAGCAGCGCCTTCATCACCAGTGGGATTCCGCCAGCATCGAACAGATCCTTGGCGACATACTTTCCGGCCGGCTTGAGGTCGCCGATATAGGGCGTCTTCCTGAAGATCTCGCCGACATCGAACAAATCGAAATCGATGCCCGCTTCGTGGGCCATTGCCGGCAGATGCAGCGCGGCGTTGGTCGAGCCGCCGGTGGCGGCGACGGTCATCGCGGCGTTCTCGAACGCCTCGCGCGTCACGATCTGGCGCGGCCGGAGCTGGGTCTTGAGCAGTTCCATCACCTGCTCGCCTGCCGCCGCGCAGAAGGCATCGCGGATTTCATAGGGGGCCGGGGCGCCGCAGCTATAGGGTAGCGCGAGGCCAATCGCCTCAGCCACCATCGCCATGGTGTTGGCGGTATACTGGCCACCGCACGAACCGGCCGAGGGGCACGCGACGCGCTCCATCTCGTCCAGCGTGATGTCGTCCATCTTGCCGACCGAATGGAGGCCCACCGCCTCGAACAGGTCCTGCACCACGATGTCCTTGCCTTTGTATCGGCCCGGCAGGATCGTGCCGCCATAGATGAAGATCGACGGCACGTTGAGGCGGATCATCGCCATCATCATGCCCGGCAGGCTCTTGTCGCATCCGGCCATTGCGACCAGCGCGTCATAGCTGTGCCCACGCATGGTGAGCTCGACCGAGTCGGCGATGACGTCGCGGCTGGCCAGCGACGATTTCATGCCCGCATGGCCCATCGCCATGCCGTCGGTGACGGTAATGGTTGTGAACTCGCGCGGCGTGCCATGATTGGCGGCAACGCCCTTCTTGACGGCTTGAGCCTGGCGCTGCAGCGAAATGTTGCAGGGAGCGGCCTCGTTCCACGCGGTCGCCACGCCGACCAGCGGCTGGTGAATCTGCTGGCTGGTGAGGCCCATGGCATAGAGATAGGAGCGGTGCGGCGCCCTCTCCGGTCCTTCGGTCACATGCCGGCTCGGCAGCCGCGATTTGTCGACGTAATTGCTGTCCATCGTCCACTTCCCCCTGACGTCCCGAACGAGATTGGAACGCTTCCAAAAAGCGCTTTTATCCGTTTGGGCACCGCAGGGTGCAAGGGCGGAAGGTGCTGCTTCGGTACGCGCCATCACAAAGCATGTGCCGCGTCCGAAACTACCCGCCCCGCTTCGTCCTCGTCTTCGTTTGGGGAGAGATTGTGGCGCGGCTGATCTGCAAATGGTTGAGAGCCAAGGCCTTTGTCGGGATTCAAGACTGCTGTTGCAGTTTCACCACACCGGGGTGATCAGAGCCACTTGAGCTTGCGCATGCCGAAATAGATGCCCGTGCCGATGACCGCGAGAATCCCGGCCACAACCCAGAACGCGTGTGGGTTGTCGGAGTAAGGGATGCCGGCAACATTCATCCCCAGGATCCCCGAAATGACCGTCAGTGGCAGCAGAATTACCGTCACAGCCGTCAGCAGCAGCATGATCTTGTTCATCTGCTCGGCCCGCGTATCGAGGATTTGCTCGTGGACCAGAACCGCTCGCTCGGAAAGCGACTGCAATTCGTCGCCCAGCCGCGCCGAGCGTGCCGAGGCCTCCCGCAGGCGCAGGCGATCGCGGGTGGTAAAGAACGAAAGATCCTCGATTTCGAGGGTATTGAGCACGTCGCGCTGCGGCCAGATCAACCGCCGGAAGCTGATGAGATTGCGCCTGAGGGAAGCGAGTCTCGCGCGAAACTCGGTACCGCGCTCCGCCATCAACCCTTCTTCGATCCCGTCGAGCTGATCACCTAGTCTCTCCACGAGGGGCTCGAGCCGGTCAGCCGCGCGCAGGCCGAGCCGCGCCACCAGATCGGCCGGCGAAAGGGGCGCATGGTGGCTTTGCTGCCACTGCGTGATGCCGAGGAATTCCGGGATGTTGAGCTCGGACGATATGATCACCCGGCCCTTCTCGAGCCAGAGGCTCAGCAATTGCCGCCCGATATCCTCGGGCTCTGCCCCGGGCCGGGCGACGCGCAGTATCACCATCGCCTTGTCTTCAAGCACGACGCAGCGCGTGCGCGTCGAGGGGACGCTGAGCGTGTCGGAATTGAAGGCGCCCAGTTCCTCCCGCAGCCACACCTTGAATTCTGGAGCCCTGGAATTGCCCGAAACCAGCACGAACCCCTTGACGGGAACGTCTAGCGGCAGATCCTCCTCGGCCTCGGTCAGCCGTTTGACGCCGCCGCGGCCGTCGAAAACGATGATCGCGCGCCAGTCCCGGGGCGCAGGCCGATCGTCGCTGGGTTTTCGTTCGGCCAATCGATCCTCAGTTCAGTCGTTGCAGCGCCGTCTTGAGCCGGGCCCGGCGATCCACGGCCTCTGTACGGCGGCTATGCTGCTCTTCGATGACCTCGGGCCTGGCCTTGGCGACGAATTGCCCGTTTGAGAGCTTCTTGTCGATCTTTTCGATCTCGATGTCTTCCTTGGCGATATCGCGTTCGAGCCGCGCCTGCTCCGCCGCGATGTCGATGACGCCCGCGAGCGGCAGCACAAACGTCGCCTCACCCAGGACGATCTGGGCGGAGCCGCGCGGCACCTCACTGCCATAGGACACGTCGTCCAGCCGCGCGAGCCGCATAAGGGCCTGCAACTGGGTCTCGGCCCGGACGCCGGTTTCCTCGCCGGCGCCGATAATGATCAACTTGATCTTGGCACCGGCAGGCACGTTCATCTCGGTGCGGACCGACCGGATGCCCGAGACCAATTCGATCAGCCACTCGATTTCGGCATCGGCCGGCTTATCTTCGAGGCCGCCCAGTTCCGGCCATTCCGACAGGATCAGCAGCTTCTGCCGCGCCGGACCCGTCTTGCCGGTCTCGCCCCAAAGCTCCTCGGTCACGAACGGCATGAAGGGGTGGAGGAGCTTCAGGATCTGGTCGAGGACGAACGCCGCCGTCGCCTGAGTCTCGGCCTTGGCCTCGGCATCCTCCGCGGTCAAGATCGGCTTTGCCAGTTCTAAGTACCAGTCGCAGAACGTGCCCCAGACATAGTCGTAAGCCGCATTCGCCGCCTCGTTGAACTTGTAGTCCTCAAGCGACTTGGTGACCTGCGCTGTCGCCCGCGCCGCAGCGCCGACGATCCACTTGTTGACCGCCAACTGACTAGATTTGGGATCAAATCCTGCGGTGCGGATACAGCCGTTCATCTCGAGGAAGCGCGCCGCGTTCCACAGCTTGGTGACGAAGTTGCGGTAGCCCTCGACGCGGGCCATGGCGAGCCGCATGTCCCGCCCCTGCGCCGCCATCGCTGCCAGCGTGAAGCGGGTGGCGTCGGCGCCATATCCGTCGACAAGACTCAACGGATCTATGACGTTACCCTTGGTCTTGCTCATCTTGGCGCCGTGTTCGTCGCGGACCAGCGCGTGGACATAGACCGTGTGAAACGGCTCCTTGCCCATGAATTCGAGCCCCATCATCATCATCCGGGCGACCCAGAAGAAGATGATGTCGAAGCCCGTAACCAGGACGTCGGTTGGGTAGTATCTGGCAACTTCCGGCGTCTGCTCGGGCCAACCCAACGTCGAAAACGGCCAAAGGGCCGAGGAAAACCAGGTATCGAGCACGTCCTCGTCGCGGTGCAGCGGCACCCGGGAATCGCTCATTTCCGCGAACGGATCGACAGCCTTGCGCGACGCCCATGACACAGGGTCACGCCTATCATGTTGAATCGCTTCGAATTCCCGCATCGCCTTCTGAAAGGCCGTCGATCCCACCCCCGTCGTGTGGATGTCGATCGCGCGGTTGTAGTAAGCGGTGGCCTGATCCTTGGCTTCGTCCTCGGTTTCGGCGACGAAGATCTTGGGACCTGAATCGATCCTGCCGAATTCGGGGTCGTTATGGAGGCGCGGCCCGTACCAGGCCGGAATCTGGTGACCCCACCAGAGCTGGCGCGAGATGCACCAGGGCTTGATGTTGTCCATCCAGGAAAAGTAGGTGTTCTCCCAGGACTGCGGCACGAATTTGGTGCGTCCATTACTTACCGATTCACGCGCCGGTTTGGCCAGCACCTCGGCATTGACGAACCACTGGTCGGTCAGGAACGGCTCGATGACGACCTGCTTGGTCTTTTCGTCATAGGGCACCATGATTTTCTTATCTTCGACCCAGGTCACCGCCCCGAGGGCCTCGAGATCCTCGAGGATCTTGGCGCGTGCCTCGAACCGGTCGAGACCGCGATACACTTTCGGGGCTTGCGAATTGATCTTCGCATTCGGCGTGAAGATATTGATCGGCCTGAGTTTTTGCCGTTGCCCAACCTCGAAATCGTTGAAGTCGTGCGCCGGTGTGATCTTGACCGCGCCTGAGCCGAGATTGGGATCGGCATATTCGTCGCCGACCACCGGAATGCGGCGGCCGACCAGAGGCAGAATGGCGTATTTGCCGATGAGGTGCTTGTAGCGCTCATCGTCAGGATGAACCGCCACAGCGACGTCACCGAGCATGGTTTCGGGCCGCGTCGTCGCGACAACGATGGCATCATCGCTGTCCTCTATCGGATAGCTCAGGTGCCACATCTTGCCGGCAGTCTCGATATTTTCGACTTCGAGATCGGAGATCGCGGTCTCGAGCACTGGGTGCCAGTTGACCAGCCGCTTGGCGCGATAGATCAGGCCCTTGCGGTAAAGCTCGATGAAAACCTTGCGAACCGCTTCGCTCAGCCCCTCGTCCATGGTGAAGCGTTCGCGCGACCAGTCGGCGGAAGCCCCTAGGCGTTTCAGCTGATTGATGATCGTGCCGCCGCTTTCGGCCTTCCAGGCCCACACCCGCTCGAGGAATTTCTCGCGCCCCATCTCGCGCCGGCCAGGCTCCTGCCGCTCCATGAGCTGCCGCTCAACGATCATTTGCGTCGCGATGCCGGCATGGTCCGTGCCCGGCTGCCACAGCACGTCCTTGCCGCGCATGCGCTCGAACCGGATCAGGATGTCCTGGATGGTGTTGTTGAGCGCGTGCCCGATATGCAGCGAACCGGTCACGTTGGGTGGCGGTATGACGATCGTGAAGGTCTTGGCCCCCGGTTTGGCTCCTGCCCCAGCGGCAAAGGCATTGGCCCCGACCCAAGTCTCGTAGATACGGCCCTCGACCGCTTGAGGTTCATAAGTCTTTTCGAGCATTGGATGGTCCAGAGGCTGCGGACCGGCGGAACCGTTAGGTCCGCCGGGGCGCGATTGAGAGTGAGGGTCTAAAGCAAAGCGGACGGGTCCAAGTCAACTGCCACGGCGGTTTGGACCCGAATTGGAGAAGTTCGACCGAGCACGGGGCCGCGCAAACCGCGCTGCGGCCCCTATTTCACGCCGCGGGATACGCGGGCGATTTCGCGCTCGACCATACGCTCGACGACGGAAGGAAGGTTCTCGTCGAGCCAATCCTTGAGCATGGGCCTGAGCATTTCGCGCATCATGCCCTCGATGGTCTGCCCGCCGGCCTCGACCGCGGCCATCGCTCCGAGCTTGGCGAAAGTCCCCTGCACGGCCGCGTTGGTCGCGGGCGCCAGCAATTCCTCGGCCATGTCGCTCGAAAGCGTCGGATCGGGCATCGGCGCGGCCTGAGCGACCGACGCGGCCAAGCGCGGCGGCGGTTCGGGTCTGGGCTCAGCCCGCAGCGCCGGGGGTGGCACCATGAGCGGCGGCGCAACAGGCTCGGGGTCGGGCTCGAAGGCGATATCCTCCGGGTCGAGCAGTTCGGGCTCACCCTCGGGCATCTCAAAGGCCGCTTCCTCGACCGGGTCGGGCATAGGCGGCGGCGGAACCGCCATTGGCGCGGCCGGCGGCGAGCGCATCGGCTCGGTCTTCGGCATGATCTGGGATGCTGAAAGCTCCAGCGGACCGTTTGCAGGTGCCCGCGGCGGAACGAGCGGCGCTGCTGCGGCGGGCGGCGGATCTTTCGGAGCCGGACGAACGGGCGGCGTCGCCGCGGCATCATCATCGGCAATGATCTGCCGGATGGACGAGAGAATCTCGTCCATCGATGGCTCTTTGGTCGCCGGTTTGTTCATTAAGGCCTCATGTGGCGAAGGACAATCACCCTCGCCGCAACAGAAGTTAGTCTTGATTCGCCAACAAACACTCTACCCGTTGCCGCGACTCTTTGTGAATCCGGCTTCCATGCGGCGAGGCCCATTCCCCAGTAAAATTGCCCTTCAGCCTCAGTTGGACATCAGCGCGCTGCGATTGGCCCAGACCGTCCAGGCGAAGATGAGCATCCCGGCAAGGACGAACAGGGTCGACACCTGGACCAGCACTTCGCCTTTTTGCTGAATCGCCATTGCGATGCCCGCACCGAAAGTCAGCGATCCGACAAGCGCGACCCAGAAATGCACGAGAGCGAGCCGCGACTTCGAGGCGACCGGCACCAGCGCATAGTAAAAGCCGTAGATCACCATCGTCACATAGCCAATCAGATTGTTATGCGCATGCGCGGGCGCCAGCTGGTGGTCCTGCGTCATCGACATCTGCACGCCCCAAGCCATTCCGGCCAGCGCGAAAAGCGTACCCAGAAAGACAAACCAGAACGAAATACCCCTCATTCGATTCCCCCAAACGGAAAGGCGAGCCGCCCACCGCGACTCGCCTCGTAATTCTAGGACCGCATAGTCTCGCGGTAAATTGCCGCGCTATTCCCCGAAATCGATCGACCTCAGATCGGCCCAGACGTCCTCGACCGTCGAAACATATCCCTCGCCGGTCTTGATCGGCACATCGAGGCCGAGATCGGCAGCCGTCAGGTGACCCGTCGCTGAGATCAGCGCGAATGCCGCAATAATCCGGCCGCTGCGGGCCTGGATCAGGCCCTCGCGAACCGAGGTCAGTTCGGATTGTGCATTGAGGACATCCAACGTCGTCAGCTGCCCGACGTCTCGCTGCTCGATGACGCCCGACAGCGCCAACTCACCTGCGGAAACGCCGCTTTCGGCAGATGAGATGATCGCAGTCGCGTTCTGCAGTGAGCTCCACGACGAGATCACCGCCTCCTTGATCTGGTCGCGGGCGGCCAGCGCATCCACTTCGCTCTTGATCTGGGCGATATTGGCCTTGCGCATTCCGGCGCCGTTCCGCCCGCCCGAATAGATCGGGACGGTCAGCGCGAACCGTACGGAGCCCGAGAATGCATTGGGTCCCGGTGGCGTCGGGGACAGCGGCGTGCTGCCGATCGAAGCGATGAAGTCGAGTGTTGGCATGAAGGCCGCGGCAGCCGATTCCGATGCCGCTTGCGCGGCCCTGATGCCGGCCTTGGCGCTGCGGATCGCCGGATGGGAAGCTGTGGCTTCATCGACCGCGGCGTCGACGCTCTTGGGCAGCAGGTTGCCGATCTTGAAGCTGTCGGTGAGGTTCTTGGGCGCGTGGCCGACATAGCGTTCGTAACTGGCGCGGCTGGTGGCGAGGCTCGATATCGCGGACTGGTACGCCGCCGTGCCTTGGGCGAGCCGAGCCTCGGCCTGCGACACGTCGATCTTGGTGCCCTCGCCAACTTTCAGCCGGTCATTGGCAGAATCGACCTGCGCTTGGAAGAACTTGACGTTTTCCTGCCGCAACTGCACCAGCTGCGTGTCGCGGATGACGCCCATATAGGCTTGGACCACAGCCAGCAGCACGTTCTGTTCCGCATTTTGGAGCGCATAGCGGCTGAGTTCGGTCAGCGCACGCGCCGCCTCGATATCGGCATCGGTCTTGGAGCCGTCATAGAGACGCTGCGAATAGCTGAGGCCGAAATTGACCGTTGGATCGAGCGTGAAGGGCGAGTTGGAAAAGCCCTGAGACACCGACGCCGTAGCGTTGATATTGGGCAGTTTGCCCGACTTGGCCATGACGATGTTCTCAGCTGTGTCATAGACATTGAGCAGAGCCGATAGGATCGCCGGATTGTTGAGATAAGCGCTGGTCAGCGCCTCGCGCAGGGTTTCCGCCTGAGCGGCCGCCGGAAGGCAAAACAATGCGGCCGCCAAGGCGCCCGCCCGCAACTCACGAATAAACTTCATAAAACGGTCTCCAGCCCCGCACCCTAGGCCGCTCACGTGGTGCGCACAACTTAGCGCCGCAAGCTCATCGTTTTTTGACCACAAGATTCGGCGTCTGCGTGACACCGCCGCAACACTGCGCAGCCGCCGGTCAGTAGGCGGCCCCAAATCCTAGAAAACGAACTCATCGGCTTTCGCCGCGGGGAGGCGCGGCAGCACGGCATTGAACTCGGCCCTTGCTGCTATCCCCTTGCCCGACTTGGCGAATATGTGGGCGACAGCAGGTTGGCCCGGCGGCGCTATCAGGGCCACGAGGCGCCCTTCCGGCTTGAGAAGCGCGAACAGGGCCTCGGGCACATTGGCGATACTGACTTCGATGATGATGACGTCAAAGGGCCCCTTGCCCGTGGCCCCGCCCTCGAGCGAACCGGCGACTACACTCGCATTGACAATGCCGAGCCCGGCAAGCGTCTTGCGCGCCGCATCCACCAGGCTGGAATCGCCTTCTACTGCTGTAACGCTCGCCGCCAGATGGGCGAGAACGTCCGTGGAATAGCCATTGCCTGCGGCAAGATCGAGCACGTGATCGGTATGGACGATCTCGGCCAACTGCACAAGCTTTGCGAAAGGCGCCGGTGCCGGCAGGAAGCGGCCTGGCGCACCGTGCAGGGGATGCGTCTCATCGATATAGGCGATGGCCTCGCGCGAAGCGGGGACGAAGTGCTCACGCGGCACTTCACCCATGGCGGCAAGCAGCCGCCGGTCGGTGACGTTGGATGTGCGCAACTGGTTGTCGACCATCGCTTTGCGGGCTTGGGCGAAATCGGTCATGGCGGTCCTGCGGGAATTGGGTCTGCCGCGATGCTTAGCCGCCCGCCATGTGAGGTTCAAGTTCGCATGGCGACGCACCTTCGCGGCCGGGGGAACACTCCGGCCGCTGGCAGAGTTGGAGCCTACTGGACGGTGACGGTCGTCCACATACCGGCCATGTAGTGACCCGGAATATTGCAGAACAGCATATAGGTGCCCGGATCAAGCGTCAGGGTGAGCGTACCGGATTTGCCGGGATCGAGTTCCGCAACTTCGCCCATATGTCCGGCGGCCTCTTCGTCGACGCGCAGTTCGTCGGCAATGAAGGGCAGTTGCGCTTTGGGATCGTCGATCTTGATCAGCAGCATTTCGTGGACATAGTCCGTCGAGTTGTTGGTTGCGGCAAAGCTGATCTCGCCCGCCCTGACGACATTGGGCACCGCCGTGACGGACATCACGGCCTTCGACATGTCGGCCCCGGGTATGGCCATGCCGAGACCTGCCGGAAGGTCAGTGGTGATCGACTGATTGTTGAGGCTGACAGTGACAATTGTGGGCGCCGCAAAGGCGGAGCCGGTGAACAAAATTGCAGAGGCGATCGCCCCGGCCAGAGCCGGGAGACTGAACTTGAGGAGCATTTGTGGTTTCTCGCGAGGGCGTAAGGATGGGACGCGCGGCGTACCCTGGCACCACACATATCGTCACTAGCCTTCGACGCTGACGCCAAGCTGAAGCGGGAATACAGAGTACAGATCTGGGAGGGTGTTGGAGGCCACGTCCGGAATCGAACCGGAATACACGGATTTGCAATCCGCTGCGTAACCACTCCGCCACGTGGCCTCGACAACAGCCGGGGTGCTATACGAAACGGCTTAACAGAGCAAGAATCCACCCCATTTGCCGATGACCCGGATCGCCGCTGCCATACTCGCCGGAGGGCGGGGCGAACGCCTGGGCGGCGTCAACAAGGCGCTCCTGCAATTCTGCGGCAGGACCCTTCTGGCACGAGCACTGGAGGCCATCGAAGGCGCCGATCCCGTATTGCTTTGCGGAGGGGCAAACATATTTCCGGCTGAGACCGGAATCGCCCCGCAGCGCATCCTGCCCGACCTTGTTGGCGAGTATGGGGGGCCCTTGGCCGGGGTCGCGGCGGCAGTGGACTATCTGGCGGGCGGCCGGGCCGATCTGCTCCTCACCTTGGCGGTCGATACCCCGTTCTTTCCAGCAGACTTTGTTTCGCGGGCGCTCGATGCACTTGCTGAGCACGACGGCGTCATTGCCGCCTATGGTGGTCAATCCTACCCCACAAACGCGATATGGCGCCTGCCTTCGATCGCCGTTCTGCCGGACGGGGTCCGCAGCGGCACCGCTTTCCACAGTCTGAAACGCCTCGCCGGCTCGATCAGCACCGTCCAACTCGACTATGCGGGAATCGCGGCCGAAGACCCCTTCGCCAACATCAACACCGCCGCCGACCTGAAGGGGCTCAGGGCCCGTTTCGTCAGAGCAGCGACGTGAGGAGCCAGCCGGGCAAAATCGGCTTGGCAAAGGAAATCAAACCCGCTACACGGGCGCTGCCTCTGGCCGGCACTGTTCCGCGATAGCTCAGTTGGTAGAGCATTCGACTGTTAATCGAATGGTCCTTGGTTCGAGTCCAAGTCGCGGAGCCAGCCCCTCACCTTTCTGGCGCCCGCCGCCCTCAGGCCTTCCACTTCATGTGCATGTAAATCCCGCCCGCCGCGAGTTCATCGAGCATCTGCCGCAACCGCTTCTCTCGAGTCTCGGGGCGTTTTGAGCGCACGATCCAGCCGACATAATCGTTCTGCTGGTACGCCGGCCGGGCGCGATAGTCTTCCATCACACCACTCGAGCGCAGCGCCATCTCGATATCAGGCGGCATCTCATAGATCGTCCGCGACATGCGGCTGGTATCGACATCGGCGTCCATTTCGGCCTCCGGATTGTCATTGAACAAACCATGAACATGTCATCCGGTCAAGCGCCCGTGAGGGTCTCAAGCCTCCATCAATTTGCCGCGCAGCACCTTGCCGGAGGCGCTCTTGGGTATAGCGTCGATGAACTCGACGCTGGCCGGAACCTTCTGCGGCGAAAGTCGCTCGCGGCAGAAGGCGATGAGTTCGGCCTGGGTTGCCTCGCCCGCGCGGACAACGAACATCCTGAGCCGCTGCTCGCCAGTCCGCGGCTCCGGCACCCCGACCACCACGACTTCCGAAACGGCGGGATGATGGCTCACCACTTCTTCGATCTCCAGCGGATCGACCTTGTGACCTGAGACTTCGACGATCAGCTTGGACCGCCCCTTGATGTAGACATTCCCCGCGTCATCGATGCGGCCCAGATCGCCGGTGACGAACCTGCCGTCGGCAAATACAGTGGCATTGAGCCGCTCCTGCCCGAGATAGCCTTTGGTCAGCGAGGAAGAGTGGAACGCCAATTCCCCTACCTCGTCCCCCAACGCGTTCTCCGACGGAATGACTTCAACGATCGTGTCCCCGACCGGCTGGCCGACAGAATCCCACGTCAGGTCGGGATCCTCGGCCCGATTGAAGGCCACGTGCCCCGCTTCCGTGCAGCCGTAAGCCTGCCGGATCGTCAGCCCGTAGCGCTCGCGGAACCGGTCGAAGATCGCGCGCTTGAGCCTGATTCCGGCCGAATAGGTTAGCCGCACGGACGAGAGATGGTCTTCGCCACTCGTCCCGGCGAGGGCATCGAACATGAACGGTACGCCCGGCAATACCGTCACGCGTTCTGCCGCGAGACTCTCAAGCAGCCGCCCGCGCGCCAGCAACAAGGGCGCCGGATCCGAAAAATAGAAAGTAGATGCGCCCGCCTGCGGCACCTCGAACACCGAATTAAGGAAGCCCATCGCGTGGTTGCCGGGGAGGTTATTGAACACCACATCATCGCCGCCCAAAGCGAAGTCGAGGGCCGTCGCTCGGCCATTCGCCAGCATTTCGGCGTGGGTATGCGGCACCACTTTGGGCTGGCCGGTCGAACCGGACGAGAACAAATACAGCGCAGCGGCGTCTCCTGGGGGATTCCTGCGCCGGCCGGGCTGCGTCCGTGCCAGGACATCGAGGCTGTTGATCGTAGTGCCGCCTGAAACAAAGACCGGCAGGCTCGCATCAATGCGCTCGGCAAGAGCCGCATGGTCCTCACGAACCACGAGCGCCCTGACGCGGGCCCGTCTGCAGGCGGCGGCGAGCTCCGGCGCGGGGGCGTGTATCGACAGAGGCACCGCGATCGCCCCAATGCCGAACAACCCATAGGCGACGGCGAACAGTTCCGGCCCGTTCGGCAGCAGAATTCCAACCGCTTCGCCGACAGCTATACCGCGGTCGGCGAGGCCCGCGCCGAGACCCTCAGCGCGCTCTGCGAGCTGCGAATAGCTATGGAACACCGCGCTCGCTCGCAGCCCACTCGAAGCAGGTGCCCTGCGGGCGATTTCATGGAGATTGTCTAGCAGCATCGCATGAGGAGCCTATCCCGCCCGATCAGTTCGTCGAGGGGTCCCGCGCTGCCCAGTTGAGGCCGCGCCGGAGGATCGCGCGTCCGTGGGGGTGCGTTAGTTCTGAGGGATGGTGGCCGAGCGAACTGTAAAAGATGCGCCCGGCGCCGAGCCTGCGCTTGAACACGACCGGCATGACCACTCCTGCCGTTGTCGGGTCATAGCGGCCGGTAAACGTCGTCGTCGCAAGCACCTCAACAGTAGGGTCGTAGTGGAGATAGTACTGCTCGGATTTGTAGTCGAAGTCCGGAATACCCTCCATCACCGGATCGTCCGGACGCGTGACGTTGACGCGATACTCGGCCGTCTCATTCCCCGGATGAGCCACCCACTGAACCCCGCAAAGGTAGTGGAACGGCACCGAGGCGTGGAACGAGGCCGCCAAGCAACAATGATAGCCGCCCAGCCCCACCCCGCCACGCACGGCGGAATTGAGGTCCGCCACCACGGAATCGGCAATGTCGGCATTGGTGATGATCGGCACGACGAGGTCGTATTTGGCTGCGTCGCCAAGCGCCGCGAAGTCCTGCGTGATCGTCGCGGAGAATCCGTCCTCGGCGAGCATCTCCGACACGATGCGCGCGCCGTCGCCAGGGAAATGCCAAGGCCAACCGCCCCAGACGATGAGTAGTTTTCTCATTTTGGGTCTTGTCTCAGATGCCTGCTCACAATGCGCAAAGACGCATCATGGGAATATCGAAATGAACGACGTCCGAAACCTGCAGACGCTGATCTGGATTCGATGCCGGCGCCGGGCCATTGTGGCTCTCGGAGCGGATTTCGATTATCCATTGTTCCTGCACTTATGTTCCGGTTTCGGGCTAAGTAATTGTCTCTCAATGTCTTACGGTCAACTTCACCAATTGGATCCTTTGAATCCAAAATTGGCCCACGCAAGTCCCTCAAATGGCATTTGAGAGCCCAAGGGCCCTAAATTCCTCGGACTAGCGCCCAGGTCACGGCACCGAGCCCGGCTAAAATCCCGCCGAGCAGCCTTATGTCCGTCGCAGCAGCGCCGTGCAGCATCGGCACGTACCGGACATAGCTTGCAAGGGCAACCGCCGCGATTCCAATAACGATCATCGCTAGGCCGGCTGTCTTCAATTTCATGTCCCCGAGGCGGGCGTCGTCAGCGGTGATAAGCGCCGCCCAGCGCGCCAACTCGACAAAGGTGCCCGAGTCGCGGCCCGCCGCAAGTCAGCATGGGCGGCACCTTGCCTCGGCATCGGCAGGGCCCGGCATAGTCCGGAACGGCCGGCGGGGACCAAGTAGGTGTGCCCGCAAGGCCACGGAATGACGGTCGGGCGTGGTTAACACTAACATACGCTAGCCCCATGAGATTGTTGCCAAAGCCGGCACGTTAGTGATTTAGTAACCCTAGGGACGCCAGCCGGTTGTCCCGTGTAACTCCTGGCGGCGAGCGGCGCGCTACCTCGTGTACCTGAGGTGATGTATGCGTAACGTGTTTTCGACTGTTGCGAAGCTGGCGGCCATCGCCGGCGTTGCAATGACTATGTCTGCGGTTTCGACCACTGCTTCCTCGGCGAACGACGCCCATGCCTATGCCAAAGAAGTGTTCGACTGCTACGTCCTTCTGATGAAGAACGACCCGAGCCGCGTTGAAAAGTGCGGCGTCGGCGATGCCGTCTTCAACACCAAGTCAATGGTCGGCAGCTACGGCACGGGCTCCCTTCCGTATTGCCATTGCGGCTACGCCGTCGGCACTCCGGACGACTATGAGTGCGTCTACTGGTGGGAAAAAAAGCCCAGCTGAGGCTGGCCTGAAAGTCCGGCGCACCGAGACGGTGCGCCGGTCCTCTAGACTGAATAGCCGGCACTTCCAAAGAACAATCGCTGATACAGTTCATCGGCCAGGACTTCCGGCGATGTCTCAGCCCCGTGCAGCACGACATCGGCATGCTCGGGCGCCTCGAACGGACTGTCGATGCCGGTGAAATTCTTGATCTCGCCGCGACGCGCACGCGCGTATAGCCCCTTGGGGTCGCGTGCCTCGCAGACTTCAAGCGGTGTATCGACGTAGATCTCGTTGAACTGGACGTCGCCCGCGATTTCTCGCGCCAGCCGCCTCTCATTTCGGAATGGCGAGATGAACGACACCAGCACAATCAGTCCCGCATCCGCCATCAGTCGCGCGACTTCGCTGACCCGGCGGATATTCTCAACCCGCGCCTCTTCGGTAAAACCCAAATCCTTGTTGAGGCCGTGCCGGACATTGTCGCCGTCCAGAATATAGGCGTGGCGTCCCTCTGAAGTCAGACGCTTCTCGAGCAGATTGGCCACGGTCGACTTGCCTGATCCCGAGAGCCCGGTGAACCACACGATTGCGGGAGTCTGGCCCTTGATTTCGGCGCGGACATCGCGATTCACGTCGAAACTCTGCCAGCTCAGATTTTGCGCGCGACGGAGACCGAAATCGATGACCCCGGCCCCCAGCGTCGCATTTGAGATGCGGTCGATCAGGATAAAGGCGCCCGTCTGGCCATTGTTCGCATAGGAATCAAAAGCAATGGGCTTGGCCGTATTGATGGTGAGCGTTCCCACCTCGTTCAGCTCCAGCGTCTTGGCTGCGCTTTGCTCTAGAGTGTTGACGTTGGTGCGGAACTTGAGATCGGTAATGGTCGACGGCACCAGCTGAGAGCCGACCTTGAGCAGATAGGAACGGCCCGGCAGTGCCGGCTCGTCGCTCATCCAGATCATGCGTGCCTGAAACTGGTTGGAATATTCCGGCGTTTCGCCGGGATGGGCGAGCACGTCTCCGCGCGAAATGTCCACCTCACGATCGAGCACAATCGTCACGGCTTGGCCCGCTATCGCCTCGTCGATCTCGCCGTCCATCGTCACAATTCGCGTGATCTTGGCAGGCTTCCGCGACGCAGCGACCACCACGTCGTCGCCGGCCTTCACCACGCCCGACGCAAGCGTGCCCGAAAAGCCCCGGAAATCGAGATTGGGCCGATTCACCCATTGCACCGGAAAGCGCATCGGCTTCGCCGTCCGATCGGACGCGACTTCGATCGTCTCAAGATAGGGCACCAGTTGCGGCCCGCGATACCAGGCCATCTGCGGCGAAGGCAGGAGAATATTGTCGCCCCTCAGTGCCGAAACCGGGATCGCCTCGAGCGTCTCGAACCCGAGGTCTTTGGCGAAGGCGCGATACTCGCCCTCAATAGCATTGAAAACGCCAGCGTCGTAGCCGACGAGGTCGATCTTGTTGACCGCCAGCACCACGTGCTTCACCCCGATCAGCGACAGGATAAAGCTGTGTCGCCGTGTCTGTGTCAGCACCCCCTTGCGCGCATCGATCAGGACGATCGCGAGGTCGGCGTTCGAGGCCCCGGTCGCCATGTTGCGCGTGTACTGTTCATGGCCCGGTGTGTCGGCAACAATGAACTTGCGCTTGTCTGTCGAAAAGAAGCGGTAGGCGACATCGATGGTAATGCCCTGCTCTCGCTCCGCAGTCAGTCCATCAACCAGCAGCGAAAAATCTATGCCCTCGTCGCCCACCATGCGGTTACGGCTCTCCTTGCGTAGCGAGGCAAGCTGGTCGTCAAGGATCAACTGACTGTCGTAGAGCAACCGCCCGATCAGCGTGGACTTGCCGTCATCGACGGAGCCGCAGGTGAGGAACCGCAAGAGGCCCTTGCCTGTCTGCTCGGCGAGCCAGCGCTGCAGGTCGATATCGGCCGAAGAAATGGGGGCGGAGGCGTTCATCAGAAGTAGCCCTCCTGCTTCTTCTTCTCCATCGAGCCTGCCTGATCGGAATCAATCAGCCGCCCCTCCCGCTCAGAAGTTCTTGAGGCCTGCATCTCCATGATGATGGAAGGCAGGTCTGTGGCGTTGGAGCGGATCGCCCCAGTGAGCGGGTAGCAGCCCAGGGTGCGGAAGCGCACGAGTTCCTCGCGCGGCTCTTCGCCCGGCTCGAACCGGAAGCGCTCGTCGTCGATCATGATCAGGGTGTTGGCCCGTTCGACCACCGGGCGCGGCCGCGCGAAATAGAGCGGCGTGATCTCGATCTGCTGGGAATAGATGTAGGTCCAGATATCGAGCTCGGTCCAGTTGGACAGTGGGAACACCCGCATGCTCTCGCCCGGCGCCAGTCGCGTATTGAAGATGCGCCAGAGTTCGGGCCGCTGGTTCTTGGGATCCCAGGCGTGCTGCGCGTTGCGGTGCGAAAAGATGCGCTCCTTGGCGCGCGACTTTTCCTCATCGCGGCGCGCTCCGCCAATCGCCGCGTCGTACTTGCCGGCATTTAGGGCCTGCCGCAGCGCCTGCGTCTTCATGATGTCGGTATAGCGGGACGAACCGTGGTCGAAAGGGTTGATGTTGTTCGCCAGCCCTTCCGGATTGGTGTGAACCAGCAACTCGAAACCGTGCTCGCGCGCCATCCGGTCGCGAAAGGCGATCATCTCCTTGAACTTCCACGTCGTATCGATGTGGAGCAGCGGAAATGGGATGCGGCTCGGGAAGAAGGCCTTGCGCGCCAGGTGCAGCAGCACCGAGGAGTCCTTGCCGATCGAATACATCATGACCGGCTTCTCGAAACTCGCCGCGACTTCGCGGAAGATCTCGATGCTCTCGGATTCGAGCGCCTGAAGGTGGCTGAGACTCTTGATGGTCATGGGCTGTCCGGTGGGGCGGTTCGGGCGGGAGATACGCTTTCGTTCCCGCCCCGGCAAGGCCCGCAAATCCGCAAAAAGGTGAACCTTTGCGACCATTTGCGCGTATCCGGAGCAATGCAAGGAACAACCGGGCCGGGCGTCGCAGATGAGGGCATATTCTCTGCCAGGGTCATGAAGACGGGGAAAAACATTTTATGGCCGAAACCGCGCTGGTCTGGCTGCGCAACGACCTGAGGATTGCCGGCAACCCCGCCTTGGCGGAGGCCTTGGCTCGCGGCGGCAGAGTGGTCGCGGTCTATGGCGTCGAAACCGATCCCGCGCTTCGGCAACGGGGGGCGGCCTCGCTCTGGTGGCTCCACCAAAGCCTGGCCGCGCTGTCAGGCGACCTAGCCCCTTATGGCGTGGAGCTTGAAATCAGCAGCGGCCCGGCTGAAGCAACCCTCATCGCCGCCGTCGCCAGGCATGCTGCAGGCGCGGTGTTCTGGAACCGCCGCTATTCCCCCGCCGAGCGCGAAATCGACTCCTCGATCAAATCGAAGCTGAGGCAACTCGGCGTCGAATCTCGCAGCCTTCCCGGCAACGTTCTGGCCGAGCCTTTTGACATCCAGACCAGACAAGGTGGACCCTACGGCGTCTTCACCCCATTCTGGCGAACGCTGCGCAGCCACGACATCGCCGATCCGCAACCAGGCCCGGCACCCAGCTTTCGACCAATCGCGCCACATTCGCTGGACACCGGCTACGTCCCTCCGGCTTGGGCGCACAAGCTCGCCCGTTACTGGAAACCCGGCGAAGTCTCCGCGCGCCATCGGCTCGAGACTTTTCTCGACGGCGCGTTGGGCGACTATCCTGACGCGCGTGATAGACCCTCCCGCGACGCCACATCACGGCTTTCGCCGCACATTGCGTTCGGCGAGATCGACGTCCGGCTGGTCTGGCACGCCGCACTTGCCGTCGCCCAACGCGACCCGGCAAAGGTCGACGCAGTCGAGAAGTTCCTCTCGGAGCTCGCGTGGCGCGACTTCAACATCCATCAGCTCTATCACCGCGCCGATATTGCAGACGTCCCCATGCAGCCGCGCTTCGCGGCACTCCCGTGGCGCGAGTCCCAATCCGACCTTGTTGCCTGGCAGCGCGGACAAACCGGCATTCCCATTGTCGATGCCGGCATGCGTGAGCTCTGGGAAACCGGCTTCATGCACAACCGTGTGCGCATGTTGACGGCGTCATTCCTTGCCAAAACCCTCCTGCTCGATTGGCGGCTCGGCGAGCAATGGTTCTGGGATTGCCTCGTCGATGCCGACCTCGCAAGCAACCCCGGCAACTGGCAATGGGTCGCCGGTACCGGCCTTGATGCATCTCCCTGGTTCCGCATCTTCAATCCGCTGTCGCAGGCCGCGCGTTTCGATCCCGACGAGACTTACGTCCGCCGCTGGGTACCGGAACTCGGCACCCCGCCCTACCCCGCGCCGATCGTTGACCTCGCGGCCTCGCGCGAGCGGGCCCTCGCCGCGTTCAGTGCACTTCCGCGGGCAAGCTAATACGCGTCGAACCACTTCGGCTTAGCCGAGCTTTCCACTCCTTCACCAAACCCTGAAAAGCCTTGCCGTTTAGGGGTTTGGCGCTTGTGGCTTGCCCCCCGTCTCACCTAGATTGCCGCCAATCTCCTCCGGCTCAGGGCCCATGGCCAAGCACCCCGACATCCTCTCCGCCATCGGCAATACGCCGCTGATCCGGCTAAACCGCGTCTCGAAACTCACCGGCTGCGAGATCTGGGGCAAGGCCGAGTTCCTCAACCCCGGCCAGTCGGTCAAGGATCGCGCCGCGCTCTATATCGTGCGCGACGCCATCGACAGGGGGCTCTTGCGCAAGGGCGGCACGATCGTCGAGGGCACCGCAGGAAACACCGGCATCGGTCTCGCGCTTGTCGCCAATGCCATGGGCTTTCGCACCGTCATCATCATCCCCGAGACGCAGAGCCAGGAAAAGAAGGACGCGCTCCGCCTCTATGGCGCCGAACTGATCGAAGTCCCCGCCAAGCCCTATAAGAACCCCAACAACTATATCCGCATCTCTGGCAGGCTCGCCCAGAAACTGGCAGCCCAACTGCCAGAGGGCGCGATCTGGGCGAACCAGTTCGACAACATTGCCAACCGCCGCGCCCATATCGAGGGCACCGGACCTGAAATCTGGGAACAGACCGGCGGCAAGATCGACGGCTTTGTCTGCGCCGTAGGCTCCGGCGGCACGCTCGGCGGCGTCTCGATGGCGCTCAAGGCAAAGAACCGCGATATCCAGATCGCCATCGCCGACCCCGAGGGTGCCGCGCTCTACAACTACTATGTGCGAGGCGAGCTGAAGTCCGAAGGCAACTCGATCACCGAAGGTATCGGACAGGGCCGCATTACCGCCAATCTCGAGGGCGTCGAGGTGGACCGCGCCTATCGCATTCCCGATGCCGAGGCGCTCCCCTATGTCTTCGACATGATAGAGCACGAGGGAATTTGCCTCGGCGGCTCCTCCGGCATCAACATCGCCGGCGCCGTGCGGCTGGCCCAGGACCTCGGGCCGGGGAAGACCATCGTCACGGTCCTCTGCGACTACGGCAACCGCTACCAGAGCAAGCTATTCAACCCGGCCTTCCTCAAGTCCAGGGGCCTGCCGGTGCCGCATTGGCTGGACCATCCGCCTTCGATAGACTGGAGAACCGTCGTCGAACCCGATCCGGCCTGATGCTCGCGATTGAATCCTGGCTGACAGAACTCGTCCCCGACCGCGGGATCATCTATTGGCTGTTCAGCGCCAATTTTCTTCTGGCACTTGGCTTCGCCGTCAGTGAGATCTTCCGTTCGCGCACTTCGCAGGGCTCGATCGCCTGGATCCTGTCTCTCCTGATCCTGCCATTTCCGATGACGTTCATTTACGTGGTCTTCGGGCTGAAGCTCTTCGACGACTATGCGGCCCTGCAGACCCATTCCGGGCGCGTCTTGCGCAAGGTCCGCTCCGCCAAGACCAAAATCCTCGACCAGCCGACCAGCGATGAGTGGCCGGTGCTGGCCAATGTCTCGCAGATACCGTTTCTCACCGGCAACGAAGTCGAAATCCTCATAGATGGCGAGGAGACCTTCGAGTCGATCTTCGCCGGCATCTCGCGCGCCGAGGAGAGCCTCCTCATCCAATTTTACATCATCCATGACGACGAACTCGGACAAGAATTCGCGCGGCGGCTGATCGAGCGTGCCGAAGCCGGCGTCAAGATCTACCTGCTCTACGACGACGTCGGCTGCTTCTGGCTGTCGCGCGCCTACAAGCAGAAGTTGCGCGCCGCCGGCATCAGGATGAACGGCTTCAACCACCGCCACAGGTTTCTCCGCTTCCTCGGCCCCACTCGCATCCAGTACCGCAACCACCGCAAGATCGTCATTGTCGACGGCAAAGAGGGCTGGGTCGGCGGGCTCAATGTCGGCGACGAATATATGGGGCGCTCCAGGCGCTTCGGCCGCTGGCGCGATACCCATGTGCGGATCAAGGGTCCGGCCGTGCTCGGCGCCGAACTGAGCTTTCGCGAAGACTGGCAATGGGCGACGGGTGAAGAGCTCACGGGCCTGAAGACCTCGACCGAAATCGCAGGCGATGAGTCCGTCCTCATCATGCCGACCGGCCCCGCTGACGAACTCGAGAGCTGCGCCATCGCCTTCGACGACGTCATCGGTGGCGCACAGAAACGTCTGTGGATCGTGAGCCCCTATTTCGTCCCCGACGTCTCGATGGAAACGGCGCTTTATGCGGCGGCGCTGCGCGGCGTCGATGTCCGCATCCTCATCCCCGAAAAGCCGGACCATCAGATCGTTTGGCTGGCCAGCATCGCGCATGCCTATCGCATGATCCGGCACGGCATCGACGTCTATCGCTACCCGGGTGGGTTCCTGCACGAGAAGGTCATCCTGGTCGACGACCGCATCGCCGGCATCGGCACCGTCAATTTCGACAACCGCTCCTTTCGCATCAACTTCGAGATTACGCTCTGGTTCACCCATGAGCGCACGATCGCGGCGGTCGAGAAGATGCTGAAACGCGACTTCAACGAAGCCCGCAAGGTCGATCCCGACAAGCGCGGCTCGCGTCCCTGGTTGATGCGCTTCATGTCGGAAGCGGCAAAGCTCTTTTCCCCGATCCTCTAGCGGCGGCCCCATGACCGAGTTCGTCTTCCGATCCAACTCCTACCTGCGCGCACTCGAAGCGAGCGTTACCGCCACTCACCCCGACGGCGGCATCGAACTCGACCGTACGATCTTTTACGCCAATTCCGGCGGGCAACCCGGCGACAGCGGCAAGCTCGCAACGCAGGATGGGCGCGAGGTGAACGTCGCCACCGCAATCCATCCCGATGGCAACAAGGCCGTCATTGTCCACGTCCCCGCCGAAGGCCAACCTGCGCTGGGCATCGGCCACCAGGTGACCGCGACCATCAACTGGGATCGCCGCTACCGCCTGATGCGGATGCATACCGCGCTCCACCTCATCACGGTCGTCTTTCCCTTTCCCATCACGGGCGCTGCGGTCGGAGAGGAAAAGGGCCGCGTCGATTTCGACATGCCGGAAGCCCCCGCTGATCTCGAAGCGCGTGAGGCCCGGCTCAACGAGTTGGTCGCGGCAGACCTGCCGGTGACGGAAGAGTGGATCACCGATGCAGAGCTTGAGGCCAAACCGCAGCTGATCAAGACCATGACCGTACGGCCACCGATGGGTCTGGGCCGCGTGCGGCTGATCCGGATCGGCGGGATCGATCTCCAGCCCTGCGGCGGCACGCATGTGGCAAGCACAGCCGAGATCGGGCCGCTGAAGCTTGGCAAGATCGAAAAGAAGGGCACCATCAACCGCCGCATCAACGTGTTCTTCGCCTGACTATTCGATACCCGGCGCGTAGAGCAGCCCGCCATTGGTCCACAGCGCGTTCTGCCCGCGCGGCACCGGCGAATTGGTATTGGTACCGAAATTGCGGTCGAACATCTCGCCGTAGTTGCCAACCGCCGAGATCACCCGCGCCATGAACTGATCCGACAGCGCAAGGCCCGCGCCGAACGTACCCTCAAGGCCCAGCAGCCTGCGGATGTGGTGCGTCTTTGCCGCCTGCAACGACTGGATGTTGAGCGAGGTGACCCCAGCTTCTTCCGCATTGATCAGCGTGAACAATGTCCACTTGACAATATTGAACCACTGGTCGTCGCCTGCACGCACCACCGGACCGAAAGCGCCTTTGGCGATACGTTCGGGCAGGATGCGGTGAGCATTGGGATCGGGAAGGCCGCGACGGATGGCATTGAGCCAGCTTGCCGAGGCCGAAACGGCATCGCAGAGGCCACTGCGATAGGCGACAGCGAGATCCTCGCGGTCTTCGTAGAGCACTTCGGTGAAATCGGATTGGTTGAGGAAGAAGAAATCGGTAAGTGTCTTGAGGTCTTCACCATCATCGACGACACAGACCCGGATCTTGTCGAGCTGATAGGCCGACACGACCCCGAGCGATGCCGGGACCATGAAGCCCTGGCCATCGAAGAACGAGCTCGCCACATAGTCGACGCCGTAGCTGGTGTCGCGGCGCATGGTCCAGGTCGCGTTACGTGCGATCAGATCGATTTCCCCGGTCTGCAATTCCGCGAACCGCGCATCTCCCGACAACGCCCGGAACTCGAGCCGGCTCGCGTCGCCAAAAACGGCGGTGGCGACGGCGCGGCAGAAATCCACGTCAAACCCGCTCCAAAGGCCCTCGCGGCTGAGCTGCGCGAAGCCGGGCAACGGGTCGGTCGAAGCGCAGATCAGGTGCCCGCGCTCCCGGATTGCCTTGAGAGTCGGGCCTTCCGAAGCGGTCTCCTGCGCCAAAGACGGTCCGACCGAGCACATCACTGCCGCAAGCGCAGCTAAGGCGCGAAAATGCCAACCAGAATGCAATTGCTTCTCCTCACCGGCATATTCGCATGCCGGAGGAACTGATCAAAGCGCCGGAACGCCGCGCGTCAGTGCAGGATCTGGCTGAGGAAGAGCTTCGTCCGCTCGTGCTGCGGATGGGAGAAGAACTCCTCGGGCTCGTTCTGCTCGATGATCTGGCCCTGGTCCATGAAGATGACCCGGTTCGCCACCTGCCGCGCAAAACCCATTTCGTGGGTGACGCAGATCATGGTCATGCCGGTCTCGGCGAGCGAGATCATCACTTCGAGCACTTCCTTGACCATTTCCGGGTCGAGCGCCGAGGTCGGCTCGTCGAACAGCATGATCTTGGGACTCATGCAGAGCGAGCGCGCGATCGCAACGCGTTGCTGCTGGCCGCCCGACAACTGGCCGGGGAACTTCCCCGCCTGTTCGGGAATCTTGACGCGTTCGAGATAGTGCATGGCGGTCGCTTCCGCCTCGGCCTTGGGAATACCGCGCACCCAGATAGGCGCCAGCGTGAGGTTCTGCAGAATCGTCAGATGCGGGAACAGGTTGAAATGCTGGAACACCATTCCGACTTCGCGCCGCACTTCGTCGATCCGCTTCAGATCGTTGGTAAGTTCGATCCCGTCGACGACGATCTTGCCCTTTTGGTGCTCCTCGAGCCGGTTGATGCAGCGGATCAGCGTCGATTTGCCCGAGCCGGAGGGCCCGGCGATGACGATGCGTTCGCCGCGCATGACGCGGAGGTTGATGTCCCTCAGCACGTGGAAGTCGGAATACCACTTGTCCATTCCGAGGATGTCGATGGCGACCTCGCTCTGGGACACTTTCATTTTCGAGCGGTCGATGCCGTCGTCCGTCATTTCCGCGAGCGACATGTCTTACCTCTTGTGTCCGGTATTGAGTCGGTCTTCCATGTACTTGGCGTAACGCGACAGCGAAAAGCACAAGACGAAGAAGATCAGGATGGCGAAGGCGTAGCCGGTGAAGGCCTTGGTCGGCGAAGCCCATTCGGCGTCCGAACCTGCCAGATTGATGGCGTTGATCAGATCGAACAGCGCGATGACCGCTACCAGCGAGGTATCCTTCACCAGTGAGATGAAATTGCCGACGATCCCCGGGATCACGTACCGGAGGGCCTGAGGCAGGA
The DNA here is from genome assembly GCA_040081595.1 of Devosia sp. Classification (GTDB taxonomy): domain Bacteria; phylum Pseudomonadota; class Alphaproteobacteria; order Rhizobiales; family Devosiaceae; genus Devosia_A. Next base: position 37,528 of record JBEBGE010000023.1, read on the forward strand.
TGATGAACAGCGTCGACTTCCAGTAATTGAGCCCGAGAGCGGAGGCCGCTTCGTACTGGCCGCGCGGCAAAGCCTGCAGGCCACCGCGGATCGTCTCGGCCATATAGGCGCCATAGAAGATGGTGATGCCCACCATGGCGCGCAGGACTTTGTCGATGGTTACCCCGTTGGGAACGAACAGCGGCAGCATCACAGAGGCCATGAACAGCACGGTGATAAGCGGCACCGCGCGCCAGAGTTCGATGGTGAGAATCGAAAGCGTCTTGATGATCGGCAGCTTCGAGCGCCGTCCGAGCGCCAAGACGATGCCGATCGGGAACGAGCCGATCACGCCAACGACGGAGAGAATGAGGGTGAGCATCAGCCCGCCCCATTTATCGGTCGGCACGGCTTCTAGCCCGAGCACGCCGCCCATCAAGAGGACCACCGCGATCACTGGATAGACGACAAAGAATGCGATGAAGTTTGCGATCTTGTAGGGCGCCCGCGGCATCAGCAACGGGATGACGAGCGCCAGCCCGATGAGGAACACCGTGTTGGGGCGCCACGCTTCCGTCGCCGGGTAGAAGCCGTAGAACATGATGTTGAGGCGGGCGCCGACGAACACCCAGCAGGCGCCAAACGTCTCGGCGCGGCAGTCGTCCATTGTGCCCGTGAACACCGCCCGGCCAATCAGGAAATTGTAGACCAGCGGTAGCAGCCAGAGCAGGAACAGCGCCGTGACGATGGTCAGGATCGTGTTCGAGACGCTCGAAAACAGATTGGTTCTCAGCCAGTACGTGATGCCGGTCGTCCGCTGCGGCGGCGGTAGTTTCGGAGCCTCGGAGTCGCGGACGTAGAGCAAATCGGTCATCTCGCGCCCCTCACCTCTCCACCAGCGCGACGCGCGCATTGTAGATGTTCATGAGGAACGAGGTAACCAGCGAGAAGGTGAGGTACACCGCCATCGTCATGCCCACGATCTCGATGGCGCGGCCGGCCTGATTGAGCGCGGTCCCCGAGAACACCGAAGCCAGTTCCGGGAAGGCGATCGCCGCGCCCAGCGTCGAGTTCTTGGTGCAACTCAGATATTCGCTGGTAGTCGGCGGAATGATGACGCGCATCGCCTGTGGAATGATCACCAGCCGCAGCCGGTCATTGTCCTTCAGACCCAGAGACTGCGCGGCCTCGGTCTGGCCGTGGCTCACCGCCTCAATGCCGGCGCGCACATTCTCGCCGATGAAGGTTGCGTGATAGAGCGACAGGCCGAAAATGAGTGCTGTCAGTTCTGGTGGCGCCGCGAAGCCACCTTTGAAATTGAAGCCTCCGAGCACCGGCACATTGAGCCCGACATGGGTGCCCGAGACCAGGTAGGCTAGCGCCGTGACGCCGATCAGCAACGCCACCGAGGTCCAGAAGACCGGGAAGCGCTGGCCCGTCGCTTCGAGCCGCTGCCGTGCCCAGTTGCGGAGCACAATCACTGCAACCACAGCCAGCAGGAAGCCGATAACCACCCAAACGAAGCGGCCATCGAAGACCGGCGTGGGCACGAACAATCCGCGCCCGTTGAGGAACACCAGGTCGCCGAAATTGTAGCTCTGCTTGACCGGCGGCATCACCTTAAGAACGGCGAAGTACCAGATGAACAATTGCAGCAGCAGCGGGATATTGCGGCTGACCTCGACATAGACGGCGGCAATATTGGCCACGAGCCAGTTTTTCGAAAGCCTCGCAATGCCAAGGATGAAACCGAGCACGGTCGAGATCACGATGGCGATCACCGCGACGAACAGCGTGTTGGTTAGCCCAACGAGAAAGACGTCGAAATAGGTTGAGGCGCGGTCATAGGGGATCAGCTTGAAGCTGACGTCGAACCCAGCCGTGTTCCAAAGGAAGTCGAACCCGAAAGTCTTGCCCTGGGCCTTCAGATTGGTGATCGCATTTGCGACCAGCCAGTAGAAGAACCCCACCACAACGAACACAACGAGCGCCTGGTACAGCAGCCCGCGAATAGCCGGATCGTTGTAGAAAGCGGTCCTGGGGGGCGCGATGCGCCCTGCGGTATCCACAGCCATCAGTCAATCACCCGCCCACTGCCCTTGGGGGAGCCCGGCGCTTGCGCCGGGCAAGTCGTCGAAGCTGTGCGGGCCCCGCTGTTTGCAGCGGGGCCCGTCTCAAGTTTTAGCGGATCGGCGGCGAGTACTGGATGCCGCCGTCTTTCCAGAGCGCGTTGATGCCGCGCTCAAGCCCGACTGCCGAACCCTTGCCGACGTTGCGATCGAAGATCTCGGCATAATTGCCGACATGCTTGATCACCTGGTAGGCCCATTCCTTGGTCAGCCCGAGCGGGGTGCCGAAATCGCCCTCAACGCCAAGCAGGCGCTTGATGCCCGGATTCTCGGACGCCAGCATCTGGTCGACGTTCTGCGAAGTGACGCCGAGTTCCTCGGCTTCCAGCATCGCGTCGAACACCCAGCGGTTGATCTTGAACCACAGGTCGTCGCCCTGGCGCACAACCGAAGTCAGCGGCTCCTTGGAGATGACTTCCGGCAGCACTACGTGATCGTCCGGAACGGCGAGTAGCAGGCGGTTGCCGGCGAGAGCCGAGCGGTCCGTCGTGAAGGCGTCGCAGCGGCCCTCTTCATAGGCCTTATAGGCTTCGTCCTGCGACACGAAGGTCACCGGATTGTATTCCATCTTGTTGGCGGCGAAATAGTCCGCCGCGTTGAGCTCGGTGGTGGTGCCCGCCTCGATGCAGAGGGTGGCGCCGCCGAGTTCAAGAGCCGACTTGATGCCGGTGGCCTTGTGAACCATGAAGCCCTGGCCGTCATAGTAAATCGGGGCGACGAAGGTGAGGCCCAGCGTCGTGTCGCGGGTCATGGTCCAGGTCGAGGTACGCGCCAGCACGTCGACTTCGCGCGAGCCCAGCTGCTGCCAGCGGACCGTCGAATTCGAGGTGGTGAAACGGACGGCCTTGGGATCATTGAAGATCGCCGCGGCGATGGCTCGGCAGTAATCGACATCGATGCCCGCCCATTCATTGTTGGCGTCGGGAGTCTCAAAGCCCGCCGTGCCTTCCGACACGCCGCACTGCAGGAACCCACGCGCTTTCACATCGGCAAGAGTATCGGCCGACGCAACCGTCACCGTGAGGCCCAAGGCGGCCACAGCGGCGAGTGCTAGAAGTTTGCTGTTCATTTATTGCCCTTTGTTTCCTGACCCTGTCGGGGCCGACGCTTTTTTGTTCTGCATCGGCGGCACCTCGCCCCAAAATGGCGGGGTGATGCTGGTTGCATCGAAACGGCTATTGACGGATACGTCAAGCGCTATGGCGGCGATGTGGCAACAAACCTGACTGTTTTTTGTTCAGCCACGCCCCGTGAGTAGAGAATGAGCAGGATCATCATATGACCGACGAGCACGAGAAACGCGGGCGCAAATTCTCCGCGGAAACTGTGGTCACGCATGCCGGCCGCCACCCCGAAAGGCATCTCGGTTTCGTCAACACGCCGGTCTTTCGCGGTTCGACCATTCTCTTCGACACGCTTGACGATCTCGAGAATACCGCGCCCCGGTACGACTATGGCCGTACCGGCAATCCTTCGGCGTCGGCCGTAGAAGACCTCGTCACCGAACTTGAGGACGCAGCGGGCACTGTGCTCTGTCCTTCGGGACTCTCTGCGGTGTCTCTGGCGTTGCTCTCGATTGTCTCGGCCGGCGGGCACGTGCTCATCACCGACGGCACATACCAGCCGACGCGAAGGTTCGCCACCAATGTGCTGGAGCGGCTCGGAATTTCCGTCGAGTACTACGATCCGCGCATTGGCGCCGGCATCGAAGGCCTCATCACCGGCAAGACGCAGGCCGTCTATGTCGAAAGCCCCTCATCGCTCACCTTTGAGTTGCAGGACCTGCCGGCCATCGCCAGAGCGGCGCATGCACGGGGCGCCAAGGTCATCGTCGACAACTCCTGGGCAACCCCACTCTACTACCACCCGCTGGCGCTCGGCGCCGACATCGTACTCCACGCCGGCACCAAGATGTTCGTCGGTCATTCCGACGCCATGTTCGGGACCGTCACCGCCGGCACGGATACCTGGAAGGCACTCAAGCAGACGCACCTCTATCTTGGCCTGTGCGCGTCACCCGATGATTGCTTCCTCGCCGCGCGCGGTTTGCGCACCCTCGCCCTCAGGATGCGGGAGCATTCCGGCCGGTCAATCGAGTTGGCCTCCTGGCTCGAAACCGAAGCGGGCGTTGCTCGTGTCTTTCACCCCGCGCTGCCGAGCCACCCGGATCACGCGCTTTTTGCCCGCGACTTCTCCGGCTCGGGAAGCGTCTTCTCGTTCCTGCTTCAACCCAAACCGCGTGCCGCGCTGGCCGCTATGTTGGACGGGTTCGAGCTGTTCGGGATGGGTTGGTCATGGGGCGGCTACGAAAGTCTCTGCCTGCCCATCCATCCCGAGAAGACGCGCAGCGTCAGGGAATGGACCGACCAGGGCCACCTCCTCCGCCTGCATGTCGGGCTCGAGGACGTCGGAGACCTCAAGTCGGACCTTGCCGCGGCACTCGCGCGCTACCGCGCCGCCTGAGGCTGAGATAGCGCCTGAGGGCGCCGAGTGGCCGCAGGGCAATCTCTCCCTCCGGCTTGTTCTCAAAGAGCATCCGTCGCTGCGCAAAGGCCCGGCGCACGGCATAGGTGCCCAGCGTCCCCAGAGCCGCTCCTCCAAGCACATCGCTTGGGTAGTGCATCCCCAGCACCACCCGCGAAACCCCCACCAGGGCAGCGACCATAAACACCGGCACGCGCCAGCGCGGGCTCAGGAAACTCAGCACCGTCGCCAGCGCAAAGGCCGTCGTCGCGTGGCCCGAAGGAAAGCTCTGGTCGGTCCAGGTCAGCCAATTGGGATGAAACCCGAACGGACTCGGATCGTCGAGATCCATCGGCCGGCCACGCCCGAACAGTCCCTTGAAGAGCGACGAGATGAGACTGGGCAATCCAACCCCGGCGAATACGAAGAGAAACAGCCAGGCCTGCTCCAGGAGCACCAGTTTCACGAGGCGGCGCCGGGCAGCCAGAAAGGCCGCAAACAGGAGACCAAGCAGGGCCAGCGAGGGAAACAGGATCCAGTCCGATTCCCCGATCTTTGTGATCTGGGCCATAAGGTGCACAATTTCGGGCGGCGCCGTTCGCGCCCAGAGCGAGAGGCTCCCGTCGAACACGAGGCAGATCGCGAAAGTGGCCAGCCCGCAACCCGGGGCAAGCCACCAGCGCCGGCCACCCAGGCCAAACGGCCAGGTCCTTGAAACCCCGATTGGTCCTGGAATGTCCTGGCTCCTCCGCCTCGCCAGCAGCGCCCTCCATATTGCAGATTCGGACGCCGTCCGGTAACGCATGGCACTGGTTTTCGGGGTATAGCTCAGCCTGGTAGAGCACCGGTTTTGGGAACCGGGGGCCGCGTGTTCGAATCACGCTACCCCGACCAGCCTGCGCGGCAGGCAGATGAACAGAGTTCGGCTTTCCGCGAGAAGCCGCGCCACGACTGGAACAGGCGATGACCGCACGCATCTTTCGTCCCGCCCCCAACGCCATGCAATCGGGCCGGGGCAAGTCGAAGCAGTGGGTGCTGGTACACGAACCGGCGAGCGCCCGCGAGATCGAGCCCCTCATGGGCTACACCGCCAGCCGGGACACCCAGGCTCAGGTGCGGCTGACCTTCGAAACGCTCGAAGACGCCGAGGCCTATGCCCGCCACAACGGCATCCCTTACTCCGTTCAGCCGCCCCATTCCGCGACCCCCAAGCGCAACAGCTACTCGGACAATTTCCGCTCCGACCGCAAAGCGCCCTGGACCCATTGACATCGATGCGGGCGCTGCTCACGCGGGCGGCCGCACTGGCCTTCCTCCTGTTCGCCACGCCGCTGGCCGCACAGGCCGCTCCCGCGCTCTGGGAAGTGAGCGACACTGACAGCAAGGTTTTCCTTTTCGGCTCCGTCCACGTCCTGCCGGTCGCGACGCAATGGCGTACCCCGGCCTTCGACGCGACGCTTGCCGGGGCCAGCAAGGTCTATTTCGAGGCCGATATCGGCCTCTTCAGCCAGATCTTCCTCGCCTTCCAGATGGTCACCAGTGCCGTCAATGCGTCCGGCGTCCACTGGTCCGACCAACTGACTGCCGATGAGGCCACCGCCGTCGATACCGCCCTGCGCCAGCAGGGCATGACCCTTGAATCCGCGCAGGCCTATCGACCCTGGTTCCTGACCCTGCTGTTGCAGGGCCGCGCCATCACACAGAGTACGGCCAATATGGGCGCGGGTGTCGAAGTGACGGTCCAGCGGGACCTCGACCGCAATCGCATGGCCTTTCTCGAGACGGCCAGCCAGCAGATCGCGATCTTTTCGGGCATGTCCGACGCGCTGCAATTGCGGATGCTGGCCGGTACCGCCGCACAGACCAATCTGGCCCCCGACATGCTCCTGGACATGGTCGAGGTCTGGAACAGCGGCGACGAAGCCAAAATGCTCGAAGCGGTTTCATCCGATCCCGATATCAGCGAAGCTGAGGTGATGAAGGCGCTGCTCATCGACCGCAATGCCAGCTGGATCTCCCCGATTGAAGCCATGCTCGCGCGCAACGAACAGAACCTGATCATCGTTGGTGCGGCGCACCTTGTGGGCGACACCGGCGTCGTGGAGTTGCTGCGCGCCAAGGGCTATTCCGTCCGCCGCGTCCAATAGCACCGACTTGAAGGGGAGATCGTGATGGCCGCAGCGTTCGAGATTGCCCGCGTCCGGCGCGAGATTGAAACGCTGGTCGAGACCACGAGCCTCGATCTCCGTCCCGGCGCGAAATCGCCGCTGACCCCTGCCGAAAAGCGCCATTTGAGGTCCGAAATACAGATCTGCATCCAGTCGCTTGACGAACTCGCGACCCGCCTCAGCCCCTAGCCTCGGCGGAACATCGCACGTAGCCGCTCCGCGAGCGGCGCCTCCCAGCCCTTGAAGCCGATTCCGAGCCGGTGCAATTCCCGCATCTCGGCCTCCAACGCTTCCCGCTCGGCAGCGAACAGCAGCAGGGTCAATTC
>JBEBGE010000076.1:0-12971 GCA_040081595.1 Devosia sp.
CCACCCATGCCGCCCATACCGCCGCCGCCACCGCCGCCCATCGCGGGTGACGGATCCTTTGGCATTTCGGCGATCATGGCTTCGGTCGTGATCAGCAGCGAAGCGACCGAAGCCGCGTCCTGCAGCGCCGTGCGAACAACCTTCACAGGGTCGACGATGCCCATCTGGATCATGTCACCATAGGTGCCGTTCTGCGCGTCATAGCCAAAGCTCAGCGAGGCGTTCTCGAGGATCTTGCCGACGACCACCGAGCCTTCGTCGCCCGCGTTCTGGGCGATCTGGCGCAGCGGTTCCTGCAGCGCGCGGCGGACGATGCCGATACCGGCTTGCTGGTCGGCATTGGCGCCCTTGACCTTGAGGTTGGCCGCGGCGCGCAGCAGCGCAACGCCACCACCCGGAACGATGCCTTCCTCGACCGCGGCGCGGGTAGCGTTCAGCGCGTCGTCGACGCGATCCTTGCGCTCCTTCACCTCGACTTCGGTCGAACCGCCGACCTTGATCACCGCAACACCGCCAGCGAGCTTGGCCAGGCGTTCCTGCAGCTTCTCCTTGTCGTAGTCCGAGGTGGTTTCCTCGATCTGCGCTTTGATCTGGGCAACGCGGCCCCGGATGTCGTCCTTCTTGCCCGAACCATCAACGATGGTGGTGGTCTCCTTGGCGATTTCGACGCGCTTGGCGGTGCCCAGCATGTCCATGGTCACGTTCTCGAGCTTGATGCCAAGCTCTTCGGAAATCACCGAGCCACCCGTGAGGATCGCGATGTCCTCGAGCATGGCCTTGCGGCGATCGCCAAAGCCCGGGGCCTTGACGGCCGCGACCTTGAGGCCGCCGCGCAGGCGGTTGACCACGAGCGTGGCGAGGGCTTCGCCTTCGATGTCTTCCGCAATGATCAGCAGCGGGCGCTGGCTCTGAACCACCGCTTCGAGGATCGGCAGCATGGCCTGCAGGTTCGAGAGCTTCTTCTCGTGCAGCAGGATCACCGGATCCTCGAGCACCGCGACCATCTTTTCGGCGTTGGTCACGAAATAGGGGCTGAGATAGCCGCGGTCGAACTGCATGCCTTCGACGACGTCGAGCTCGGTTTCGGCGGTCTTGGCTTCTTCGACCGTGATCACGCCCTCATTGCCGACCTTCTGCATCGCCTGGGCGATCATGTCGCCGATTGCGGTCTCGCCATTGGCCGAAATGGTGCCGACCTGGGCGACTTCGGCATTGGACGAAATGGTCTTCTTGGCCTTGCCGAGGTTTTCGACGACTTCGGCGACGGCGAGATCGATGCCGCGCTTCAGATCCATCGGGTTCATACCAGCGGCAACCAGCTTGACGCCTTCGTTGACGATCGACTGGGCGAGAACGGTCGCCGTCGTCGTGCCGTCACCGGCGATGTCGTTGGTCTTGGAGGCCACGGCACGCACCATTTGTGCGCCCATGTTCTCGAACTTGTCTTCAAGTTCGACTTCCTTGGCGACGGTCACGCCGTCCTTGGTAATGCGCGGGGCGCCGAACGACTTGTCGATAACGACATTGCGGCCCTTGGGACCCAGCGTCACCTTGACAGCGTTGGCGAGGATATTGACACCGCGGACCATCTTGTCGCGCGCGTCGGTCGAGAACTTTACATCTTTAGCAGCCATTGGAGGCGCTCCTTAAGGGTTGGGATTCAGCGACGTTCGGCTCAGCCGATCACGCCCATGATGTCGGTCTCTTTCATGATCAGCAGGTCCTTGCCGTCGAGCTTGACCTCGGTGCCGGACCATTTGCCGAACAGGATCCGGTCGCCGATTTTAACGTCGATGGGAACCAGCTTGCCGCTGTCGTCACGGGCGCCGGGACCGACGGCCTCGATGACTCCCTCGGACGGCTTCTCCTTGGCGGTGTCGGGGATGATGATGCCGCCAGCGGTCTTTTCTTCGCTGTCGACACGCCGGACGACCACGCGGTCGTGCAGGGGACGGAAAGCCATGTCTGCTCCTATGAACTGGTGAACGGATGAAATTGGTCTGCTGGCACTCTAGTAAGGTGAGTGCTAACAGCGTGCCGGGGATATAGGCAGGCCGAATTTCGGAGTCAAGCTGGGTGGGAACCTTGGTCTCGCTTGCGGATTGCCCTTACCGCAGGATATTTGGCCCCTTTGCGAGCCACCGGATGACCAATTGACCATTGAGCGGGAAGCGCAGCCGGCCGTGACGCCGCAAATCTGGTCGTCGCCAAAGCTGGCGGTGATCGTCCCGACCTTCAACGAGCGCGACAATATCGCTTCGCTTTATGACAAGGTGACGGCGGCGCTTGGAAAGATCGCCTTTGAATTCATCGTCGTAGACGACAATTCGCCGGACGGCACCGCTGCGGTCGCCAAGGACCTGGCGCGGCGCCACCCCAATGTGCGCTGCATCCACCGGATCGGCAGGCGCGGCCTGAGTTCGGCCGTGATCGAAGGGATTTCGGCCAGTGCCGCCCCCTATTTCGCCGTCATCGACGCCGACCACCAGCATGACGAGACCGTGCTGCCGCTGATGCTCGAGAAGGCTTTGGGCGGCGACCATATCGTCGCGGGGACCCGTTATGCCGGCTCCGGCAGCGCCGGGGAGGGGTTCTCCAAGACCCGCGAAACCGCGAGCCTGATGGCAACGCGGCTGTCGCGGCTGGTGACCGGCAGGGCCTTGTCCGATCCGATGAGCGGCTTCTTCCTGATGCGCCGCGACGTCTTCGACGAGATCGCGCCCTCGCTCTCCTCGGAAGGCTTCAAGATTCTTCTCGATATCATCGTCTCCGCCGGTCGAGCCCGGGCCCGTCGCGGCAAGGAACTGCGGATAGGAGAGGTCCCCTATACCTTCCGGCCCCGCCACGCGGGCGAGAGCAAGATGAGTTCGATCATCATCGTTCAGTTCCTCGGCCTGATCCTGAGCAAGCTGACGGGCGGGCTGCTGCCCACGACGTTCCTGCTCTTCGGGCTGGTCGGCGCCACCGGCGTCATCGTCCATATGGCAACGCTCTGGCTCGCCCATGAGCGGCTTGGCGCCAATTTTTATGTCGCGCAGACGACGGCAACCATCGTCGCCATGACCTTCAATTTCATCCTCAACAACGAGCTGACCTACGCCAACAAGAAGCTGCGCGGCTGGCGCTATTTCACCGGGCTCTTCTCGTTCTATCTGGTCTGCTCGATCGGCGCCCTGGCCAATGTCTCGGTCGCGAGCTGGATCTATACCTTCGACGGCTCGTTCTATCGGGCCGGTCTGCTCGGCGTGTTGATGAGTGTGGTGTTCAACTACTCGGTGACGCGGGTGTTCACGTGGCGATAATTACGCAACCCCGTATTTGCCTTCGATCTCGGCCCAGGCCTGGCGCTTGCGGTAGATCGTCGAAGGGCTGAGTTCCAGCGCCGCCGCCGCCAGCGTGATATTGCCGGCAAAGGTGCGGATCGCGTCTTCGATGATCCGCTGCTCTTGCCGCCACATGGGCAGCACCGCCGCCGCGACTTCGGGTTCCGGCGCCGTCCGATCGTCCAGTTGCGACTTGCCGATCATCTCGCCGCTTTCAACGCCGAGCGCGCGGGGGCGGCCGAGCCGCAGCGCCAGCGCGCCGATGCGAAGCGCCAGCGCCTCGCCCAGGACCGGCTTCTGCAAACACTCATGCGCGCCTGCCCGCATCACGGTCATCGAGAGCGACACCGTCCCGCTGTCGAGAAACACGAGGAGCAGCGCGCCGGGCGCCATACGCGCCAGCCTGCCGACCGCTTCATCGGAACGGGGCGCGAGATCGCTGAGACTGCCCAGATCGGCGAGCACGACATCATAGTCCGACCCCTTGAGGAGATCGGCAGCCTGGCGGCCGCAGCGGACCTCGACCAGCGCTGAACTCAAAGGCAGCCGCGCCTGCAGCGGCGCGATCAGCGTTTCGGCGGTCGAGCCGTCGCGATCGATGAGCAGGAGCCGCGCGGGCGCCGCCGATCCGTTGGGGTGCGACTCGGTCATGAAGTCGGGGCCTCTTGGTCTTCTCGCTTCTGAGCGTTCGATTGTTGACGCTTAGGGTAAATATTCCGTTTGGAGAGGCCAACGACGCACCTTAATGGTTTGGTTCGGGGCGTATCGAATCTGGAGAGGGCGGAAGTGCAGAGCCTTGTCTATTTGTTCATTGCTCTTGCTGCCCTTGGCGTTGCCACAGCAGCCTATTTCGGTCTGACTTTTACCCCGATCGAAGCCGCCGTGACCGCCATTGCCTTCGGCGCGGTCGCCATCCTCCTGGTCGAGCGGCAATTGCGCCGGCGGGCCGAGGCGCGGCTCGAAAAGGGCATTGAGGACCTCTCCCGCCTGCTTTCGACCGATGCGCAGGCCGGTTCCGCGCTAAGTCAGCGCATCAACGCACTGACCGACATCAATGCCGGTCCGAGGCTCCAGGGCCTCGAAGCCGATCTTTCCGTGCTCGGAACGGTAGTGCGACAGGTAGCCGAAGCGGTGGCGGAGCTGGAAGAGGAGCGCCGCCTCACGACCGAGCCGGTCGAAAAGGCGCCACCGCTGCCCGATCCCGACTTGATGCCCGAGCCGGTGATTCCGCTGGAGCTCCTGAAGCAGACCGTCGAGGAAAACCGGCTGGTCTTCCACATCGAGCCCATCGTCACCCTGCCGCAGCGCAAGGTGCACGGCTACGATCTCGTGCCGCGCCTCTTGCTCGAGGATGACGATCTCGCCGACCGGGCCGATTTCATGCCGCGCCATGGTGGCGAAGAGATCGTCGGCCGCATTGAAAGCCTCGGCCTTGACGAAGCGATCACCGTGGCCCGCCGCTCGCGCACCGCCGGCAACCCGATCACGCTCTACGTGCCGCTGTCGCGCGCAACGCTGTCGACCGCCAAATCGGTGGAGCTTGTGCTCGCGGCGCTCGATGCCAACCGCGCCATCTCATCATCGCTGCTCTTTGTCGTGCCACAGGCCGATCTCCGCGCCCTGAGCGCCAAGGAGAAAGCGTCGCTCGCAGCGATCGGCAAGATGGGTGTCGGCCTGTCGCTCGCCGCCGCAACCTCGCTCCGTTTCGACTATGCCGAATTGCAGGGTCTTGCTTTCAAGACCGTTCGTGTCGATGCGACCCGCTTCCTCCGCCAGCCCGAAGGCTTCACCGATTTCCACGTTTCCGACATCGCATCCTATGGCCGCCGCTTCGGCATCGAGCTGATCGCCACCGGAATCATTGACGAGCAGCAATTGCTGGCGCTGTTTGAAGACGGGATATCGCTGGCGCAGGGACCCCATATCGCCGCGCCGGGTCCGGTGCGACCGGATCTCGCAACCCCTCGCGACGACGACCTGCTGCCTCCCATCTGGGCCGAAGGCTGATCTCCCAGGGCTGCAGTTCTTGCCTCTTCCGCGAGGGGAGAAGGCAAAGCAGTACTTCCAGCTTTCCGCGGCGCATTCGGGAGGGTAAGCACCACCTATGCAGAGTCTTGCCACATCCCTTGCGCCGCTCGCGCCGCGCTATGACGCCATTCTCTCGGACGTCTGGGGTGTCATCCACAACGGCATCGCCGCCTATGCCGGCGCCGTCGATGCGCTCACCCGCTTCCGGCAGGGCGGGGGTAGGGTGGTGCTCATCACCAACGCCCCGCGCCCCGCGGGACCCATTCAGGAGATGCTGGATCAACTCGGCGTCGGTCGCAGCGCTTATGATGCGATCGTTTCGTCTGGGGACGTGACGCGGAGCCTGCTCTCGTCCTATCGCGGCCAGGCGCTGCACTATGTCGGCCCCGCCTTTGAGAATGACGGCTTGTTCGAGGGCCTCGACATCACGCTCGGGCCGGCCGAGACGGCGCGGGCGCTAATCGTCACCGATCTTGACGACGACCGCGACACACCCGACGACTACAACGAGCGCATGAATGTCTGGCTCGAGCGCGGCCTGCCCATGATCTGCGCCAACCCCGACCGCGTCGTCGAGCATGGCCACCACATCTATTACTGCGGCGGCGCACTGGCCGATCTCTACGAAGCGCGCGGCGGGCGCATCATCATGGCCGGGAAGCCCTATCTGCCGATCTATGACGAATCCTTAAAGGCTGCCGAAGCCGCCGCCGGCAAAGGCCTTGATCGCAGCCGCATCCTCGCCATCGGCGACAGCGTCAGGACCGACGCCATCGGCGCCGCCAATGCCGATCTCGACTTCCTGTTCATCACCGGCTCGATCCATGCCGGAGAGCTCGATGCCTTCGGCTCGCCCGACCCCGAGGCGATCCGCTCGCTGGTCGCGCCCAGCGGGGCGCGGATGCGCGGGGCAATGGCCCGCCTTGCGTGGTGAGCGGCGGCTTGCCATATAGCCGCCAGCACGCATTCAGGTTTTCCCTTGCCGAGCTTTCATCGCCTTGACGGGCTGTCCAGCGTTCCCCAGGCGCTCAAGGGCGCCATGGTCGCCATCGGCTCGTTCGACGGCGTCCATCGTGGCCATCAATCGGTGCTGGAGCGGCTGAAGGCGCAGGCGAAGGCGCGGAACGTCCCGGCGGTGATGCTGACCTTCGAGCCGCATCCGCGCGATGTCTTCGCCCCGACGCCGGGAATCTTCCGGCTGACACCGCCCGACGTCAAGGCCAGGCTCTGCGAGGCGCTCGGCCTCGACGGCATCGTGCTGATGCCGTTCAGCCGCGAACTGAGCCTCGTCGAGCCCGAGGACTTCGTCGCCAACTATCTGGTGAAGGCGCTGAGGATTTCAGGTGCGGTGATCGGTGCCGATTTCCAGTTCGGCCACAATCGGCGCGGCACCCCGGAATTCCTCCGCGCCTCCGGCCATGTTCACGGCTTTTCCGTCGATATCCTCGAGTTGCTGCCCGAAGGCCAGAATGCCGTCTCGTCCTCGCGCATCCGTGCGGCACTGGGCGATGGCGATGTGAAGACCGCCAATGGTCTCCTCGGCTACCACTGGTTCTTCGGCGGCGAGGTGATCAAGGGCGACCAGCGCGGCCGCACCCTGGGGTTCCCCACCGCCAATATCGCGACCCGGTCCAATTTCGGGCTGGCGCAGGGCATCTATGCCGTCCGCGCCCGGCTCGGGGATCGGGTGCTCGACGGCGTCTCGAGCTTCGGCAAGCCGATGTTCGACAACCAACTCCCGCCCTTCGAGACCTACCTCTTCGATTTCGACGAGGACATCTACGGCCAGACCCTCGAAGTGGCGCTGGTCGGCCACGTTCGCGGCCAGGAAATCTTCAAGGGCCTCGACGAACTCATCGCCGCCATCGCCCGCGACAGCGCCAAGGCACGCGTGGCGCTGGCCGAATGCCAGGCGGTTTCGGAACTCGACAAGGCGCTGGGGTTTTTCGACTGAGCGGCCAAAGCACTGGCACGCCACGGCCTTCATTGCTAAAAGGCCCGCAATTCCGCCACCCGAGCCCGAAATGACCGATAGTGAGAAGGCCGCGGCCGCGACCGACTATTCCGCGACCCTGTTCCTGCCCGAGACCGATTTCCCCATGCGCGCCGGCCTGCCCGAACGCGAGCCGCAATGGCTCGCCCGTTGGGAGCAGATGGACCTCTATGGCACCCAGCGGAAAGAGGCCAAGGGCCGCCCGCTCTTTACCCTTCACGACGGCCCGCCCTACGCCAACGGCAACATCCATATCGGCCACGCGCTCAACAAGGTGCTCAAGGACCTCGTTTCGCGCTCGATGAACATGCTGGGATACAACTCGGCCTATGTGCCGGGCTGGGACTGCCACGGCCTGCCGATCGAGTGGAAGATCGAGGAGCAGTACCGCGCCAAGGGCAAGGACAAGAACCAGGTCGAGATCAACGAGTTCCGCGCCGAGTGCCGCACCTTCGCGCAATACTGGGTCGATACCCAGCGCGACGAGTTCAAGCGCCTCGGTGTCACCGGAGATTGGGCCAACCCCTATCTGACGATGAGCTTCGACGCCGAGGCGCAGATCGCGCGCGAGCTGATGAAGGTGGCTGCGAGCGGCCAGCTCTATCGCGGATCAAAGCCCGTCATGTGGTCGGTGGTCGAGCGCACGGCGCTCGCCGAAGCCGAGATCGAATATGCGGACTATGAAAGCGACACGATCTGGGTGAAGTTTCCGATTCACTCGGGCAATGGCGCGTTCGCTTCCGGCACCTTCGAGGAGCTCAACGCCTCGGTGGTGATCTGGACCACCACGCCGTGGACCATCCCGGCAAACCGCGCCATCTCCTATTCGGGCAAGATCGCCTACGGCCTCTACGAAGTCACGAAGGCGCCCGAGGGCAATTGGGCTGCGGTCGGCGAAAAATATGTGCTGGCCGATAAGCTTGCCGTCGACACCTTCGCCAAGGGCAAGGTCGAATCCTTCACGCGCCTTGGCGAGGTCGACCTGAGCAAGGTGATTTCCTGCAGGCATCCGCTTCGCGGTTTCGGCGGCGGCTATCAGTTCGAAGTTCCGCTGCTCGAAGGCGAGCACGTCACCGATGATGCCGGCACCGGTTTCGTACATACCGCTCCGGGCCACGGCCTCGACGATTTCGGCATCTGGATGGACTCTTCACGCAAGATCGCTGCGCTCGGCATCGACACGACCATTCCCTACGTCGTCGACGACGCCGGGTTCTACACCGACGCCGCCCCCGGTTTCGACAGCGCCCGCGTGATCGACGATTCCGGCAAGAAGGGCGACGCCAACAACCGCGTCATCGCGGCGCTCGCCGAACGCGGCATGATGGTCGCCCGCGGAAGGGTGAAGCACCAATATCCGCATTCATGGCGGTCCAAGAAGCCGATCATCTTCCGCAATACGCCGCAATGGTTCGTCTATATGGACCGCGATATCGAGGGCAAAGCCGGGGACACCCTGCGTGCTCGCTCACTCGCCGCCATCGATGCCACCACCTTCTATCCGCCGGCCGGGCAGAACCGGCTGCGCTCGATGATCGCAGAGCGACCCGACTGGGTGCTCAGCCGCCAGCGCGCCTGGGGTGTGCCGATCGCGGTGTTCTACAACGAGAAGGAAGATCGCATACTTGTCGATGAGGCCGTGAACAAGCGCATCGGCGACGCTTTCGAAGTCGAAGGCGCCGACGCCTGGTTCAAGCCGGGCGCCAAGGAACGCTTCCTCGGCAATGCCGTTACCAACCACGAGGATTGGCTCAAGGTCGACGATATCCTCGACGTGTGGTTCGAGAGCGGCACGACGCATAGCTGGGTGTTGCGGAACAAAGCCAAGTGGCAGGATCTCAACTTCCCGGCCGACCTCTATCTCGAGGGCTCGGACCAGCATCGCGGCTGGTTCCACTCTTCGCTGCTCGAAAGCTGCGCGACCAATGGGTTCGCCCCATATAAGGGTGTCCTGACTCACGGCTTTACCCTCGACGGCGAGGGCAAGAAGATGAGCAAGTCGCTCGGCAACACCGTCGCGCCGCAAGACATCGTCAAGCAGTTCGGCGCCGACATCCTCCGCCTCTGGGTCGCTTCGGCCGACTACGCCGACGACCAGCGGATCGGCAAGGAGATCATCAACTCGACCGTCGATTCCTATCGCAAGCTGCGCAACACGATGCGCTGGCTGCTCGGCAACCTGGCCCACTACAAGTCCGATGAGGCCGTAGCTTTCAAGGACATGCCGGAACTCGAGCGCCTCATTCTCAATCGGCTCAAGGAACTCGACGGCGCGATCCGCGAGTCCTACGCGCAATATGACTACAAGCGCGTCGTCGCGACGCTCTCGAACTTTATGAATATCGAACTTTCGGCCTTCTACTTCGATATCCGCAAGGACGCGCTCTATTGCGATCCGATCTCGTCGATCAAGCGCCGCGCGGCGCTGACAGTGATCGACCGGGTCTTCGATTGCCTCACCGCCTGGCTCGCCCCGATCCTGGTCTTTACCATGGAAGAATGCTGGCTGGAGCGGCATACGGAAGCCGCAAGCTCGGTACATCTGCGGCAGTTCCCTGAGGTGCCGACAGAATGGGCGGATAAGGCACTGGCCGAGAAGTGGGAAAACATCCGCGAGGTCCGCAAGGTCGTCAACGGCGCGCTGGAACTGGTGCGCCGCGACAAAGTTATCGGCTCCTCGCTCGAAGCTGCGCCCAAAGTCTTCGTCAGCGATCCCTATCTTCGCGCGGCGCTCGATGGCGTCGATCTGGCGGAAATCAGCATCACCTCCTTCCTCGATGTCGCGAGCGGTGCAGCGCCTGCCGGGGCGTTCGAGCTGCCGGAGGTCAAAGGCGTGGCCGTGGTCTTTGCCAAGGCCGAGGGGAGGGGGCGCCAGTGCCTCCGCTCGCGCCGCTATTTCGCCGAGGCCGACATGGACAGCGCGATCCCGGAAATTTCCAAGCGCGACGCCATTGCGCTCCGTGAGCGGCAGGCGGCGGGGCTCGCCGCGTGAACCGTCAGGGCGTGTGGTTGAGCCTTCTCCTCGGTCTCGCCGCCTTTGCGGTGGACCGGATTCACAAATATGTGCAGATCGAAATGTTGCACTGGCCGCCGGGCGAGTTCCGGCCGCTGACGTCGTTCTTCGATGTCGGGCTGGTCTTCAACACCGGCATTTCCTATGGTCTGCTCAACGCTATGCCGGTCTGGGTTATTGCCATCCTCGTTGTCGTGGCGCTGGCCGCGCTTTCGGTCTGGTGGGTCAGGGCCCATTCGGCCTTGGTGCGAGCAGGCCTCGCGCTCTGTATCGGCGGGGCGCTGTCCAATGCGCTCGATCGGGGGATCTACGGTGCCGTGGCCGATTTCTTCCATTTCCACATCGGCGACTGGTCTTTCTACATCTTCAACCTAGCCGACACCGCCATAACGCTCGGAGTGTTGCTGCTGATCCTCGATTTCCTTGGAATCGGCAAGGCACGAGCGCCGAGTCCCGCCTGAACCAATTAACGCCAGAATCTGGCCTTACGGGACGGTTTCGGCTATAAGCCGCGCGTTCGGGGGAAAAGGGAAATAGATGTCGAATGACCTGACCGGGCGGCGGCCCCTCTTTCTGGCTGTGACCCGGTATGCGGCCGCAGGCGTGGCGCTGGGCCTTGCCGCAGCGCTTTCCGCCTGCACCACCACCGAAGGCACCAATGCCTTTTCGAGCTTCTATACCTTCCAGGAAGAGGTGCTCGATTCGACCGCCGAAGGTATCGGCCTCATTCCCCGTGAGGTGAAACCCGACCCGACCAATGTGCGCGGTCCGCTGGTTCTGCCCAAGAACGAGGCCATTCTGCCCCCGCCCGAGGACGGTGCTGCCCCGGTGCTGCCCGAGGATTCCAACAAGGTCAAAGTCGACACCACCGGCATGAGCGCCGAGGATCTGAGCCGCCTGCGCAATGCGCGCGTGGTGGACCTCACGACGCTGGGCGGTCGCCCGCTCACCGAGGCCGAGGAGCGCAAGCTCACCGCGCGCATGAAAGCCTACCGTCGCGAGGACAAACGCTCGATCTTCCTGCCGCCGGTTGAATATTACGAGACCGTCAAGAACGCCGCCGATCTCGTCTGCCTCGCCCCCAATGGCGACCTCGTCGCCGTCAACGATCCGCTCTGCCCGCCGGAAATCCAGAAGGCGCTGCTGAAGCAGTAGCCTTACCCCTCTCAAGATGCGCCGACCATAGGGTCCCGCAGGAGTTCATATGTCCGAATCCCAATTTGCCGGCGACCGGCTCGCCAAGGTTATTGCCCGTGCCGGCCTGTGTTCCCGGCGCGATGCCGAGGACTGGATCCGCGATGGCCGCGTCTCGGTCAACGGCAAGCCGATCCGTACCCCGGCCTTCAATGTCACCGAAAAAGACCGCATCAGCGTCGACGGCAATCCGCTCGCCTCGCGTCAGGGCACCCGCGTCTGGCTCTACCACAAGCCGGCGGGCCTGGTGGTCACCGAAAAGGACCCCGAGGGGCGTGAAACGGTGTTCCAGAGTCTCGAGTCGCACGGCCTGCCGCGCGTCGTCTCCATCGGCCGGCTCGACATCAATACCGAAGGCCTCTTGCTGCTGACCAATGATGGCGGGCTGAAGCGTGTGCTGGAATTGCCCGCGACGGGTTGGCTGCGCCGCTACCGCGTCCGCGCTTTCGGCACCATCACCCAGCCGCAGCTCGACGCGCTCAAGGACGGCATGGAAGTCGATGCCATCCAGTATGGTCCGATCGAAGCCACGCTCGAGCGCGAGCAGGGCAGCAATGTCTGGCTGGTCGTCGGGCTGCGCGAGGGCAAGAACCGCGAGGTCAAGAACGTGTTGGCGGCGCTGGGCCTCCAGGTCAACCGGCTGATCCGTGTCAGCTTCGGCCCGTTCCAGCTCAATGACCTGCCTATCGGCGCGGTCGAAGTCGTCAAGGCCCGTATCCTGCGCGAACAGCTCGGCAAGCGCCTCGCCGACGAGGCCGGCGTCGATTTCGAAAGCGAGTTGCCCGAGCCGCAGGCGATTAAGCTCGCCCGCACTGCCGCCAATCCAAAGCTGCGCGTCGCCGCCCCCGGCAAGGAAGCCAAGCCACAGCGCAAATCCGTTGCCGCCAACAACGAGCGCTTCCATTTCACCGACCGCGCCGATCGCGGCCCGCGGGACATCAAGGAGGAGGACCGCGCCCCGGTCAAACACCGACCAGGTGGCCGCGAGATCGCGCGCCGCCCCCGCAAGGAAGAAGCCCCGGCCGAGTCCGGCCCGCCGCGCAAGATCCATTTCGGCGACGGCAGGGACGCGGCCGATTTCACTCCCAAGCTCTATGGCAAGAAACCGGCCCGCGGCGCCAAGCCCCAAGGCGATAAGCCAGCCTTCAAGAAAGACTCCGACAAGCCGGCCTTCAGGTCCGATGGCGGCAAGCCGCCGTTCAAGAAGAGCTTCGACAGGCCGCGCGATGGCGAGGACCGCCCCAAGCGCCCGTATACTGGCGCGCCCCGCGCCGGCGCCGCGGACAGGCCGAAGCGCGACTTTGGCAATCGCGGTTCCTCTCCCGCAGCGAAGCGTACCGGGGAGGGGGACTACGCGAAGCGTGGTGGAGGAGGCGGCCCTCGGCCCGATTTTGACAAGGGACCCCGCAAGGACTTCCCC
>JBEBGE010000118.1:0-3463 GCA_040081595.1 Devosia sp.
ACTCTATCTCAAAGCGCCTCTTCGGAGAGCGCGGGACCTCGGGCGTGGGCTGGTCTTGAAGCCTATGACCTTATTGCCCGGCGAGATGTTTGTCCGGTGGGCGTCAGCTAAGTCGGCGGAATTACAAACCGCTGCAGGCGCTCTCCACGCCCTCCTTGCGGAGCTTGAGAGGTCTTGGGGCCCTACGGGCACTCCGGGCAATGAGGAGGAGATCGATCACGCGTGCAAGCTCTTCGCCCAATGCGCCGCACACTTTGTTGAGATCGGGGAAGAGGCGAAGTTCACCAGCCTTCCAGAAGGGTTTCAAGGAGTGGGAGAGTGCCTAGCGGCGGGAGCGTTATTCCCCTTACGCCGGTTCCCCGAGTTGCCCCAGTTCATTCGATCGATCTTTGTTGACGGTAAGCCGACGGCCTCACCTCACAAATTCGAACTCGTCTTGGACTTGCCTGATGGTTGGGTGGAAGACTTTAGCACTGCGATGCAGAACGGTCAGAAGGCGCTTGAGGAGCGTGGCGGCGTCTGGTGAGCGGTGTCCGCTGAGGTCGCGGCCGTAGCTGAAACATTGCCACCTTGTGGTGTGCCATTCAGGACACCCGTGCGGGGAGGCTGTGCATGCTTCTCCGTGGGACAGGGGGTCTATTCGTTTTCGCCATTCCCCCACGTGGCCACATCGGGCACCCTACAGGGGCAACGCTAAGGGCACGGAATGGGACGGCTCACCGAAGAACTGGACAGCAACCGGCCATTCTTTGAATTGACGCGGGCGATTGGCACGCTGGTGGCGCTTGTTGCCTTCCTCGCGTTTGGCGTGAAGGTCGCGCTCGGTTCGGGCTTAGTGCTGCTCTCAGTCTTCCAGTTCGCCGGGCTAGGGTTAGTGGCCTTGGTCACGGTCCTACACGCGGTAAGGACCTTCAACGTTCTCGTAGCTTGGTTGGCGGATGCAGCCGGGAGGTTTGATCACCTTCGCGGTTGGGTTGTGCCGGCGATCGGGACTGTGGTCGCTCTTCTCTTCATAGTCTCGATTTGGGGGATTTCACTGGTGATGTTTGTCAAGCGGCGTTGAAGATTGACCCCGTATCGGCGTCCAATATTGACCCCCTGAGGTCGGGTTGGGGTTCAGGCGCGGTTCTTGAAGCGCCAACTCTCGTTGCCGGTCTCGACGATGTCGCAGTGGTGGGTGAGCCGATCGAGGAGCGCGGTTGTCATTTTGGCGTCGCCGAAGACCGATGGCCATTCGCCGAAGCCCAGGTTGGTGGTGACGATCACCGAGGTCTGCTCGTAGAGGCGGCTGACCAGGTGGAACAGCAACTGGCCGCCGGACTGGGCGAAGGGCAGATAGCCGAGCTCATCGAGGACGACGAAGTCCTTGCGCCCGAGATAGTCTGCCATCCGTCCCTGCCGGCCGGCACGAGTCTCGGCCTCGAGCTTGTTGACCAGATCGACGACGTTGAAGAAGCGGCCGCGGGCGCCATTGCGGATGGCGGCGCGGGCAATGGCGATGGCCAGGTGGGTCTTGCCGGTGCCGGTGCCGCCGATCAGAACCACGTTGCGCTCATGGGCGAGGAAGTTGCCGCCGGCGAGGTCCCTGACCAGGGTCTCGTTGATCTGCGTTCCGGCGAAGTCGAAGTCCTCGATGTCCTTGGCCAGAGGCAGCTTGGCGATCGTTAGTTGGTACTTGATCGAGCGGGCCTGCTTCTCGGCGATCTCGGAGGTGAGCAGGTCGCCGACCACACGCTCCGGGTCGTGCTGGCGCTTGATGGCGGTGGCGATGATCTCGTCATAGGCACTCTTCATGCCGTAGAGCTTGAGCTCACCCATCGTGGTCAGGATCTCGGATCGTTCCATCATATCGCCCTCCTCAGGCTGTCGTAGCGGGCACAGTCGGCCACCGGCTCATGGCTGAGCCGCAAGGCCTGCGGTGTGGTCATGATGGTTATCGGCGTGGTGGGTTCGCGCTGCCGGGCCAGGATGTTGAGGATCACGTCGGCCGAGCAGACGCCGTCCCGCAGGGCTTCGGTGCAGGCCGCTTCCACCGCCGGCAACCCATCGTGCAGAACCGCCGTGAGGACGCTCACCATCTGACGATTGCCATCATCGACGGTGGCGAGCTTGCGCCTGATCCTGTCGATGCCGGCGGGCAGCACCCAGTCCTTGAAGGGCGCGCCATTGCGCAGGGCACCCGGCTTGCGCGCCAGCACCGGGACGTAGTGCCAGGGATCGAAGATCGTCTGGTCGCGACCGAAGCAGCGCGGATGCTCGCCGACCATCCTGCCATCCTGGCGCAGCTCGATGCGATCGGCATAAGCCCTGATCTCGACCGGTCGACCAACGGCATTGGCCATGACCGAGTAGCGATTGTTGTCGAAGCGCACCAGGCAAGTCTTGGACACCGAAGCCGGCACTGCATGGAAGCCGTCGAAGCGACCTGCATAGGGCACAAGGTTCGGCCGCTCGGTCTCGAACACCTCCCAGATCGTCTGGTCCCGCAACTCGGGGTGGCGATGCGCCCGGGCATAGGCAATGGCTTTGTCGAGCAGCAGCGCGTTCAGCTCGTCATAGCTCTTCACCCGAAGACGCGGCGTGAAGAAGCGCTCGCGCACCAGCCCGACCTGGTTCTCGACCTGGCCCTTCTCCCAGCCCGAGGCCGGCGTGCAGGCCACTGGATCGACGAGGTAGTGACCGCACATCTGCAGGAACCGGCGATTGTAGACCCGCTCCTTGCCAACCAGGATCGTCTCGACCGCCGTCTTCATGTTGTCGTAGATGCCGCGCGTGCAGGTGCCCTTGAAGAAGGCGAAGGCCCGGTCGTGGGCGTCGAACACCATCTCCTGGCTCTCGCGCGGATAGGCCCGCACGAACAGCATCCGGCTGTGGCAGAGCCGGACGTGCGCGACCTTGACCGTCACCGTCACCCCATTGATCAGCACCACATCGTGGCTCCAGTCGAACTGGTAGGCCTCCCCCGGCGCATAGCTCAGCGGCACGAAGGCGGCGGCCGATGACGATACCTGCTCGCGGCGCCAACCACGGGCATAGCGGCGGACTGCATCATAGCCGCCCTCGTAACCGAGACCCCGCAACTCCTCGAAGACTCGGATCAGCGTCAGCCGCTCGCGCACGGCCTTGGTCTCGTTCGATGCGAGGAGGCCATCCAGAGCGCCCTGCCACGGACCGATCCTGGGGCGGGGCTGTCGCTCCCGCTCATACTCGAAAGCCGTCGCCCCGGAGCGCACGACCTTGCGCACCGTGTTCCGCGACACGTGCAGCTCCCGAACGATCTCCTTGATCGTCTTGCCCTGCACGAAGAACTCGCGCCGGATCCGCGCAATCGTGTCCACGCACTTCATCCCCCGCCACCCGTCCAAACCAAAGGACGGGCAGTGTGCCAAAGCCAAACATCAGGGGGTCAATATTGGACGCCGATAACCCCGCTCAGGGGGTCAAACTTGCACGCCGAAACACA
>JBEBGE010000119.1:0-3457 GCA_040081595.1 Devosia sp.
GGGTTATTCTCACCCCATCGCCGCATCGAAGCGAGGTTGCAAACGAGCAGCTGGTGCGGGGAGACCGGGGGATGGGAGCGTCGGCTTTCATCCGGACCGGATCGGATTGATGCGCGCGGATTTGCAAACCTGTTTCCGCGGCGCGGAGAGCCTCTCAAGCCATGTTCGGCCTTGGGGGGAGGCGCGGGGCTTCCGGGGCATCGGGAGCTTCGCGGAACACTGTCCCCGCCGGCAGTTAGAGTGGCCGCCATCGCCGAACTGGTCTTTAGCCCCCGGTCGCGTGGCGAGGCTCCGGCCTCACTACCCATGCGGTCGACCCGCTCCGGGGTTCGGAGCCTCGCCATGCCGCTTCTCAGCAAGCGGCCATAACTATCCCAAACCCGGAGGCACCTTGCCGATGGACGATCAGGCTCGTCTGTTTTGAGAAGTAATATCATTACGATCAATAGTTTAGCACCGAAGGTGGTTTCGTTTCGCCGCGCGAGCGCCTATATCGATTCGCAATCTACCGAATGGGACGCAATGAGCGCCGGACACGAGCACGCACAGACATTCGACGGCATGAATGCCGACTATAAGCGGCGGCTGATTGTTGTGACCGCGATCAACGCGGTGATGTTTGTCGTCGAGATGTCGGCGGGGCACCTTGCGGGGTCGCAGGCGCTCAAGGCCGATGCGCTCGATTTCGGCGCCGATGCACTCACCTATGCGCTGAGTTTCTGGGCCATCGGCAGGCCGGTCGTGTGGCGCAGCGGCGCGGCGGCGCTCAAGGGCGCGAGCCTGTTCGTCATGGGCGTGTGGATCGCTGGAACGACGCTCTATGAATTCCTCGTGCGCGACGTGCCCGAAGCGCAGGTGATGGGGCTGATCGGGTTCGCGGCGCTGGCGGCGAACCTGCTTTCGGTCTATCTGCTGCTCGCCTACAAGGATGGGGATGCCAATATCCGTTCGGTGTGGCTCTGCTCGCGCAACGATGCCATCGGCAATGTGGCGGTGATGGTGGCGGCGGTGCTGGTGGGGTGGCTCAATTCGGCGACGCCGGACCTGATCGTCGCCGGGGTGATGGCGGGGCTGTTCCTTTCGTCCTCCTACCAGATCTTGCGGCAGAGCTGGGCCGAGTGGCAGTCGGTCCGCGCCGGCGGACCGGGGGCGGGGCATGAGCGCGATCACGACGTGGATCATGGGCAGGACGGTCCCGAGGGGCATAAGCACTGAGCGCGACCGCCGATCGGCGGTGAATAGCCGGTATTTCCCCCTATCGGCGCAGCGCCGGGCTGTCCTAGATTCGCGGTATGCGCGTTGAGCGCGATTTGGGGGATTTCACGATGACACTCAATGCACCGCGCGTTCTGTTTTTCATCATCGCGCTGGCAATCGCGATCATCGCCGTTCTGGCGGTCTATATCTCGGCAATGGGCGCGATCCCGATCTCGCCGTTCTGGCTGATGACCATTGCCTTCGTGATCCTGGCGCTGGCCTGCGTCATCAAGACCTGAAGATGGGGCCTACTTCAGTGGCCCCTTGAACACGAAGAAGGCCCCGAGCCCGATCAGCGCGAAGCCGATGCCGTGATTCCAGGTGAGCCGTTCGCCGAGGACGAAGACGGCAAAGAACGCAAAGACCGTCAGCGAGGTCACCTCCTGGATGGTCTTGAGTTCGGCCGCCGAATAGGTGCCGTAGCCGATGCGATTGGCCGGCACCGCCATCCAGTATTCGACGAGCGCAATGGCCCAGCTCGCCATCACCGCCACCCACATGGCGGCACCCGGATACTTGAGATGGCCATACCAGGCCGTGGTCATGAAGATGTTGGAGCCGATCAGCAGCAGGATCGGCAGCACAGCGGGTGAAAGCAGAAACGGCATGAGGGTCTCGAATCGGGGGGCGGTCAGTGAAGGCACATTGCCTCTGCCCCTCGCCTGTGCCAATTCTAGGGGGTGCTGGTTCCCCAAGCCGTGAGGCGAAAGGGGATCAAAAGGGAACACGGTGCGGCGTACCCATCAGGGACCAAAACCGTGGCTGCCCCCGCAACTGTAAGCGGCGAGTGCTTTCCACAGCCACTGGCGAGAGCCGGGAAGGCGGAAGAGCGCGGCGACCCGTGAGCCAGGAGACCTGCCAGCACCTATCCGGGCGCAGAGCCCTTCTTCACCGTGCACACGGAGGGTGTCACATGAATACCAGTCAAACGGCTTCGGCCGTTTCGTCCCTGTCTCTATCGCAGCGTCTCGTCGCCGGAGGCCTGGCGCTGATGCTGGGGCTGGCGCTGATCGGCGGCATCGGCTTTGCCAGCGACATGCGCATCCATAACGGCGCCCATGACACGCGGCATTCCCTCGGCTTCCCCTGTCACTGAGACAAGAGGGGGAAATCGATGCGACTGTTCCAGCGAATCTTCTTCGCCGCTTTGCTGTCCGGACTTGTCGCCGGCATCGGCATGTCGGCGCTGCAGCATTGGCGCGTGGCGCCGCTGATTCTCGAGGCGGAAATCTACGAGAACGCGACCGCTCATGTGCATGACGCGGCCGTCCCGACCGGGCCCGTGCATGATGAGGACGCCTGGGCCCCGCAGGATGGCACCGAGCGCATCTTTTACACCGTGCTCGCCAACCTGCTCGCGGCCATCGGCTTCGCGCTGCTCCTTGCCGCAATTTCGGTGTTGAGCGGTATCGAAATCTCGGCGGCGAACGGGGTGATCTGGGGCCTGGCGGGCTTCGCAGTGTTCCAGCTTGCACCGGCCTTCGGGCTGCCGCCGGAACTGCCGGGCATGCCGACGGCCGATCTGGTCGCACGGCAGACCTGGTGGTGGGGCTGCGCGCTCGCGACAGCCACGGCGATCTTCGGGATAGCGCGGTTCCGGTCGTGGCCGGCCGTGGCGATCGGCGTGGTATTAATCCTCTTGCCGCATGTCATTGGCGCGCCGGAGTTGGTTGGCGAACACGAGAGTTCGGTGCCTGCACATCTGGCGACATCGTTCGCGGCATCGACGCTGGCTACCGGAGCGGCGTTCTGGCTGACCCTGGGGCCGCTCTATGGCTGGCTCAATGAGCGGTCTGCGCGCGCGAACGTGGCGGTGCCGGCGTGAGCAAGATCCCCGTCACGGTCATCACCGGCTTTCTCGGCGCCGGCAAGACGACGCTGATCCGGCATCTCCTCGGTCACGCCAGGGGCCGCCGCATCGCGCTCATCATCAACGAGTTCGGCGATTTGGGCGTCGATAAGGAAGTGCTGGCCGCGTGTGGCGAAGAGACCTGCCGTGAAGAGGATATGATCGAGCTCTCCAATGGCTGCATCTGCTGCACGGTTGGCGAGGATTTCATTCCGGCGATGGAGCAGCTGCTGGGGCGCGCCGAGCGCCCCGACCACATTATCATCGAGACCTCCGGCCTCGCCTTGCCGCAGCCTCTGATCCGGGCTTTCAACTGGCCGGAGATCAAGTCGCAGGTGACGATCGATGGCG
>JBEBGE010000024.1:0-43904 GCA_040081595.1 Devosia sp.
CAATCCTGCGGAATCACGCCGAGCTTCTTCTGTCGCTCGAAGACCTCTTCGCGGATCGCGTCCCAGCCCTGGTCGAACTTGCCCTTGTACTTGTCGGCCCACTCTGTCGCAACATGGTGCGGCGCGTGGGCACAGCCGGTTCTCGTCGCGATTTCGCTGCTCTATGTCGGCGTCATGGTCGGCGACACGGTCATCTACTACCTCGGGAGCCGCTTCGGCGAGCGCATCCTGATGTCCCCGCTTGATGCCCGTGCCAGGGCGCTCACCGCCGCCTCTGCCCGCCGGGTCGCGCTGGTCACTGCCATCTCGCCACGGGCGTTGGTCGATATCGCCTATGTGGCCTGGGAAAGCATCAGGCTGGGCGGCGCCATCGCCCGGCTCTATGGCGCGCGGCCCGGCCTCTTCGGCACCTGGCGATTGATCGGTGCCATCCTCGGCCACCTGGCGGTCACCGGCGGGCTGGTTCTCACCGATGGCGTCATCGAGCAGCTCGTTGGACAGGGCCTCGCCGCACGCCTCTCGCAGCGGCTGGGCGAAGGCGTCGTCAACGGCCTGATGACGGTGCGCGTGGGTATAGCGGCCATGCGGGTCGTGAGGCCCCTGCCCTTCACCACCGAGCCGGCGCCCATGGTGAAGGACTTCCTTCCTGAACTCGCCAACGTCCTCAAACAACCGGTTGAAAAGCGCTAGCCGCCGAGCATCGTCGTCATCGGGCTCCAGTACATCTGCTGCCAGCCGCTCGCCAGCATCTCGTCAGCGCCCTCCGGATGGCCGACCTGATCGAAGACGACCTTTGTGCCCTTGCCCTCCGCGCTCAGCTGGAACGTCACTAGCGAATAGACGCCCTCGGGCCAGCCGCCTGCACGCCACGCCTGCACGACGCGTTTGCCCGGGACCATCTCGACATTGCGTCCAGCGATGTCGCCGCCGAACATCGAGAAGGCCGCGCCCGCCTCTTTGCCGATCTCGGCAGCGCGGCCACCCGTCATCTGGGCGAACTTCTTTGAACTGGTGAGGATGTCATAGACCGCCGCCGGTGCTCCGGGGATCGTCACTTCTTGATGGATTTTCATTTCGCTTCCCTGTGATATTACTCAACCAATTGGTTGATGGATTTCACCTTGCCTGCGCGGCCGAATTCTGTCAACCATTTGGTTGAATGATTTGGACCCGCTCATGCCCGCCGCCGCCCGAGCCGACGACCGCCTCGACCAGGTTTTTCATGCCCTTGCCAACCGCACCCGGCGGGCGCTGCTGCGAAGGCTCGCGACGGGTACCGCCAAGGTGGGCGACCTCGCGGCGCCCTTCGGCATGTCCCTCAATGCCGTCTCGAAACACATTCTCGTTCTCGAAGATGCCGGCCTGGTGCGCCGCACGGTCTTGGGCCGCGAGCACATCTGCGCCCTGAACGCCGGACCCATGGCGACGGCCGAACAATGGCTCGATTTCTACTCCGGCTATTGGAACAATAAGCTCGACCGCCTGGCGGCCTTTGTCGAAAAGGACAGCAAATGACCCCCATCGCCCTCGATCTCACCCGCGTCATCCGCGCCCCGCGCGAGCGCGTCTTCGAGGCCTGGACGACGCCGGCCCTGCTGGTCCAGTGGTGGGGGCCGGGACCGGTCACCTGCCCCGAGGCCCATGTCGATCTGCGCGCGGGCGGCACTTACCGGATCGCCAATCTCGAGACCGATGGCTCAATCACCTGGATCAGCGGCACGTTCGAAAAGGTCACCCCACCCGAGCAGCTGGTCTACACCTGGGAAGTCAGCATTCTGACCACGCCGCCGACATTGGTGACGCTGGATTTCCTGTCCCACCCTGAGGGCACCCGGCTGGTCCTGCGGCATGAGCGCTTCAGCGACGAGCCGATCCGCAACATGCACGGCCAGAGCTGGGCGCTCTGCATCGACAAGCTGGAAAGGCTGCTAAACTAGGCCGCACGCTCAGGCCCATCGGGAAGCAGTGGCAAAATCGCCAACACGATGAACAGAAGCGAGAACGCGAAGAACGCCATCAGGCCATTGATGAATACGACGGCCGAGGCGACGGCAAAGGTCGCGATCATCACCACCGCGCCATAGCGCCGGCTCGGCGGCCAGATCAGCATCAACCCGCCGGCAAGCTGGAGCACACCAAACGCCAGAATGACCGGGACACCCCAGCCTGCATTTTGGAAGAGCTGCATCTCGGCGGGCAGTTGGACCAGCTTTGTCACACCAGTCGAGATCGACAGCAGGACGAGTATGACGAACAGTGCGAGACGTGCGACCTTCACGATGGAGCCTCCCCAAGTTGAGAGGCCATCGCTAACCGCGGCCACAGCGACCGCCAATCCATCTTAAGATGGGTCGCTGCAGTCCGTCGACCTAGGCCTCGGCCCTTTGCTTCGCCGCGCTCGGTGCGAGCGTCAGCTTCAGCCCGTCGAGATCGTCGTTGAGGATGATCTGGCAGCTCAAGCGCGAATTCGGCCTCTGGTCCATGGTCGAGAAGATCAGGTCTTCCTCGTCGTGGCTGGCCCTGGGCAATTTGCCGTACCAGTCGGGATCGACCCAGACATGGCAGGTGGCGCAGGAGCAGGCTCCGCCGCACTCCGCCTTGATATCGAGGCCCCAGTCGCGGATCACCTCCATGGCGCGCCAGCCGTCGAGCCCTTCAAGCTCGTGCTCGACGCCATCCTGATCGGTAACGAGAATCTTCATCGGCGGTCGGCAATCGGCAATCGGCAGTCGTGTACCCTCATCGCAAATCTCCCGACTGCCGCCTGCCGACTGCCGTTCTCACGCCACCCCCAGCTTCTTCTGCAATTTCGTCGAGCTCGTCGTGTACTGGAACACGATTCGCTCGCCAGGGCTGATATGGTGCTTGGCCGCCTGCGCCATCAGTGCCGCTTCGTGGAAACCCGAGAGGATGAGCTTCAGCTTGCCCGGATAGGAATTGATGTCGCCGATGGCATAGATGCCCGGAGTCGAAGTCTCGAACTTTTCGGTATCGACGGCGACGACATTCTCATTGAGCTGCAAACCCCAGTCGGCCACCGGCCCGAGCTTGATCGTCAGCCCGAAGAACGGCAGCAGCCGCGTCGCATCCAGCACCGCCTCACCCGAGTCCATGGCAAGATGCACCTTGCTCAATTGCCCATCGGCACCCTCGAGCTTGGTAATTTGGCCGAGCAGGAAATTGATCTTCCCCGACGCCACCAGCTCCTTCATCGCATTGACCGATGCCGGCGCCGCCTTGAACGCATCGCGCCGATGCACCAGCGTCAGCGACCGCGCCACCGGCTGCAGATTGAGCGTCCAGTCGAGCGCTGAGTCGCCTCCACCCACGATCACCACGTCCTGGTCGCGATAGTCCTCGATGCGGCGCACCGCATAGAACACCGATTTGCCCTCATAGGCCTCGATGCCTTCGACCGGCGGCCGCTTGGCCTGGAACGATCCGCCGCCCGCCGCGACGACCACCACTTTGGCGAGGAGTTTCGTGTCGGCGTCGGTCGTCAGCAGGAACCTGCCATCGGCCTGCTTTTCGAGTGTCGTGACGATCTGGCCATAGTGGAACTGCGCGCCGAACGGCGCGATTTGCTTCATCAAGTTGTCGACCAGCCCCTGCCCGGTCACCACCGGAAAACCGGGAATGTCGTAGATCGGCTTTTCCGGATAGAGCTCGGTGCATTGCCCGCCCGGCCGGTCAAGAATGTCGATGACATGGCACTTGAGATCGAGCAGCCCCAACTCGAACACCGCGAAGAGCCCCACCGGCCCCGCGCCAACAATCACCACATCGGTTTCAATCGTCTCGGTCATTCAGTCTCCGGTCGCGCGCCCACGCCCGCTCTCTATCTCAAGGTCATGCCCGCGCAAGCGGGATACTCTGTTTCATACTTACGGCCCACACCACAAACGGAGAGTCCCGCTCGCGCAGGAATGACTCCGCCGGTTCTGCAATCACACTTTCTCGGCCTCAGCCGCCCGCCGCAGGAACGGCCGCGTACCAACCGGAACTTCAGTTGTGCCGATCGGCTGATAGAACAGATTGACCGTAGTCAATTGGCCGCTTTCGAGCGCCTTGCGGGTGGCCGGATGGGTCACCACGAACGCCGTGATCCCGCAGCGTCGCATCAGCGGTACCTGGTCCATCAACACGTCGCCGACAGCGCGGATTTCGCCCTTGTAGCCAAAGCGCTCGGCGACAAGTCTTGCGCTCGAATAGCCACGCCCATCATTGAAAGCCGGGAAATTGATGGCAACCGAGGCAAACCGGCCGAGATCGCCTGCGACATCCTCGACCCTGTCGCCGGGCGAGATGAGTAGCCCAAGCGGATGCGGGTTCGCCAACACCGTTTCGCGGTTGGCGAGGAATGTCTTCACCGGAATATGGGCGTAGCGCACACTTGCCGCGTCGTCGCCTTCGGCGAAAGCGCGGAACGGGTCGGCGATGAACGCGCCATCCTTGAACAGGTTCTTTTCCACCGCTGCCACCGGTCTCGCGATTGCGCCGTTGAAGTCGAAATGAATGCCGCACTCTTTCTTGTTGAGCCCGCGCCAGCGGCCGGCGCGCGGATCTTCTCCCTCGGCCACCATGGTTGTGCACGGGGCACAGCCGATCGACTTGTAGCCCTTAGCGAAGAGCGGGTGCTCGGGCAATCCATGCCGCGCCTTGTAGGCGGTGATGTCGGCGTCGGTGAAATGGGTCAGCGGATTGACCTTGATGCGGTCGTCGCTGGTCAACTCGAAATGCGGCAAGGCCCCGCGTTCCGACGTCTGGAAGCGCTTCCGCCCGGTGATCCAGCCGCCATATTGGGCGATCTCGGCCTCGAGCGGTTCGGTCTTGCGGATATGGCAGCAGGAATCCGGGTCCGTCTCCCACAGGTCCCCTTCAGGGTCGAACCGCGCCACATCCCTGGGGTCCGGCGTCAGCCAGCGCACATTGGCGAGGCCAAGGCGCTTCTCGAGCGTCCGCACATAGTCGAGCGTCTCGGGGAAATGCTTGCCGGTCTCAAGGAAATAGACCGGCAGCGTCGGGTCCACCTCCGCTACCATATGCAGCAGCACCGAGGAATCCGCGCCGAATGAGGAGACCACCGCGATCTCGCCGGCCAGAAGGTCGGTGACGGCCTGGCGCAGCACGCCAACGCCGTCGAGCTCGTCGAACATGCCGTTTAGGGCCATGATCCCCAGCGCCCGAAGCTTGTCCGGCTTGGGCGGCGCGAATGCGGAACTAGCCATTGCCATAAAGCGCCTCCTTGAACGGTGCTTCGCCCAGCCGGCGATAGGCGGCAATGAACGGCTCGTCCGCGCTCGAACGTTGCGCGATGTAGAAATCGACCAGCTTCTCGATGGCGCCTGGCACCTCTTCGGCGACGAGCCCATGGCCCAGAATGTCGCCCACCGCGGCGTTCTCGGTCGCGTCCCCGCCCACCGAAATCTGGTAGAGTTCGGTGCCTTTCTTCTCGACACCAAGAATGCCGATATGGCCCACATGGTGGTGGCCGCAGGCATTGATGCAGCCCGAAATCTTAATCTTGAGATCGCCGATCTCGCGCTGCCGCTCGGGCGCCGCGAACTTGCGTGAGATTTCCTGCGCGATCGGGATGGAGCGCGCATTGGCCAGCGCGCAGAAATCCAGCCCCGGGCACGTGATCATGTCGGTGATCAGTCCCGCATTGCCAGTCTCGAGTTCGGCATTGACGAGCGCGTCATAGACGGCGCGAAGATCGCTGACCCGCACATGCGGCAGGACGAGGTTCTGCTCATGCGTCACCCGCAACTCGTCGAACGAGTACCGCTCCGCGAGGTCGGCAACGGCCTCGATCTGCGCATCGGTCGCGTCGCCCGGCGCTCCGCCGATAGGCTTGAGCGAGATGGTCACCGACACATAGCCGGGCTGGCGATGTGAATTGAGATTACGGTCGAGCCACTCTCCATAGGCAGGGTCGCTCAGCTTCTCGCGGGCGAGGTCGATCTGGGTGGCATTGACCCGCTCGAAAGCCGGTGCCGCGAAGTAGGCGGTGATGCGATCGAGTTCGGCCTGCGGCAGGGTCAGCGCGCCACCCTTGATCGCAGCGAACTCCTCCTCGACCTCCTCGCGGATCTTTTCGATGCCGGTCTCGTGGACGAGGATCTTGATGCGCGCCTTGTACTTGTTGTCGCGCCGTCCATAGCGGTTATAGACGCGCAGGATGCTCTCGAGATAGGCGAGCAGATGCTGATGCGGCACGAAGCCGTTGACGAGCTTGGCGATCATCGGCGTACGGCCGAGCCCGCCGCCAACCCAGACTTCCCAGCCGATCTCACCCGCGGCGTTAGTCGCCGCCTGCAGTCCGATATCGTGGAAACGGATCGCGGCGCGGTCATGCGGCCCGCCGCTCATGGCAATCTTGAACTTGCGCGGCAGGTAGGAGAATTCGGGATGCAGGCTCGACCATTGCCGCAGGATCTCCGCCACCGGCCTTGGATCGATGATCTCGTCGACGGCGGCGCCCGCGAACTGGTCCGTGGTGATATTGCGGATGCAATTGCCCGAGGTCTGGATGGCATGCATCTCGACCGAGGCGAGGTCCGCCAGAATCTCGGGAATGTCGCGCAGCTTCGGCCAGTTGAACTGGATGTTCTGGCGCGTCGTGAAGTGGCCGTAGCCGCGGTCATATGTGCGCGCAATATGGGCCAGCATCCGCATCTGCCGGCTCGACAGCGTCCCGTAGGGAATGGCGATGCGCAGCATATAGGCGTGCAGCTGCAGATAGAGGCCATTCATCAGCCTCAGCGGCCGGAACTGGTCCTCATTGATTGCGCCCGCCAGGCGCCGATGCACCTGGTCGCGGAACTGCGCGGTGCGTTCGCGAACGAACGCCGCGTCGAACTCGTCATATCGATACATGGCCGTCCTTATCGAGATGCTGACGGTCAAATACCGGGGCCGTCGGGCCCTTGGCCCGGATCGCCTCCCGCAGCCGGTCGGGCACGATCACCCCATCGCGCACGCTCACCGTCTCGATCTCGAGCGAATTGATCCGCATCGTCTTTTTGGTCGCCGCCATCGCGGCGTCGCGCGCCTCGATCTCGTCCTTGGCAAAGACGCGCGCCTGCTGCAGCTCTTCGACCCACTGGCCCTGACGGTTGAGATAGACCGTCGCGCCGCTCATCAATTCATTGCCGGTGAGGATATCCATCACGCCACCTTGAACTTTTCTTCTGCGACCTGGACTGCGCCGGTCCAGTCGCCATGCGCCACCGCTTCGCCCACGAAGATTATCGCCGGCCCATCCGCCATTTCGATCATTCCAGCGGCAATGTCACCGAGAGTGCCACGATAGAGTGAACGGTCCCTGCGCCCGGCATTGACCACGATGCCGACCGGGAGCTTTGGATTCATCCCGCGCCGCATCAGCTTGCCTGCCGTCGCCGTTGCGACGCCCTTGCCCATATAGAGCGCAAGGGTCAGCCCGGAGGCCGCGAGAGCCGCCCAGTGATCGAGTTCGGCGCCAGCGGCGCCGTGCGCCGTTGCAAAGACGATGCCGGTCGAGACCTTGCGGAGCGTCACCGGTGTCGCCGTATCGGCGGCCGCTGCCAAAGCCGCGCTCACGCCCGGTACGATCCGGAAGGTAATGCCCGCTTTGCGCAGGGCCTCGATTTCCTCGCCCGCCCGGCCGAACACCATCGGATCGCCGGATTTGAGCCGGGCGACACGCTTGCCTCGTTTGGCGAGCCGGACGAGGAGCGCATTGATCTGCGCCTGGGTGAAGGAGTGATGCCCGGCCTTCTTGCCGACCGAAATGCGTTCGGCGTCGCGCCGCCCCATCTCGATCACCGCATCGGGAACCAGCTGGTCATGGACGATGACATCGGCTTCCTGCAGCAGCCGCTGCGCCCTGAGGGTCAGGAGGTCTTCAGACCCCGGCCCCGCCCCGATCAACCAGACGATGCCGGCGTCATCGGCGGCATGAGCGCCAAGCAACGCCTCGACATCGGGGGCGTCGGCCGTCACCAGCTCTTCGTAGAAGCGCCGGGCCTGCGGCTTGCTTAGCAGGCGCGTCACGCGCTCGCGCAGCGATCCCGCAAGCCGGGCCAGCTTTCCAAGTTCCGGCGACAGCATCGCCTCGATCCGTGCACGCACCAAACGGGCCAGAACCGGCGCGTCGCCCTCGGTGGAGACCGCCACCATCAGCGGCGCGCGGTCGATGATCGAGGGGGTATAGAAATCGCACTCTTCCGGCACGTCGACGACATTGATCGGGATGCCCTGCCGCCGCGCCTCGGCTTTGGCGGCGTCGGCATCGGCGCTTTGTTCGGCGACGAACAGCAGTGCCGCCGCATTGAGATCGGCCGCCTCGAAAGACCGGCGCAGACAGACCGCGCCCAGACGTTCGCAAGAGTCCGCCACGGCAAGATCGAGTGCAGGCGAGATAATGACGACTGAGGCAGTCGTCTTAACGGCCAACCGGACTTTGTTGAGGGCTTCTTCTCCACCGCCGATAATGACGATGCGCCGACCCTTGACCTTGTAGCTGACGGGGAATGTGTTCAGTTCACCCATTAACGGCCTTTCGCGAGCGCTCTATAAAGCAGAGGAGGCGTTCGGGGCAAGCTATTGAAATATAATAGCTTTCATTTTCCATTGGAAGCCGCCTTGTCCGCCAAAGCGTTCCGCGCCGGGCCTCTCGCGTAGAATGCTAACCCTGCCGGGACGGCACCCGCATGATCAGGCCATCCAACTCAGGCTTCACCTTGATCTGGCAGCTCAGACGGCTGTTCGGCTTCACCTCGAAGGCAAAATCCAGCATGTCCTCTTCCATCATGGACGGCGGCCCGACGATTTCGGTCCAGGCTTCGTCCACATAGGCGTGGCAGGTGGCGCAGGTACAGGCGCCCCCGCACTCGGCAATGATTCCCGGGACCCCGTTCATGATGGCGGTTTCCATCACGGTCGAGCCGATTTCCGCCTCGGTCTCGTAGGTGGTGCCGTTGGCTTCAATGAAGGTGATTTTGGGCATGCCCGCCTATAACGGGCAGCGCCGGGACCCGCAATAGAGGGGAAAAGCAGGGCCTCTATGCCGCAGCCTTGACCTGTTCGGCGATGAAGGCCGAGACTTCCTCGACGGCAACACCGATATCGTCGATCCGCTCGGGATTGACCGGTTGCCCGCCGCGCAGTTCGGCTTCGGCGGTTCGAGCAAGTTCGGCAAGCCCGAAGGCGCCGACACCCAGCGCCGCGCCCTTAAGCGTGTGCAGGTGTTCGAGCAATTGCGGCACGGTCGTGCTCTGTTCCAGCCGGGCAAAATAGGTGCGGCTCATATCGTCGAAGAGCCGCAGCACTTCGAGCGCCAGATTGGCATCGCCGAGGGCCTGGTTGCTGAGGTGATTCATATCGATGGGACCGGCTGGCGCCGACCGGTCTTTCGGGGCGACTCGCTGCGCGATTTTCAGTGCCATGGCTGCCCTCGCCTGTGTTCCTCGTCCCTGCCGGACGTTCTCCACAAGCTAGCGCGCCGCTTTCACCACCCGGCTAAGTCGCTTATGCAAAAGCCATTCATTGGATTCACCCTTTGGTCACCAAACCGCCCAAATTAACCTTTGGGTAAGAAAGCGCTCTGTTTGCCTTAAATTGCTTGTATGGTTGAGGTCTACCAGACGCGCGGCGGCGTTCGGTTGGGGTTGATGGCGGGGCTTTGAATCGCTTTTTACCCAAATGGACAGAATCCCTGAAATGGGAGGCGGTCCATTGAACAACTCACGATGCCGCAAGAGGCGCAACCTGCCCACGCGAGAGTTGTAAAGAGTATGGCGAAGAAATCCCCCACCCAGAACGACCCCGCAACCCTGGCCTTTTCGGCGGTTGAGGACGCTCTGAAGGACTCTGTATTCGCCGATCTCGGCCCCGATCTTCCGGCATCCGATTCCCAGCCGTCCGGCCCTGCACCCGGCCCGCGCCTGACCCCGCGCAATGACCGCGGCCGCGTCGCCGACAAGCAGGCCGCGCTGTCCGGTTCCGTCGCCAATGACGACCGCTTCCAGGGCAGCCGGATTCTCTACGGCCTGCAGAGCAAGTCGAGCCAGGCTCCCAATATGCTGGCCATCATTGTGTCCGCGGCCTGGCTGGTCGGCGTCATCGCCGTCGCCATGATCCGCAATGGCCGCGATTTCGGCACCGCCGCCTTCTTTGGCTCCAACGATTTCATCGGGCTCATCGCCCTCGCCGTCATTCCGGTTCTCGGTTTTTTCGCAATCGCGACCCTGCTCCGCCGTGCCCAGGACTTGCGCAATGCCGCAACTGCGGTAACCCATGCCGCGATTCGGCTCGCCGAGCCCGAAACCACGGCCTCCGAGAAGGTCGCCTCGGTCGGCCAGGCCGTCCGCCGCGAAGTGAACGCGCTCGGCGACGGGCTGGAACGCGCCCTCTCTCGCGCCGGCGAACTCGAAGTGATGATCCACAACGAGGTCACCGCGCTTGAGCGCACCTATTCGGACAATGAATCGCGCATGCGCGCGCTGATCCAGGAACTGGCCAGCCAGCGCGAAGCCGTCATCACCAATACAGAAAAGGTGCGCGAGGCGATCACCGAGAGCCATACCGGCCTCGTCTTCGATCTCGACATGATATCGCAGCGAATCGCCGGCACCATCGTTGAGTCCGGTGGCAATCTCACCAAGGCGCTCGAGTCGGCCGGCAACTCGCTCAATGGCGCCTTCGGCGAACGCACAGAGAGCTTTGTGTCGCTCATCGACCAGCGCACCAACAATCTGCTGACGGCGCTTGACGACAGCGCCAGCCGCCTCAACATCACGCTCGAAGATCGGGCCGGCACCATCTCCGGCGCCTTCGAAAATCGTACTCTCGAGTTGAGCTCGGTGATCGATGGCCGCCTCGCGACGCTACAGGAGGCGCTCGACACCCGCGCCAACACGCTCTCGGAAGCCATAGAGAACCGCACCTCCTCGCTGGCCAAGCTGCTGAGCCAGGGCGGCATTACGCTGCTCGACCAGTTGCGCGACCGCGGGCACGAGGTCTCGACCGCCCTCGACATGATCGGCACGCGCATTGCGACCGACATCAGCGCCCGGACCAAGGAAGCCGAGGCGATCGTCGGCGCCATGTCCAAGCAGCTTGACGAGGGTGTTGCCATCCAGATCAACGCCATGGAATCGCGCCTGCAAACGGCGATGATCGAGTTGAGCGGCGCACTGGACGACACAACCGAACGCGCCCGCGTGACGCTGATGGGCGCCGGTTCCCAGAACCTCACCCAGTTCGATGCCCGGCTCGACGAAATCGCAGTGGTCATCGACACCCGGCTGCAATCGCTGGACGGCGTCATCGGCGACAAGGGCGAAAAGCTCATCGCGGCACTCGAAAAGAACAATGCGAGCTTTGCCGCGCGCGCCAACGTCCTCGAAATGGCGCTGGACGAGAAGTCCGGCCACTTCAACGACATCGTCAATCAGCGCACTCGCGAGATGACCGAGACCCTCGGTCAGCGGACCAAGCAGATCACCGACGTGATCGGCAACCGCAGCCGCGAGATCTCCGACTCGCTCGAAGGCCACGCGCAGATTCTGGCCGACGCCCTCGACGGCCGTCACCAGGCGCTGAACGACACGCTCCAGACCCGCACCTCGGAACTGTCCGAGAAGCTCCTCAGCCGTGCTTCCGAGATCAACGAAATTCTCGCTGGCCGCACCACGGTGCTCGATACCAATCTCAACCAGCACACCGCTCAGCTTGGCAATGTCCTCGAGAGCCGTCTCGCCGGCCTTGAAGGCACGCTCCAGCAGCACGGCAACGCTTTGGTCGCCGCGCTCGACCAGCGCAGCCAGCAATTGGCCTCGACCGTGGGGACCCGATCGATCGAACTCAGCGAAGCGCTCAACACCCGCACGGAACAGTTGGCCGAAGTCCTCGGTACGCACACCGCTGCGATTGCTGGCGCCATCGGCGACCGCACCATGGAGCTCGCGCGCACCATCGACGCGCAGGGCACCACGGCCCGCGACAAGATCGATGCGAGCCTGCGCTCAGTCACCGACATCATGGCCGATCGCGCGACCGCTGTGTCGGCGCTCATCGCCAGCAAGGTTGCGGAGGTCAACGACAATTTGGGCCGCGGCATCGACAACGCGATCCTGCGGATCGCCGACGCCGAAACCGGTGTCACGGCCCGTATCGACGGTGCGGCGTCCACGGTGGGCGACAGCGCCCGCAAGGCCGCCGATATCATCGAGACCGGCGTCAATTCCGCCCGCAAGGCCATCACCGACATGGTCGATCAGCGTCTGGGGACCCTCCCAGAAGCGATCACCGCACGCGCCGACATCACCGCCGAACGCCTCGCCTCGCTCAACACAGCGATCAATACTGCGCTCGTCCAGTCGATGACCGACCTCGAGGCTGGTGCCGACCGCATCGAGGAGACCATTTCGCAGCGCATCGTCGCGGCGACCGCCAGCATCACGCTCGACGTGGCCGAGACCGCCGACCGCATGGACACCCATGTGCGCCAGGCTCTGGAACAGATCCAGCTTGCCGCCAAGTCGATCGACGAGATCATCTCGGTCAAGGCGGTCAACGCC
Organism: Devosia sp.; assembly: GCA_040081595.1. Lineage (GTDB taxonomy): Bacteria > Pseudomonadota > Alphaproteobacteria > Rhizobiales > Devosiaceae > Devosia_A. The sequence continues at coordinate 12,567 of JBEBGE010000024.1, forward strand.
ACCGACGCCATCGAGTCCCGTGTCGGAGCCCTGCACAATGCGGTCAGCGTACAGACCGACAATCTCGCAAGTCTCGTAACCGAACGCACGAACCTGCTCGAGCAGATGCTCGCCAACCACGGCAATGTGCTCAACCAGGCGCTGGCGACCAATGCCGCCGAAGCCGAACGGCTTATGGGTGAGACGTCGGGCCGCATCCTCTCCGATGTGGGCGTGGCGCTCAACAAGCTCAACGAGAGCAACCTCCTGCTCCAGCAGGTCCTGGACGTCTCGACCAACAACCTCGCCAAGCTGGAGACCAGCGTCGCCGACCAGACCGCGACCTACTCGTCGACGGTGCGCGAAGCCATCACGACGACCGAGGATGCGGGCCGCCTCGTCAGCGAGCACGTCAACGCCCTCCGCACCTCGATCAGCACGATGGTCGCGGAGTTCGGCACCATGTTGGGCAATCTCAACACCGAGGCCGGCGCCATCGATCAGGCCGCGACCAATCTCAACTCGGCCAGCGCGCAGTCGCTCGGCCTGCTTGAGGACCGCCGCTCCGCGATGGACGCGCTGGCGCAAAGCTTCACGGCTCGGGCCGACGAAATCGACGATCGCATGCGCACCTTCGCGCAGTCGATCGCCGACGCGGTCAACGAGACCGAACGGCGCCTTCTCGATGCCCGCTCCGGCATGGAAGACGTACTTGCCGGTACCGGCGACCAGGTCGTCGCCCGCCTCGCCGAGTTCCGCACCAGCGCCGGTGCCGAGACGGAAAAGGCCAGCGACGTATTGCGTCACACCCAGCAGACTATGATCCTCGAGATGCAGCAGGCACTCGAAGAGGCCACTCGTCGCTTCAACGAGACCGCGGCCGCCATGCGCGCCACGGCCCACGAAGTCGGTTCCGAACTCGAAGCCACCCGCTCCGAGCTCGCGCGCGGCGTTATGGAACTGCCGGAGGAGACCAAGGCCAGCGCGGCAGCGATGCGCCGGGTCGTCGCCGAGCAGATCGAGGCGCTCGCCGAACTCAACGCCATCGTGCGGGCCCAGCCCGCGACGCACGATCTCAACGAACGTAAGGCACCACCGGCCACGCGCCAGGACTCTCCGCGCGCCGAGCCCATCCGCCAAGAACCCATTCGGCAAGAACCCCTTCGCCAAGACACGCCCCGGCCAGAGCCGATGCGTCAGGACCCGCCGCGTCCTGACCCAGTGCGCTCCGAGCCGGCGCGTGTCGCCGAAGTTCCACGTGCCGCGCCGGCTCCGCGCCCAGCACCGGCCCCGCGCCTGGCTCCAGTGGCCGAGGCTCCGCGTCAGGCGACTGCCGCTGCACCCAAGGCCGAGGACGGTAATGGTGGCTGGTTGCGCGACGTCCTGCGCAATGCCAATACGCCGTCGGCGCCTGCCGCCGCGCCACAGCAGAACCTCACTGCCCTCACCGATGAGATCGCCCGCGCCATCGAGCCGGCCGCCCTCGCCGATGCCTGGCAGCGTTATCAGGCCGGCGAGCAGAACGTCTTCACGCGGCGCATCTACACGCTGACCGGCCAGTCCACCTATGACCAGGTGCGCAAGCGCCTCACCGCCGACAGCGAGTTCGCCCATAACGCCACGGCCTATATGAGCGAGTTCGAATTGCTGCTGAAGCGGGCCGCCGCCGGTGCCGATCCGCTCGGCGAGACGCGGCAATATCTGCTGTCGGATCGCGGCCGGGTTTACACCATGCTGGCCCACGCTGCGGGCCGCCTCGGCTAGCTCCCGAGACCTGAGATCTCCAAGCCTCATTGGCCCCGCGAGCGATCGCGGGGTCTTTCGTTATGCGGCGGCCTCGTGCGGCTTGGGTTGCATCATCAAGAGCGACAGCCAGATCAGCAGAGCCCCGACACCCGCAAAAGCTGCCGAGGCAAAGTAGCTGTGTACCCCCCAGATCCCCATGAACCAGCCGAAAGCGGTGACGGCAATCACGCCCATCACCTGCTGCAGCACCTGGAAGAAGCTCTGCGCTTCCGCCGCAATGTCCTCGCTGGTCCAGTTCGCGATGAAGTGCACACAGCCCATATAGCCGAGCGCGAAGGTGACGGAGTGGAGCAGTTGCAGCAGCACCAGCACCGGGACGTCCGGCGCGAGCGCCAGGGCGACCCAGCGCACGATTGAAACGAGTGCCGACGCCAAGATCAGATAGCGAGCCGGAAACCGTCCGGCGAAGCGCTTGAACACGAACATCATTGAGGCTTCGCCAGCCGCGCCCAGCGCGATCAGAAGCGCGATGATGATGTCGGAGATACCCTGCTCATGCCAGAGCAGCGCCTGGAAGCTGTTGAGCACGAGATGGGTCGCAAACACCATCGACCAGCCGATCAACGGCAAGAGGAACCAGGGCTTCATCACCTCGCGCATCCGGCTCGCGCCCGGCTGGATGCGGGACTGTTCGTGCTTGGGAGCGCGAAAATTCGGGAGCTGTAGTGCCAGAGCCCCCCGCAATAACGCCAACCCCACAAAGAAGGGCAGGAAGCTGCCGCCGCCGAAGGCGGTCACGATGCCGCCGGTAATGACGATGACCGCCATGTATCCCACCGTGCCCCAGGCGCGGATGGCGCCGAAGTCGGTGCCGTTGCGCCGCGTCATGCGCAGGGCCGCGGCATCGGAGACCGGACCGACCGCCGCCATTGGGATCGCGGCGAGTGTCCAGACCAAGAGGATCCCCCAGAACTCGTGGACGAAGAACAGCCCGATCGGGATAACCGCACCCAGCAAAGCGCCGGTGACAATCACCTGCCGCCAATCGGGCGCACGGTCGGCGATGCGCCCGACGATTGGATTGAGCACCAACATGATGAACACCGGCACCGAGCCGATCAGCCCGATCTGGGTCGGGTCGAGCCCCTTGTCGCCGAACCAGATGCCGGCATAGGCGGTCGCAGCACCAGAGGTCATGTAGAAGGTGAAATAGTAGAAGGTTGCTCTGAGTTCGGGCGTGAGCCAACTGCTTCTGGCATCAGCCATGGGCGGCAACCTCGCTGCGCGCATATGCCGGCCTGAGCACGAGTGATAGCCAGGCGAGGATTGCCGCCGCGAACCCCATGCCGGCAGCAACGAAGTAGGCCTGTCCGCCGATGAGCCCGATCAGCCAGCCGAAGGCGACGAGGGTCAGGACGCAAACGCCCATGGTCAGAGCTGACGAGAAGCCCTGCGCCTCCGCGGCGATGTCCTCAGGCACCCAATTGGCGATGAAATGCATGATGCCGAAATAGCTGAAGGGAAGCGTGATGGCGTGCAGCGCTTGCAGCGCGAACAGCACTGGCAGCGACGGGCTCAATGCCATCGCACTCCACCGCACGCAGGCGACGAGCCCCGCAACGATCAGCATGGTGCGTGCCGACATCGTCCGTCCTATGCGCCGCCAGAGGAACATGGTCGTTGCCTCGCCAGCCGCGCTCACCGCGATCAGTGGCCCGAACCAGCCGGCGCCGATCCCGTCGATCTGCCACACCAGCGCGCCCATGGCCCCGAGGAAGAAATGCGTCGCCTGGATCAGCGCGAAGGCGATGCAGGGGAGCAGGAACCATGGCTTCAGCAGGCTGATGAGCTTGACCCCGCTGGAGCTTCGTTTGGGCGCATCGACATCTTCCGGCGCCCGGAAGCGCGGCAGCGGCAGAGAGATGGCGGCACGCGCCAGCCCCCAGGCAATGAACATGGGAACGAAGGTGATTGCCCCGACCCAGCCGATGACCGCTCCGGTCAGCGCCGAGGCGATCATGTAGCCAATCGTGCCCCAGGCGCGCACGAAGCCGAAATCGGTGCCGCGACGCTCGGTCATCCTGAGCGTCGCGGCGTCGACGACAGGGACCATTGCCGACACCGGGTAGACGGCAAGCGTAATGACCAGCAACAGCCCCCAGAACTCTCTGACCAGCGGCAGGGCAAAGGGCGCAACACCGGCGATCAGCGCCAGGGCGATGATCACCACCCGCCAGTCGCTGGCCCTGTCAGCGACGCGGCCGATCAAGAGCCCCGTCACCAGCGTCAACAACACCGGCACGGCATTGACGATACCGATCTCGCTCGAGTTCAAACCCTTTTCGGTCAACCAGACCGGCAGGTATGCCGAGGCCACACCGGTGGTGCCGAAGACGGTGAAATGAAACAGCGATGCGCGCAGCTCAGGCGAAACGCCTCCTGCGCGGACGGACGAAGCCATCAGGGGTGCCCCAGGCGAGAATCCGCCCAGACCTCAGGATGCTTGCCGAGATGGCGAAGATCAAGCGGGGTGAACGTTCACATTGCCGAGGAAGGCCCGGGATTATGCGGGCGGCTTCACCTTGGCGCGCCGCAGCCGAAGCTTGCGCCTCGGCTTTTTCGGCGGCAATGGCGCGCTCCAGCGGATCAGCTCGAACGAGCCCTCCTCGGTCTCCCCGATGGCGGTACAGCTTTCCACCCAGTCGCCGGTATTGATGTAATGGATGCCCATCCGCTCGTGCATGTCGGCGAAGTGAATGTGACCGCATATGACGCCGTCGACGCCGGTTTCGCGCGCCGCCATCGTCAGCGCCTCCTCGAAGCGTCCGATAATGCTGACCGCATTCTTAACCTTGTTCTTGGCCCAGGCACTGAGCGACCAATAGGGCCGCCGCAACCGACGCCGCACCCAGTTGATGAAGATGTTGATGCGGAGCGCCATCCGATAAGCCCAGTCACCCACATAGGCGAGCCACTTGGCGTGAGCGACCACCACGTCGAACTGGTCGCCATGCAGGACGAGGTAGGTCTTGCCGTTGGCGGTGGTGTGCACGGTACGGTCGACGAATTCGATCTCGCCGAAATAGGTGCCAAGGTAGTCGCGAAGAAACTCGTCGTGATTACCCGGCAGCACCACAATGCGCGTGCCGCGCGCTGCCTTGTCGATCAAGAGCTCGACAAAGGTCGTGTAGTCGGCTGGCCAGTACCAGCTGCGCGCCAGCCGCCAGCCGTCGACGATATCGCCGATCAGATAGATGGTCTCCGCCTCGTGGAACTTGAGGAAATCGACCAACTGGCCAATGCGGGTCGGCCGCATGCCCAGGTGCACGTCCGAAAGGAACAGCGCCCGCAAGTGACGCACTTCCCCGCTCTCCTCCGCCTGAGGCATGGCTCCTCCGCAACCCGAACGCGTAACCTAGAGGGTTTGGTTCAGATTAGGAACAGCACCACCGACGCGACGACGAGCGCCGCCAGCGCCAGCCCCAGATAACGCTCGCCGCCCGTGCGTTTCAGCAGCTTTTCGAGCCGGTCGCCGAAAACCATCCACAGCCCGGACGAGAACGGGCCGATGGCGGCGCAGGTGACCCCCAGAATGAGGATTCCGGCGAATCGACCCGCCCCCGGATCGATCACCATGGCGCCAAAGCTCACCGCCATGGCCCAGGCTTTGGGGTTGATCCACTGGAACGCCGCGCCCTCGATGAAGCTCAGCGGCCGGTCACCCGCCTTCTGGTCCTTGATATTGAGGCCAAGCAGCGTCCAGGCCAGCCAGAGCAGGTTGATCGCAGCCGCGACCTTGAGCACGAGCTTGAGCCACGGAAACCACTCGAAGACCTCGCCGAGGCCGAGGCCAACCAAAACGACCATCAGCGCAAAGCCAAGCGACACGCCGAGACCGTGAGGAATGGTGCGCGAAAAGCCGAACTTGGCCCCCGATGCCATCAGCATCAGGTTGTTAGGACCGGGCGTGAAGAACGCAGGAATAGCCGCGACGAAAAAGGCGGCAAAGACGGAGGGGATCATAGTGCGATCCTATTATGACAGCACCGCTGTCCTAATACGACCGCCGGTCGATCAATGCAAGGGCGAGTTGCCGATCCGCGCCTTGAGCGCGGCGATCCGCCCGTAACTCTCCTCGACACGCGCCCGGAATGCCGGGTCGGCCTCCGCCTCATTGACAAGGATCGCCCGCACCTCGTCCGCCAGCCCTGCATGATACCTGGAGGTGTTGGAGAAAAGCAGCACATCGACACCGGCCATGACGGCGCGCCTGACGGTGTCGGTCAAATCGAAATGCTCGCGGATTGCACCCATTTCGAGATCATCGCTGATGACTGCACCGTCGAACCCAAGTTCACCCCTCAGCACCCCACCGATCCATTCCGGCGAGAGAGATGCCGGCACCTTCAATGCGCCCGCGCCCGCATGGTCCTTGTGAAAAAGATGCCCGACCATAACGAAATCCACCACCCCCTCGCCAATCAGCGTGCGATAGGGACCGAGTTCGCCCGGACTCCAGGTCTTCGAGATGTCGACAAAGCCCTCGTGACTGTCCGCGGTGCTCGAACCGTGTCCCGGAAAGTGCTTGAGCGCCGTCAGCAATCCCGCCGCGTGATGGGCGCGGATGAACGCCGCGTCATAGCCCGCAACTCTGGCCGCGTCCTTGCCGAAGGCGCGGCCATACTTGGTGATGACCTGGTTGTCCGGGTTGATCGCGAGGTCCGCGACCGGGCCGAAGTTCACGGTGAAGCCGAGCCCCGCAACCGCCCGGGCCATCTTTGCGTAGATGGCCTCTGCCTCGCCGGGCGTATTGGCCTTGGCGATATCGCTGGCACTGGGCAGCTCGGTGAACCCGACCGACTTGGTCAACCGTTCGACCGGCCCACCCTCCTGATCGAGTGTGATGAAGGGCGGAAGGTCAGGATCGGCGCCGCGGAACAGCGCGTTCATCGCTTTGACGTCATCAAGCGACTTGACGTTGGGCTTCAGATACATCACCCCGCCCAAGGTCCCCGCCGCCAGTTCCGCCGCCAGCGCCTTGACCGATTTGTCGCCTGCATCGTCGCCCTGAAAGCCGACAATGATCATCTGCCCTGCCATCTGTTCAAGCGACTGGGCTGAGGCCGACGCGAGGCAAAGGGCGAACCAGCAAAGGAGGGCGAAAAAGCGAAGCAAAGTGGACCTCGAAGCAATGTGTCCCCTGCTTCTCACCGCATTGCGGCGGTTACAAGCCATCTCAAGTCTCGGAGTTGCACTCGAGGCCCCACATCGCTAAGAACGCCGTCCCGCCAAACCCGAGATCACGCCATGTCCCCAACGGCTCGCCATTGCGGCCTCGACTTCGGCACGTCGAATTCGACTTTGGCGGTGACCGAAGCGGGCGGCGCAGCGCGCCTGCTGTCTCTCGAAGACGGGCGCGTGACCATCCCCAGCACGATCTTTTTCGATTTCCAGACCGACCGGACCCTATTCGGCCGGGCCGCTATTGCCGCCTATATCGAAGGGGGCGACGGGCGCATGATGCGCTCGCTCAAGTCCATCCTCGGCTCGTCGCTCTCCGCAGAAGCAGTACGCATTAAGCGCCGGGTCCTCCCCTTCCTCGATATCGTCGGCGCCTTCGTTGCCGAACTGAAGGGCCGCGCGGAGGCGGATCTCGGTACAGCGCTTGACCATGTCGTCATTGGCCGGCCCGTCCACTACGTGGACGACGATCCCATTGCCGACCGCGAAGCCCAAAAGCAGATGGAAGGCGCGGTTCGCGCCCAGGGATTCCATCAGACCGCGTTCCAGTATGAGCCGATCGCCGCCGCGCTCGACTATGAGCAACAGGTCGCGCGCGAAGAGATTGGGCTCGTGGTCGATCTCGGGGGCGGTACCTCGGACTTCTCGATTGTCCGCGTCTCGCCCGAAAGAGCCAAAGCTGCCGACCGGCAGGCGGACATTCTCGCCACTGCCGGTGTGCATCTCGGTGGCACCGATTTCGACCGCCTGCTGTCGCTATATCGAGTGATGCCGGAGCTCGGCTATCAGACGCCCACCGCCGATGGAAAGCGGCCCCTGCCATCTGGCCCTTATGTTGATCTCGCGACCTGGCACCGGATCAACCGCCTCTATGCGACCGAGTCCTTGCGCGAGCTGCGGCAGACTGCACGTGAGGCCCGCGACCCCGAGCGCGTTGCCAAGATGATCTCCATCGTTTCGCATCGGGAGGGCCACCGGCTCGCGGGCGATGTGGAAGAGGTCAAGATCGCGCTGACGCACGAGACGCAATCCCGCCTCGCTTTCGAGGGCGAAGAGGTGAAGCTCGCGACGGCCATCTCACGGTCCGAACTGACCGAGACCATTGCCGCCGCAGTCGCGGGGATCGAAGACACCCTGCGCATGGTGGTCAGCGTCGCGGGCCTCAAAGCCGAACAGATCGATACGCTCATCCTCACCGGCGGCTCGACCCAGATCCCCTCGATCATGCAAATGCTGCGCGCCGGCTTCCCCAAGGCGCGCCTCGTTGAGACCGACGCCTTCGGCAGCGTCGGGCTCGGCCTCGCGCTCGACGCGAAGCGGAAGTTCGGCTGAGGTTCGCGCCTCCTCGCTCAGCGGTTCTGTCGGTTCTCGATCAGATCGGTGACTACGCCCGGGTCGGCCAGGGTAGTCGTGTCCCCAAGCGCGCCGTAGTCATTCTCGGCGATTTTGCGCAGGATGCGCCGCATGATCTTGCCTGAGCGTGTCTTGGGCAGACCGGGCGCGAACTGGATGAGATCGGGCGAGGCGATGGCCCCGATTTCCTTCCGCACCCAATTGCGCAACTCGGTCTTGAGCGCATCGTCGCCCTTCTCGCCCGCCATCAGCGTGACATAGCAGTAAATGCCCTGTCCCTTGATGTCGTGCGGATAGCCGACCACCGCCGCCTCGGCCACCTTGGTGTGGGAGACGAGCGCGCTTTCGATCTCGGCCGTCCCAATGCGATGGCCCGAGACATTGAGCACGTCATCGACGCGGCCGGTGATCCAGTAGTAGCCGTCCTCGTCGCGGCGGCAGCCGTCGCCGGTGAAGTAGTAGCCCTTGTACTGGGTGAAGTAGGTTTGAACGAAACGGTCATGATCACCATAGACGGTGCGCATCTGCCCCGGCCAGCTGTCGGTGATCGCCAATACGCCTTCCGCCTTGGTCTGCTCCTGAAGCTTACCTTCCGGCGAAAGCACAACGGGCTTCACCCCGTAGAACGGCACCGTCGCGGACCCGGGCTTGGTGGCGATGGCGCCCGGCAACGGGGCGATCATGTGCCCGCCCGTCTCAGTCTGCCACCAGGTATCGACGATTTCGCAGCGGCCCTTGCCGATGTGTTTGTGATACCAGAGCCAGGCTTCGGGATTGATCGGCTCGCCAACCGAGCCGAGCAAGCGCAGCGAAGGCATGTCGTATTTGTCGGCGAAATCCGGACCCGCCCCCATCAGCGCGCGGATCGCGGTTGGCGCCGTATGGAAGATGTTGACCTTGTGCTTTTCAACCACCTGCCAGAAACGGCTGGCATCGGGATAGCTCGGAATGCCCTCGAACATCAGTGTCGTCGCGCCGTTCGCCAGCGGGCCATAAACGATATAGCTGTGGCCAGTTACCCAGCCGACGTCGGCCGTGCACCAATAGATCTCACCATCGCGATAGTCGAAGGTCGTCTGGTGGGTCAGCGAGGTCCACACCAGATAGCCGCCGGTGGTGTGCAGCACACCTTTGGGTTTGCCGGTCGAGCCTGACGTATAGAGAATGAACAGCGGGTCCTCGGCGTTCATCGGCTCGGGGTCGCAGAAATCATCGACCCCCGCCGCCGCCTCGTGCCACCAGACATCGCGGCTGGTCTTCATCGGCACGTCGTTGCCGGTATTCTTGACCACGATGACCTTTTCGACGCCCAGTGCGTTCTGCAACGCCGCATCGACATTCTTCTTGAGCGGGATGGTCTTGCCGCCGCGCCGGCCTTCATCGGCCGTAATGACGAGGCGCGAGTCGCAATCGTTGATGCGGCCGGCAATCGAGTCCGGCGAGAACCCGCCGAAGATCACCGAATGCACCGCGCCAATCCGCGAGCAGGCCAGCATCGCCACCGCGGTGTCGATGATCATTGGCATATATATGGTGACGCGGTCGCCCTTGCGGACGCCCTGCGCCTTGAGGACATTGGCAAAGCGGCAGACCCGGGCGTGAAGCTCGCGATAAGTCACTCTGTCGTCGGTACCGGGCGTGTCGCCTTCCCAGATGATCGCAGTCTGGTCGCCCCGTGTCTCGAGATGCCGATCGAGGCAATTGGCGGAGACGTTCAGCACACCATCCTCGAACCATTTGATCGAGATGTCCGGGTAGGTGAAGCTGGTGTTCTTGATCTTGGTCGGTGTCTTGATCCAGTCGAGGCGCTTCGATTGCGCGCGCCAGAATCCGTCAGGATCGCTCAGGGAGTGCGCGTAGCGCTCGTCATACTGAGCCTTGGTTGTAAACGTGTGCGCTTTGGCCCTTTCACTCGGCTGAAACAGCGAATTGTCGGTCATTGGCTCCTCCCAAAGCTTCTTTCAGCCCCTTCTAGCGGCTGAGTTCCGGCCCCACAACCCGGCCAAGCGGGATACGGCATTAACCCCAAGGACGGCGAGCGCTTAAGCCATCCTGCAGCCAGGCGTATTGTCCGGCCAGTCCGGGAGGCTCCCATGACAGATGCCACGATTTCCGCCGCCGCGCCGATTGCCGAAGCTAAGGCCACGCCCCGCTTCGCCACTCGTGCCGCGACCGAGGCCGATCTCGATCTCATCCATCGCGAACTGATGGCGGTGATCGACGAGAGCCCGCACTACAATGCCGAGTTCAAGGCCTGGGAGAAGGCCCGCCTCACCAAGAGTTTTCTGCGGGCCCTGCAAAAGCAGGACCCCTGGCACGTGATGTGCCTGCTTTCGGAAGGCAAGATCGGCGGCGCGCTGATCTCCGGTCCGGAGTTCGGTTCGGTCTTCCGCTACTGGAGTTGGATCTTCCCGGCCTTCCGCCAGACTCGCCTCGGCATGCACGGCATGCGCGCCTTCGACGAGCATTTCGACAATGGCCGCTTCCACAAGGCCTTCACTTTCGTCCGCCCGGAGAACGAGGTCGCCCTCGCCCTTCTCCGCCGTTACGGCTACCAGCAGTCGGGGCTGCTGAAGCAGCACATCTTCGGTCAGGACTATTGCGTGATGGAAAGGCCTTACGCCAAGGTCACGGACGGCTACGACACCGGCATGGGCACCGGCCGGCTTGGCCGCTTCATCGAAAAAGTCAGCAATCTCATCGGCCGGTGAAACGGACCTCGCGACTGTCGGCACCACTGCCAACGCCGCCGCCAGCGCAGCTCAGTTGACCCCGGCCAACGCAGCATGCGAACTCGTGTCCTGCCTTCCGTTCCGGGACTCATATGACCGATCGCGTCGAGCTGATGAATCTATTCTGGTCCACCTCGGGCATGTATCCGGGGAATGGCGAAATCAGTCCACACGATTTCAGGCTGCGCGTCGAATCGGCCTCGCGGGCCGGCTTCAAGGGCATCGGGCTCTGGGTGACCGACCTCGAACACATCATGATCCACCATACGCTGCCGGAGATGCGATCGATCCTCGACGACAACGGCATGACCCAGCTCGAACTCGAATTCCTGACCGACTGGTTCATCGATGGCGCTCGCCGCCGCGAGTCCGACAGTCGAAGGAAGCGCCTGCTCGAAGCGTCGACGATCCTCGACGCGAGCCACGTCAAGGTCGGCGATTTCTACAATACTCCGTGCGAGATGCCGCGCCTGATCGACGAATTCGCGGCGCTTTGCAAGGACGCCGAAGACCACGGCGCAAGGATCGGCTTCGAGTTCATGGGTTCGGCCATGCTGAACACGATTGAGGACTCGCTGAAGATGGTCGAAGGCGCCGGCGCGACGAATGGCGGCATCATCGTCGACATCGTCCACGTGGTGAGCCAGGGCTTCTCCTATGACGAGGTGAGCCGCATCCCCGCGCACTATCTCGTCAACGTCGAACTGAATGACGGCACCCTGCCCAGCAACCCTCAGCATGACACCTCAGGCGCTCGGCGCTTCTGCGGCGAAGGCGACTACGACATCAGGGGCTTCATCGCCGCGATCAAGAAGACCGGCTATGCCGGCCCCTGGGCTGTCGAAGTGTTCGCCCCGGCGCTCGCGGGCCTGCCGCTCGACGAACTCAATCGCCGGGCATTCGAGACGACATTGCGCTACCTCAATCCCTGAGCCGTCCTACCAGCGCGCGACAATCCGCCCCAACAGGCCGCCGGCAATAGCCAGTCCCGCGATGCCGATCGGGTACCACGTCGCAACGAACAGAGGCGAGTCGTCGGTACAATTGGCGGCATAAAGGGTTGCAGAAATCCCACCCGCAAGCAGGCCGGCGCACATCCCCGCGAGTCCCGGGCGTGTCGGCGCCCCCTGCCGCAGTGCGGCAAGCAAAAGCACCAGCGGAGCGATGCCGAGCGCCGGGATAACCGTCAGACAGAGCATCGCGTTCTTTCCGACGGCTGACATGGCATAGGCGCCGCCGGGCAGCGAAAGCAGCTCCGCGATGACGCCCGCCAGCAGAAGCCCTGGTCCCGCGAGCAGCACCCACAATGGCAGTCGCGCCGAGCTCTCGGGGTAAAGGCCCGCGCGCACCACAACGAAGGCGCTCAGCGCGAGCGCCAAGGTCACCACAAACTTGTAGTCGAACCGCCAGCTTGAAATTGCGATCCCGAAATCCGGACGTACGCCAATGGTCCCGACAAGTGCGAGCACCGCGACCAGAACCGCCGAGAGGGTCAAGCCAGCGAGCCAGAGCATCGGAGATGCCTTGCGGCTCCGGGCCTGGGAAGCGAGCGATGCGATCAGGTCTTCGGTCTTCATGTCCGGCGTCCGAGTTTGGCGGCAATTGCCGAGAGTCCGCGGTGGAAGGCCACACGCACCGCGGTCTCATTCATGTCGAGGGCACCGGCGGTCTCGTGGATCGATTTGCCCTCGACCCCAATTGCGCGAACGACCCGCCGCTGTCCTTCACTCAGATCGGCAAGCGCGGTCTCGATTTCACGTCGCTGCGTGTGCTCGTTCTGCGTCTCGGGGGCCGGCAGTATTTCGGCGAGATCGTCGATATCGACGGTTCTGAGAGTGCCATTGCGGCGGAAGGCGTCGATCATCTTGTAGCGGGCAATCGCCATCAGCCAAGGCAAGATCGGCTCGCCTTTGCGCCATGTATGGCGCTTGAGATGCACCGCCAGCAGGGTCTCCTGGACGATGTCTTCCGGCGCTACGCTGCCATTGCTGCCGAGCTTTCTCCTCGCGACCGCGCGAACGCGAACCGCCGCAATTCCCAGGAATCTCGCGTAGGCAGACTCATCGCCCGCCAACGCCGCTCGCATAAGACTGGCCATTCCGGTTTCGTCGCCTTCGTCCAAGCCCATTCGTCACCAGTTCGCTGCGATCGCCCACTTTGTTACAGCGGCTCTCACCCATTCTCATGCCACGGTTGCTTTCGCAGATCACGCTTTCGTGTCAGCGGCGACGCGTAACATTTTCCAGGTTTCCTACGAAACACCAGTGTGGAGCCCATCCGCTGGCTCCTCATTTTTGGAGGACTACCAATGAACCGAACCCTGATTGCCTCGGCCCTCGCCGCTGCCATTACTCTGCCTGGTGTTGTTGCTGCCCAGGCGGGTCCCGCGGCAGTGCCGACCTACGAATCCGAGATGTGCTTCGGGATCGCCAAGGCCGGCGCCAACGACTGCGCTTCGACCACCGGCACCCATTCCTGTGCCGGCATGTCCAAGGCCGACGGCGACCCGACCGAATGGGTCTATGTCCCGGCCGGCTATTGCGACCGTATCGTTGGCGGCCACACCGAAGCAATGGCCATGTAATCTGCCATTTGCCGGGGCGGTCTCGCAATCGCCCCGGCCAAACCGGAGAGAGCAAATGCGCGAGAATAACCGCCCCCTTCTTGCCGCAGGAATTGGCCTGAGGCTCCAGCACCTTGAGACGGTCTTGCGAGAGCGCCCAAAGGCGGCCTGGTTTGAGATTCATCCGGAGAACTATCTCGCCAATCCGTATGCCGCCGAGATGTTGCTGGAGATCGCCCGGAGCTATCCCATCTCCGTCCACAGTGTCGGCGTTTCCGTCGGCAGCGCCGGCGGTGTCGATCAAGCGCACCTCGCCAGGGTCCGTGCACTCGTCGACCGGCTCGATCCGATCATGGTCTCCGGCCATCTCGCCTGGTCGACCCACGAGGGCGATTACCTCAACGACCTGCTGCCACTGCCCTACACCGCCGAGTCGCTTTCGATCATCAGCAGACATATCGACGAGGTGCAGCAGGCTCTGGGTCGGCCCTATCACCTCGAAAACCCGTCCAACTATCTGGGGTTCGCCCAGTCGACCATGACGGAAACCGAATTCCTCGCCGCCGTCGTCGCCAATACTGGTTGCCGGCTGCTCTGCGACATCTCCAACGTCCATGTCAGCGCCCACAATCTGGGTTATGACGCCTATCGATATGTCGATGAATTCCCTGGCGGTGCCATCGGCGAGATGCATCTCGGCGGTTTCGAGATCGAGGACGAGGATTCGGGCACAACGGTCATTATCGACACCCATTCCCAGCCGATCGATGGACACGCATGGGACCTCTATGCGTACGCAATCTCCCGTTTCGGCATGCGCCCGACCTTGATCGAATGGGACAACGCGATCCCCGCCCTCGATACGCTTCTCGCCGAGGCGGACAAGGCCGACGCGTTCGCGCGGCAGGCCCTCTCAACAAATGGTCGCCATGCCCTCGTTGGCTGAAACCCAGACCCGATTCCGTCACGCTATCGGCACCGATAACGGTGAGATGGCCGGGACCGGCATCGTCGCGCCAGGCAACTCCTCAGAGCGACTCGCGATCTACAGGCGGCACTTTCGCGAGAGCTTCCGCCGCCACTTGCGTGGACGCTTTCCCACACTCGAATGGTTGCTCGGCACGCCCCGCATGATCGAGCTGGCTGACGCGGTGGTTCGAACCAGGCCACCGCGGATGCCATCGCTGGCCGAATATGGGAGCGAACTCGCGAGCGCGCTTGAAGGTGAACTGGGCAAAGGCCTCCCTCCCTACCTCTCAAGTGTTGCCTGGATGGATTGGCACTTGGGCAACGCTGCCGTCTCTGTCGCCGGTGAGACCCTGGCCATAGCCAGCCTCGCCTCGATTGACCCGGGCAAGCTCGGGGATACGGTTCTGGCTGTACAGCCCGGCGCCTTCTACCTCGCCGCAGATTGGCCGGTCGATACCCTGCTCGGACTGCGCCTTTCGAAGAACCCGCCCGATCGTCTCGAATTCGAGCCCGAGCGGGTCTGGCTCGAACTGCGCGGTGCGCGCGGGACGTTCAGCTTCACGCGTCTTGATACCGGCTCATTCGCGTTCCGCTCATCGCTGCAGCAAGGCCTGGCCCTCGGGGTCGCAGCCGAAACCGGCCTGCGCAGTGACGTTGCATTCGACATTCCGGCGGCTCTCGCCGCGCTCTTCGCCGATGGCCTGGTCATCGCGCTTCGTCCATTGCCCAAGGAGGCTCCAAATGCATGACACAATGACAGCCATCACGATCGAACAGCCTGTATGGCGCCGCCTGTTCGTGCAGGCGCGAGATCTCCTTCAGCGCGTTCCGCTGTCGCTGATCCAGCTTGCCATGCGCATTTCCATCGGCCTGGTATTCTTCAACGCCGGGCTGTTGAAACTGCGCTCCTTTGAATTCGCCGTGAAGCTGTTCGCCGAGCAGTACCAGCTGCCGGTGATCTCGCCCGAGATCGCGGCGAGACTGGCGATGACGGTTGAGCTGGTCGTGCCGCTCTTTCTTTTCGCGGGGCTGGCGACCCGCCTTGCGACCCTGCCCCTGATCGGCATGACCCTCATCATCGTGACCCTGGTCTATCCAGCCTCGTGGAACGAGAGTCTTCTCTGGGGATCGATACTGGTGATGCTGCTGACGCGGGGGCCGGGGGCTTTTTCGCTCGACTACCTGATCGAACGCTGGCTCAGCAGGAAGTAGCTGTGCCACCCCGGCGCAAGACCTGGACTATTCCGCCGGCCGCTCGACCATCGGCTCCGGGCGCCTGAGCCGTGCGCGGATCGAGACATCGACGCCTGCGATCTTGAGCGCGGTGTACCACTGCGCAGCCGACCATACCGTGATCGAGAGCAGCGCGGCACTTGCCGCGCCCATCAGCCCGAGCGGCGGCACCAAGAGGAGATTGCCGACGATCAACATTCCGAGCCCGAGCCCGATGGCAGGCAAGCTCGCCAGCGGGCGGTCATGGATCGAAAGCATCAGCGAAGCCGGCCCGAACACCGATCGAACCACGAGTGCAAGACAGAGTACCGCTAGTGGTGCGACCCCGGCCTGGAAAGCCGGTCCGAACAGCATGAACGCGAAGGGCGCCACGATCAGCATCAAGACGAACAGCACCACCGCGAGCACCGAGGCGACGAGATTGGCATCGCCCACCTTGCGGTGAAACCCGGCACGATCTTTGAGCGCCTCGCTCTCGAACATATCGGGCAATGTCACTGCGTATACAGACGCGACGCCGAACGAGACCAGTGAGAAGACCCGTGTGCAGACGCCGAAGATCGCAAGATCCTGGTGACTCAGGTGTCCGGACAAAAGGAGCAGATCCAAGTCGAAGAAATAGTCCGTCGCAAGCGCGATGACCACCCACGGCATGGCGAAACGCCACCAGCGGCTCGCCTCCTTTGGCCGCGCCCGCTCAATCGAAGCGATAGGCCGTATGGCGCCGATGACGAGCGCGAAATGAACCAGCGAAATGGCCAGATAGCCGAGCGCCAGAATCCAGATGAGCTGCGAGAGTGCGGCTTCGGCACTGATGGCGAAATAGCCGACGCCCAAGGCAGCAAGGACGACCAGCGGCCGGAAGATGGTGTCGGGAAAGAACCCCGCAAAGGGCCGCTTGAGCCCAACTAGCAGCGCGCCGTTGACCAGCACCATCGCCGAGGCAAAGGCCATGATGACAGCCGGCGTCCAGTGCTCCTGCAGGACCTTTCCCGGCACGCCCAACAGGCCCAC
Organism: Devosia sp.; assembly: GCA_040081595.1. Taxonomy (GTDB): domain Bacteria; phylum Pseudomonadota; class Alphaproteobacteria; order Rhizobiales; family Devosiaceae; genus Devosia_A. Next base: position 29,397 of record JBEBGE010000024.1, read on the forward strand.
CAGTGGGTAACCAATCACCGCCAGTGCAACGGTCGACAGCACCACATGCGAATAGGCGCGCGTGATGAAGCCCCGAAGCATCTGCCCTTCACCCTTGGCACGATACTCGGCCGCGAAATAGCTGCCAATCGTCTCAAATCCCAGCGGCATGGCCACGGCGATAAGGTTCACCGCAGCGAGGATAAGCAGGTATTCGCCTAGAGCATTTGCGCCCCAGAGCCGGGCAATACCCGCCTGGGCGAGGAAGATCATGCCTGCGCCGAAAATGCGCGCGGCAAAGATCACCGTCGATTGCGAGAGCAGCTTGCGCTTGAGATCCATTACGCATCGTCCCCGCTGTCCGGCTTTCTTTGATCCGGATGGGCGCGGTCGCTGCGCTTGCTGTCGAGCCAGCGCTCCAACCTGTGCACCAGGTCGCGCGCATTGAACGCAGCGCTTCCAAGCAAATAGGGCAAGGGCCTGGCGGCGTAGTTGGCGACGGGCGGCACCGGCGAGATCACGCCGCGATCGCCGACCATGCCCTTCTTGAACTGGTGCAGACCCTGGAACCCGTCGGTTCCGCCCAGGTCGTACCAATTGGCTTTCGTGTTGTCGCGCAGCCAGCGGATGATGTGCCAGTGCATAAAGTAGCCGGCGCGCAACGGCAGCGCCTTTTCATTGGTCGCGCCATAAAGATAGACCGCACGGTCGCCCGCCTTGAAGATGATGGCACCCGCGACGACCTCGCCCTGATGGCGCACGAAGAACAGTTCGGGACGAACCGCGGGCTCCATGTCGAACAACGCCGGCACGGTCTCGTAGGCCGAGTGGTCGGCGAATTTCTTGCGGTCGGTCATGACCTGATAGAGCCTGTCGAATTCCGGCCGCCGCTCGGCTCCGGCATGCTCGAAGGTCAGTCCCGCCTTCTCCGATTTGTTGAGGTGATAGCGCCATTTCTGGTTGAGGCTCTTGCGCTGGTCATCATCGCTCAACCGCAGATTGACGATGTAGCGGTCGGGGAATGCGAGAACGGTGCCCTTCCTGAATCCACGCGTCGTGAGGTGATGGTATTCGGCGTTCGAATGGACCAGTGACGCGCGCGGCAAGATCGAGAGCATCATGCCGCGTCGCCGCGCATATTCCTCGACCAGTGCCCCCACCATCCCGTCATAGACCTCGATCGAGTCGGCCTGGTCGGTGCGCGCCAGCATGGGGCCCCATTTGACGATGGCGATGGCGCCGAGCCCGAGCGGAAGCCGCTGGATCATCGTCAAGCAGCCACCAACCAGTTCGCTGCCCACCCAGAACAGCACCGGCTCATGGGCCACACCAGGCCAGCGAGTCTTTGCGAACGTATAGAGCTGTTCCTGGCAGGCACCGTCGAGGCGCGCGATGGTCTGGTCCCAAACCTGGGGCGAAACGGGTTGCGCGCGCACCGCTTTGGACCCGCGCGGGGCAACGCTCGCTGGTGCCGGCCGGGTCATGTCCCGGGTCAGGCTATCGGCGGTGATGGACACCTGGTTTCTCCGCGCTCTTCGTGCCGGCAAAATACGCCGGCACGACGCGAAAATCCCTTCAGAAACAAGGTAAATGCGGGCTATTCGGCGCGGTGGTTAAGACCGTTCAATGAGTTGCCGCAACCGGCCCGCCCTTGAGCAACGGTATCGATGGCAGCGTATGGCCGAGCACCTGATCGGCCCCCTCGTAAACCATGCGCAATGCGACGTAGAGGATCACCAGCAGACCGATCCAGGCGATCCAGCGGAAGCGGTGCAACAAGCCGGCAATGGCTGCCGACGCCGCCCCCATCAGCAACACGGACAGACCCAGCCCGAAAATCAGTGCCTGAGTATGATGCTGTGCTGCGCCAGCGACTGCGAGCACGTTGTCGAGCGACATCGAGACATCGGCGATGACGATCTGCATGACGGCATCGCGCAAGGTCTTGCGCGGCGCCCGCTTGGCAATACTGCCGTCCGCATTGAAATCGGCATCGGCCAGAGCCTCGGTGGCGTCCGCTTCGTCTTCGTAGCTGTGGCGCAGCTCCTTCCACATCTTCCAGCAGACCCACAGCAGCAGGAACCCGCCTGCGAGCAGCAGGCCGGTGAAAGCCAGCAACTGCGTCGTGATCAGTGCGAAGAAGATGCGAAGTATGGTAGCGGCGCCTATCCCGATCAGGATCGCTTTCCGCCTCAGTTGGGAATCGAGACCCGCAGCCGCCATCCCGATGACGATCGCGTTGTCTCCGGCGAGAACGAGATCGATCATTATGACTTGAACGAAGGCGCCGAGTGAGGCGGCGGAAAAGAGATCCAACAAAATGTCCCGACTTTTTTGCCGCAGAGGCGCTGAGGGCTATGTAGGCACTTGCCGAGGCGGTTTCACCCACAAAATGGCGTGAATTCGCCAATCTCCTGGCCTTTTGAACCTAGCTTTGTCGCGCTCTCAGCACGAAACCGATGACCTCGGCGACTGCCTGATAGAGTTCAACGGGAATGGTTTCGTCCAGTTCCACCCCACTCAGGGCCTCTGCCAGCATTGGATTGGCTTCGATCTTGATATCGTGTGCCTCGGCCAGCGCCATGATCTGTTCGGCGACATAGCCCCTGCCCCTGGCAACGACGCGCGGCGCCTCCCGGCTCCCCACCTCATAGTCGAGGGCGACGGCTAGGGCGGGCCTGTTCTCCTCGCTCACGACATGCGCTCCAGCAAGTGGCCTGAAGCCGGTGCCGCGGTTTCGGGCGCACCGCGGCGAAGACGGATCGCTCCCGGGTCGAGGCCGATCGAGGAGACTCGTTCGGAGAGTTGCGGCAGGTCCGCTTCCAGGGCCTTGGCCGTATCAGGGTCAGTCGCCCAAAGAACGATAGAGATCGCCCGGCCAAGGAGCGCAATCTCGGCCCCCACCTCGCCTGTCGCGGCCGAGTCCAGTGCGAACCGCATGGTCCAGCCGCGCTGCTGCGCCCGATCCCGTCGCCGGCCGTCGCGACTGATCTGCAATTGCAGCATGGCGAGCTCCGGCCCAATCATCAGCGGCAATTCGAGCCGAAGTTCCGGACCAGCGGGGCGCATCACGCCGCCGGAATCCGGCAGCGATGCCAGTTGCAGCAGCTTCAGCCTCGACAATGCAGCTTCCGTATGGCCATGGAGCGCACGGCCCAGATCGCGGGGGGCATCGGGAAGAACTGGCGTTTCTGGCAGTTGCACCCGTGGAACCGTCCCCTTGACCGGAGGCGGCGCCTTTCTGGCGGGTGCGACGGCGCCCGGATCGCCGCCCAGCCAGGTCGAGAGCGCTGACTTCAATTCAAGAAGCGCCGACTTGGTGTCGGGACCCAGCGGCGCCGATTTGGCGAGCCCCGCCTCGAGCAGAACCCCGGACTGCTCAACTGCCGCCTTAAGTGCGGGGCCGGTGAGTCGCCCGCCTTCGGCCATGACTCGCCCAGCCAGAACCTGCGCGGCCCCCCTCGCCACCGGCTCGGGCAGGATCGTGCCACGCACGGCGATGGCTGCAAGTGACAGAAGCAGGGTGCCGATCGAACCCTGCCGCGACAGCGCCATGGGGATCATTTGCGCCAGTGCTTCCGCAGGGTCCGCAGGCGATTGTGCCATCGTCGCGGTCAAGGACGGCTGGGCCGTGACAGAAACCTGTGCAGACTGAGCCATCGGCGGCTGAGATGCCGCTGACGTTGGTGAGGCTGGAGCCGCCAATTGTGGATTTGGGGACACGGACAACGCGTTTTGGGTGCGCGGGACACTCGCCTCATTGGGCGATGCGGTCGCAAGACCGGCTCCGCCGGTTGGCAGCGCGGGCAATAGGGAATCCGTTGCGGTGGGGGCCGGAGCCGCGTTTCCAAGATAGCTGGTTTGGAGGGGCAAAATCGGAGCTCGAGGATCCGCTCTGCCCGCCAAGGTCAGCGGACCACTAGGCTGCTCCTGGGTGGCCGGTATCGAGGCAGTCCGCGCGACTTGAGCCGGTTCGATCGGGGCCAGCGGCAGGCGCTCTACTCTTGCAGGCGGCGAGGGTAGCTGGGCCGTTTCAGGGGCAGCCGGTGGCGGTCCCTCAACGACAATCGCCGTCCCCGACGGAGGAAGTGATGCCGCAAGGGACGGAGACTGTTGGGTCAGGGTTAGTGACGGTGTTGCCGCTTGAGGCGTTTGCGGCGTGGCCTGTCCCGGCGTGCCGGCTAGCGGCCGCGTCGCCAGCAGCGGTTCGGGCGCAGCCGCGACTCTCGCGACAGGCTCGCCTGCGACCTGCGCAGGAACGCTCGGAGCGGGCGCCGCCAAAGTGGATTCTGTGCCTGAACTCTGTGCCACAGAACTCTGTATTTGTTGCGCGATCGGTGACGGTGGCAGTGGCAGTGGCGGCGTACTGACAGGCCTAGTCTCGGGCAATAGCAATTGCCTGAGTGCCGGAGGCAGCGCCTGACTCGCCGCGGGCGGCTTCTGGGCGATGATCGTCAATTGCGGTGGCGACCCTGCCGCCCGCACGGCCAACTGGAGCACCGTGCCCGGCAAAGGAACTTCGGGCAGTTGCGCAGTCAGCATCAGCGCGCCGACCCGAATCTGCGTCAGGCCCTCGGGGGTCTGCCCAAGCACGAGAGCGTTGAGCACCTGCCCCGCCCGGAACAAGGCGACTTCAGGCAAAGGAGGCTTGGCAGCTAGAGCCAGCTGGACGATTGAGGGGACAGTGACCATCCGCCCACCCTGCAGGATTCGGGTTAACGCACGTTAACCGCTGTCGGAAGACTTCGGTGCTCGCTTGGGCGCGATGCCAAGAAACACGTCGTCCCAGCGCGGATGACCCCAGAGCCAATGAGCGGGCATCCGCAGGAGTTCGCTCTCAAAGTAGGCGTTGATCCGCCTCATGAAGGTCCGCTCATCCGCGGGCTCATCGCCGCTGGAGGTGAACAACAACGGCGACTCGAAACGGACTTCGAAATGCGCGCCCTCGAGCCGCCGAACGGACATCGGCACCACCGGCGTGCCGAGCGTCCTGGCAATCCGCGCCGGGATCACATTGGTGATCGTCTCGAGCCCGAAGAATGGCACCTTGATGCCATTGCTTACCCGTTGATCAACCAACATCAGGGCAATCGACCCCGCCTTCAGGCGTCTTCGCAGCGTCCGGTAAACACCAAGGCGGGTCCCTACCTGTTCGCTGAGGCCGGCTCCCAACCTCATCAAAGCCAATCGCGCCGTGAAATGCGGATTCTTGGGATGGTCGACGACAACGACGCCGTCGAGTCCCGCGTTGCGGATCGCGACCTCCGACATCTCCCAGTTGCCGAAATGTCCAGTGACGAACAGCACCCCTGCCCCCATCGCCCGGGCCGCCTCAACATTCTGGATGCCCGTCAGGCGGATGCGTAGATTGCCCGGCCCGGCAAAATCCCTCAGATGCGGAACCTCCGCCAGAACCCGTCCGATATTTTCGCTCATCTCCGCCAGAAGGCTCTTGATGCCTGCATCGTCGAGGTGGGGAAACGGTACGCGCACCGTGCGCTTGTGCTTGGGAAAATTGAGCAAAGGCGCGAGGATCGTGCGGCCGAGCCACCCGCCGAACCCGGATGCGATGTCGACTGGCAACGCCCCAAGCAGCCAGATCAACGGCAACAGGATCACGGCCTGCAACCTGTAGGCGAAGCGCCTGCGCGGGCCGGCCTGCCCGAGGCGCTCGACCATCGTTTGGTGGATCTGGCGGACCTCAGCGACCTGATCGGAGGTGAGGGACGCCCGGGGCATCAGAATGGCCGGAAAGTGGTGGGTGCGCACGGACTCGAACCGTGGACCCGCTGATTAAGAGTCAGCTGCTCTACCATCTGAGCTACGCACCCGATCCGAGGCGGCTGACTATCAGAGGCCTCCGCCCCTGTCCACCCTTCGCCGGCACTTTCGCGGCCGCTGTCCGGCAACCCTGCCCGGCCGCGTCGGCGGCCGGGAGGAATTGCCCTGTTTCCTGAGATTTGTTCCTAAAGGACGGCACTTTCCATCGCGCCCTGGGCCGAAGCGCCGCGCTCGATCATCAGCCGGTTGATGGCATTGAGATAGGCGCGCGCAGACGCGACAAGCGTGTCCGGCTCGGCCGCGTTGCCCGAGGCGATGCGGCCGTTGAGTTCAAGCCGCACATGCGCACTGGCCTGGGCATCGGTACCCCCGGTCACACCATCCACCGCATAGAGAACCAAGTGCGGCCATTGCCCGACCGCCTCCTTGACCGCTGTGAAGATGGCATCGACCGACCCGGTGCCGTCATGGGTCACCTTGACCTCTTTGCCGTCCACCGACAGCGTCAGCTCGCAGCGATGAACGCCGCCGGTCTTGGAGATCACTTCCATGTCGACGAGTTTGATGCGGTCATCGACTGATCCAGCCTCATCGTCCACCAGCGCCACGATGTCGGCGTCGTAGATGTGCTTCTTCCGATCGGCCAGGTCCTTGAAGCGCACAAAGGCTTCCTGGAAGGCGTTGTCGCCCAGCTCATAGCCCAGTTCGCGAAGCTTATCCTTGAACGCAGCACGGCCCGAGTGCTTGCCCATCACCAGCGTCGTCTCTTTGATGCCGACCGAAGCCGGCGTCATGATCTCGTAGGTCTCGGCATTCTTGAGCATGCCGTCCTGGTGGATACCGCTCTCATGGGCGAACGCGTTCTTGCCGACGATCGCCTTGTTGTATTGCACCGGAAAATTGGCTGCGGCCGAAACAATCTTGCTCGCCCGGCTCAAGTGGGTCGTCTCGATACCGGTCTGATAGGGCATGGCATCGGCGCGGGTGCGGAGCGCCATCACCACCTCTTCGAGCGCCGCATTGCCAGCGCGCTCGCCCAACCCGTTGATCGTGCACTCCACCTGCCGCGCGCCGGCCCTAACGCCGGCCAGCGAGTTGGCAACCGCCAGCCCCAGGTCATTGTGGCAATGGGTAGACCAGATCACCTTGTTGCCACCCGGTACTTTCGCGATCAGCGTCTGGAACAGCGCGAAATACTCCTCTGGCACGGCGTAGCCGACCGTGTCGGGGATGTTGATCGTCGTCGCGCCGGCTCGGATCGCCAGTTCGCAGCAACGGGAGAGGAAATCGATCGGGGTGCGCGTCGCGTCCATCGCGCTCCATTCGACATTGTCGATGAGATTGCGCGCCTGCGTCACCGTTGCGGTGATGATTTCGAGCACCTGCTCCTCGGTCTTTTTCATCTGGTGCGCCAGATGAATCGGCGAGGTCGAAACGAAGGTATGGATGCGGCCCTGCCTGGCATGACGCACCGCTTCGCCCGCTCGGGCAATGTCGGCAGGGATGGCCCGAGCGAGGCCGGCAATGATCGCATTCTTGCTGCGCTTGGCGACTTCGCTCACCGCCTCGAAATCGCCGTTTGAGGCGATCGGAAAGCCGGCTTCGATAATGTCGACGCCCATGTCGTCGAGTGCTTCGGCCACCTGCAGCTTTTCTTCCAGAGTCATCGTCGCGCCTGGGCTCTGTTCGCCGTCGCGCAGGGTCGTGTCGAAGATATAGACGCGGTCTTTGTTGGATTTGGTCGTGGTCATCTTGTCTTCCTGTCGCTGCGGCCGGGGTCAAAACCCACGCGGCCGGACAAATTTCTTGTTCGGCTTGATGCTCTGTCCCCTGACCACCCGCCCGCTTGCGCGAGCCGCCGGTACTCAGGGGCCGATAAGAAGGAGAAGGAGGGCAGGAAGTAGCAGCAGACCGGCGGCCATCACCAGCCGACTCTCACGAGCACGCTGTTCGGCGGCGGCAATGGCAATAGCGCGAGTGCGCTTCATGGCTGCGTCCTGTTCTTCCGGGATGATGCGCGAATCGAGGCCGATTTGCAAGCTAGGGGGCGAGAAACGTCCTACTCGAACGCAAAGACGGCGCTGAGGATCACCAGAAGGAACGCCAATATTGAGACGTTAGAAGCCATCGTGAGTGCCGGCGCGGCCGAAAGGTCTCCGCCTTTCAGGCGACGTCCCGCGCGACCGGCCATCGCAATGGCGACGATTTGCACGGCAATCAGCCCCATCTTGACCCAGAACCAGACCGACAGCGCTCCGAACCCGCCAAATCGGGCCCAGATCAGTAGTGGGCCGCTTACAAAAAGCAGACCAAGCGCGATCATGCCGTTTCGGCTCAGCGCCCCCTCGATGCTGAACAATTTCTCCCGGGTTTCGGGAGACGACTTAGCCACAAAGGGCCGCATCGCGAACAACCCAAAGGACGCCGATCCGCCGACCGCAAGCGCCACCATGTGCACCCAGAAGAGAAGGTTGATGAAAATGTCCACGCAAAAGCCCCCCGTATCCGCAGCCACCCAGCCTATCGCGTCAGCACGCTAGTCGTCGAGATCGAGAGTTCCCCGTCCGACGACGACAGCGTGCCCGCCGATGCCGCCATGAGTGAGCTTGTCGCCGTCCTTTCGAAGCTGGATGGAGATGCGGCTGGCCCGTCCCATCTCGACACCCTGGCGCAACACATATTCGCTCTGCCCATCGCCTGCGTGGCGTGCCAACTCGCCGATAAGCGCTGCGGCCGCAGCTCCGGTCGCGGGGTCCTCGCCGAGCCCCATGCCCGGCGCGAACATCCGGGCGGCAAGGTCATTGCCCTGCTCGTCCGGGGTAAGCGTATAGACATAGACGGAGTTGTGGCCGAGCGGGAATACGTCGTTCCAGCCGCGGCGCTCCGGCGTAACGCGTCGCAGCGCGGCCGGGTTGCGCACAGGGACCGTGTAGAAGATCACGCCCGCCGAGTAGACCCCCGGCTTGTGCAATTCGCACCCGATGTCATCGGGCTCAAGGCCAAGCGCCAGGGCAAGCTTGAACTTGTCGGGAGAGGCGCCCGCCTCTGTCGGCAGATGCGGCAGTCCGAAACGCGCATGCCCCGTGCGCTTGTCTATGCGTTCGATGACGCAAGTGATCAGGCCCACCTGTTCCTCGACGCGGATCGCACTCGAGCGCAGTTCGAGCCCCAGCGCAACTGCGGCGCCGACTGTGGGATGACCGGCAAAAGGCAGTTCAACCCCGGGCGTGAAGATTCTCAAGGAGGCGGTGTGACGTTCCGATTTCGGCCGTGAGATAAACACCGTCTCGGAGAGGTTGAACTCGCTGGCGATGCGCTGCATGCGGCCGTCGGACAGCCCATCAGCTTTCATCACCACAGCCAGCGGATTGCCGCTGAGCGGTTCGGTCGTAAACACGTCGAGCAGAACATAGTCGAGCTTCACTGGGCCAGGGCCTCCGTTTCGCCCCTCCGGTGCAACGGTCTGATGCGCCCGTCAAGCATCGCCGACCCTACCTCGCTACTGCCAGTGGGGACAGTCTGAGCGCCGACTTGTCAGCCCCCAGATGATCGCAAAGCGCATCGACCACGAGGCGGTGATCGTCGCGCTCGTGCAAACCTGAAACCGAAATCGCTCCGATCATCCCCGCTCCCTTGACCCGGATCGGAAAGCTACCGCCGGCCAGCACGAAATCCATGTTGTCGAGCCCGCGGCGCGGCGGAAAGAAATCCGTGTCCCAGTCCTTTTCGAGCACGACCCGATAGGTCGATTTCATCACCCGTTGCACGAGATTGGCCTTGCGGCGAATCCAGTTGGGATTGTCCCCGGTCGTGCCGGGCAGTGCCATGTAGAAGAGCGGCCGGTCCCAGGTCCGGACGTCGGCGACGATCCCGAGCCCGTCGGCAATGGCGCGTTCCCGGATCGCGAGGCCGAGCTTGAACGCAATGGCCTCGTCGAACTCGGGGAAGACCAGCACCCGCTCCTGCTCCCGCACGAGCTTGATATCGTCATCCAATGCCACGGCCGGTCCTCACATTTTCCTCGCTTCTAGCACGGGGCGGCAGCGATGAAAGCGCCCTCATACAGGCGGCAGGGCGTAGTCCGACGGCTTGAGCCCGAGCGATGCGCCGATCGCCGCGCGGCTCAATTCATGATCGTCCCGCTCGGACAGGCCCGAAGTCGAAACCGCCCCGACGGCCCCGATGCCCTTGAGGATAATCGGAAACGCCCCGCCAGCAATCGCGTACTCCGTGGTCTCGATGGCCCAGTTGGGCTCAAGGAGCCGGGGTTTGTCGCCGCGCTCAAGCACGATGCGGTAGCTGCTTTTCATCTGCAGCCGTACAAGCTTCGCCTTGCGCTCGACCCAGCCACGGTTGCCCTCCGAGGCCCCCGCTGTCGCGCCATAGAACATCGTCCGGTCCCAGAGATAGACCCCGACCGCAATTCCCTTACCGCGCGCCTTCCCGGCCTCGCGAACATGGGCGCCGATGGCAAACGCCACATCCTCATCGAAGCGGTCGAATTGCAGCGCCGCTTCCTGTTCGGCGATGATCTTCAAGTCGTTCTCTGCGCTCATACGGGCGTCTCCCTCAGCATTTGTGTTAGCGATGAGACCGCGCCTTGTCACCTTGCTGCAGAGGGCCCGCGGGTTGGGACGGGCTCCCGGTGCTGGAAACCATCGGCGAAACAATCGTTTGGATAATCGAGCGCCATCGGCAATTGTCACACAATTGTAACAATCGGTGAAGCAATGCGGGAGAGTGGCGAGCATTCGGTAGAAGCTGCTTTTGACCCACGGCAAGTCATGGGAGCGTTTTGTATCGCAGCTGCGGTCATCTTGTTGCTCGGCTATGTCCGCGAGCTCTATGCATTCTACTCCGGGGTGGACACCTGGGACTTCAAACTTCCGCTTCTCAACCTCGACGCGGAACTGACACTCGCCTCGTGGTACTCTTCGGCTGTTATTGCGTTTGTTGCGATCCTGATGTGGGTCGCTGCCAAGGCAGCTCCCGGCAAAGATCGGCTCGTGGCCCTCACATGGCGGGGCATCGCGATGCTTTTGCTCTACATGTCGATCGACGAGACGACCGCCATTCACGAGCACTTTAGCAACCTCCTGCACTTTCTGCCCAGTCCCTACGCCTGCTCCGGTATGGCTGGGTGGTGATTGGAATTGCCATCGCAATTGTTGTCGCGCTGGTCTCAATTCCCTTTCTTCGGCGGATCCCGCGGACGACAGCCTTGCGCCTGATGGTCGCGGGCAGCGTCTATGTGGCGGGCGCCGTGGGCTTTGAAATGATTGAGTCCGCAATCTTTGAGCCAGGCCCGGAGAGCCCGCTCTACGTCACCCTGGTCTGTATCGAGGAATCGGCGGAGATCGCAGGAATGCTGCTGGCCCTGCGAGCGATGCTCTATCACCTGACGGACCACGTGCCCGTCCGGCTGAGCCTTCGGCGCGACGGCGATCGATCCGCAGGGTCCACCTGACCGGCGCAACTCAACTGTCGTCTCGGCCCTCGCGACCCCGATATCGCTCGCAGGCAAATCCGCTTTCAGCGCTCCTTTCGCCCAACGGCATGTTCAGTTGGGGTTCACCTCGGCGCAACTAGAAGCCCCGTCAACAACGGCGGCCCGCCCGCCCAACCTGAAGGATTCCGAAAATGATGAACCTCTCCGAGGCCATGATCGCCAGCCTGATTTTCGATCGCCGTTCACGTGCCGGCGAGCAGCGCCGTGACATCTTTGCCGATCCCATGATGGACCGTGAAGACATCCGCCAGGCGCGCGAACTTCGCTCGAAGCGGCCGTAGCTGCAAGGGGCCCTGCCCTACCCAACCAAAGGACGAAAGATATGAGCCTTCTGACTTCCCTGTTCCAGGGTCGAGCAAGCGTCGGATCTATTCCGACCTACTTCAGCTCGACGACCACCTGCTGCGCGATATTGGCCTGACCCGTTCGGACGTGCATCGCATGATCGCCGATCGCGGCCCCCATCGCAGCCCGACCATTCGCGCCCATGAATAGAACCCCGGGCGCAAATTCTGAAACGTGAAGGGCTCCGCGACAACCGGGGCCCTTCTTGTCTGAGGCTACAGTCCCTCTTCATTTCCGTGGCCGTGGCTGTGGCTGCGTTCGATACAATATGCTGCCCAACCAGCCCCTGACCGGCCTGCCGGGCGCGGAAAACAGGTCCGGATCCCCCATCTCCTTGAGAAAGCGCTCCCGCCATTCCTGGTTGAGCGCCGTACGCTGTTTCTGGAAGCGCCTCGGCGGCGCAAGACGGAAATCTCCTAGATCGATCTCGGCTGCCGCGGCGATCGCTTTGATGGCGCGTTCCGGGTCCTCCTCAAGATCCTCATAGACAATCTCGAGCGGCTCGATCCCGATGCGCGCGAAATAGGCCGACCATCGGCCATCGCGAACGCAGAGCTCACTGATCGTGCGTGAGATGTCCTCGGCCGAATAGACCGGATCGAATTTCGGCGTTGCTGCCGAAATGAACGCCTGCTGCTGGCGAGCCATGACGAAGGAGATCGACTGTCCAAGCACGTCCCTCCGCCGCAGCCTGATCCATGTCGGCGTGCCGAACCACTCGCTGAACCTGATGCCTGTCCGCGGTGTCGGGAACTGTTCGGGAAAGAACTTGATCCCGACAACGCCATTGGTGGACTCCCCGCGCTCGCGGGCGATGAGGCATCTGTCGATGATCGTCTTGCCCCGGCCGGGCGCGATCACTTTGAGCACGTGCGAACTGAAATACTCGCCCGGATGCCCCAGCCGGTCGCTTTGAGAAATCAGTTCGCCCAGCAGATTGCTGCCGCTGCGCTGCATCGTAGCGACAGCAATCGTGCGTTTGGGGATGACCCAGTCCGGTGGCGGCTTCTCCGTCACATTTGCCCCATGACGTCAGTTCTTGGATTTATCGACCAGGGCGCCGGCTTTGATCCACGGCATCATGCCGCGAAGCTTTTCACCAACTTCCTCGATCTGGTGCTCATCGGCAAGGCGGCGGGTCGCCTTGAAGCGCGACGAACCGGCCCGGTATTCCTGCATCCACTCGGAGGTGAACTTGCCCGACTGGATATCGGCAAGCACGCGCTTCATCTCGGCCTTGGTGTCCTTGGTGATGATGCGCGGACCCGAGACATACTCGCCCCACTCGGCGGTGTTGGAAATCGAGTAGTTCATGTTTGCGATGCCGCCCTGGTAGATCAGGTCGACGATCAGCTTCACTTCGTGCAGGCATTCGAAATAGGCCATCTCGGGCGCATAGCCGGCTTCGACCAGCGTCTCGAAGCCGCCGCGGATGAGCTCGACCAGACCGCCGCAGAGAACGACCTGCTCGCCGAAAAGATCGGTCTCGCATTCCTCGCGGAACGTCGTCTCGATGACGCCCGAGCGGCCGCCGCCGATGGCCGAGGCATAAGCGAGCGCGATGTCATGGGCATTGCCCGAGGCATCCTGGTGCACGGCGATCAGGCACGGCACGCCGCCGCCCTTCTGGAACTCGCCGCGCACGGTGTGGCCGGGGCCCTTGGGCGCGATCATGATGACGTCGACGGTCGGCTTCACTTCGATGAGGTTGAAGTGGATGTTGAGGCCGTGTGCGAAGGCAATGGCCGCGCCGTCCCGGATATTGGGCGCGATGTCCTGCTTGTAGATGTCGGCCTGCAGCTCGTCGGGCACCAGCATCATGATCACGTCGGCCCATTTGGCCGCTTCGGCGATCGACATCACCTTGAGCCCTTCGCCTTCGGCCTTCTTGGCCGACGAGCCACCCGGACGCAGGGCCGACACGACATCCTTCAGGCCGCTGTCACGCAAGTTCAGCGTGTGCGCGTGGCCCTGCGAGCCATAGCCGACGATCGCCACCTTCTTGGACTTGATGATGTTGAGATCGGCATCCCGATCGTAATAGACGCGCATGTTGGTCTCCCTTTTATGCTGGCCGTTGGCCGTGATTGAAAGTCATCGCCCTTTCGGCGCTTCCCTGGTTCCGTAGAGCATGAGGAATTGTTCGGTCGCCCGCTCGGCATCGGTTTCGATGTCCCGCGTCGACGGCGTCGTCTTGTCTCCAAGCAGGAGACGGATCTGGACGTCCCGCACCACCAGGCCGAAAAAGGTCCGGAACGCGGTTTCAGAATTGTCGAAGCGCAGCAGCCGCGCGTCGCGGCCGGCCTCGAGCACCGGCTTCAGCCGCTTGCCCATGGCGAGGCGCCCATTGTCGAGGACGATGGTTCCGAGCCCATTGTCCTCGGTGGCGTGGGCAATGGCGAGCCGGTTGAGCGCAACCGAATTGCGCCCGGCAAGCGTGGTGAGCAGGTCGCGGCCGAACTGATAGATGCTGGTGCGCAGAGAATCCGCATCAAGGCTCTTGCGATCGACAAGCGGCACCCGCACCCGCGCCGCCTGCCACTGCACCGTCGCGGTAAGCAGGCCGGCGCGATCGCCGAACCATTTGTAGAGCGTTTCCTTGGAGCAACTCGCGCGCCGCGCGACGGCCGTCATGGTGAGCCCGTCCCCGGCCTCGACCAACAGGTCGAGCGCCGCCGTCAGCACCGCCTGCTGGCGGGGCGTGAAGGTATCGGATGCGGGTCGGATGGCGACGGTCATGATCTCGTTTTCGGTTCCGGCTCGACCGTACCGTACGTTACGGTTCGGATCAAGGGTGCGTTGAATTGATATTGGGATAGTCATAGCCGCTTGCCCAGAAGCGGCATGGCGAGGCTCCGAACCCCGGAGCGGGTCGACCGCATGGATAGTGAGGC